>NZ_CDBY01000054.1:39172-134613 GCF_000820125.1 Aeromonas simiae | reverse complement strand
CGCTGGCGCCTCATGCTTCCCCCCCCCCTCTTCCATCACTCCTGCCGACCGGCCCCCGCTGACATCTGGGTGCTGGTCATCGGCGATCACAAACCCTGCCCATGGCGCATCGCCGCCATGGCGGGAAATCATCCCCGAGCAAGATGAAGAGACCGGCAGGCGCAGGGAGGTGTGAGAGGGATGGTAGAAAGAGGTGATAGACGCGCAAGAAGGGAAGAGGGCTATCTAAGGAAGATGGCCGACCTCAGGACGAGGCCAGCTAACACCACAGGGGACACAGATAGCGCAGAGGGGGGCTCGCCCCCTCGTTGCTATCAGCGCTTACATCCAGACCAGATCGTTGGGGTTGGCCTCGGTATCGGCTCGCAGCACCTCCATCAGCGCCACCATGTCCTGTGGGGTGGGAGAGTGCCACTGCATCATCTCACCGGTAATGGGATGAGCCAGTTGCAGCATGGTGGCGTGCAGAGCCTGACGGCGGAAACCGCGCAGGGCCTCGGTCAGCTCGGGCGTGGCGTTGCGCAGCGGGCGCAGGCGGCCGCCATAGACAGGATCGCCCACCAGCGGGTGTTTGATGTGAGCCATGTGTACCCGGATCTGGTGGGTACGGCCGGTTTCCAGGCGCAGACGCAGGCGGGTGTGACCACGGAACTTCTCGTGCACCCGGTAGTGGGTGACCGAGGGGCGACCGTTCGGCACCACCGCCATGTGGGTACGCTGGGTCGGGTGGCGGCCGATGGGGGCATCGACGGTGCCGCCGGCGGTCATGTGACCGATGGCGATCGCCTCATACTCACGGGTGATCTGTCGGGCCTGCAAGTCTTCCACCAGATGGGTCTGGGCCGGGACTGTCTTGGCGATCACCATGAGGCCGGTGGTGTCCTTGTCGAGACGGTGCACGATGCCGGCACGCGGTACTTCGCCGATACCGGGGTAGCGGTGCAGCAGGGCGTTGAGCACAGTGCCGTCCGGGGTGCCGGCCCCCGGATGGACCACCAGACCGGCGGGCTTGTCGATCACCAGGATGTGCTCGTCCTCAAACACGACGTTGAGTTCGATATTCTGGGCATCGAAGCGGGTATCCTCTTCCAGCTCGGCGCGAATGTACACGCTCTGCCCGGCCAGGATTTTCTCGCGCGGAGTGTTGGCCACCTGACCATCCAGGGTCACTCTGTCCTGTAAGATCCACTCTTTGATGCGGGTCCGGGAGTAGTCCGGAAAGAGTTCGGCCAACGCCTGGTCAAGGCGCTGTCCATATTGGTGATCCTGGAATTCACCGGTCAGTTCAATTTGCTGGCTCATCTAACGTCTCTGGAGCAGTTATCTATTCGAAGAACGGGATATTCTAGCTTTTCTTTTAGCCAAGCATAACGGATACTTTGCCCATTTCGTGGAAATGGACCGGATGTTGTTGATGGTAAAGAAGTCTAGCCTGCTGTTATCACTGGCCCTGGCCGTCGTCATGGCCACGGGTTGCTCCAGCTCCAAGCCCAAAGTACCGGACGAGCCGCCGGAGACCCTCTATCAGAAAGCGCGCGTCAAACTGGACACCGGCAACTACGCAGGTGCGGTCGAGCTGCTCGAAGCGCTCGACTCACGCTATCCGTTCGGCGCCTACTCCACCCAGGTGCAGCTGGATCTCATCTATGCCTACTACAAGCAGGATGACAACGCCCAGGCGATCGCCAACATCGACCGTTTCATCCGCCTGAATCCGGCGCACAAGAACATCGACTACGTCTATTACATGCGTGGTCTCACCAACATGGCGGCCGACTACAACTTCTTCCAGGATCTGCTCGGCATCGATCGGGATGACAAGGACCCCGGTTACGCCCATCAGGCTTTCCAGGACTTCAAGCTGTTGCTGCAAAACTACCCCAACAGCCAATATGCCCCGGATGCCCGTGCCCGCATGATCGGCCTGAAGAACCGGCTGGCCAAGTACGATCTCAGCGTGGCCGAGTACTACGTCAAGCGTGATGCACTGGTGGCGGCGGCCAACCGCGCCAAGCAGCTGGTGCAGGATTTCCCCGACACCCCGCAGGCCGAACGCGCCCTCGAGATCATGGTTGAATCTTATGAAGCGCTGAAAATGCCCGGCCTGGCCCAAAACGCCCGTGCCGTGCTGGCCAAGAACTACCCGGACAACAGTCTGGCGCGCGGTTAAACCCGGGCAATGAAAAACCGGAGCCACAGGCTCCGGTTTTTTTATGGGTGTTTGCCGTTATTTGGCCACGTTGCCCGCCACGTTGAGCGCATCCCAGGTACGTGAGAAGGGCGGCGCATAGGCAAAATCGAGCACCCCTAACTGCGCCGTGGTCACCCCCATGGTGATGGCGACCGCCAGGGCATCGATGCGGTGTACCGCCCCCTTGCGACCGAGGATCTGCCCCCCCAGCAGACGCTGACTGCCCGCCTCGTACACCAACTTGACGTAGAGATCAGACTGCCCCGGGCAGTAGTTGGTGTGGCACTTGTCCTTGATGACTACGCTGCGATAGTCAAGGCCGAGCTGCTGCGCCTCGCGCTCGGAGAGACCGGTGCGCCCCGCCTCCAGCCCCAGCACCTTGAGGGCGGCTGAGCCGAGCGTGCCCGGGAATTCCGCACTGCCGCCGGCCAGGTTCTCGCCCACCAGGCGGCCGAGCTTGTTGGCGATGGTGGCCAGCGGCACATAGGCCTGCTGCTGTTTCACGCTGTGCCAGACACTGGCGCAGTCGCCGGCGGCCCAGACATTCGGCAGCGAGCTGCGCCCTTGTCTGTCCACCTCGATGGCCCCGTTACCGAGGCGGGCGATGCCGGTGCCTTCGAGAAAGGCGGTGTTGGGGCGAACCCCGGTGCAGACCACGACGATATCGGCCTCGTACTCCCCTTTATCGGTGCGCACGGCCGTGACCCCCTCCTCTCCGAGCAGGGCCTCGACCCGCTCACCCAGGTGCAGCTCAACCCCCTGCTCGCGCAGCTCTTGCTCGATGTGGGTGGTGATCTCGGCATCAAACGCCTCGGGGATGACCCGCTCGGCCAGCTCGATGAGCCGCACCTGCTTGCCTTGATGCACCAGCGCCTCGACCACCTCCAGCCCGATAAAGCCCGAGCCGATGACCACGGCACGCGGTCGCGCCTTATCCTCGGCGGCGGCCTTGAGGGCCATCCCGTCGGCCATGCGACGCAGGCCGAACACGCCGGGCAGGGTAATACCGGGGATGGGCGGCATCACCTCGCGGGCGCCGGTGGCGATCATCAGGCGATCGTAGCGATCCTCGAAGGTGTCGCCATCATGCTCGACGGTGAGGGTCTGGCGGACCGGGTCCAGAGCGCAGACCCGGTGGCCAGTCTTGACCTCGATACCGCGCGCCGCAAACTGCTCGACACTGAACTCGGCCATGAACTCGGGGTTCTGAAAGTCGTCACCGACGAAATAGGGCAGGCCACAGGCCCCGAACGAAATGACCTCGGAGGCCTCGTAGACGACGATCTCAGCCTCTTTGATGAGGCGGCGCGCCTTGGCCGCCGCGCTCATGCCGGCAGCTTCGCCGCCAATGATCAGGATACGCATGGTTGACTCCTGTAAGGGCGGGGCGCGAACGCCCCGCGACATCGGGTTAAACGGCTGACTCTTCCCCGTCCAGCACCGGCGCTTCATCGCGGTTGAACAGGGCCATGTCGGTCTGACCGAGCAGGCGGCTGGTGATGGTGCCTGCGGTCACCGAGCCAGAGACATTGAGGGCGGTGCGCCCCATGTCGATGAGCGGCTCGATGGAGATGAGCAGGCCCGCCAGAGCCACCGGGAAGTCGAGTGAGGAGAGCACGATGAGGGCGGCGAAGGTGGCGCCACCGCCGACCCCGGCGACCCCGAAGGAGCTGACGGTGATGATGGCGATCAGGGTCATGATGAAGCCGGGATCGAGCGGGTTGATGCCCACGGTGGGGGCAATCATCACCGCCAGCATGGCCGGGTAGATGCCGGCGCAGCCGTTCTGGCCGATGGTGGCCCCGAACGAGGCGGCAAAGTTGGCGATCCCCTCCGGCACGCCCAGCGCCTTGGTCTGGGTCTGTACGTTCATCGGGATGGAGCCGGCGCTGGTGCGCGCAGTAAAGGCAAACGCCAGCAGCGGCAGGATCTTCTTGAAAAAACGCAGCGGATTGAGACCGACCAGAGAGACCAGCAGCAGGTGCACCGCAAACATGATGGCGATGGCGCCATAGGAGGCGAGCACGAAGTTGAGTAGGTTGAGGATATCGGCATAGTTGGCGCCACAGACCACCTTGGCCATCAGGGCCAGCACGCCATACGGAGTGAGGCGCAGCACCAGAGTCACCATGCGCATCACGATGGCGTGGGCCACCTCCATGAAGCTGTCAAAGCGGGCGAAGATCTCCGGTTTCTTGCGGGCGATGCCGGTAGCCGAGAGGCCGATGAAGATGGAGAAGATCACCACGGCGATGGTGGAGGTCTTGCGCGCACCGGTCATGTCGAGGAAGGGGTTGGCCGGGATGAACTCCTGCACCAGCTTGGCAAACGAGAGCCCCTCCACGCTGCCGAGGGAGTGTTGCAGCGCCGCCCCTCGCGCGGTTTCCGCGGCGCCAGCGGTGAGCCCCTCGGCAGTGAGACCGAACAGGTTGGACATCAAGATACCGGCCCCGGCGGCAAGCATGGTGGTGAAGATGAGCACCCCTATGGTCATGGCGCTGATCTTGCCGAGCGAGCTGCCACCGCTGAGCTTGAGGATGGCGCCGATGATGGAGACCATGATGAGCGGGATGACGATCATCTGCAGCAACTGCACATAGCCGTTACCGACGATGTCGAGGTAGTCGACCGTGTGGGCAATGATCGGCGAGCCGCTGCCATAGAGCAGATGCAGGCCGGCCCCGAGCAGGACGCCAAGACCGAGACCGGAGAAGACCCGGCGGGTGAAGCTCACGTGTTTTTGCTGCAAACGGTAGAGAAAAAGCAGCAACATGACCAGGATGGCCAGATTTCCTATGACGCTGAGAGTCATGGTTTGTCCCCTAAGAAACGGGTTGTGCCCGTAATGAGAGACGCCCGTGGCAACGGGCGTCGGTGGTTGTCATCGGCGGAGATCCGCCTGAAAGCGCGGGGCGGACTGGCCGCCCGCCATCATGAGGTGTGGCCTTTCTGCTTGGTCCGCATGATGTTGATGATTTCGATGTCGGTGTCGAGCATCCCCTCCCGGGAGAGCCGCCCCAGGTTGGCAATGGTCTTGTCCACATCCTCTTCCACTATCCCCTCGCTCTGGGTTACCCGCAGGTTGTTGATGGCAAGCAGGGAGGATTTCACCGCCGCCGAGGTGGAGGTGGAGACCTTCATCGAGCAGGCGCTGCCGGCACCGTCGCAGATGATACCGGAAACGTCGCCGATCATGTTGTTGATGCAGTGACTGATCTGCTCGTACTGACCGCCGAGCAGCCAGGTGATGGCGGCGCCGGCCCCCATGGCGGCGGTACTGGCTGCGCACAGGGCCGAGAGCTTGTTCTGGTAGGTTTTGATGTAGATGGCGATGAGGTGGCTCATCACCAGGGCGCGGGTGAGCTGCTCGTCATCGGCCTTGAGAAAGCGGGCGGCGGCCACCACCGGCATGGTGGCGGCAATTCCCTGGTTGCCTGAGCCGGAGTTGGACATGGCCGGCAGCATGGCGCCATCCATGCGGGCATCCGAGGCGGCCGAGGCGAGGCGCATGGCGAGCGTCATCAGGTCATCGGAGAGCAGCTTGCGCTCGACCTGCTCCGTCAAGATCTGGCCGATACGCAGGCCATAACCCTGCAACCCCTCGTCGGCAAGGGCCTGGTTGAGACGGGCCGCCTCCAGGATGAAGGCGATCTCGGCGTGCGGCACCGCTAGGGCAAACTCGACAATCTGGCGCAGGGTCATGGCCGGTTGATGAGATTGAGCCGGCTGCACCTGCACGCCGGGGGCACTGTCTTGTTGCAGCAGCACCTCCCCATCTCTTTCCATCAAAGTGATGCGGGTGTGATCGGTGCAGATAATGACCCGCGCCGTGTGGCCATGAGCCTCGGCCAGCACCTCGGCGTAGAGCACATCCGGCACCGCCTTCACATCGATCGAGATCGACGGCAGCAGGGTCTTGGCGTGGGCAATTTGCTCCGGCGTGAGGGACTTGAGCACCTCCAGCCCCCCTTGCGGGTTGCCCCCTACGGCGCCGACGGCCGCCGCGACCGACAAGCCGATCATGCCGGTGCCGGGCACGCCGACCCCCATGCCGTTCTTAAACAGGTTGCCGCTGACCCAGACGCTCATCCGCTGCGGCTCTTCCCCCAGCAACTGACGGCAGTTGGCCGCCGCCAAGGCGACCGACATGGGCTCGGTACAACCGAGGGCGGGCACTACCTCGCGCCGGAGCAGCGCGATGAAATCGGACCATTGTTGCATCATGGGGCTCTCGTGTTCTGCGTGTAATGGGGGCGCCGCGCCCCGGCACTCTGTGGGGCCACAGGGCCTTGGCTCAACAAAAGTTGAAGCCATGGGTGCTGATACACGCCATGGTAACCATGGCGTTGACGCGACTCAATCCGATGCCCACACAATAGGCTCAAATTTTTTTGAGGCAGGGCGAGGCACCATGCGCCACCCGGAGACAATGCCCCTCCTGCCGGGGTCATCCGTGTGAATCCCACAAAAAACGGAGTCCGCAGACTCCGTTTTCAGGTCGGTGACAAGAGGCCTCACGCTCCCTTGCTGGCAAAGGTGTTGCACACCTCGGGCTTGCCACTGTCAAAGCCACGCTTGAACCACTCATAGCGCTGGGCCGAGCTGCCGTGGGTGAAGCTGTCCGGCACCACCCGCCCATGCGCCTGCTGCTGCAAGCGATCGTCGCCGATCGCCTCGGCGGCGTTGAGGGCATCTTGCAGATCTCCGCCCTCAAGAACCTGCTCACGCTCCATATAGTGGCCCCACACCCCGGCAAAGCAGTCGGCTTGCAGCTCCATCTTGACCGAGAGTTTGTTCTGGGCCGTCTGGCTCAGGCCGCGCTGCTGCTCACGTACCTGACGTTCGATACCGAGCAGGGTCTGCACATGGTGGCCCACCTCGTGTGCCACCACATAACCTTGGGCAAAGTCACCGCCCGCCCCCAGCTTGTCGCGCATCTCCTGATAAAACGAAAGATCGATGTAGACGGAGCGATCGGCCGGGCAGTAGAACGGCCCCATCACCGCCTGCCCCTGGCCACAGCCGGTGCGGGTCGCGCCACGATAGAGCACCAGTTTGGGGGCTTGGTACTGTTTGCCCGCCTGACGAAACAGGCTCTCCCAGGAGTCTTCTGTCGAAGCCAGGATCTTGGAGGTAAAGCGCGCCAGCTCATCATCTTGTGGCGAGATCGCCTGCTGCTGCACCTGACCCGGAGCCCCGCCGCCCAGCAGAGGCGTCAGATCGATACCGTAATAACCGGCCACCAGCACCAGGATCAGCACCCCAATTCCGCCCTTGCCACGCAGCGGTAACGCAGAGCGGCCGCCCCCCTGTCCACGGCGATCTTCCACATTGGCGCTCTCGCGCCGATCGTCCATCCGCATATCCGCACCTCACTGATTCATTGGCCGCTTATATTAGGCGCCACGGCGATTCCCCCCAAGCCGCCTCACCCAAACCGGTGGCACTTTGTCACCCTCTGCGTCACCTCCTGTCGACGGATCGTCTCCACGAAGCGTGCATCATCCCACACCGACAACGCTCGTCTGAAAACTCTTCGTCACTCGACAGAGATCCCGCATGATCGCCGACGTTGAAAGCATTTTCATTCACATTTCACAACAAATAACCGCGATCTGATTTTCTTAGCAAACGATTTTTATTAAGGTGCTGAGCCGAACGAGGGTTGTTCGTAGTCCGTTCGAAATTTTGGCAGTGATACACCAACAAACAACAGCAGAGTCGAAGGGAAAATCGTCATGCATACCACACTGTTTCGAACCGCCATTCTGGCTGCCGCGCTGGGCTCATTCAGCTACAACGCAGTGGCCGAAGGTGTCATGGTTCACCTGTTCCAATGGAAGTTCAACGACGTCGCCAACGAGTGCGAGAAAGTGCTCGGCCCCAAGGGGTTTGGAGGAGTGCAGATCACCCCTCCTGCCGAGCACAAGAACCGCAGTGACGTCTGGTGGTCGGTCTACCAACCCATCAACTTCAAAAATTTCAACAGCTTCGGCGGTAGTGAGGCCGAGCTCAAGAGCATGATCAACCGCTGTAACGCTGCAGGGGTCAAAGTTTACGCCGATGCAGTATTCAACCAGCTGGCGGCCGATTTTGGTAACGGGACCGGGGGCAGCTACTACCACGCAGGCAATAAACAGTATCCCCAGTTCGGCCCGAATGATTTCCACCACAACGGCGACATCAAGGGTTACAGTGACAGCTTCAACGTCTGGAATGGTGCCCTTTACGGCATGCCGGACATGAAGACCGAGTCCTCTTACGTGCAGGAGCAGATCGCCACCTACATGAAGACCCTGGTCGGCTGGGGCGTCGCAGGCTTCCGTATCGATGCGGCCAAGCACATGCCGCCCGCCGATATCAAGGCGATCCTCGACAAGGCTGGCAATCCCAAGGCCTATCTGGAGGTGATCGGAGCTAGCAGTGAATCGGCCGATATCCAGCCCAACCGCTACACCTATATCGATACCGTTACTGACTTCAAATACGGCACCGATCTGGCTGCCAACTTCCAGGGCCAGATCAAAAACCTCAAGACGCTGGGCGAGGGCTGGGGCCTGCTCCCCTCCAACAAGGCCTTTATTTTCGTTGTCAACCACGACCGCGAACGC
Organism: Aeromonas simiae; assembly: GCF_000820125.1. Classification (GTDB taxonomy): domain Bacteria; phylum Pseudomonadota; class Gammaproteobacteria; order Enterobacterales; family Aeromonadaceae; genus Aeromonas; species Aeromonas simiae. The sequence continues at coordinate 125,811 of NZ_CDBY01000054.1, read as the reverse complement.
GGCCACGGCGGCGGCGGCATGCTCACCGCATGGCAACACGGCGACCGCTATAACCTGGCTAACACCTTTATGATGGCTTGGCCCTATGGCTGGAAGCAGGTGATGTCGGGTTACCGTATCGAGAACATGTCAGAGTACGAAACCGATAAGAGCGGTCCTCGTAGCACCCCCTGTACCGACAACCAGTGGAACTGCGAACAGCGCCGCCCGACCATCATGAACATGGCCATGTTCCACAACAAGACCGACGGTCAGCCAGTCAGCAACTGGTGGGATAACGGCAACAACCAGATCGCCTTCGGCCGCGGTGATAAGGGCTTTGTCGCCATCAACAACGAAAACCGCGAGTTGAGTGCCACGGTACAGACCGGCCTGCCGGCTGGCGAGTACTGCAACATCCTGAACGGCAATGACTACTGCAGCGGCTCCTATATCACGGTCGACGGCAGCGGTAAGGCCACCCTGAACGTGCCGGGCATGAAGGCCGCCGCCATCGTGGCCGGTTGCACCAAGAATGCACCTTGCAGCGGTGATGGCCCCATCATTGGAAGCGACAAGTTCTCCAGCATGAACCTGCGCGGTACTCACAACGCTTGGGGCAACACGCCGATGACCGTGAGTGAGGATCGCGTCTGGTCTGCCATCGTCACCTTCAGCGGTGCCGGTGATACCACCGGGGCCCAACGCTTCAAGTTCGACGTGTTTGGCAACTGGACTGAGAACTACGGCGACAACGAAGGGGATAACATCGCTGACAAGAACAGTCAGAAGGACATCTTCTTCAACGGCACCGGCAAGTATCGCGTCTCCCTCAAGGAGAGCGACATGAGCTACAGCATCACGGCGCTGGATGAAAACCAGGCCCCGGTTGCGGCCATCTCGCCCAAGGATATCAGCGTCAAGGTAGGTGAAAGTGTGGTGTTTGACGCCTCGGCCTCCAGCGACGATTCAGGCATTGAAAGCTACAGCTGGTCCACCGGCGGCAGCGGCAAGACCGAAACCGTCCAGTTCGATAGCATCGGAACTGTCACCGTCACCGTCACCGTCGCCGACGCAGAAGGGCTGACCGACAAGGCCAGCGCTACCGTGACCGTCACCGATGACAACGGCGAGTACAGCAGCGTCTTCCAGACCATGCACTTCCGCGGCACCCCCAACAGCTGGGGCAATCAGGCCATGACCCTGGTGGGTGACAACCTGTGGGAAGCAGTCGTGACCTTCAACGGTCAGGCGAACCAGCGCTTCAAGTTCGACGTCAAGGGCGACTGGAGCCACAACTACGGTGACAACGACAAGGACGGCATCGCCGATCAGACCGGTGATGACATCTTCACCAACGTGTCCGGTCAGTACCGCGTACGCTTCAACGACCAGACCATGCAGTACAGCCTGAGCCCGGTCAGCGCCAGCTACGCCAAGAACTTTGCCAGCCTGAACCTGCGTGGCACCACCAACAACTGGGGCACCACCCCCATGACTCTGGTCGGCGATCACCTGTGGCAAGCCACCGTTAACTTCACCGGTGCCGGTGATGGTAACGGCGGTCAGCGCTTCAAGTTCGACGTCAAGGGCGACTGGACCGAGAACTACGGTGACACCAACAAGGATGGCGTGGCCGAGCGCACCGGCGCCGACATCGCCACCTCGGTGACCGGCTCCTATCTGGTTCGCTTCAACGACCAGACCCTGGCCTATACCCTGAGCGCCCAGTAACGCCTATCGGGGTGGCCACACCCCAAGTCTAGCGCCATAACATGGCCTCCTCCCTCTCTGGGCAGGAGGCCTTTTTTATGCGGCCTGAATGCTTTTCATCAGATGCCCAACGGGTAATAGCGACAAAACGCAATATTCAGCACTTTCCTATACCCCCACAAGAAAGAGCCGATTGAAAGCATTTTCATTCACAGATCTCAACTAATTCCAGCTGCTCAATTTTCAACCTCGTCAATTTCATTGATGCTACTGAGCCGAACGAGAGTTGTTCGTAGTTCGTTCGATATTCATGCAGTGATAAATCAATAACAGCAAAGTCGAAGGGAAAATCGTCATGCAAAGCACACTGTTTCGAACCGCCGTGCTGGCCGCCGTGCTGGGCTCATTTAGCCACAGTGCCGCCGCCGAAGGCGTCATGGTCCACCTGTTCCAATGGAAGTTCAACGACATCGCCAACGAGTGCGAGAAGGTACTCGGCCCCAAGGGATTCGGGGGAGTACAGATCACGCCGCCGGCCGAACACAAGCAGGGGAGCGAGTACTGGTGGACCGTCTACCAACCGGTCAGCTTCAAGAATTTCAACAGCTTCGGCGGCAGTGAGGCCGAACTCAAGAGCATGATCGCCCGCTGTAACGCAGCCGGGGTCAAGGTCTATGCCGATGCCGTCTTTAACCAGCTCGCCTCTGGTACCGGTACCGGTACCGGCGGTAGCAGCTACAACTCGGGGCAGTATCAGTATCCCCAGTTCGGTTACAACGACTTCCACCACAGCGGTGACATCACCACCTACAGCGACAGCAGCAACGTCTGGAACGGCGCCCTCTATGGCATGCCGGATCTCAACACCGGCTCCTCCTACGTGCAGGATCAGATCGCCACCTACATGAAGACCCTGCTCGGTTGGGGCGTGGCGGGCTTTCGTATCGATGCCGCCAAACACATGGCCCCTGCCGATGTGAAGGCCATCCTCGACAAGGCCGGCACACCCAAAGCCTATCTGGAAGTGATCGGCGCCGGCGGCGAGTCACCCGATATCCAACCCAACCGCTACACCTACATCGATAGGGTCACCGACTTCAAATACGGCACCGATCTGGCCGCCAACTTCAACGGCCAGATCAAGAACCTCAAGACCCTGGGCGAGAGCTGGGGCCTGCTCCCCTCAAACAGCGCCTTCGTCTTCGTGGTCAACCACGATCGCGAACGCGGCCACGGCGGTGGCGGCATGCTCACCTTCATGAACGGTGCCCGCTATGAACTGGCCAACACCTTCATGATGGCCTGGCCCTATGGCTGGAAACAGGTGATGTCGGGCTACCGCTTCGCCGACATGGGCAAGTACGAAACCGACAAGGGCGCGCCTTCCAGCACCCCCTGTACCGACGCCCAGTGGAACTGCGAACAGCGTCGCCCGACCATCATGAACATGGCCATGTTCCACAACAAGACCGACGGCCAACCGGTCAGCAACTGGTGGGATAACGGCAACAACCAGATCGCCTTCGGTCGCGGTGACAAGGGCTTTGTCGCCATCAACAACGAGAGCGGCAGCCTGGTGGCCACCGTCCCGACCGGCCTGCCGGCTGGCGAGTACTGCAACATCCTTGGCGGTGACAGCTATTGCAGCGGCAGCTACATCACGGTCGATGGCAGCGGCAAGGCCAGCCTCAATGTGCCCGGCATGAAGGCCGTCGCCATCGTGGCGGGCTGCACCAAGGCCACCCCATGCAGCAGTGTCATCGTGGGCAACAAGTTCAGCAGCATGAACATCCGCGGTACTTACAACGCCTGGGGCAACACCGCCATGACGGTCGATGCCAACCGCGTCTGGTCCGCCACCGTGACCTTGACCGGCGCCGGCGATGCCACCGGTGCCCAGCGCTTCAAGTTCGACGTGTTCGGCAACTGGACCGAAAACTACGGCGACAACGAAGGGGACGGCATTGCCGACAAGGGCAGCACCAAGGACATCTATGTCAGCGGTGCCGGCACCTATCGCATCTCCCTCAAAGAGAGCGACATGAGCTATACCGTCACGCCGCTGACCAGCAACCAAGCCCCGGTCGCCGCTATTTCGCCCAAGACCCTCAGCGTCAAGCTCGGTGACAGCGTGGTGTTCGACGCCTCGGCCTCCAGCGATGATGCCGGCGTGGTGAGCTACAGCTGGTCCACCGGCGGTAGCGCCAAGACCGAGACCGTGCTGTTCGACACCCTGGGTAGCCGCACCATCACAGTGACCGTGACCGATGCCGAGGGGCTGACCTCCAGCGCCAGCGCCACCGTCAACGTCACCGATGTCAACGGCAGCTACACCAGCGTATTGCCGACCCTGAACTTCCGTGGCACCCCCAACAGCTGGGGCTCCCTGGCCATGACCCTGGTGGGCGACAATCAGTGGGAAGCCCTAGTCACCTTCGACGGTCAAGCCAACCAGCGCTTCAAGTTTGACGTCAAGGGCGACTGGACCCAGAACTACGGCGACACCAACAAAGATGGCGTGGCCGAGCAGACCGGAGCCGACATCTACACCACAGTCACCGGCCAGTACCGCGTACGCTTCAATGACCAGACCCTGCAATACAGCCTGACCCCGGTCACGGTGAGCTATGCCAAGAACCTTGCCAGCCTGAACATTCGCGGCACCACCAATAGCTGGGGCACCACCCCCATGACCCTGGTCGGCGATCACCTGTGGCAGGCCACCGTCAACTTCACCGGTGCCGGTGATGCCAACGGCGGCCAGCGCTTTAAGTTCGACGTCTTGGGCGACTGGACCCAGAACTACGGCGACACCAACAAAGATGGCGTGGCCGAGCTGACTGGCGCCGACATCACCACCTCGGTGGTGGGTGCCTACGTGGTGCGCTTCAACGACCAGACCCTGGCCTACACCCTGAGCGCCCAGTAACCAAGGCGGGGGGGCAAAGCCCCACCGGACAGGGCACTGGCGCCCCAGCGGCGCCGGACGCTAACATGGCCTCCTCCCCATCAGGGCAGGAGGCCCTTTTCATGGTACAGATCTCCCGACTCAATACCCTTGGCACAGAAGATACCTGCGCCCTTGCTCACCTGCTGATCGTGACCGTGCAGGGCGGTGCTTCCATTGGCTTTATGGCCTCCCTCGATGCCCATCAAGCCGACACCTACTGGCAAGGGGTGGCCCACGAGCTACCGCTCGGGCTGCATCTGTGGGTGGCACACCGTGATGGCGCCATCCTGGGTACGGTGCAGCTCGCCCCGTGCGGCAAAGACAACGGTCGCCACAGAGGGGAGGTGCAAAAGCTGTTCGTCCACCCAGCGGCACGCGGTCTCGGTATCGCCCGCACCCTGCTCGCTACTCTGGAAGAGGAAGCATGCCGCCTTGGGCTGACCCTACTGGTACTCGACACCGAAGCTGGCTCGGATGCCGAGCACCTCTACCGACGGCAAGGCTGGCAAAAGTGCGGCGAAATCCCAGATTATGCCCTCTCACCGGATGGCCGCCCCCATGCCACCGCCTACTACTACAAGCGGCCTGGCGCCTGACGCCACTGGTAGCTGCGAACAAAAAACCAGCAAATAGTACTTGCATCTTGTGGGGAAGCACCGCAGAATGCGCGCCGGCCAGTCAAGACGGCCCGCTTGTGTTATCCCCTGCCATACCCGCCGCCACGTTTGTCAGTTTTTCACAATCCCCCAGTCTGAACCGGCCCGACTCCCTGTCGGAGTCAACGCGATCCATTCCTCCCTTGCACTGTCCCGTTATCTGCGGGAAAGGGATCCTGAACCACGCCACCCAGGTGCCGTTTTTGCGAACAGAGGAGTCATCAACACCTATTTATTTGTGAGAAATACCATGAAAAAGATCACCACCCGCAAGCCGTTGCGACGCTGCAAGCCGCTTGAACTTCCCCTGCACGACGTGTTGTCCGATCACCCCTTTTTGATCCAGTTCAGCACCTGCTACCGCGGAGGCTATGCCATCCAGTGCGATGGCCTGCCCGGCGAGTTCTCCATCGAAGATCTCGTCTGATCCCCGGCTTGGGTCGCAGCTCACGGCGACCCACCCTCTCTACACCCTCGTAACCATTTCGCCATTTCCTTACCAAAAAAGACGTACTTTTCACGAACCTTTCACCCTTTGCCGTGGCATGATGTGCAGTGCGATCCTCGCGCATGATTCTCAAACGAATAACTCGCATGTCGTGCAACCATAAGGAAATCATCATGTTGAAAACTGTTCGTTCCCTGCTTCTGCCCCTGCTGCTGGGCGCCTTCACTCTGCCTGCCCTGGCAGGCGATCTCGAGCAACCGATGAAGAAGATCGGTTTCAACTACAAGCAGGCCGTCAAGGCCGATGACCCGGCCACCATGGAGAAGTTCATCACCCAGATGAAGGATGAGGTGGAAAAGGCCAAGGGCCGCGAGATGCCGGCCGCCAAGAAGGCCAAGTTTCTGGAAGGGTTGGACGAGGTGCAGACCGAGCTCGATGCCAGCCTGGCCGCCCTCAAGAGCGGCGATCAGGAAAAAGCGCGCGCCCACCTGGCCAAGGTCAATGACCTGAAGAAGGAGTATCACAAGTATGCCAAGCAGAAGGGTTGATGCCTTTCGCTGGGATCCCCTGGTCAGGGTCGTACACTGGGGGATCGTGTTCTGCTGCGCCGTCAACCTCTGGTTCGACGAGGCTGGCGAAGCACTGCACGAGCAGCTCGGTTATCTGGTCATGGTACTGATCGGGGTGCGCCTCTTGTGGGGCGCCACCTTTGCCGGCAAATATGCCCGCCTCGGCGCCCTCTGGCCCACCCTGACCGAGCTGCGCCAGCAGCGGGAGGCTCTGCGCGATCGCCAGCCGCCCGCCCCCGGCCATCACGGCAGTGGCAAGCTGGCCGTGTGGGCGTTATGGCTCACCGTGCTGGCCACCGCCTTCACCGGCTGGCTGCAAAACACCGAAGCCGGCTTCGGCTGGGGCGCCGACGAGTGGCACGAAGGGTGCGTCTGGCTGCTGCAAGGGTTGATTGCCCTGCACCTGGCCGCCCTGCTCTTCACCTCGTGGCGCCAGCGCAGCAACCTAGTGCGCCGCATGCTGCCCGGACGCGACTAACCCCGCCGGCTATGACACACTGGGCTCCCTATCACCTGAGAGGGAGCCCCTTATGCTGCACTGCCCATCCTGTGGCCACGCCACCCTGGCGCGCCTGTCCGAGCAGGAGCTGCGCTGCCACTGCGGTTTTCACTACTTCCACAACGTGGCCTCTGCCGTCAAGGTCGCCCTGTGCTGGCGCGATGAGCTGCTGGTCGCGGTGCGCGCCCGCGAGCCGGGTCGCGGCCTGTGGGATCTGCCGGGTGGCTTCGTCGACCCGCGCGAGTCGCTGGAGCAGGCGGCCCTGCGCGAGCTCGGTGAGGAGATCGGCTGGCAGCCGGCACCGGAGCAACTGCGCTATCTCGGCTCCTTTCCCAACACCTATCACTTCGATGGCATCGACTACTGCACCTGCGATGCGGTGTTTGCCGTCATGCTGACGGAAAAACCCCAGCTGCGCGCGGCCGATGACGTGGCCGAGCTGCACTGGGTGGCGCGCCAGGCCCTGGCGCCGGAGCGCTTCGCCTTCCCCTCGACCCGCCGAGCCCTGACCCTGCTCCCCTAAACGTCCCAGCCAGCGGCCAGCAATGCCACCACCTCGGCCGCCGCCACGGCGCGGCAGGCACTGTGCCCCTGCCCCGCCCACAACGGCGTAAAGTCATCCCGCCCGGCGGCCTCGGCAACACTGCGCAGCGGCGCCAGCGCGGCGCTGGCGTGGGGGAAGGGGGGCGCGAGCGGCGAGAGGGGGCCGAGCCAGCCCATCAGGCGGTTGTGCAGGCCACGGGCCGGGCGCCCGGTGAACAGGTTGGTGATGGCGCTGTGACGCGCCGGGTCGAGCAGCGCCGCCCGGTGCAGCGGCGACGTAGTCGCCTCGTCACACAGTAAAAAGGCGGTCCCCACCTGCACCCCGGCCGCCCCGAGACTGCGCGCCGCCCGCACCGCACGGGCATCCATGATCCCGCCCGCCGCCACCACAGGCAGGCGCACCGCATCGACGATCTGCGGCAGCAGGGCGAACAAGCCCGCCTGCAAGGTCAGATCCTCGGCGAGGAAGTGCCCGCGATGGCCCCCCGCCTCCAGCCCCTGGGCGATGATCACGTCGGCGCCGTGCGCCTCAAGCCAGCGGGCCTCGGCGACCGTGGTCGCCGAGGCGAGCACCTTGGCCCCCGTTCCCTTGACCCGCGCCAGCAGCTCAGGGGCCGGCAGCCCAAAGTGAAAGCTCACCACGGCCGGGCGCAGCGCCTCGATGAGGGCCGCCTGCTCGGGGCCGAAAGGTTGCCGCGATGGGCCGGGCACGATGCAGCTTTGCGGGATCCCGAGCCGCTCGTAGCCAGGTGCCAGCGCATGACGCCAGCGCGCTAGATGGGCAGCGTCCGGCGTTACCTCGCGGTGACAGAAGAAGTTGACGTTGAACGGCGCCGAGGTTGCCCCCTGCAACTCGGTCAGCGCGGTGCGCAGCGCCGCCGGCGTCAGCATGGCGGCGGGCAGCGAGCCGAGTCCGCCGGCACGGCAGACCGCCAGCGCCAGCCGATGATCCTGCACCCCCGCCATGGGAGCCTGAATGATCGGCAGGGCACAGCCCAGCAGTGAGGTGAGCGTCATGACATCCTCCTTGATGTGAACGCCGCTAGCGCACCGCGCGCAGCAGAAAGTCCGGTTGGGCGCACAGGCGCGCCTCGCGCCGCTGCATCTCCTGCGAGCAGGCCCGCGCCGTCTTGCCGTCCGGGGTCAGGCAAAGATAAATTTCACGCAAAAAGCGGCCACCGGTTCCGCAGGAGAGGGCGATGCTCTCCTCCTTGAGCCAGTCGTTGGCCACCAGCAGATCCCGGCGCAGCGCAGCCGGGCTGCGGCGCAGCGGCTGCGCCGGCGCCCGGTAGGCCTCGGGGATCACCAGCCGCCCCTTGAGGTGTTCGGCCAGGGCATGATAGTCGCGCTGCGGCAGACCCGAGCAGGTGCCGTGCTTCTTCCACTCGTGGCGATAGAGGTGGGCGCTGGGATAGAGGGCCGGAAACGCCTTGCCCATGGCCGCATCCCACGGCTCACCAGGGCAGTCGGCCGGATAACCGCGCTCACGCTGCGGCCACAGGCCGTGCAGCACAAAGCCGTAACCCCGGCCGCACTGGTTGTCGTTGCGACGGGCGACGCAGTGCTCCGGCGACCAGGAAAGAGCAAGGGCATAGAAGTCAAAACTGGCCGGGCGATCCCCCGCCAAGGCCTGGGAACCGAGCAAGCCCCCTAACAGAAGAACAAGAATGTGGCGCACAAGGGGCTCCATGCAGGTCATGAATGTGCAGCCATGGTAACCGCTTGCGGCCATCCGGCAAGTGCGCAAATGCAGGGGGCTGGGCAAAGGGCCGCCCCGGGTGTATCACCAAAGAACCGAGCAAGGGAGAACCACCATGACCGACCACACACTGATGCAGCTGGCTGCGCGCCACGGGGCCGCCATCCGCTTGATCCTCGATGAGAAAGGGGCCGAGGCGCAGATTGCGCGCCAGGGGGAGGCGGTGCAGCGGTTGCCGCTGCCCTTTGGCCGCCAGAGTCTGCCGCTACGGCGCTCGCCCCCCTCCCCCCTTGAGTTGGAGCAGGCCATTGCCGAGGTGGAGGATGTGCTGATGGCCCATCTGCCCCTCCTGCCACGCGGGGCCGTGCTGCTGCTTGAGAGCAAAGAGCCGCTCAGCAGCCAGCTGGGGGGTAGCCACTTCACCCTGGTGCAGATAGAGCGCCTGTTCCAGCAGTTCGCCGCCATGGCCGAGGGAGATCCCCTGGCGGCGGGACAACTACCCATCCACCCCGGCTTCGCCGCCACCTTGCTGATCTTGCGCGAATGGATGCACCACCTGGATGCCCCCGAGGTGACGCTGGTGCCATAAAAAGGCCCGCCAGATGGCGGGCCTTTGAGCAGATGTGGAGGCGATCAGGCCAAGGCGGCCAGCGCGGCGGCGTAGTTCGGCTCTTCGGTCACTTCGGCCACCAGCTCGCTGTGCAGCACCTTGTCTTGCTCGTCGAGCACCACGATGGCGCGGGCCGTCAGCCCCACCAGCGGGCCGGAGGAGAAGGCCACGCCGTACTCCTGCATGAAGTCACCGCTGCGCAGGGTGGAGAGGGTCACCACCTTGTCGAGCCCCTCGGCGCCGCAGAAACGGGCCTGGGCGAACGGCAAATCGGCGGAGATGCACAGCACGACGGTGTTGGTCAGCGCGCTGGCTTCGGTGTTGAACTTGCGCACCGAGGCGGCGCACACCGAGGTGTCGACGCTCGGGAAGATGTTGAGGATCTTGCGCTGGCCGGCAAAGCTGGCCAGGGTCACGTCGGCCAGATCCTTGCCAACCAGGGAGAAGGGCTTGGCCTGCTGGCCGGCGGCGGGGAAGGCGCCAGCCACGGAAACCGGGTTGCCTTGCAAAGTGACGGTGTTGCTCATGATCAATCCTTGTGAAGGTTTATTAGTATCGTCGGGGAGCCAGTATAGGCGCAGGCTTGCCGGCAAAACACCCGCAAAATGAAGGGAGAAAGCCACCCGAAAGAGCAGGAGCGGCGCCACCCATCGCGGCCCGCCAGCGGTTCGGGCCAGCTCACCCGAGCCGCGCAGGGCGCCGTGACGCGTGTCGCCCTATTTTTCACTGGCTCGCTGCCGGTTGGCAGCGGCTGATGCGGTCACCGCAGCGCGGGGCGATCTCCTTTCCTCGAGTAAAACCCCCGCTAATTCATGGGGTTTTAGCCACGCACCTCCAGTTTGTGATCCCCTCAGCATTCTCGGGAAAATATCGCGTGACCGCGCTCAGTTACAGGAGAAGCCGATTGAGGCGCGTAGACGATTGTTATAAAGATGCAAATGCCAACAACCAATCTATGTAACACCTCAATAACGGACGTGACTTATGGAGAAGTTCGGGAAACACCTCGGCTGGGTGGTGCTGGCACTGCTCGGTGCCTTCGCCCTCGGCTATATCGCCCTCAATCGCGGTGAACAGATCAACGCCCTCTGGATCGTGGTGGCGGCGGTGTGTGTCTATCTCATCGCCTATCGCTACTACGGCCTCTTCATCGCCCATAAGGTGCTGGGAGTGGACGGCACCCGCATGACGCCGGCGGTGCGCCACAACGACGGGTTGGACTATGTGCCGACCGACAAGAAGGTGCTGTTCGGCCACCACTTCGCCGCCATCGCCGGCGCCGGCCCCCTGGTGGGCCCCGTGCTGGCCGCCCAGATGGGCTACCTGCCCGGCATGCTCTGGCTGCTGGCCGGGGTCGTGCTGGCCGGCGCGGTGCAGGATTTCATGGTGCTGTTCGTCTCGACCCGCCGTGACGGCCGCTCCCTCGGCGAGCTGGTCAAGGCCGAGATGGGCAATACCGCCGGGGTTATCGCCCTGGTCGCCACCTTCATGATCATGGTGATCATCCTGGCGGTGCTGGCGATGATAGTGGTCAAGGCGCTGACCCACAGCCCGTGGGGCACCTACACGGTGGCCTTCACCATTCCGCTGGCCCTGTTCATGGGGATCTACACCCGCTACCTGCGCCCCGGCCGCATCGGCGAGGTGTCGGTGATAGGCCTAGTGCTGCTGATGTTTGCCATCATCTCCGGCGGCTGGGTCGCCGAGAGCGAAACCTGGGCCCCCTACTTCGACTTTAACGGGGTGCAGCTCACCTGGATGCTGGTCGGCTACGGCTTCGTCGCCTCCGTGCTGCCGGTCTGGCTGCTGCTGGCACCGCGTGACTACCTCTCGACCTTCCTCAAGATCGGCACCATAGTCGGGCTGGCCATCGGCATCCTGATCATGCGTCCGACCCTGCAAATGCCGGCGCTGACCCAGTTCATCGACGGCACCGGCCCGGTGTGGGCCGGGGATCTGTTCCCCTTCCTGTTCATCACCATCGCCTGTGGCGCCGTGTCGGGCTTCCACGCCCTCATCTCCTCGGGCACCACCCCCAAGATGCTGGCCAACGAGAACCAGGCCTGCTTCATCGGCTACGGCGGCATGCTGATGGAGTCCTTCGTCGCCATCATGGCTCTGGTGGCCGCCTGCGTCATCGATCCGGGCGTCTACTTCGCCATGAACAGCCCGATGGCCGTGCTGGCGCCGGCCGGCACCGCCGACGTGGTGGTCTCCGCCGCCTCCGTGGTGAGCGGCTGGGGCTTCCAGATCACCCCGGAGACCCTGACCCGCATCGCCAGCGAGGTGGGTGAGCAGAGCATCATCTCGCGCGCCGGCGGCGCCCCGACCCTGGCGGTCGGCATGGCCTACATACTGCACGGGGCCCTCGGCGGCCTGATGAACGTCGCCTTCTGGTATCACTTTGCGATCCTGTTCGAGGCCCTGTTCATCCTCACCGCCGTGGATGCCGGCACCCGCGCCGCCCGCTTCATGCTGCAAGATCTGCTGGGGGTCATCTCCCCCTCCCTCAAGCGCACCGAGTCGCTGCCGGCCAACCTGCTCGCCACCGCCCTGTGCGTGCTGGCCTGGGGCTACTTCCTGCATCAGGGGGTGGTCGACCCGCTCGGCGGCATCAACACCCTGTGGCCGCTGTTTGGCATCGCCAACCAGATGCTGGCCGGCATGGCGCTGCTGCTGTGCGCCGTGGTGCTGTTCAAGATGAAGCGCCACGCCTACGCCTGGGTGGCCCTGCTGCCGACCAGCTGGCTGCTCATCTGCACCATGACCGCCGGCTGGCAGAAGGTGTTCAGCGACAACCCGAAGCTGGGCTTCCTCGCCATCGCCAACAAGTTCCAGGCGATGATCGACAGCGGCGCCATCCCGCCCCAGTACACCGAGTCGCAGCTGAGCCAGCTGGTGTTTAACAACCGCCTCGACGCCGGCCTCACCCTGTTCTTCATGGTGGTGGTGGTGGTGCTGGCCCTGTTCTCGCTCAAGACCGCGCTCAAGGCGCTGCGCAACCCGCAGCCGAGCGCCAACGAGACCCCGTATCAGCCGATGCCGGCGGACAAGACCGCTCCGTCCGACACGGATGACGACGGCGATCTGGCCCCCAGCCTGAAGTAAGTCAGCAGGCCGGCCCCCTGGGGCCGGCCCTCATCGACAGCAAACGAGGAGCAAGCATGTTCGACACCCTGGCCAAGGCCGGCAAATACCTGGGACAGGCCGCCAAGCTGATGGTCGGCGTGCCCGATTACGACAACTATGTGCAGCACATGCGGCTGACTCATCCAGAGCAGACCCCCATGAGCTACGAAGCGTTTTTCCGCGAACGCCAGGATGCCCGCTACGGCGGCAAGAACGGCGGTCGCTGCTGCTAGATAGGAATCCCCATGAACCAGGCGATTGCGGTCACCCTGCTGACCGGTTTTCTCGGCGCCGGCAAAACCACCCTGCTCAACCACTTCCTGCGCCACCATCAAGGGCCCCCTGTGGCCATCCTCGAGAACGAGTTCGGCGCCGCCAACATCGACGGCGCCCTGCTGGAGGGGGGCGAGGGGGTGAGCGTGGTCGAGCTCAGTAACGGCTGCGTCTGTTGCAGCGTGCGCGGCGAGTTCGCCGCCGCCCTCACCGATCTGCTGGCGCGCCGGGCGCGTGGCGAGCTGGCCTTCGAGCGGCTCATCGTCGAGACCACCGGCCTCGCCGATCCGGGCCCCATCATCCAGACCTTCTTCGTGGAAGAGGCCCTGCGCGAGGCGCTGCGCCTCGATGCCGTCATCACCTTGGCCGACTGCCAGCACATCGCCCGCCAGCTCGACGAGCACCCGGTGGCCGCAGCCCAGCTCGGCTTTGCCGATCGCATCTTGCTCAGCAAGTGCGACAGCGTGGACGAGGCGACTCGCGCTGCGGCCCTCGCCCGCATCCACCGCATCAACCACAAGGCCGAGATCATCGACGTGCAGCAGGGGGCCTGCCCCCCGGCGCTCTGGCTCGACATCGACGCCTTCACCCTGAGCGACGAGCTGCCCCTGAGCCAGGGAGTGCGCATCGTGCGGGCCGGCGGCGAGGCCTTCGCCCCCCTCTCGGGGCAGACCCGCTCCTGGCACGACACCATACAGGCCCAGCTGTTCGAGGGGGGCGAGCTGGATCTCAAGCGCATCGGCGCCTTCATGGAGCAGTGCATCGCACAGCACGGCAACGACATGCTGCGCTACAAGGGGGTGCTGGCCATCGCCGGTGAATCGCGCCGGCTGATCGTGCAGGGGGTGCACAAGGTGGTGGGGTTCGACTACGGCTCCCCCTGGGGCGAGACGCCGCCCCGCTCGCGGCTGGTGATCATCGGCCGCTACCTGCCCGTTGAGCCGCTGCGCGAAGGCTTTGCCGCTTGCGCGGCGATCTGATCCCGCCCGAGCGCCCATACAAAAGGGGCCTGACGCACGCGTCAGGCCCCTTCTCTTTGCCGCCCGTTTAGCCGAGCAGGCGCACCCGGTAGCTCTTGCCCTTGATCTTGCCCTCGCTCAGGCGCTTGAGGGCCGCCTTGGCCTGGGCGCGGCGCACCGCCACGTAGGAGAACTGATCCTGCACCTGAATTTTGCCCACCTGATCGCCGGGCAGGCCGGTCTCACCGGTCAGGGCACCGAGGATGTCCCCCGGACGCAGCTTGTGCTTGCGACCGCCGCCGATGGAGAGGGTGGCAAACTCCGGCGCCACCGGGTGCAGCTCGCTGCTAAGCGCCGCCAACTCCCCCTGCGGCAGGGGGCTGCCGAGGTACTCCTCAATCAGGGTCACGCGTTGGGCCTCATTCGGCTGATAGAGGGAGAGCGCCAACCCCTGCTGACCGGCACGGCCGGTGCGGCCGATGCGATGCACGTGCACCTCGGGGTCATAGGTCAGCTCGTAGTTGATGACGGCGCCCAGCTCCTTGATATCGAGGCCACGGGCGGCAACGTCGGTCGCCACCAGGATGGAGGCGCTGCCGTTGGCAAAGCGCACCAGCACCTGATCGCGCTCGCGCTGCTCGAGATCGCCGTTGAGGGTCAGGGCCGAGAAACCACGGCTCACCAGATAGTCGCTCACCTCGCCGCAGGCCCGCTTGGTGTTGCAGAACACCACGCAGGAGGCGGGGCGGTAGTGGCTGAGCAGGCGCGCCAGCGCCTCGGGACGGGTGCCCGGCGCCACCTCGAACAGCTGCTGGGCGATGGCGGCGTCCTGGTGGATGGCCTCGACGCTCACCTCGACCGGGTTGCGCTGCACGCCGCGGCTCATGCTGGCGATCTCGTCCGGGTAGGTAGCCGAGAAGAGCAGGGTCTGCCGCTCACGCGGGGCGAAGCGGATCACCTTGTGGATATCCTCACCAAAGCCCATGTCGAGCATGCGATCCGCCTCGTCCAGCACCAGAGTGGTGAGGGCTTCGAGGCGCAGGGTGCCCTGCTCCAGGTGCTTGAGCACCCGGCCCGGGGTGCCGACGGCGATGTGGGCGCCAAAGCCCAGGGTGGCGGACTGGGGCGCAGTCGGTACGCCGCCGCACAGGGTCACCAGCTTGACGTTCGGCATGGCGCGCGCCAGACGGCGCAGCTCGCTGGCCACCTGATCGGCCAGCTCGCGGGTCGGGCAGAGCACCAGGGATTGCACCGACAACTGGCCCACGTCGAGCGCCGCCAGCAGCCCCAGTCCGAAGGCGGCGGTCTTGCCGCTGCCGGTCTTGGCCTTGGCGAGCACGTCCTTGCCAGCCAGCACCAGCGGCAGACTCTGGGCCTGGATCGGAGTCATCTCCTTATAACCGAGGGCATCGAGGTTATCTTGCAGGGCGGCGGGCAACCCCAGTTGGGCAAAGTCGGTGTGGTTCACGGCAGGTATCTCGCTGGGCCAGAAGGACGGCCGCGGAGCATAGCAGACTTGGCGGGAAAACGCGCAGGTTTCATGATGTTCAACCTAACCGTCAGCCTCAGCTCAAACTCATCGTGCCATAACGCGATCCACTCGGCATTTTTACGGCAACGATCTTCTCTTTAAAGATCCATCCGATACCATGGTCGCGGCGATTATCCAGGATGGCTGAAGTTAATCTGTGCTGTCATTTCGCCTATTTAAAGTTCAGTGTAATTGGCCAGGACAGACACCTTCTGGTGATAGCCAGCCAGCACAAGCATGCATCGAGGATGATATTTTGCCTTATCAAGTAATTCGACGTGATTTGACTGAAACTTCCAGGAAGTGTGATTTTTGTCCACAATATCTAACTTCCCTAAAAGCCTATATCCTAAAAGATTTAGAAACAGGATTGTTATATTATTCTGGACCGACGTGTGCAAAAAATAAGGCAGGTGAAGGTGCTATATCAGGAATACCAGATCTAACTAAGTTTACTTTATCCACAAAAGATCGCGAAGGTAGTTGTAGTACTGGCGGACAAAGAGGTAATGGTGAGGATAACCAAGAAAAAAAAGCCATTGAGTACCTAATGCTAAGAGAAAATAAGCTCGTAAATGAACTTAAATGCTCATATTCAGTCCTAAAGGAATACTACGAAAAACTTAACTCTCAGGGACTTTCTAGGTCTGACATTCAACATATAAACAATATTTCAGCCAAAGCGCCAGATAATCTAAGCCCCTTAACATTGCAAAAGATATATAACTATTTATTCTGGATTGATGTGGGCATCGAGAAGTTACCATCAGAAAAAACTGCTTTTTTAGTTGGCGTCAGAAAGACAATAATATCTAAAGGGAGAATTACAGAAAAACAGAAAACATCAATAAATAAATGGCTTGAACATATAAATGGCGTACCGCAGTTGAAATAACGCATAGTGGTTAATTAACTATACTCAGGACCTCCTTCAGCTTAGTAGTCACAACCGACAATTAATATAAATCATGTACAGAAATTAAGGAATAGAATTTGATCTTCTCAGGAAAAGTGCAGGCTAGGTCATCAAAGCATAATGTAAACATGGGGCCTCCCGGAGAGGCTGTGATCATGAAATTAAACCCAAGCCGTGCTGATAAAATGAAAAAAAGCATGAATTGGAATGATATTGTTGAAGGCTCACTAAACATAATAGTGAGCGAGAGTGTCGTACATGAATTACTGCTTTGCGAACCGGTGTTTAAGGAGTGTGGGAATGAAATATTATACCCAGACGGTTTCCAACATATACCTAAACTGAGGGTTGGTTATCTTTACTACGCCGGAGTTGCAAAAGCTAATGGAAAACAATATCCAGTATTAGTCCGCAGAGCTTGTAATGCCTTACTTGATCGTGTTGAACTTTTCTCTAACGTCATGCTCAGGTCATTCTTATGCATAGCGGATAATGACACTCTGAGTGTGGAAATAATAAATAATATATCGATATAGTCATCACCTGATATCTACCACTTTGAATACTGCCTAACGATCGCAAGGTAGAGGTCAGTAGGAGCTATTCTACACACGATTTGGCGCGAGAACAGGAGTGAGCGCCTTAATTGGAGACGGTTCTTTGGCAAAGAACCGCCAAGCCACCCGCCCCCATCAAAGCCATCGACCTCGCATTCCCCCTTGTCAGTAACCTAACATCTAACCCTGCCCCAACCTCTGCGCCAATCCCGAATAGCGCTCGGTCTTTTTGCGCACCGCCTGTGCCAGCAGGGCGCGATCGCCGTAGAGATCGAGGCGGGCCTTGGCGCGGGTGATGCCGGTGTAGACCAGCTCGCGGGTCAGCAGCGGGCTGGGGGCATCGGGCAGCACCAGCACGGTGTGCGCGAACTCCGAGCCCTGAGACTTGTGGATGGTCATGGCAAACACCGTCTCGTGGGGCGGCAGACGGCTCGGCAGCAGGCTGCGCACGCCGCCGTCGGCCTGCTCGAACCACACCTTGAGGCGCCCCTCCTCATCCGGCAGGCACAGACCCATGTCGCCGTTGTAAAGGCCGATACCGTGATCGTTTTGCACCACCATGACGGCGCGTCCGGCGTACCACTCCCCCTCTTTGGCGATCAGCCGCGCCCGGTTGAGCGCCGCCTCGATGCGCTCGTTGAGCCCCTCGACTCCGAACGGCCCCTCGCGCAGGGCGCAGAGGATCTGAAAGCCGTTGAAGGCCAGGAACACCGCCTTGGGTGCGAGCCCCTCGCGCAGGGCCGCCAGATAGGGGCGATAGCCATCGACCGCCTGCTGGATCAGCGCCTCGTAGCGCTCGGCGCTCCAGGGGTGCAGGGCGATGTCGGTAAACCCCTCCCCCCACACCCGCTCGACGGCGGCCGGATCGCCGCCGTTGCAGGCGCGCGCCAGCCGGCCGATGCCGGAGCGCTCGTCAAAACGCCAGCTCTTGCTAAGCAGGCAGAGGCTGTCGCGCACCGGGGCGCCGGCGGCCGAGCCGGCCACCAGGTAGCCGCTCTGGGCGGCGAGCCAGTTGGCCTGCGCCTCGCTCACCCCCTGCGTCACGAAGCTACAGATATCGGCCAGTACGGCGCCGGCCTCGACCGAGGCGAGCTGATCCTTGTCGCCAAGCAAGATCAGGCGAGCCTGCGGTGGCAGCGCCTCGAGCAGGCGCGCCATCATGGGCAAGTCCACCATGGAGGCCTCGTCCACCACCAGCACGTCCAGATGCAAAGGGTTGCCGGCGTGGTGGCGGAACTGGCTGCGCCCCGGGATCACCCCGAGCAGCCGGTGCAGGGTGCCCGCCTCGGTCGGGATGGCGCTCACCACGTCGGGGCTCAGCGGCAGATCGCCGAGGGCCGCCCCTATGCTCTCGGTCAGGCGCGCCGCCGCCTTGCCGGTGGGGGCCACCAGCCGGATGGCCGGCGCCGCCCCGGCCCGCAGCCCGGTCTCGACCAGGATGGCGAGCAGCCTGGCCACCGTGGTGGTCTTGCCGGTGCCGGGGCCGCCCGAGATGACCGCAAAGGGGCGACCGGCGGCGGTGGCCGCCGCGAGCTTCTGGCCGTTGGAGCAGGCCGAGGGCGGGATCAGGGTATCGAGGGGGGCAAGTTCGGCGCCGCTCTGGGCCGAGGCGAGCAGTGCGGCGATCTCGTCCCAGGCAAGCGCGGCCCCCTCGACCACGTCCAGGTACTTCTCAAGGAAGTGGCGCACCGAGAAATCCGGGGCAGTGCGAAGGGGCAGCAAGGCCGCGAACAGCCGCCCGTAGTCGCGGGCAAACAGGCGATCCAGCGCGGCGCGGATGTCGGGGAACTCGGCCCGCGCCGAGAGGGCGCGCAAGCGCGCGGCCACCGCGCGTTCGAAGTCGTGGTAGCGGGTCAGGTAGAGCCGCCCGCACCAGAGCACCAGCGGCGTGTGGGGCGCGCTGTGGCTGCCGTCCCCCACCAGGGGCGAGGCGGCCAGACGCGCCGGCCACGTCGCCAAGGGGGCCAGCCCCTCGAGCAGGGCGGCGCGCTCGTCACCGTCGAGCCCGAACGGGCGTTCGATGGCATCCAGCGGCAGGCAGATGTGGCCACGGCCCAGCTCGAAGCAGGCGAGCGCGGCGGCCAGCACCAGCTCCGGCTCGCCCCCCAGGCTCTCGATCAGGCGGGCAAATTGCAGATCGAGCTGGCGCACGCGGCCTGCCTCGGCCAGGGCGCGCAGCCGGGTGAGCAAGGGGCTATCGGAATGGATGGGCGTGCTCATGCTGCCTCCTCGCCGTTAAAGAGTGAATCGAGGGCGTGCACCAGCTCAAGGGCGGGAGCGGCGTGGAAGACGCCGGCCTCGGGCATGCCGCGCAGGAACAGGTAGAAGACGCCGCCCAGGTGGCGGGCCGGATCGTAATCGGGCAGGCGGTGGGCCAGCAGCCGGTGCAGCGCCAGGGTGTAGAGTTGGTATTGCAGATCGTAATGGTGATCGAGCATGGCCTGCTCGAGGGCCGCGCCGCCGTAATCGAGGGGGCTCTGCCCCAACCAGTTGGACTTGTAGTCGAGCACGTACCAGCGCCCCTGCCACTCGAACACCAGATCGATAAAGCCCTTGAGCATCCCCTGCACGCTCTGAAACGCGAGGGGCTTGCCGCGCGCCGAGAGGGGATCGTGGGCCCTTCGCAGCGCATCGAGCCCCTCGGCCGTGACCCGCTCCATGGGCAGGAAGAACTCCAGCTCAGCCTGATGGTGGGCCACCTCACCCAGCCGCAGCCCCGGCAGCAGCTCGGTCCCGAGTACGGCCGCCAGATGCGCGGTCAGCACCTCGCTCCACTCGGGCTCGAAGCCGTCGCGCTCGAGCAGGGCCGCCACCTGGGGGGCCACCTCGTCGTGACGGGCGGGATCGCGCGCCAGCTCGAAGGGGATCTCCTCAAACAGGGTGTGCAGCAGGGTGCCGGGCCGGGCGCCGCGCGGGAAGGTGAAGATGGAGCGCTCCGGCGCCATCTCTTCGCCGCGCTCGCGGGCCACCTCGGCGTCAAAACCTGGGGTCGCCAGTACACCGCGATCGTGGTGGCTGCCGGAGCTGGAGAGCGCCGAGTAGGAGCTGACCCACCAGTCGCGCTCGATGCGCCCACCGAAGCTGCGCACCTTAGGTGTGGCCTCCGCCTCGTGCTCGGCGGGCAGCGGGGCCGGGCGAGCGAGTGACGGCTCACCCACCACCACTCCCGGCACCTCGCGCGCCAGGGTGGTCAGCGCCTCGGCCATCAGCGTTGCCTCCCCCTCCTCGCCCCGTTGCAACAGGTAGCCGATGGCGGTCTTGTGCAGATCGGTCTTGGTCGACTTGCCCGGCCCCGAGCGCACCGGCGCCAGCCCGAGCCAAGTGGCGTAGACGCCCCGGGTCAGTGCCACGTAGAGCAGGCGCAGATCTTCGGCCAGACGCTCGCGCTCGGCCTGCTCCAGCGCCTTCGGCGAACGGCTGAGATCGAGCAGGGTGCGGCTCCCCTCGTGATAGAGGGGGGTGTCGCTCTCGCGGTGGGCGCAGATAAACGGCAGGAACACCAAGGGGTATTCGAGCCCCTTGGACTTGTGGATGGTGACGATCTGCACCAGCTTGCGCTCGGATTCGAGGCGCAGCACCTGCTCCTCGGCCTGCCCTCCCTCCCGGGTCGCCTCGGCCAGCCAGCGCAGCAGGGCATACTCCCCGTCCAGCTCGCTGGCCGCCTGCTCCAGCAGCTCGGCCAGATGCAGGTAGTTGGTCAGGCGCCGCTCCCCGAACGGGCCGGCCAGCAGGCTGGCGGCCAGCTTGCGCCGGTGCAGCAGGGCGCGCAGCATGGCCAGCACCCCGATCCGGCGCCACTGGCGGCGGTAGTCGGTGAACTCCTGCACCGTGGCCTCCCACAGCTTCTCGTCGCGGCTGAAGGCGTCCAGCGCCTTGGCGTCGAGGTCGAACAGGCCCGTGGCGAGCGCCGCGCGCAGGGCCCGCTCGTCGCTCGGGTGCAGGCAGGCGTGCAAGATCAGCAATATCTCGCGCGCCTCCGCACTATCGAGCACGCTCTCGCGGTTAGAAAGATAGACAGAGGCGATGCCGAGCGCCGAGAGGGCCTGCTGCACCACCCGCCCCTCGGTGCCGGTACGCACCAGCACGGCGATGTCGCCGGCGCGCAAGGGCGCGTCGCCAAGGTGAGCCTCCCCCTGGCGGGCCAGGGTCAGCAATCGGTGGATCTCCGCCGCCGTGGCGCTCGCCATGCGCGACTGGTAGCTCCCCTTGTTGATGGTGGGGCTCTCTGCCAGCCACCAGCAGCACAGGGCCGGCGCCTCGGCCCCCGCCAGCGTCAGCCCCTGCGGTTTGCCCTGAGCCGCCACCGGCAGGAAGGGGATGTCCTGGTCATAGATGAAGGGAGCGCGGGCGCGCTCGAACAGGGCGTTGACCGCCCCCACCAGCGCCTGGCTCGAGCGCCAGTTGCGCCCCAGGGTGTAGTGACTGCTCACAGCCCGGCGAGCCTGGATGTAAGTGAAGATGTCGGCGCCGCGAAAACCGTAGATGGCCTGCTTGGGGTCGCCGATCATCAGCAGCGCCGTCTCCTCCTGCCCGCCGTAGAGGGCGTGAAAGATGCGGTACTGCTGGGGGTCGGTATCTTGGAATTCGTCGATCATGGCCACCCGGTAGGTGGCACGGATGCGCTCGCGCAGCCGCTCCCCCAAGGGCGAGGTGAGCGCCCGGTCGAGATCCCCGAGCAAGTCCGAGAACGAGAGCTGATAAGCCTCGCGCTTGGCGCGCCCCATGCGTTTGTGCACCTCGCGGGCAGCCCGCTGCAACACCAGATCGTCGATGGCGGGGGGGCGGGTCACCAGCTCTTCGATGGCAGCGAACAGCGGCAGATCCGGGGCCTTCTCCCCTTTTTTGAGATTTTCGAGCAGGGCCGAGCGGGCAAAGCGGGCCAGGGGATCGGGCAGGGCATAGCCGTGCTCGTCGCTGTGGGCCCACAGGCCAATCTTCTCAAGCCAGCCTTCGTAGTTCTTGCCGGTGTAGCGGCTCACCACCCCCTCGGTCTGGGTGCGCAGGGCATCGAGGTGGTCGCGCCACTGGGCCTTCACCGCCGCCACCCTGGCCATCTCCCGCTCGTGGCGCGCAAGCAGGGTCTCGTCGCCGGCCGGCGGCAGGATCTCCAGCTCCGGGTTGTCGAGCCAGCCCTGAATATCGGCCAGCAGATCGGCCGGGCTCTTCCAATGTTGGCGCAGGGCGCGGGCCAGGGACTCCCCGGCCGGATAGAAGTCAGCGCGCCAGTAATCACTCACTGCCTGCAACTTGAGCTGGCTGTCGTCGGTGAGAAACTCGGTCTCAAACAGGGCGCCAGACTCGAAGGCGTTGCTCTTGAGCATCCGCTGGCAAAAACCGTGGATGGTAAAGACCGCCGCCTCGTCCATCTGCCGCTCGGCGGCAAGCAGCAGGCGCGCCGCCGCGTCGTGATCCGGCACCTCGCCGAGCAGTTGGGCCAACAAGGGATCGCCGCTTTGCCCGCGCAGGAAGGCCAGGCGCGCCTCGTGGATGCGGCCGCGAATGCGGTCACGCAGCTCGGCGGTGGCCGCCTCGGTAAAGGTCACCACCAAAATCTCGGTCACGCTCAAAGGCCGGGCGTGGGCGGTGAGCTGCCCCTCCTCATCGGCCGGGCCGTGGCCGAGCAGCAGGCGCAGGTAGAGACCGGCGATGGTGTAGGTCTTGCCGGTGCCGGCGGAGGCCTCGATCAGGCGCTCGCCAAACAGGGGAAAGCGCAGGGTATCCAGAGTGCGGGACATCAGTCGATCTCCTCCAGCGCCTGATAAAGGGGCAACAGATGGGTACGGGCGAGGGCGATGAGCTGGCTCATCACCGCCTCGTCCAGTGCGGGGAAGCAGCGCTGGATGTAAGGGTCTTCCCCCTCGCCCATCAGCTGCCAGCCCCCCTCGAAGCTGGTGCGGGCGGCGCGCAGCGCCTTCTCCTCGTCACCGCTTTTTTCCTGTTCGCCAAGCCAGCTCCAGGCGCTCTTGGGAAACAGCGGTAGCGGGTGGCGCAGCCCCGCCACCCAGTCGTCGACCAGGGCGAGCAGGTGGCGGCGGGCCACCTCGGGTGCAAGCACGGGCAGGCGCCAGCTCTTGAGCCCGTCGAGCAGCAGGGTCTCGCCGGGGGAGCGCGACAGGCACAGGCACAAGTGCCTGAGCCAGCCTTGCAGCCAGTCGCGGCCGTGGAAGCTGCCGGGTTTGACGATGAGCTGCTTGCCCTGCTCGCTGTCGAGCCAGCCGAGCAGCCGCCCTTGAGGCAGGGGGATGTCGATCTCCACCGGCGTTTTTTCCGATCGCAGCGGGCGTACCCGCTCGGCCAGCCCGGCCATCTTATCGTCCAGCTCATCGAGCAGCAGGGGGCCGAACCAGCTCTGGGGCAGCTGACCGGCCAGCCGCAGCCGCTCGCGCAGCCGCTCTGTGCCCCCTTCATTCAGGTGGGCGGTCAGCAATTGATCTTTGAGCTGATAGTTCTCCAGCCCGTCGAGGGCGAAGGGCTCGTTCTCCTCGAGGCGGGTGTCATCTAGCTCAAACCACACCTTGAGGCGGCGGTTGAGAAAGTAGCGCGCCGGATTGCGGTAAAAGCGCAGCAACTCGGCCAGCTCCAACTCGCCCCCTTCCATCTCGGGGGGCAGGGGCAGATCGCCGCTCTGGAAGTTGCCCGCCCCCGCCTTGGGGGTGAGCGCCGGCAGCCAGTCGGCCGCATAGGTGAAGAGGCGCTCATCTTTGGGAAAGAAGTAGTCGCGGCTGTAGGGGGTGAGCGGGTGCGCCGTCACCAGCGCCTGCAACAGGCGCCGGCCCGATTCGTCGTCAGGCAGCGCTTCATCACCGGCCAACACGAAGCCCTGGCGCAGGTAGTCGAGCAGCTCGGCCAGCAGCACCGAGGGTTCACGCTCGCTGTTGTCCTGCACGCTGAAGCCCTGATAGCTGATGTAGAGGCCGTCCTGGGCGCTCAGCAGCGCCTCGAGGAAGAGGTAGCGGTCGTCGTCACGGCGCGATCGGTCCCCGCGCCGGCTGGCGAGCGCCATCAGGTCGAACCCCATGGGCGGCAAGGTGCGCGGGTAGACGCCGTCGTTCATGCCGAGCAGGCAGACTTGGCGAAACGGGATGGATCGCATCGGCATCAGGGTGCAGAAGTTGACCTGGCCGGCGAGAAAGCGCTGGCTCGAGCGTTGGGCCGCCAGCGCCTGGCCGAGCACATCTTGCAGCAGCGCTGGGGTAATCGGCTCGTCGAAGCGCACCTCGCCGAGGGTCTCCTGCCAGCTGGCCATGGCATCGCGCACCAGCTGGATGTGGCGCTCCTCGTCTTCATCCGGGTCATAGCAGGCCGCGAGCAGGGCGTGCAGCAGCCGGTGCCACTCGGGCAGGGAGCGGGCTTGCTCCAGCAGCGGCAGGAAGTGGGCCAGGGTGTCGACGAAGGCGGCGAGCTTGCCGAGCGTCACCCCTTGCTGCCCCTCGATCTCGGCATAGGGCAGGATGCCGGCCACCGGCTCCCCCTCCCCCATGGCGTAGCCAAGCAGCATGCGGCGCAGGCCGAACAGCCAGGAGTTGCCCGACAGGGCCGGCAGGTCGAAGCGCTCCGGGTAGGCATCGTCGAGCCCCCAGCGGATGCCGCTCTCCTGCACCCAGCGGCGCAGGGTGTCGAACTCCTCCACCGTCAGGGCAAAACGGCGCAGCACCGCCGGCACCTCGAGCAGGGCGAGCAGCTCGCCCGCCCCGAAGCGTTGGCGTGGCAGGCGCAGCAGCGCCAAAAAACTTTGCAGCAGCGGGCTCTCCTGGCTCGCCGCCCGATCCGAGATGGAGAAGGGGATCTGGCCGCGCGCCCCGAATACCGCCTGGATGAAGGGGGCGTAGCCGGCCACGTCCGGCATCATCACCACCACCTCTTTCGGGGTCAGGGTCGGGTCACGCTCGAACAGATCGAGCAGGCGATCGTGCAGCACCTCCAATTCGCGCACCGGGCTGTGGCAGGCGTGGATCTGCAAGCTGTGATCGCCCGCCGTGAGCACCGTCTTGTGGCGGCTCGAGTCGGGGTCGTCGCACACGGCGCCGCGATCGCGTTGCTCCAGCACATCCCCTTGCAGGCGGTGCAGCAGGGTGTCGTCGGTCATGTCGACGAAGGCCTCCACCTCCGGCGGCTCCAGCCCCATCAGGTGGTGCAGGTAGTCGCGCCCGAGCTTGCCCATGGAGGCGAGCAGTGGGTTGCTCTCCCCTTGCAGGGTCTCAAGGTCGGTGCCGGGGCGCAGCCGCCGCTCGAGGCGGGCCATGGTCTTGCGATCGAGCAGATCGCCCCAGTAGTAGCGGCACGGGTTGGTGACAAACAGGTGCACCTCGATGCGCTCGCCGAGCACCCGCAGCGCCTCCACATAGCCGGGCGGCAGGGCCGAGATGCCGAAGACGAAGACCCGCTTGGGCAGCCGTCCCGGCAGAGGGGCGCCGCTTTGCAGCGCCTGAATGAAGGATTCGAACAGGTTCGCCCTGTGATAGCCGCTGTCGGCCAGTTGCAGGGTACGGGCCACCAGCTCGCGCCACAGCACGGGTTGCCAATCCTGGCCGGCCACCTCGCCAAGCTCGGCAGGCAGCCCCTCACCGCGCTCCCAGCGCTCGATCCAGTCGGGGCGGTAGACCAGATACTGGTCGAACAGATCCGCGACCTTCTGGCACAGCTGCCACAGGCGTACCTGCTCGGGGGACTCTTCCTGCGGGGAGAGGTAACTGCGCAAGGGGGCGAAATCGGGTCGCTCGAGCAGGGTCGGCAGCGTCATCATCAACTGCCAGCTCATGCTCTGCTTGTTGTAGGGGCTGCGGGCCGGGACGTCGCCCAGCACTTCGATGAACATCTGCCAGATGAAGCTGGCCGGCAGGGGAAAGTCGATGTTGGCGGCGATGCCGAAGGCGCTCGCCAGCTCCAGCTTGAGCCACTGGGCCATGCCGGGGCTCTGAACCAGGATCTGCTCGCGCTCGAACGGATCGGTCAGCGGGTCGCGGCGCACCAGCTCGACCAGTAGGGCCTTGAGCACGTCGAGCTGGTTGGAGTGATAGAGGGTGAACATGGACAATCCCCATCGAAGGCAATGGCCGGATTGTCATGGATTGGCGCGCCAGATGCAAAAAAGCCGGAGCTTTCGCTCCGGCTAAAGGCCTTGGAAAATCCTCGTAAACAGTCGCTTACCAGTTCTTGCCCAGCTTGTTGTCGAGGCTGAAGGCACCGGCACCGGCGGCAGCCAGGGCCAGGAAGCCACCGACGATGGAGATGTTCTTCATGAACATCAACATCTGCATCTGGTCAGCCGGCTGATAGTGGAAGATGAACGCCGCTACTAGGGTGAAGCCAGCCAGGAAGACCGACAGAGTACGGGTGAAGAAACCGGCCATGATGGCCAGGCCACCGCCCAGCTCGAGCAGGATCACCAGGGGGAGCAGGAAACCGGGCACGCCCATCGCTTCCATGTAACCCTGAGTACCGGCGTAACCGCTGATCTTGCCCCAACCTGCGACCACAAACATCAGGGCCAGCAGAAAACGACTCAGCAGCAGGGCGATATCTTTCATCTTTTCCATTTTCAATTCCTCATCTCTCATGGCAGGTCAAACAAAAGGGCTTCAGTGGCGGACTCGGCCATGAGCTCCCAGTTGGGTTCATCGCGACTGAACAACCCGTCGCCGGCTTGGGCAGTGAGACCACCAGTGGTCAGCTCCCCGGATATCATATGCAGGTAACCGTTACGTCCCTGCAGAGCCCAGGTGAGACTCTCACCTGCAGCCAATTGTAACCGCCAGACTCTGGCTTGTTGGCGAATCGTAAACGATCCTTGCTCACCCGTGGGGGAGGCCACCAGCGTCATGCCGGGCTGAGCCTCAATCCGCTTCTGCTGATAACCGGGGGTCGTGCCATGTTCATTCGGCTCGATCCAGATTTGCAGGAACGAAAGAGGTTCAGTTGGAGACGGATTATACTCGCTGTGGCGAATACCGGAACCCGCGCTCATCAGCTGGAACTCCCCGGCCGGGATCCGCTCTACATTACCCAGGCTGTCCTTGTGTTCAATGGCACCCTCGAGTACGCAGGTCAGGATCTCCATGTTGGCATGGGGATGGGTACCGAAACCACTACCCGGCGTCACGTGATCCTCGTTGATGACGCGCAGCGCGGAGTGACCCATCCACTTCGGGTCATAGTAGTGCCCAAAAGAGAAGGTGTGGTGGGTATCCAGCCAGCCGAAGTTAGCATGCCCACGTTCTTGTGCCGGTCTCATTGCGATCATGTGAACGCCTCCTTAAATTCGTTAATTTATCTTCTCGCGGGGGGTCTTAACCCTGGTTGCCACTACCGAAGCCAAACGGCATGCGCAGTGTGTCGCGCTGACCCGCTACATTCAGGGTCAAAGTGCCCTGGGTCTTGGCGGGCAGACGCACCACCTGGCGACCGGTCAGACTGGCATGGGTGCTGGCGATCACATCACCAAACTCATTGCGCACCTCAAGCAGCGGATTAGCTTTCCCCTCGAGGGCGGCGGTGGCTTGCCAGTCGACAAACAACATGCCTGGTGCGGCGCGAACCTCAGCCGGAATAGCAGCTTGTGCGGCAACAGAACCCATCATGCCCAGCAGGGCGATTGCGATTTGCTTTTTCATCTCTTTAATCTCTCACGTTACATGTCATTGCCAGCGTCGCATTGGCGAGCTGTCCAATGCATCCTTGCCAAGAGACCATTCAAAAATGTTGTTGCTACAATCTGGTTGGTCTCGGTTCATGTATGAGCCTTAACCTCCCCTTCAACAGCGCTATTCAGGTCACTTGTCGGTTCGTCCTAAGCGATGAGGGCATGATAGGGAGTCTTGACGAATGTTGTTAGCAAGATAATCTGGCATAGAGATTCAAATTATTTGAAGGTGTTTAGATGGGTAAGGAAAGGGCATTAACACTGGAGGCCATCCGGGTGCTGGACGCCATTGAGCGACGCGGTAGCTTCGCCGCCGCCGCCGAGGAGCTGGGCAAGGTTCCCTCTGCATTGAGCTATACGGTGCAAAAACTTGAAGATGAGCTCGATGCCGTGCTGTTTGACCGCAGCGGCCACCGCACCAAGTTCACCCCGGCCGGACGCATGCTGCTCGAGCGCGGCCGGGTACTGCTCGAGGCCGCCGAACAGCTGGTCGGTGAGACCAGGGCGCTGGCACGCGGCTGGGAGACCGACATCACGGTCGCGGTCGATGCCCTGGTCGCCATTCCCGACCTCTATCCGCTGGTCGAGAAACTGGCCGAGCAGACCGACACCCGACTGCGCTTTCGCGCCGAGGTGCTGGCCGGCAGTTGGGAGTGCCTGGAAGATGGCCGCGCCGATCTGCTGATCGCCAGCCTCAACTCGGACAGCATGATGTCCGGCATCAAGCACCAGCTGCTGTTTGAAGATGTGATGCTCTATGTCGCCCACCCGGATCACCCGCTGCACAAGGAAGCGGAGCCACTCTCTGATGAGACGCTGCGCCGCTACCGCGCCATTGCCGTGGCCGACACCGCCCTGCGCAAACCGGCACTCACCTATCGCCTGCTCGACAAACAGCCGCGCCTGACGGTGAGCACCATGGAGGAAAAGAGGGCCGCATTGCTGGCCGGGATCGGGGTAGGCACCATGCCGCTGCGCTGGGTAAAAGAGGATATCGATGTCGGGCGATTGCGGGTGATCAGCCCGGAGTACCGCCACCAGCTTCAGGTGGTGCTGGCATGGCGCCGCGACGTCATGGGCAAGGCCAAGAGTTGGCTGGTGCGGGAGATCCCGAGGCTGTGGGCCGCAAAATGAACAAAAGAAAAAGCGGAGCCCCGTCGGGATCCGCTCAATTTGCCAGGAAAGAATAAAAACCTTGCGGTTTAAAACCCTTAAATTGGAAGCAAACGGCCGATGACACAACCAGGAAGGCGTTGAAATCGACCACGTGACAAAGTATGAACGATGTAATATTCATAACCAGCACTTTGTTTTGAAGTAGAGGAAAGTGCACCACCCGGTATCACTAACTGCTCCTTCATGATCACACTGGTCTGGCCAATCCGTTGATATTGGGTAAAGAGACGAAAGCAGGCGCTGAGGTATCCACATACTGGTATCAGAATCTGTCTATCTCGCCCCTCATGTTTTAGCGGAATAATTCAATAAATATGCATAAAGGGAACGAAAGCATGCCTTATAGCCAGGTATTGGCCAACAACATACTGGAGACCCTGAAGAAGATCCTGAACGACAAGGGGATCCGCTATCAAAGCTTGGCCGATGCCCTTGGCGTCTCCATCGCCACCGTCAAGCGGATGATGAACAAGCCCTCGCTGCCGTTCGATTCCCTGCTGGAGATCTGCCATCTGGTGGGACTCTCCTTCGAGGAGCTGCTGGAACGCACCCAGGATGCCCAGAGCCGGCGCGCCGTCTTCACCAAGGAGCAGGATGACGCCTTCCACAACGAGCCCGGTCTCTACGCCTTTCTCGCCAACATCTTCTGGCGCGAGAAAAGTCTGGTCGACCTGCGGCGTGAGTACGGCCTCACCGACGCCTCCTGCTACCTCTACCTGCGCAAGTTGGAAAAGCTCGGCATACTGCAACTGGGTATCGACAACAGCTACCACTTCCTCATCAGCGAGCGGATCACCTTCGAGCAACACAGCCGCTTCGCCCGCCAGCAGGCGCGCCAGGCCATGACCATGCTGGGTGACTACCTGGTCGACAACATGCACAAGACCAACAACTACATGGCGCTGTGCCAGCTGCACCTGGAAGAACATGAAGCGATGGCGCTGATCGAGCGGATGAAGGAGTACTGGCACAGCGAACTCAAGCTCAACCGCCCGGCGGTCGGCCAACGCGAGGGGAGCAAGACCTACACCATGTCGCTGCAACTGGCCGACTGCGGCTACCAGAGCTTTGACGATCTGATCCCCAACATCGACAGCTGAAAACCAAGCCGCAGCAGGGGCTCCGAGCACCCAACAACAAGGCGCCCAATGGGCGCCTTAACACTCGCGGATCACTGGGGCGCCAGCGCCCAAGGGCCTCCCTTGGTGGGCTCATCCCCCTGGGTCCACCACTTGGCCTGATAGACGGCCCCCTGATAGCTGGCCTTGTCCCCACCCACATAAACCTTGCTCGCCTCCCAGAGCGGCACGCCACCGACCGGCGGCTGGCTGGGCTCGGTGGTGGGCGGATCGAGCTTATCCACCAGCCGCACCTTGGGCCAGCCGGCGTGGGAGCCGTAGAAGTTGGTCACGCATTTTTCATAGTCGCCCTTCACCAGCGCCGAGTAGGCGGTCTGGTAGCCCACCAACTCGCACTCGAACGAGTAGCCACCGGGACGATCGGCGTAGTACTTCCAGTTGCCGTCCCAGTTGGTGTAGAGCACGTCGCTGGCACCGTTCAGATTCAGGCTGCCGTACGGGGTCTGCTGCCAGCAGGTGTTCTTCTCGTCGGCCAGCAGCGGAATGCCGTAGTGGGCGGCCAGCCCCTCCCAGTAGCGGATGCGGTTAACCGGCTGCCCTTTGTCTTTGTTCTGGGCGCCGCACTCGATGCCGCCGTTGATGATGTTGATGGTGGTGCCAAAGCCGTAGCCGATGCCGGCATCCAGCTCGCGCTGGGAGGGTTTCCAGGTGCGATCGACCACGTGCAGCATCGAGGGTTTCGGTGCCTGCGGGGTGAGGAAGAACCAGATGGCCGAGGCGAGGTTGAGCCAGGAGTCGGCTACCAGCCCCGGGTTGTTGAGCAGTACGCTGGCATCGCCGCCGTACATGGCCTCGGAGAAGGCGCCGTAGTTGAAGTGATAAGAGAGCTGCTTGGCACCGCGCCCGAAGTAGCCCTGGCCGCTGGCACACGGCCACTTCTTGTTTTGCCAGTCATTCTGGCCGCAACCAGTGGTGTAGCCGGTCTGCCCTTCCGACCAGCCCATCTCGCGCACGTGCACCAGCGCCTGCTGCCACTCCTCGAGCCCGAGCGGGTTGTCCGAGACGTTCTCCTTGGCAATGTGGCCACCGGTCTCCTGAGCAAAGTGGGCAAACATGGTGACGATGGATTTCTTGCAGATGGCGTCGGCGTTGCGCCCGTCGCTGTAATCGCCGCAGAAGGCCGGGAACTTGCCCACCGCCCGCAGGAAGCGCACATAGGTGTACTCGGGCGCCGCCATCTGGGTCAGGAACTCCCACTCCGAGGCCGGAAACACCCGCTCGGCCCGCTTCACGTTGTCGGGGTTGGAGGCCTGCCCCGGCTCAATGGCATCGACCACGGCGTTGGCGCGGGTCTCGAGGGCCTTGGCCCAGATGCCGTACATGGGGTTGGCCGTCTTCTGCTGCTCCACCGCCTGCACATCGGCTTGCGGTATGACATAACCGCCGGGGTTTTGCGGGTCAGGCTGGATATTCATGGCGGCATGGACGGGCAGCGCACAGGCAGCGGCCACCAACCAGCCGCAGCGGGTGGGTTTAAACATGGGACTTTCCTTATCGTTGTTTTCTTGGCCCCCCGAGCATAGGCACCTGCCCCACTAACTTCACGACAGGAATTAAGAATCATGCTGATTTTGTGAGCAGACTCGCACCTGGCTCCCTCACTACCCACCTCTGGCTTATCTAATTGAAAAACAATGAGTATCAGCTCAGCTATCCCCTCCCATGGTTAAAAGGCCCCTCCCCTTGGCGCGGCTCTGATGGCGAGCGCCATGCCCGCATAATCAGCCAGCGCCTGCGGCTTATGCCCTTTCATCCCGATGGAGGGAAAGCAATAAATGAATAATTATGCTTTGACACAGCGGAAGCACGCACCTTATCGTCGACAAGGGTTGCAAGGGAGAGGTGACCGGGCCCACGCAACAAAAGAAGCCGTTTTAAAAACCTTCGCGCATCGAGCCAACCGAGGAAAATGACGTTGAAATGTGAACTTGTCGATGTTTTCTCAACTAAAAAACTCAATGGAAATGGCCTGACTATTTTCTCTGACGTCGATCATCTCTCATCTGCCGATATGCTCGCATGGACACAAGAAATGCGGCAATTCGAGTCGATCTTTATTCAGGTGAAGGGCGGTGAATTCCACGCCCGGATCTTCACCATTGAAGAGGAGCTGGATTTTGCCGGCCACCCTTTACTCGGCCTTGCATACCATTTGCATCACCACTATGGAAATGGCCCACGCCATGAGTGGCGCGTACACACCAAGAGCAAAGTAATTCCCCTCACCAGCCTGAAAACGGCAGACACCTTCACGGCCACCATGAGCCAAGGCAAACCGGAGTTCATCCGCACCTTATCGGAGCAAGAAGCCAAAACGCTGTATGCCGCGCTCAATTTGACGCCGCCGAGCGAGGTGAACATCGGCGCCGAGGTCATCTCTACCGGATTGCCTTATGTCATCCTGCCGGTGGCATCACCCCAACTGGAACATATCGTCTTCAAGGTGAAGGATTTAGCCCCGCTGATTGCGCCACTGGGGGCCAAATTTCTTTATGTGCTTGACGTGGATAATCGGGAAGGAAGAACGTGGGATAATCAGGGCGCCGTTGAAGATATTGCCACCGGCAGCGCCGCCGGCCCGGCGGCCGCCTATTTATTCAAACATGGATTAATCAACAGCCATGAATTGACCCTGCATCAGGGGCGCTTCCTGGGTCGACCGAGTGAAATTAACGTCACCATCGCTGAGCACGACGGGGAAATCGCGAATATTTTCGTCAGTGCCAATGTGGTCAAGGTGGCCGATATCAATCTCGTTGACTAAGCATGTGCGAAAAGGCACCGCCCACATCAGAGCAGGCGGTGCCTTGCAAGGTATCCCATAACGTCAAGGGGCCGCAGCCCCCATCGGTAGGCTCAGCGCTGGGCGGAGCGGCTACCACTCCAGATCAGCTCACCGCTTTTCAGATCCATCAGGCTCATGGCGAGCTGGTAGCGACCCGCCGCCTCCCCCAGATCCCCATAGAGCATGTAACCGGCACCGGTCTGACGACCGAGCCGCACCAGGGAGGCCGGGTTCACCCCCCCCTGCTGGTATTCAAGCTGGCCTGTGATGGCCGCCACCCGGTCGGCATCGACCAGGCGAAACCCACCCGCCTGAATGCGTGGGCGCATGGCCGCCGCCATGGCATCGGTATCAACCTGGCTCTGAGTATTGTTCTGGGGCGGCGCCAGCAGCAGCACCGGCTTATCCCCCCGCGTCAGCGCCCGCACCTCGGGAGCCTGTACCACGGCATTGGCCATCGCTTGGGCCAATCCGAGCGGCGCCACCGGCGTGGGCTGCGCAGTGCTGACCTCCGGCTCGGTGACCACCTTATCCGGCTGTTTTACCGGCGGTGCCGTCTCGCCCACCGGCGCCGGGCTGCCGCCATAGGGATTGACCGCACAACCGCCCAGCAACAGGGCCCCCACCATCAACACGCTACGCAGCTTCATCGTTTTCTCTCTTTATCAGAAGTCCATGTGACGAACCTCGTTCACCGCCCGAAGGCGATGCCGTGGCCCCACCTCGTCCCATGCTAGAGACAAACCCCGGCAGGGTCGATGCCCCCGCCCCCACCGGGCGACAGAGGCTGGCGAAGCAGGGCCCCACGACAAATAAGAGGGCAACCCGCTCATCGGTTGCCACCATGCCATCAATACACTGCGAAAATGAGGTGACAGAGGGAGGCGATCACCAGGCCGCCAGCACCAAGCCAAGGGATATATCGCCCCTTGTCGAAAGGGAAAACTGCGGCGCCAAATAAGATGGCAGCGTATGACACAACCGGAAAATATTGGCCTAACCGCCCCAGATGGATGGAGCGACCGACCAGATCGGAGGGAAAAAGATAATAGAGAACCAGATACAGAAGCATCAAGGATGACCCATATATGAAACTCCTATCGATAAAACGCTCCCACCCCGACAGGGGGTAACATCCCGCAATAAGCCTAACAACCAATAACATCATATTTAATGCCTATCTCTTCGCGTCCGGCAACTCTTCATTTTGGGACACCCACCTTTTTGTATGTTTTGGGACACCCACCTTTTTTGTATGAGGCGTAGGCTCATGACATAGGAGCTTGACGCCCCTCATCACACACTCTGGACTTGCGCTACCGCCAGGGAGCAGGTGGCTAAATGTTCACGATATGGCTGTTGTGGATACGAAATCCACACGGAGACAATAGCGGTGAGTCATGCCACACAAGCATCATTTTGGGACACCCACCTTTTGTATGAGGCGTAGGCTCATTATGTTTTGGGACACCCACCTTTTTGTATGAGGCGTAGACTCATGACATAGGAGCTTGACGCCCCTCATCACACACTCTGGACTTGCGCTACCGCCAGGGAGCAGGTGGCTAAATGCTCACGATATGGCTGTTGTAGATACGAAATCCACACGGAGACAATAGCGGTGAGTCATGCCACACAAGCATTGGTAATACGGTGTTACCGAGCGGCACTAAAAGGATTCAAACTCCAGGCTGATGACATCGTCGCTGCCCACAGTGGTGGGCGTAGCGCTCACGGGCCACACCGTGGCCGATGGCCCGGATGCCACTTCGTTTGAACAATGTCACCTGCTTGAGCCAGTCGTCGCCGTCGAGTTGTAGCCGTTGCAAAATGGGGGAAAGCGCCTCGGGAATATAACCCCGCTTGTCACTCCGGATAGCACGACCGGTCCAGTCGACCAGAATCAGATAGTCGGTGAAGGTGTAGGGGAGTGACCTGGATTCACCCTTTTGAGCAAACGGGAGCAACAAGGGTGGCAATTCGGTGGTTTGAGCACGGCCAAGGCGCTGGCTGATGCTGGTGTAGTCGCTCTCCTCCGGTGTCTCAGCCAATTTTGCTCGCACCGGGTTGAGCTCCACATAGGTCATGCAGGCCAATAGTGCCGACTCCGTCAGCAGGGCCTGACTCTTGAAGCGCCCCTCCCAGAAGTGGCCCTTACAGCCATCTTCCTGATTAGCCTGGCGAGCCAGCCCTTCATTGAGCAGGCGAACGAACCAGCTGATGGAGTAGAGTCGCTCTCGCCACTGCGCTATCAGCCCTTGCACCACAGCGAGTTCTGGCTCAATCAAGGCATCCCCCTGATACCAGCGTCGCACCGGCAACGGCCATTGAAACAACCCGGCCCAGCGCTCGGCCACCTCCCGCTCACTCCACCCCTGCGCCTGCTCAGCATCCACGTTCAGCACCAAGTGGTAGTGGTTGCTCATCACAGCGTAAGCGCAGATACCGATGGCAAAGAGCCGTGACAACTGGCCCAGCCTGTCGACCACCCACTGGCGGCGATGCTCATAACTCTGCCCAGAGTGGGCATCTTGCCCGCACAGAAAGGCGCGTCGCACACAGCGGCTCACCACATGGTAATAAGGCGTATCCTGCAAGCTGATCTGACGTGAACGGGCGATGGTCATGGCGAGTTCCCTCTGCGCTGTCGCTTAAGCCAAGCAGACCACTACACCCCTGTCAAAATAGTGGGTGTCCCAGAACTCGCCGACAAGCTGGTGAGCCGAAGGAACCCGACGTAAGTCGGGCGAATAAGCGGGGGTGGCCGCTCGATTGGTGACTTTTCTTTGGCCACGCAAAGAAAAGTTACTCGCCCAAGCCCGAAGGGCGGGCGAAACCCCTTCGAGGCCAGCGGCCTCGCGTCCTGCACGGCAAAGCCGTGCCATCCATCAGACACACCACAAAGCGGACGATTACGCCTGACGGCTAATCGACCCTACGATTGCACGGCGCAGCCGTGCCTGCTTGCCACAGGCACGGAGTCTGGCTGAACGCCGGGATGCCACTAGCAAAGGGGGGCCTGGCCGCCTCTATCGGCCCAGGAAGGGTTCCCAATCCTTGAACACCGGCTGCAACCCCGCCTGGCGCACGGCGGCCGCCACCTCGCCAACCCGGCGATCGTCGTGGATGGCGAACTGCTCCAGCTCCTCTTTATCCCCCTCGGCATAGCCCCCCGGCTGGGTGCGCGACTCAGCCGACATCTGGGTGATACCAAGGCGCACCGCGCCGTTGCGAAAGGTCGCCGACTCGCGGGTCGATAGCGACAAATCCAGGGTGGGCGAGAAGAGGCGCCAAGCGCAGATCAGCTGCGCCAGCTGGCGATCCGACATGACCACTTCCGGCTCCAGCCCACCGGTGCAGGGGCGCAGGCGCGGGAAAGAGAGGGAATAGCGGCTCTGCCAGTGGTGGCGCTCAAGCCAGCTCAGATGCTCGGCAACGAAATAGCTGTCGGCGCGCCAATCCCTCGATAACCCGATCAGCGCCCCCAGCCCTATCTTGTCGATGCCGGCGCGGCCCAACCTGTCCGGTGTGGCGAGGCGCCACTCGATGTCCTGCTTGTTGCCGCGCAGGTGGTGGCGGGCATAGGTGGGGGCGTGATAGGTCTCCTGATAGACCATGACGGCGTCGAGGCCGAGGGTTTTCAGCTCGGTGTATTCGGCCTGGGAGAGGGGCTGCACCTCCATCGCCACCGTGCTGAAGTGGCGGCGGATGAGGGGCATCACCTCACGAAAATAGGCGAGCCCCACCTTGGTCTCGTGCTCACCGGTCACCAGCAGCACGCTGTCAAAGCCGAGCGCCTTGATGGCCTGACACTCGCGCTCAACCTCCTCCAGGCTCAGGGTCTTGCGCTTTAAGCGGTTGCTCATGGAAAAGCCGCAATAGGTGCAGTCGTTGGCGCACAGGTTCGACAGATAGAGCGGCACATAAAAGCCCACCGTGTTGCCAAAACGCTGGCGGGTCAGGCGCTCGGCCTCGGCCGCCATCTGCGGCAGATACGCCTCGGCGGCAGGGGAGATCAGCGCCATAAAATCGCTCAGGGTGCGGCGCGGGGCACTCAGGGCACGCTCCACATCGGCGGCCGTCTTGGAGCGCACCTGCATGCCCACGTCGTCCCACTCAAGTTCGCGCCATCTATCGAGAAAACTATCCCCCTCGATGGGATCGAAGTGTCTCATAGCGCCCCCAGAAAATCGGTGAGCGGGCTGGAGGCCTGCGCCTGTACGCCGCGCGCGCCGAGGCCCGCCTCATAGGCGCCGCGCCCTGCCGCACAGGCCAGCGCAAAGGCGCGGCCCATGGCGACCGGGTCGCCGCTGACAGCGATCGCCGTGTTCACCAGCACCGCATCGGCGCCCAGCTCAAAGGCAGCCGCCGCGTGGCTCGGGGCGCCTATCCCCGCATCCACCACCACAGGCACCTTGGCCTGCTCGATGATGATGGAGAGAAACTCCCGGGTCACCAGTCCCTGGTTCGAGCCAATCGGCGCGCCGAGCGGCATCACGGCGGCGCAGCCCACCTCTTCGAGCCGTTTGCACAGCACAGGGTCGGCGCCGCAGTAGGGCAGCACCACGAACCCCTCTTTGACCAACTGCTCGGCGGCTTTCAGCGTCTCGATGGGATCGGGCAGCAGGTATTTGGGATCGGGGTGGATCTCGAGTTTCAGCCAGTTCGTGCCCAGCGCCTCGCGGGCGAGGTGAGCGGCAAACACCGCCTCGGCGGCGCTCTTGGCGCCGGAGGTGTTGGGCAACAGCTTGACCCCGAGCTGCCGAAGGGGCGTGAGGATATCGTCGTGGGCCTTGCCCGGCTCGAGCCGCTTGATGGCCATGGTGACCAGCTCGGAGCCGCTCGCCTCGATAGCGGCGGCCATCAGATCCGGGCGGGCAAACTTGCCGGTGCCGGTGAAGAGGCGCGAAGAAAAAGTGTGATCGGCAATGGTCAGCATGTCAGCCTCCGGCGATGGCGGTAAAAAGGTGGATCTCGTCCCCCTCGTTGAGCGGGGTCTCGGCCCAGCGGCCACGGGGCAGCACGGCGCCGTTGAGGGCCACCGCCACCCCCTGGGGATTGATGTCGTGGGTCACCAGCAGATCGGCGACACTCTGGCCGGCCGCGATGGCCTGCTCCTTGTCATTGAGTCGAACGGTCAAGGTCATGCCTTGCTCTCCTTATTCTTGGTGCTGCCGCAGACCGGGCAGTCGGGGTCGGCGGGCAAGCGCAGGCACTGCCACTGATGGGCCAGCGCATCGAAGCGGCGCAAGGTGCCCGCCACCGGGCTCGGCAGACCGAGCAACACTTTCAGCGCCTCCAGCGCCTGCAACGAGCCCATCACACCGACCAAGGGGCCGGTGACGCCGCTGCTCTCGCAGCTCTGGCTCACTTGAGTGCCGGGCGGATAGAGGCAGGCGTAGCAGGCGTGATCCGTGCGGGTGCGCGCCATCAACTGCCCCTGCCAGCCCACGGCGGCGGCCGAGATCCAGGGCTTGCCCTGCTCCACGCAGGCGGCGTTGATGGCCTGGCGGGTGGCGAGGTTGTCACAGCTGTCGAGCACCAGATCTACCTCGGCCACAAACTCCGGCAGACTGGCGGCATCGAGCCGCTGGTTGATGGCGATCAGCTCCACCAGCGGGTTGTGGGCGGCCAACCGCTCGCGGGCCAGCTCCGCCTTGGAGTGGTTGACCGCCTCGCTATCGAACAAGATCTGGCGCGGCAGATTGCTCGAATCGACCGTATCGCCATCGGCCAGCCACAATGTGCCGACCCCGGCCCCGGCCAGATAGAGGGCGAGCGGCGAGCCGAGCCCGCCGAGGCCCACGATCAACACAGACTTATCTTTCAGCCGCGCCTGACCTTCCTCTCCCACTTCCGCCAGCATCAGCTGGCGGCCGTATCTGAGATACTCGTTGTCACTAAGAGAAGCCGCATCAGAGAGCATGTTCTGCCTCCCGCATCACGCTGGCCGAGCGCGGCTCATCCCCCGCCCCCACGGCGGCGAGCAGCCGCTCGGTCGCCCCCTGCCAGTCATCGCTCGCCGTGATGGCCGAGACCAGCGCGATACTGCCGACCCCGCTTGCCTTGACCGCCGCCACCCGCTCCTCGCTGATGCCGCCGATGGCCACCGTCGGCCACTGCGCCATCAGGGCGCGGTAGCGGTGCAGCCGCACCAGCCCCTGTGGGCGCGAAGGCATGGCCTTGGTGTTGGTCGGGAAGATATGGCCCAGCGCGATATAGGAGGGGGCCAGCTCGCGGGCGCGCATCAGCTCGAAGTAGCCGTGGGTGGAGATGCCAAGGCGCAGCCCGGCCGCCTGAATGGCGGCGAGATCGGCGGTCTCCATATCTTCCTGCCCCAGGTGCACGCCCCAGGCACCCGCCTCGATGGCCTGCTGCCAGTAGTCGTTGATAAAGAGCCGCGCCCCATGGCGGCGACCGAGCGCGACCGCATCCGTAATGGCCGGCACCACCTCAGCGGCGGGCAGGTCTTTGATGCGCAGCTGTATGGTCTTAACCCCGGCTTCCAGCAGGCGTTTGAGCCACTTGACCGAATCGACCACCGGATAGAGACCCAGATGCTGTTCGGTCGGCGCAAAGGGGCCCTGCGGCAGCCGGGCGCGGCTTGTCTCATACAGGCCGAAGCGGCGATCGAGCGTTGAATCTGCCAGCACGGCGCGGGGGAAGTGAGCAAGATTGTCTGGCCAGCCGAGGTGGGCGATGGGGCCGGGGCCAGCGCCCACCCCCTGCGCCGCCGCCAACCCTTGCTGCAAATAGGCACGGGCGAGCGTGATGGCGTCCTCTACCGGATAGTCCTGCGCCACCACGGCGGCGATGGCGCTGGCGTAAGCGCAGCCAGTGCCGTGACCGTGGCGGGTATCGAGGCGCGGCGCCGCCAGCCAGAATTCGCGGGTCTCGTCCTGGTAGTAGTCCAGACACAGCTCCCCGCTCCACGCAAGGTGGCCCCCCTTGACCAGCACGGCGCGGGCGCCGAGTTCGCGCAGACGCCGGGCGGCGAGGCGCACCAGCTCGGGGCTGCTGGCGGGCAGGCCGGTCAGGGCCTCCAGCTCGGGGCCGTTGGGGGTGATGAGAGAGAGGCGCGGCAGCAGCTGCTCGCGCACCGCTTCCAGCATATTGGGCTCGGCCATCGGGGCACCGCTGCTGGCGATGGCCACCGGGTCATAGACCACGAAGGGAGCATCGATGGCTGCCAGGCGGCGGGCCAGCACCTCGACGTGCAGCCGGGTCGGCAGCAGGCCAATCTTGATGGCGGCCGGCGGCAGATCGACGCTGAGGGCGTCGATCTGGGCGGTGAAGGTCTGCATCAAGACCGGGTCGACCATCTTCACCACCACCGAGTTCTGGGCCGTGATGGCGGAGATGACCGAGCAGCCGTGCACGCCGAGATCGTGCATGGTGTGCAAGTCGGCCTGAATGCCGGCGCCGCCGCCGGAGTCGGAACCGGCGATGGTCCAGACCACAGGACGCGGAGCCGCCGTCACGAGCGGCAGGTCGGCGGGGCTGACAGCCCCGCTTGTGCTACTCACGCCTCCTCCCCTGCGGCCTGCTTCAGGGTCGCCGCCTGGTGGTAGATCTCGCCGCCTGTCTCCTTGAAGGTCTCGGCCATCCGCGCCATGCCGCTCTCAACGTCGGCCTGCTTGAAGGTCTCCGTCTCCTTACGGGCCATGCCGCTCTCCACCTCGGCCACTACCCGCTCCTGCTGG
The DNA here is from genome assembly GCF_000820125.1 of Aeromonas simiae. Classification (GTDB taxonomy): domain Bacteria; phylum Pseudomonadota; class Gammaproteobacteria; order Enterobacterales; family Aeromonadaceae; genus Aeromonas; species Aeromonas simiae. The sequence continues at coordinate 85,338 of NZ_CDBY01000054.1, read as the reverse complement.
CCATCCATGCCGACCAGCTTGATCTCTACGGCTTCCAGCTTGGCGGCATAGTCGCGCACATCCTGGGTGATCTTCATGGAGCAGAACTTAGGGCCGCACATGGAGCAAAAATGGGCCACCTTGCCGGACTCCTGGGGCAGGGTCTCGTCGTGATAGGCGCGGGCGGTGTCGGGGTCGAGGGCCAGATTGAACTGATCCTCCCAGCGGAACTCGAAGCGCGCCTTGGACATGGCGTTGTCGCGGATCTGGGCGCCCGGGTGGCCCTTAGCGAGATCGGCGGCGTGGGCGGCGATCTTGTAGGTAATCAGCCCCTGCTTCACGTCCTCCTTGTTGGGCAGGCCCAGGTGCTCCTTGGGGGTGACGTAGCAGAGCATGGCGCAGCCGTACCAGCCGATGAGCGCCGCACCGATGCCGGAGGTGAAGTGATCGTACCCAGGGGCGATGTCGGTGGTGAGCGGACCCAGGGTATAGAAGGGCGCCTCGTGGCAGTGCTCGAGCTGCTCGGTCATGTTGCGCTCGATCATGTGCATGGGCACGTGGCCGGGGCCCTCGATCATCACCTGCACGTCGTACTCCCAAGCAATTTGGGTCAGCTCGCCCAGGGTGCGCAGCTCGGCGAACTGGGCCTCGTCGTTGGCGTCATAGACGGAGCCCGGACGCAGACCGTCACCCAGAGAGAGGCTGACGTCGTAGGCGGCGCAGATCTCGCAGATTTCGCGAAAATGCTCGTAGAGGAAGTTCTCTTTATGGTGCGACAGGCACCACTTGGCCATGATGCTGCCGCCACGGGAGACGATGCCGGTGAGGCGCTTGGCGGTCATGGGCACGAAGCGCAGCAAGACACCCGCGTGGATGGTGAAGTAGTCCACCCCCTGCTCGGCTTGTTCCAGCAGGGTGTCGCGAAACAGCTCCCAGGTGAGGTCTTCGGCGATGCCGTTGGTCTTTTCCAGCGCCTGATAGATGGGCACGGTGCCGATGGGTACCGGGCTGTTGCGCAAGATCCACTCGCGAGTCTCGTGGATATAGCGACCGGTGGAGAGATCCATGACGGTGTCGGCGCCCCAGCGGGTCGACCACACCAGCTTCTCCACCTCCTCTTCGATGCTGGAGGTGACTGCCGAGTTGCCGATGTTGGCGTTGATCTTCACCAGGAAGTTGCGCCCGATGATCATCGGCTCCGCTTCCGGGTGGTTGATGTTGCAGGGGATGATGGCGCGCCCGGCGGCCACTTCATCGCGCACGAACTCGGGGGTGATGTTCTCCGGCAATCTGGCGCCAAAGCCCTGACCCGGATGCTGGGTGCGCAAGAGCTCGGAGCGCACCCGCTCGCGCCCCATGTTCTCGCGAATGGCGATAAATTCCATCTCGGGGGTGACGATGCCGGCGCGGGCGTAGTGGAGCTGGGTGACCCGGCGGCCCGGCTTGGCGCGCAGTGGCTTGGGCAGATGCTCGAAGCGCAGGTGATCCAGCCCCTCGTCGGCGAGGCGCTCCTGGGTGAAGGTGGAGCTCAGCCCCTCCAGCGCCTCGGTGTCAGCGCGCTCCCGCACCCAGGCTTCCCGCAGGCGTGGCAGGCCGCGGCGCACGTCGATGGCGACCCCCTCCTCCCCATAACGGCCCGAGGTGTCGTAGACCGGCACCGGCTCGTTGGGTTCAAACTGGGGTGCTTCCTTGGTGCCACCGACGAAGGTGTCGGCCAGCAGGATCTCCCGCAGGGGCACCCGGATGTCGGGGCGGGAGCCTTCGATAAAGATGCGGCGGGAGTTGGGGTGGGCCATCCCTTTGAGGTTATCGATAAAGGTCTGAGCGCTGGAGCGCTGCTCGCGGCGGCTGGATTTATTGGTATCAGATACGGAAGTAGACATAGCAAAACTCACATTAACTGGTTGAAGTTATGGGTGTTTGCTTGTCTGGAGTTCGAGGAGAAGATGAACTTGCGGCGGGGTGTTCATGTCAGGAGGGAGTGCGCGGGATGGATCTCCGCTCTGCTGCTTCCGGTTGTGCTGCCCTCGGTGGGCAAGGCGATGGACAACCGGACGGGACTGACTCCCTCCTGTGCGCCCTGACCCATCAAGGGTGATCCCTTCGATGAGCGGAAGAAGCTTGTCCCTCTCCCGGCGCGGTAACCCGCAAGTTACCCTTGTTCCCTTCGCAGGTTTTAACCTGATCAGGTTCCACGGATCCCGAATGAACGGTCTCAGCTTTGCGTCGTTCGACGGTCAGCACTCCGACAAGATGGGGCCAGTATAAGCGGGGAAATTTAAAGTACAAGCCATTAACAATGCCGACCACTTGCCCCCTCCATGGTGCCTAACTAGTCGAGGATGATATGGGGCAAGAAGCGGGAGCTGTCCTTGGTGATCAGGGTGGCGTCCTCGCGGATGCCGATACCGGCCGCCGCATCGCCGACCATCCAACTGCCGATCAGGGTGTAACTGCCGGCAAAGCAGGGCAAGGGGTGAAATGCCTGACGCACATAGCCCGAGTCGTCGTAGGGGCCCGGCTCGTGCAGGCGTGCTCCCTGATGATCCACCAGCTCGATATTGGCCCCCTCCCGGGAGTAGAGGGGCTTGCGCACCCAGCCCGGTGCCATCGGGCTGGTGGGTTGCGAGTCAAAGAAGGCGGGCAACAGGTTGGGGTGGTCAGGGAAGGACTGCCACAACAAGGGCAGTATCCCCTTGTTGGAGAGGATCATCTTCCAGGCGGGCTCAATAAAGCGGGTCTGGCTGGTCAGCAGTGTCTGGCCAAACGGCTCGCGCACCATGAACTCCCAGGGGTAGAGCTTGAACATGTCGTGGATGGGTTCGTTGCCGAGATCCACCAACTGCCCTCCCAGCTCGCCAATATCCTCCAGATCGACAAAGCGGGCATCACAGCCTGCCTGCAAGGCGATATCGATGAGGTAGTCGAGATTTCCCCTGTCCTCCAGATTCTCGCCCACGCAGGTGAAATGCAGTGGGCCGCCATTGCCTCGGGCGACGAAGGCGCCATAGAGCTTCTCCTGCAAGGAGTTGAACTGATCGACCCCGGCCGGCAGCACACCCCGACAGACCTGATCTTCCAGCCAAATCCATTGGAAGAAGCCCGATTCATAGAGCGAGGTGGGGGTGTCGTAGTTAAGCTCCAACAGCTTGGCGGGCCCATGCCCGTCATAGGCAAGATCCAGCCGGCCATAGAGATGGGGATCCCGGCGCCGCCAGGACGCCTCCAGGGCAGGCCAGCAGTATTCGGGGATATCGAGTCGAGTCAGCAGCGCCTCGCTGACCACAATCTTCGCCACCAGCGAGAGGGCCATCTGATGCAGCTCCTCGGTAGGCGCCTCCAGATCATCCTCTATCTGGCGCAAGCCAAAACGGTAGCAAGCGCTCTCGTCCCAATAGGGCTCGCCATCGAAGGTATGAAACTCAAAGCCAAGCTCAGCAGCCCGCTCACGCCAGTCCGGCCGCTCGGGCAGGGAGATGCGCTCCATGTCTAACCCCCGCTACTCTGGCAGTGACTGGCACGCCGGGCAGCTTCTCCCCCGAAACCACCCCGCCGAACCTGCTGGGTCGGCGCCAACGCCACTGCACTCTGGCAAACCCGCACCAGGCTGCTGCCCGCAGGGAGGCGTACCCCTTGCGCCGTACGCAGTGTATAGGGCTCATCAATGCGCTGATAGAGCGCCTGGGTCGGGATCCCAGGGACAGGGTCTGTTCCGATGGCAACACCGCTGGTCAGAATCCCCCTCATCCGCGGCACCTTATCCTCACACCCTCCCGCGCCAAAGTCCGCCTCACACTCTACCCGGTCAGGATAACGGGGCGCCCGCAGGAGGTGACGACTGCTGGCCTCTGCAAAGGCCAGCTGGCACCGAGCCGGATCATTACCCGGAACAGCGGCACAGGCCTCGGCCGAGGTGTAGACATAGGCCAGCTCGGGGCGTTCGTTGCACCCTTGTAACCATAGGGAGGCTGTCGGCACCATCATCACCAATGCCACCCTGCTGCTGCGCTTGTTGCTGCTCTTCATGGATACCTCAGTAGGTCATGCAGGCGGCATTGAGCAGCCCCACCGACAGGGCGGTGGAAGCCAGCAAAATCGCGCAGGCCATCTCCCCGCGGGAAATCCGCTCACTCAGATCAGTGAGCCACAGTCGCATAACCCGAAAGGCGGCCACTTGCACCAGCAGGGCGATCGCCCCCCAGATGGCACAATCGATCAGGGAGAGGGAGTGGCTGATGGCGCTGGAGAGCGGCAGGGCGAAGCCGATGAGAGCCCCGCCAAACGCGGTGGCCGCCGCCGGATTACCGGCGCGGATCAGGGCAAATTCGTGGTGTGGAGTCAGCCAGGTATAGAGGCGAACGAAGATCGCCAGCAGCCCCATGGCCAACAAAAAGTAAGCGATAAAGGGGAGCACTCCACTCAGGGAGCCGAGCAGTTGGGAGAACATCTTGCCATTCCAGTGACAAAAGAAGGCAACATCATAGATAAAGGCAAAGGGGGCCACAATGGCCCCCTTCACAACGGGATAAGGGTGGGAGGCAGAGCCAGGACAGGCCCTGCCAATAGGGGATCAGGGAGCCTCACTCCAATAGAAGGATGCGGCATCACTCCTCCGGATTGATGACGTCAATCTGGCGCAACTGCCCCTCTGCGGAGCGGATCAGCACCAACTCGCTGCCGGGATGCAGATCGGCGGCCGAACCGTTGACCCAGCGCACCTCCTCGTGCAGCAAGACGGTGCCAAGACGAGCCAGTTGCAGGGTGTTGCCCGTGCGCAGCCGCAGACGATCCTGACCACGCTGCCAATCGGCTGGCGGCGGTTCGGCGGGGTCTGGCACGGTAATGCGGCTCGCCACTCCGGCCTCCTGCCACAGGGCCAAGCGGGTGCCTGGCCTTAACTCATGGCCCAGCAGCTGGCTCCCCTGCCATACCGGGGCACTGCCGCGCTCGAGCGCCGCTCCCTTGAAGTGGAGCCAGAGACCGTCATCCGCCTCCAGCTCGACCAACCACAGCTCCTCACCACACGCCGTGCCGAGCAGCAGCAGGGCGAGCATTGCGCTCGCCCCCTTTCGTCTCCATCCAGCCATGCTCCGGGCCCTCCTCAGTCAGGGACCCCAATCATAGATCCCTGCGGGCGGGCCCGACCTCGGCGATTCTGTCAGTCATCGCGGCGGCAGGCGGAGAGCACCTTGCCATCGAAGCGGCACTCCAGATCGGCCCAGCGCCCCTCAAAGGGGTTGAGGCTGTCGTCGCTGGCGCCGTAGCCCCATAACCGGCCCTCTTGCACCGTACCGACGATATCCATGTCGTGATCGTGCTGGCGGTCGGCACGGTCAATTTCGTGCACCAGATTGGTCTCCCCCTGTACCACCCCTTCCAGCTCGACCCAGGTGCCGCCGAGGGTGTCTTCGGTCAGACCGTCGTCGAAACGGGTTCGGTTGTCGAGGGTGAAGGGGATGCCGTTGATCATCAGGCGACCCAGTTGCCAGCTGGCAAGACCGGTGACCTTGAACTCGGGCGGCACAGCAGCGCTGGCCAGCATGGGAAGCAGCATAAGCAGGGGACAAATACGTTTGAGCATGGGATGATCCTCTCTGTCGGTTAACGATGGAGGCAGCATGGCAGCCATCGCGTGAAGAGGACGTGAAAGGAGGAACACGATGAAGATCCTGCTCGTGGAGGACAATCCGCAGGTCATGGAGACCATCCTCGACTATCTGGAGCTGGCCGGCCACACGGTTGACTGCGCCTATCACGGTCAGGCGGCGCTGCAACGGCTGGCCGAACAACGCTTTGACGTCATCATCATGGACGTGATGATGCCACGCCTCGACGGCCTGAGCGCGGTCACCCGCCTGCGCGAGGAGGGGATCGCCACCCCGGTCATCTTCCTCACCGCCCGCGACAGTCTGGAGGACAAGCTGGCCGGCTTTCGCGCCGGTGGCGACGACTATCTGGTCAAACCGTTCGCCATGGAGGAGCTGGAGGTGCGCCTGCAAGCGCTGGCCCTGCGTGGCCCGCGCGGCGACGTGGGCCAGATTTCGGTGGGGGATCTCACCCTCGATCCCGCCTGTGGGCGGGCTGAGCGCGCCGGCATCGAGCTGCGCCTTGGCAAGATCCCGTTTCGGATCCTGACCCTGCTGGCACGCCGGGCCCCGGCCGTGGTCAGCCGCCAGGAGGTGCTCGATACCATCTGGGGTGACGAGGAGCCGGACTCCGACGCCCTGCGCAGCCACATCTATGCCCTGCGCGGCGCCCTCGACAAGCCATTCGACACCCCCATGCTGGAGACGGTGCACGGCCAGGGCTACCGGCTGGTGGCACCATGAGCCTGCCGAGCCTGCGCCGCCACCTGATCCTCGCCCTCGGCGGGGCCGGCCTGCTGTTTCTGCTGCTCACCACCGGGCTGATGATGGTGGCCGAGGACAAGATGGAGGAGCTGAGCCTGCGCCACTGGCTGGAGGCCGAGACCCTGCGTTACGACGACGACTGGCGGCGGCTGGGCGAGGCGGCCCCCGCCCCCAACCCGCGCCAGTTCTCCAGCTACTGGAGCGAGGCCGGCCGCATGCCCCCCTGGCTCACCCCGTACGCCAAACCCGGATTTTACGAGCACGAACTCGGCGACGAGGACAAGCACTTCCTGGTGGCGCACCACCCCTCGGGCCAGGGGCTGCTCTATCTGGTGTTCAACGACGATGCCGACGACTACCTCGACCCCTACGAAGAGACGCTCCACACGACCACCCGCCTGATCGGGGTCGGCATGCTGCTGGCCGCGCTTGGCTTTGGCTTCTGGCTGGTGCGCCACATCACCCGGCCGCTGGAGCGACTGCGCCAGCGGGTGGCCCACCTGACGCCGGAGCAGGCTGACTTCACCCCGGATGCCCCCTGGCAGGAGCTGCGCGAGATCGAGCTGGCCCTGCTGTCGGGCAAGCGCGAAGTGGCGGCGGTCTTCGCCCGCGAGCGCGAATTCAGCCGCTTTGCCAGCCACGAGCTGCGCACCCCCAACATGGTGATCCAGGGCTCAGCCGCCCTGCTCGACAAGATTGCCGAGCTGCCGCCCCCAGCCCGGCGCGCGGTGGCGCGCATTCGCGCTGGCGCCGACGAGATGGCGCTGCTGACCGAGACCTTCCTACTGCTGGGGCGCAGCGGGGAGATTGAACGCCCCGCCCAAGAGGTGGCCCCCCTCATCCAGGCCGAGCTCTCCCGCCTGCAACCACTGCTGAGTCGCGAGGCCATCACGGTGCAGCTCACGCTCGATCAGAGCCAGCTGCATGCCCCCCTCTCGCTGCTCACCATCGCCATCGACAACCTGCTGAAAAATGCCCTGAGCTATGCCGAGGGGCGGATCGAGGTGCAGCTGAAAGAGGGAGTACTCACGGTTCGCAATCCAACCCAGGTGGCGCCGGATACCGTGCTCGGCTATGGCTGCGGCCTGACCATTATCGAGCGCATCTGCGAAAAACTCGGCTGGCACATCGAGACCCGGCTCGAAGCGGGCCTCTTCACCGCCCGCCTCGACGGACGATCGTGATCGGCCGCACTCACACCGGCCAGGCCCTGTGCCATCATCAGGGCATGGCAACGGAGGCCCCATGGATCTGACCGATTTATCGCTCTACGGCGCACTGGTATCACTGGCCATCGGCCTCATCATCGGCTTGGAGCGGGGCTGGCAAACCCGCCGGCTGGAGGACAACCAGCGCATCGCCGGCATGCGTACCTATGGCCTCATCGGCCTGTTCGGCGGGGTGTGCGGCTTGTTGCTGCCAAGCCTGGGGGCGACCCTGCCCCTGCTGGGGTTGGTGGCCATCCTGGCCGGGGTCGGGCTCTCGGTCTGGCTCTCCCAGCGCTCGCAGGGGGAGTTTGGCCTCACCAGCTCGGTGGCCATGGTGCTCACCTACCTGCTCGGCCTGACGGCGGTGCTGCTCGGCCCGAGCGAGGCCGTCGCCTGCGCCGTGCTGGCGGCCCTGCTGATGGGGCTCAAGGGGGAGATCCACAAAGGGCTGCTGTTCCTGAGCGAGACCGAGTTCCACGCCACCCTGCGTTTTCTGCTCATCTCGCTGGTGCTGCTGCCGGTGCTGCCGAACCGCGAGATGGGGCCGCTGCTGGCCTTCAATCCCTTCAAGATCTGGTTGATGGTGGTGATGATCGCCGGCATCTCCTTCTGCGGTCACTTCGCGGTGCGGTTGGTTGGTACCCGCAAGGGGTTGGTGCTCACCAGCATACTGGCGGGGTTTGCCTCCTCCACTGCGCTCACGCTGCAATTTTCCCGTCTCAACCGCGAGCAGAGCGGCCTGGAGCGGCTGCTCGCCAACGGTATCCTGCTCGCCAGTGCCACCATGTGGCTGCGAGTGTGGGCGCTGATCCTAGTGATCCACGTGCCGCTCGCCCAGCGCCTCACCTGGTCGCTGCTCACCCTGGCGGCCGTGGTCTATGGCTGCGCCTTCTGGTTCTGGTACCGCCGCGAAGAGGCGCCGGAGCCGATGCAGGCCAAGACCCGCAACCCGCTCGATCTGCTCACCGCCCTCAAGTTCGGCCTGCTGCTGGCGGTGATCGGCTTTCTCGCCACCCTGCTGCAACAGACGGTGGGGGACTCAGGGGTCTACCTGCTGGCGACCGCCTCCGGGCTGGCCGATGTGGACGCCATCACCCTCTCCCTCTCCCATCTGGCGAGCCGGGGGCTGGATCTCGATGTGGCGGCGCGCGCCATCCTGCTGGCCGGCTTCGTCAACTCGCTGGTCAAGGGGGTACTGGCGTTGGTGATCGGTGGCAAAGGGCTCGGCTGGCGGGTGCTGCTCCCCTACCTGCTCTCGGCCCTGCTGACCCTGCCACTGCTGGGGTGGTGACGGCCACATCGTTTCACCATCATGCCAGGCCATGGCAGCGCAAGAGGAGACAGTGATGGCAAGTGACTGGGATAACATTCTGGCGGGCGGGCTGCTCGACAGCGACAGTGAAGAGGTCGCCAAGGATCGGATCCGCGGTCAGGCGCTGCTGGCCCGCCTCAACGCCACCCCAGCCAGCGAGGAGCGCGAACGCAAGGCGCTGTGCCGCGAACTGTTCGGTCACTGCCCCGATTCGTGCTGGATCAGCACCCCCTTCACCTGCGAGTTTGGCCGCAATATCCACCTCGGCGAGCAGTGCTTTTTCAACTTCAACGTCACCATCCTCGATGTCTGTGAGGTGCACATCGGCCACCATGTGCTGCTCGCCCCCAACGTGCAGATCTACACCGCCACCCACTCCATGGACTATCGCGATCGCCGCCGCTGGGAGGCCTTCGGCCAGCCGGTGCGCATCGGTGACGACTGCTGGATCGGCGGCGGCGCCATTCTCTGCCCCGGCGTCACCATAGGCCCGCGCAGCATCATCGGCGCCGGAGCCGTGGTGACCAAAGACATTCCGGCCGACAGCGTGGCGGTGGGCAACCCGGCCCGAGTGGTGCGCACCCTGCAACACGGCGAGCCACGCGACGAGCGCTCGCTCGGTTAGGCCGCTTCCTCATCTCGCGGGGAAAGAGGCGCAGGCTGGGCAAGGGGCAGCGTTGACCGCCCCCACAGAGAGCCCGGCGCCGCGCACAGGCCGCCCCTCAGCCAACGCACGTCATGGATGCGAAGACATGGCAGCCATTTCCCCTGCTCGCCGTTAATTAATCAGGCGCCTGCCCTGATGCTCATCGCCAAGCCTATGATTCACATAGCAAACGCGATACTCCATCGGCTCACACCAGCACAAACACCTGGCAAACCCGCCAAAAATCGGATGTTGCGCTGCCATGCGCTTATTTTTCAAACCGTTAGCGCAAACGTTTTTCTCCGGGTGTAGGCTTGACCCTACAAGCGCCTCACTTACAGTAATCGCGCAAGCCTGACAGGCCTGCCATGGCAGGCTACGGAAACCATAACAATCAAGGATACGATCGTGACAACCGCACTCAAACTGGCCACCGTGGCCACCCTCACTCTCGCCGCCCTGTCCGCCCAGGCCGCCTCCCAACCGGCGGTCATCTATGACACCGCCGGCAAGTTCGACAAGTCCTTCAACGAAGCCGTATTCCGCAACGGGGTCGAGGTCTACACCAAGGAGAAGGGCATCAAGGTCAAGGAGTTCGAACCCCAGAACGAAGCCCAGCGCGAGCAAGGTCTGCGCCGCCTGGCCAGCCGTGGCAACGGCCCGATCGTGGCGGTCGGCTTTAACATGGGATCGGCCGTCGAGAAGGCCGCCACCGAGTTCCCCAACACCCAGTTCACCATCATCGACATGGTGGTCGACAAGCCCAACGTCCAGTCCATCATCTTCAAGGAGCATGAAGGCTCCTTCCTAGTCGGTGCGCTGGCGGCCATGGCCTCCAAGAGCGGCAAGGTCGGCTTCGTCGGCGGCATGGACATCCCGCTGATCCGCAAGTTCGAGTGCGGTTACGAGCAGGGGGCCAAGTACGTCAATCCGAAGATCGAAGTGTTCCAGAACATGACCGGCTCCACCCCGGCGGCGTTTGCCGACCCGGCCAAGGGGGCGGAGCTGGCCAAGTCCCAGTTCGCCAAGGGGGCCGACGTGGTCTATGCCGCCGCCGGCGGTACCGGCATCGGTGTCTACCAGGCAGCCAAGGATGAGGGCAAGCTGGCCATCGGCGTCGACTCCAACCAAAACCACCTGCAACCGGGCACCATGCTGACCTCCATGGTCAAGTCGGTGGGCCTGGCCGCCTACCAGACTTGGGATGATGCCGCCAAGGGCACCTGGAAACCGGGTATCAAGAACCTGGGGCTGGCCGAAGGCGGGGTGGATTGGGCGCTCGATCAAAACAACGAGAAGCTGATCACCCCCGAGATGAAGACCAAGGCCGACGCCATCAAGGCCGATATCATCGCCGGCAAGGTCAAGGTGCACGACTACATGGCCGACGGCACCTGTAAATACTGATCCCCCTTCCAGATCGGCCCCCTCGGGCCGGTTTTTTCCCTTTTCTCTTCATGACTGGCAAGGATTGCATCATGGACCAGACAGATCGCTATGCCATCGAATTGAGCGGTATCGATAAGCGGTTCGGCGACGTGCATGCCAACAAGCATATCGACCTGCAGGTTCGCCGTGGCTCAATCCACGGCATCGTCGGCGAAAACGGGGCCGGCAAATCGACCCTGATGAGCATCATCTATGGCTTCTACCACGCCGACAGCGGCGAGATGCGGGTGCTCGGCAAGCCGTTTCGCCCCCACGGCTCGCAGGACGCCATCAAGGCGGGCATCGGCATGGTGCACCAGCACTTCATGCTGGTGAGCAACTTCACCGTATTGGAAAACGTCATCCTCGGTGCCGAGGATGGCTGGCATCTGGGCAAGAGCCTGGCCGCCGCCGAGCAGCTGCTTGGCGAGCTGGCCCGTGACTACGGGCTCGAGGTGCCGCTGCACGCGAAGATCGAGGATCTGCCGGTGGGGCTGCAACAACGGGTCGAGATCTTAAAGGCGCTCTATCGCGGCGCCCGCATCCTGATCCTCGACGAACCGACCGGGGTGCTCACCCCGCAAGAGGCGGATCACCTGTTCGAGGTGCTGAAAAAACTGCGCGATCAGGGCACCACCGTCATCCTCATCACCCATAAACTGCGCGAGATCCTGGCCATCACCGATCGGGTATCGATCATGCGCCGCGGCGAGATGGTGCACCACGTGGCCACCTGCGACACCAACAAGGAGCAGCTGGCCGAGCTGATGGTGGGGCGCAAGGTGCGCCTCAAGGTCGACAAGCAGCCGGCCCAACCGGGCCAGACGCTGCTCAGCGTGCAGGATCTCAGCTTCGTCGACGACAGCGGCGTGGAGCGAGTCAAGTCGGTCAGCTTCGAGGTACGCGCCGGCGAGGTGGTCGGCATCGCCGGGGTCTCCGGCAATGGCCAGTCCGAGCTGCTCAGCCTGCTCGGCGGCATCCTCACACCGAGCCAGGGCAGCTTTACCATCGGTAAGCAGCAGGTGAGCCCGAGCGCCCCCGCCAGCCCCCGCAGCGTACGCGCCATGGGGCTCGGCCACGTGCCCGAGGATCGCCACAAGATGGGGCTCATCAACCGCTTCGAGGCGCAGGAGGCCTTCATCCTCGGCTACCACCACCTGCCCGGCTACAACCAGGGGCTGTTGCAGGACAAGGGGGCCATCCTCGCCGACTGCCAGGCCAAGATGGAGAAGTGGGACGTGCGTCCCCCCATCCCCACCCTCAGAACCGCCAACTTCTCCGGCGGCAACCAGCAAAAACTGGTGCTCGCCCGCGAGGTGGAGCAGGACCCCGACGTGCTGCTGGTCGGCCAGCCGACCCGCGGCGTCGACATCGGCGCCATCGAATACATCCACCAGCAGATCATCGCCATGCGCGACAAGGGCAAGGCGGTGTTGCTGGTGTCGGTGGAGCTCGACGAGATCATGAGCCTGTCGGATCGCATCCTGGTCATTGCCGACGGCCGCCTCGTCGGTGAACTCGACGCCGAACGCGCCGACGAGAAGACCCTCGGCCTGATGATGGCCAATATCGTTCCCGATGAGATTGCCGCGGAGGCCCACTCATGAGTCAAGCCCGTGTTCCGGCCTGGATCTCGGTCGGCCTGCTGCCGGCGCTGAACGTCACCCTGGCGTTCCTGATCTCGGCCATCCTGTTCAGTTATCTCGACATCAACCCGCTCGAGGCGGTGGAGATCATGTGGAGCGGCGCCTTCGGCAGCGGCGAGGGGATAGGCTTTACCCTCTACTACGCCACCGGCTTCATCTTCACCGGGCTCGCCGTGGCCATCGCCTTCCACGCGGGGCTGTTCAACATCGGCGGCGAGGGGCAGGCCTACATCGGCGGCCTCGGCGTGGGCCTGGTCTGCCTGCTGCTCGGCGACGTGCTGCCGTTTGCCCTGCTGCTGCCGCTGTCCATCATCGCCGGCGGCCTGTTTGGCGCGGCCTGGGCCTTCATCCCGGCCTGGTTGCAAGCCCGGCGCGGCAGCCACATCGTCATCACCACCATCATGTTCAACTTCATCGCCTCGGCCATCATGGCCTACCTGCTGGTGGAGGTGTTCAAACCGGCCGGCTCGATGGCCACCGAGAGCCGGGTCTTTGCCGAGGCGAGCTGGCTGCCCAAGCTGAGCGACATCGGCGCCCGGTTCGGGGTGGAGATGGCCACCAGCCCGCTCAATATCAGCTTCATCTGGGCGCTGATCTGCGCCGCCCTGGTGTGGCTGTTCATCTGGCACACCCGCTGGGGTTACGAGATCCGCGCCGTGGGGGCGAGCCAGAGCGCCTCTTCCTATGCCGGCATCCCCTACCCGCGCGTGGTGATCTTGGCCATGCTCATCTCCGGCATGCTGGCGGGCTTTTTCGCCCTCAACGTGCTGCAAGGCGAGCTGCACCAGATCAAGCTCAACTTCGTGGAAGGGTTTGGCTTCACCGGCATCGCGGTGGCGCTGATGGGGCGCAACCACCCGGTCGGGGTGATCCTGGCGAGCCTGCTGTTTGGCTTCCTCTATCAGGGGGGCGCCGAGCTCAGCTTCGAGTTCGGGGTGGATCGCAACATAGTGGTGGTGCTGCAAGGGCTGGTGATCCTGTTCTGCGGCGCGCTGGAACATATGCTGCAACCTCGGGTCGAGCAGCTCTATCTCGCCCTGGCGAACAAGAAGGGGGCCTAAGCCATGTTCGAAACGCTGATCCTGATGCTGGACGCCACCGTCCGCACCGCTCCACCGCTGATCCTGGCGGCCATGGCCGGCATGTTCTGCGAGCGCTCCGGGGTGGTCAACATCGCCCTCGAGGGTAAGCTGCTGGCCTCCGCCTTCGCCGGCGCGGCCGCCGCCGCCGTCACCGGCTCGGCCTGGATGGGGCTGCTGGCCGGGGTGGGCATCGCCATCCTGCTGGCCCTGCTGCACGGCTTTGCCACCATCACCCATCGCGGCGATCAGGTGGTGAGCGGCATGGCCATCAACATACTGGCCACCGGCCTGACCGTGACGCTCGGCCGTTTCTGGTTCGATCAAGGGGGACAGACCCCGGCGCTCTCCGGCGCTGCCCGCTTCGCCCCCATCGATCTGCCCTACGCCAAGGCGCTGGCCGATGTGCCCGTCGTCGGCCAGCTCTACAGCGAGCTGCTAAGCGGCCACTCCCTACTGGAATACGTCGCCTTTGCCGCCGTGCCGCTCGCCTGGTGGGTGCTGTTTCGCACCCGCTTTGGCCTGCGCCTGCGCGCCGTGGGGGAGGCGCCGGCCGCCGTCGACACCGCCGGCATCTCGGTGGTGCGGATGCGCTACACCGCGCTCATCATCGGCGGTCTGCTGGCAGGGCTGGGCGGGGTCTACCTCTCGGTGGCCCAGACCGCCCAGTTCATCCCCAACATGAGCGCGGGCAAAGGCTTCATGGCGCTGGCGGCCCTGGTGTTTGGCAAATGGCGGCCATGGAGCGCCATGGCCGCCTGCCTGCTGTTTGGCTTTCTCGACGCAGTGGCCATCCGCCTGCAAGGGGTCGCCATCGGCGACTTTCCGATCCCGGTGCAGGCCATCGAGGCGTTGCCCTACGTGCTGACCGTGTTCCTGCTGGCCGGCTTCATCGGCAAGGCGGTGGCCCCCAAAGCGCTCGGCACCCCCTACGTCAAGGAGCGGGAATAAACAACAAGGGGGCCCATGGCCCCCTTGCTTCATCTCAGTGACGAACCTTACTCGGCCGCCAGCTCGACCTGCTCGTCATCAGGCTGCTCATCGAGATACCAGCCGGTCAGCACCTCGGCCAGGGTATCGACCCCCAAGTTGTTGAGGGACGAGAAGGCCTCGACCCGGATGTGATCACCAAGCGGCGCCACGTCCTTGCGCACCTTGAGTAGCTGGGTCTTGCGCGGGCCGGGGTTGAGCTTGTCGGCCTTGGTCAGCAGCAGCAGCACCGGCAGTTTGCGGTGGGCGCTCCACTCCAGCATGTTCTGGTCGGTCTCCTTGAGCGGGTGGCGGATGTCCATCAGGATCACCAGCCCCTTGAGGGACTCGCGGCGCTGCAGGTATTCGGCCAGGTTCTTCTGCCACTTGATCTTCATCTCGAGCGGCACCTGGGCATATCCATAACCCGGCAGGTCCACCAGCCGCTTGCCCGGCTCCAGCTCGAACAGGTTGATGAGCTGGGTACGGCCCGGCGTTTTACTGGTACGGGCCAGGTTTTTTTGCTGGGTCAGCGTGTTGAGGGCCGAGGATTTACCCGCATTGGAACGACCCGCAAAGGCGATCTCGACACCACCATCGTTAGGCAGATGGCGAATGTCCGGCGCACTGGTCACGAAGTGGACCTTGCGAAAATTCAAAACTTGTTTATCCAAGGTAAATTCCCCATTGAAAGAGCGGGTTATGGCGTTACTTTTTTGTAAAACGGTGTAAAATGACGTCGCTTAATCGCGTAGTTTAACATGCCTTCCGCGGCATGGGATCTGGAAGCCTTATAACGAGAAGTTGGAGCGCCATGAAGAACCTCGCCATCACGCTTGCTTTGCTGGCAAGTGCGACAGGCATGGCACAGGCTGCTGGCGATGCCGCCGCAGGCCAGGCCAAGTCTGCGACCTGCATTGCTTGCCACGGGGCTGACGGAAACAGCCCTGCCGACATCTATCCCAAAATTGCCGGCCAGCACCCCGCTTACCTCAAGAAACAGCTGCTTGAACTCAAAGCCGCCGCCTCCGGTAAAACCGGACGTGTCGCGCCGGTCATGGGCCCCATGGCACTGCCGCTTTCTGAGCAAGACATGGACGATCTGGCCGCCTACTTCTCCGAGCAGCAGCGCACTCCCGTGGCCGTTCCCGATGACGTGGTGGAGAAGGGCCGCGCCCTCTACATGGGAGGGGATACCTCCCGCTCACTGGCGGCCTGCATCGCCTGCCACGGCCCCCGCGGTGAAGGGCTGGCACAGGCCAAGTACCCCAACCTGACCGGCCAGCACCCGGCCTATATCAAGGCCCAGCTGGAAGCCTTCCGCTCCGGTACCCGCGACAACGATCCGAACGGCATGATGCGCGACGTTGCCAGGAAGCTGACCGACGAAGAGATCCAGGTGCTCGCGCAATACGTGGTCGGCCTGCACTGATCGCATCCCATCAATGACGCGGGAGGCCAAGGCCTCCCGCTGTTGTTTTCAGGACGCCCGCGACAAGGTGCGCGTCAGGGTCTGATACTCGCCAAAAGGGGAGTGTCCGGCCAGATGGCGGCGCAGCATGTCGAGGGCGCAGAAGGCCAGGATGCGCTCGCGGCTCGGCCGATCGGGATGGCGCACCAGCACCAACTGCTCGAAGCGCCGCTCGCCATCTTGCAAGACCAGCGCCACCCCTTGCTCGCTCTCTTCGCCCACCAGCAGCGCCCACCGCCCCGGTTGGGGCACCAGCGCCGCCGGATCGGCCCCCAACGTCGCCTCGAAGCGGGCATGCAGGTGTGGATAGTCACGGCACATGCGCTGCAAGGCGCCCCCACTGGCACACTCCAACAGGTAAAGCGGCTCCCCTTTGAGGCCACGCAGTATGTGCGCCCAAGGGGGCTCACTCCCCTCACCCACCAACCAGGGGGTGATATGGGCAAGCAACTGCGCCTCGGCGAGCCCCATTGCGCCGTCATCCACCTCGTGACCGATCAGCTTGAGCTCGATGAGCGGCATGCTGGAGCGATAACCGAGCACCACCCCTTGCGGCCACTCGAGCCGATCCAGCGCATCGCTCAGAGTCGATTCGGGCACGCCGAAGGTGTAGAAGCGGCGCAGCCGGGTATCTTGCCCCGCCGCCAGCTCCGGCAAGATCTGCTGCTGCACCATCTGCTTGAACTCGAATGGCACGCCCGGCGTGAAGTAGAGGCGACAAGCACCGGCATCGACGCGAAAGCCGCAGGCGGTGCCGACCGGATTGTCGATAAGCCTGCTGCCGCGCGGCAGCCAGGCCTGCTTGGCATTGCTCTCGGCCATGACGCGGCCACGGCTGGCGTAGCGGGCGCGGATGACCTCGAGCCACGCCTCACGCAGCTCAAGCGGGGCCGAAAAGGCCCGCGCTGCCGCCTCGGCGGTGAGATCGTCCGAGGTGGGACCCAAGCCACCGCACACCAGCACCACATCGCTGCGGGCCGCCGCCTCGGCCAGCACCTGGGTGATCGCCTCCAGATCATCGCCCACCGTATGACGGCGGCGCACCTGCCACCCTTGTTCAAGCAGCAGGGCCGACAACCAGGCCGCATTGGTGTCGACCACCAGGCCGGTGACGATCTCATCGCCCGTACTCACCAGTTCGATATGCATGAAAGACCTCAGCGTGGAAGATGTTCGACGTCACCCTGCCGGGTGGATATTGAGAGGCTCGCAGATGGCCGACCACAACCGCCCCTTTCTTGCACTCCCCGGTATCACGCTGAGCCAGTGCCATGGATGGGTCGCTTCTGATGAGCAAACAGGGCGGAGCAAACCGGATGAGGTGGTCAATCTGCCGGCGCTGGGCGAGCGCCACAACCAGCCATCCCCAGCCAGATTGGCCGTTATGCTAGACAAAGGGCAGGGCGAACTCAAAGGGATTGATGACACTCGCCTCAGTTTATTATAGATTTCTGGATGTCCAGACATATTTACCGATGCAGTACAGGGAGTAAGCATGCCCATCAAGATTCCGGATCAATTGCCCGCCGCCGCCGTGCTGGGGGAAGAGAACATCTTCGTCATGAGCGAGTCACGCGCCGTGACTCAGAACATCCGTCCGTTGCGGGTGCTCATCCTCAACCTGATGCCGAAGAAGATCGAAACCGAGATCCAGCTGCTGCGCATGCTCTCCAACACCCCGTTGCAGGTCGACGTGGATCTGCTGCGCATCGATGATCGGGATTCACGCAACACACCGCGCGCCCACCTCGAGAACTTCTACAACGACTTTGAGCAGGTACGCAGCAATAACTATGACGGCATGATCATCACCGGGGCCCCGCTCGGCCTGGTGGAGTTCGAGGACGTGGTCTACTGGCAGCGCATCGGCGAGATCATCCGCTGGTCCCACGAGCATGTCACCTCCACCCTGTTCCTCTGTTGGGCCGTGCAGGCCGCCCTCAAGGTGCTCTACGGCATGGATAAGCAGACCCACGGCGAGAAGCTCTCCGGCGTCTACCGCCATCAGCGCCTGGTGGAACACGAGCCGCTGCTGCGCGGCTTCGATGACGAGTTCGTCGCCCCCCACTCCCGTTATGCGGCCTTCGATGGGGATCTCATCCGCGCCCATACCGATCTGCAGATCTTCGCCGAATCCGAAGAGGCGGGGGTCTATCTGGCCGCCACCCGCGATGGTCGCCAGGTGTTCGTCACCGGCCACCCCGAATACGATGCGCTGACCCTGGATCAGGAGTATCGTCGCGATCTCGACGCTGGTCTCGCGCCCAGCGTACCGGTGAACTACTACCCGGACGACAACCCGGCCAACCCCCCGCGCGCCACCTGGCGCAGCCACGGCCACCTGCTGTTTAGCAACTGGCTCAACTACTACGTCTACCAGCTCACCAGCTATCGGCTCGAGGATATCGGCAAAGTCTTCACCTACGACCACAAGAACTGACCGGCGAGCGCCGGGCTGTTATGCTCGGCCCTCTCTTTTCAGGCCAGCAGGAGCCGATTCGTGATTGCATTGATTCAACGGGTGAGCGAGGCGAGTGTCGTCGTCGAGGGGGAGGTCGTGGGCGCCATCAAAGGTGGCCTGCTGGTGCTGCTCGGGGTCGAGCAGGGCGACACCGAAACCCATGCCGACAAGCTGCTGCACAAGGTGCGCGGCTACCGCATCTTCAGTGACGAGGCGGGCAAGATGAACCTCAACGTGGAGCAGACGGGCGGCAGCTTGCTGGTGGTGTCCCAGTTCACCCTGGCCGCTGACACCAAAAAGGGGATGCGCCCGAGCTTCTCAGGCGGTGCCCATCCGAGCGAGGCCGAGCGCCTCTACGACTACTTCGTCGAACAGGCCCGCGCCGGTGGCCTGAACACCGAGACCGGCCGCTTCGCCGCCGACATGAAGGTCTCGCTGGTCAACGACGGCCCGGTCACCTTCTGGCTTCAGGTGTAGTCGAGCATCAAGATCTGGTTGCAGTAGCCGGGCACCGGCCACAGCCGCCCCGGCGCCAGCCACTGGCGGCACAGCTCGCGCACCCGCTCCAGCTCGAGGTGGGTTCGCGGCAGCAGGTTGATGATGAGCCGCCCCTCAAGGCGCGCCGCCAGCGCCTGATAGAGGGCGGGCTGGAACAGCAGCGGCGGATTGCCATCCTGGCTGAAGAGATCGAGCAGAACCAGATCGAAGCACCCCTCCCCCTGCTGTAAAAACGCCAGCGCATCCCCATGGTGCAGTTGGGGCCGCTCCTCCCCCTGAAAAAAGTCGCGATAGAGCGCAATCACCTCACCGTCGAGATCGACACACCACTGGGTGGCGCCTGGCCAGCGGGTCGCCAAGTGGCGGGTCATGTCGCCGCCCCCCAACCCCAGCTCGAGAATGCGCTGCGCACGCTCTGGAAGGGCACGGCACAAC
The DNA here is from genome assembly GCF_000820125.1 of Aeromonas simiae. Taxonomy (GTDB): domain Bacteria; phylum Pseudomonadota; class Gammaproteobacteria; order Enterobacterales; family Aeromonadaceae; genus Aeromonas; species Aeromonas simiae. The sequence continues at coordinate 65,856 of NZ_CDBY01000054.1, read as the reverse complement.
ACCTGCTGGTGCGGCAGACACAAGCGGGCCGGCTCGCTCAGGCTCTGCACCGACTGCACCACACCATCGATCTCGAGCCAGCGGTGGGTGGCATTTTGCAGCACGCTCAGGCGGCGGCCACCATGTTGGGAGAGGTGCAGCAAGGTGTCGGCGTGGCGTCCTTCCAGATTGAAGTTCATGAGGTGGATGGGGCAAGATGGGGTGACACCAGTGTAACCCAAGGAATGACCCATGTACCGGGTGGTCACCCCAGAAACCGAGTCAGAACTCAACGCCTACTACCAGCTGCGCTGGGAGCTGCTGCGCAAACCCTTCAACCTGCCCCTTGGCTCGGAACGCGACGAGTATGACTCGGTCGCACTGCACCGCATGATGCTCGACCCGGACGGGCGCCCCATCGCCGTCGGCCGGCTCTTTGTCGGGGGGGACGAGGCGCAGATCCGCTTCATGGGGCTGCTGCCCGAGTACCGCGGCCAGGGGCTCGGCGCCCGCATGGTCGAGGATCTCGAGGCGCTGGCCCGCAGCGAGAAGGTCAAACGACTGGTGATGAACGCCCGTCAGGAGGCGGTGGAGTTCTACCGCAAGTGCGGCTTCCTCGAGGTGGGGGAAGGGCCGGTCTCGTTCGGCCGCATCCCGCACCGCCAGATGATCAAGTCGCTCGCCCCGCTGCAAACCATCCAGTACCGCCCCGAGTGGTGCCAGGATCTGGCCACCCGCTGGTCACGCGGCATTCCCATCAGTGAGAAGATGGGGATGCAGATCACCCACTACGACGGCCACTCCTTCCACCTTGGCGCCAACCTGGCCGCCAACCTCAACGTGCACGACACCATGTTCGCCGGCAGCATCTACAGCCAGTGCGTGCTGGCCGGCTGGGGCCTCATCTGGCTGCAACTCAAGGAGTTGGGGCTGCTCGGCGACACGGTACTGGCCGAGGGCAGCATCCGCTACTACCGGCCGGTCAAGGCCTCGCCGGAGGCGCGGGTCGCCCGCGAGGGGATGCCGGCCGCCCTGCTGCCACTGCGCAACAACGAGTCGGCCCGCTTCCAGCTGTCGGTGCAGCTCTACAGCGGTGGCAAGCTGGCCGCCGAGTTCACCGGCAAGTACGTGGTGCAGCCCCCGAAAAAACGCTGAGGCCGCATCCCGCTCATGAACGAGGCGCCCTTGGGCGCCTCTTTGCATTCACGGAGCCGGCGTCTGCCGCAGCCGGCTGGTGCGCCCCTGGGCCGGATAGCCCACGTCCAGCACCTGCCAGTCGCACTCGCTCCCCTCGCTCGGGAAGCGCCAATCCAGGGAGGGCGCACTCAGCGGCCCGCGCCACAGCCCGGTCAGCTCGCTGCACCCCTTGCTGTCGAGCACGCCGAGATCGAGCGCCCACTCCTCCTTGACCAGGTTCACCCCGCCACGGGCGGCAATGAGGTGGGTGATGGTGCTGGCCGCGGCCCCCTCCAGCGTCAGCGTCCCCTCTTTCGCCTCCCCCTTGAGGGCAAGGCGGTAGAAGGGGGTGTCTCCCCCCTGCATCGCCTGCCACAGCCCGCCGGCATCGAGGGTCGGCGGCTGCGCCGCGGCAAACCACGCGTCGAGCAGCGGATCTATCTTGATCCCGTCCCAGAACGGCTCTGTCAACGTCAGGGCAAACGGGCCGGTGAGGGTCTCGCGCCAGCGGCTGCTGTCCGCTGTGCCGAGGGTGGCGGTCAGATCCCCCTTGCCGACCAGCGAGACCGGGGCGTGCAGGATCTTGCCCCACTGGGCCAGGTCGAGCCCGCTCGCCGCCAGGGTGACGGCCCCCGCCTGCCCGGCCACGACGCCCCAACTGCCAGAGAGCGTGAGCTGCCCATCATCGGGCAGCCGGCTCTCTAGGTTGCGCAGCTGCCACTGCTCGGGGGAGAGCTCGAGCAGCAGCTCCCCCTTGCGGCTGGAGAGGCCATCCCACACCAGCTCCTCCCAGTGGCTCTCGAGGCGGGCGCGGCCGATGAGCGGCGCCACCTCGCGCCCCTTGAGGCTGAGATCGTTGAGATAGAGCTGCCAGTTCATCAGCGAAAGCGGAATGGCGTCATCAAATGAGAGCACCCGCATCTTGTCGAGCGCCACCCGGCGTACGTCGAGGCGGGCCGGCTGCCACCCCAGCCAGCTCTGCCACCACCCCTCGGGCAGGGAGAGCTCCATGCCGCTCAGGGAGAGATCCTTGACCGTCCACTCGCTGCGGGCGGGGGCCAGGCTCAGCTCCAGATTGAAGTGGCCGTCATAGGCGCTGCCCTTGAGCTCGGCATCGATGCGATCCGGGTACATGGCCAGATCCGTGTCGATCCCCTCGAGCTGGAACAGGCCGCGACCGATCTCACCGAGGCGGCCATGCACAAACCCCGTCGGGGCCTGCCCCTGACGCCACACTATCCCTCCCAGGCTGACGTTGATGTCGTTGAAGGCCAGCTCCTGGCTCAGGGCGTTAAGGCTCACTTGGGCCAACTCACCATGGCTGAGGGTGACCTGGCGCAGGGGGAATTCAAGGCGCTGGATGTCGCCCAGCTCGATGTTCATGCCGGTGCCCTTGAAGCGGTCGAGCTGCAAGCTACGCTCGCCCCAATCGAGCACCATGTCGGTCTCGACCAGACCGTCGAACGCGTTGGCCACCAGCCGCTCGACCGACAGCTTCTGCCCCTCCAATCGCCCGTTGAGGCTGAGGCGCGACAGGGTCAACCAGGGGGTCTCGAGGGCATTGATGTTGAGGGTCAGGTTGGCCTGGGGCGGGCGCACCGGGTCGATCAACTGCCAGTCACGGATGCCGGCCGACAGCCCCATCACCTTGCCGAGCGGGCCGGTCAGCGAGAGGCGATCGATGCGCCCGTCCACCACGCTGAGGCGCTGGATCGGCAGGCTCGGCAGCCCCTGTGGCAGCGGCAGGGTGACCCGGGGACGAATGAGGTCGAGGTGGGCCAGCCGCACGTCGCGCTCCAGCCAGTCGACCGACTCCACCTCCACATAGAGCTTCTCGAGGGTCAGCGCCTCCCCCACCTGCACCTGCTCGGCGAGCAGGGTGTAGGGGTGCAGCGGGTTGAACATCAGCTTGCCGATGGAGACCGGCACCCCGCTCTGGGCCGACAGCCAGCGGGCCAGCGGCTCCTTGGCGCGATCGGCATCGAACAGGCCGAGGGCGACCCAGACCAGTAGCAGCAGGAAGGCAAGGGTGTATAAGAGGGCGCGTAGCCAGGAATTCATCGATGCCTTCCTCCTCGAGTCAGACGGTGGAGTAGTGTTCCCGCAGCCCCAGCCAGCGGCGGATCAGCGGGTCGACATGAGCGGGGTGCTGATCCATCAGGTAGCGCGCCAGCTTCTGCACCTGGGGGATGAGCGGCTGGTCGCGCACCAGATCGGCGATCTTGAGATCGGCCAACCCGGTCTGGCGGGTGCCGAGCAGCTCGCCGGGGCCGCGCAGCTCGAGATCGCGCTGGGCGATGACGAAGCCGTCGTTGGTTTCACGCAGCACCCCGAGCCGGCTCTGGGCCGTCTTGGAGAGGGGGGCGTGGTAGAGCAGCACGCAGTGGGAGGCGACCGCCCCCCGCCCGACCCGGCCGCGCAGCTGGTGCAGCTGGGCCAGCCCCAGCCGCTCCGGGTTTTCGATGATCATCAGGCTGGCGTTGGGCACGTCCACCCCTACTTCGATGACGGTGGTGGCCACCAGCAGTTGCAGTATGCCGGCCTTGAACTCCTCCATCACCCGCTGCTTCTCGATCGGCCGCATCCGGCCGTGCACCAGCCCGATGTGCAGCCCCGGCAACAGCCGTTGCAACTCGGTTGCCGTCTCTTCGGCGGCCTGGCACTCGAGCACCTCGGACTCCTCGATCAGGGTGCAGACCCAGTAGGCCTGCTTGCCCTCGGTGCAGGCCAGCCGCACCCGCTCGATCACATCCTGACGGCGGCTGTCAGGCACCGCAACCGTGGTGACGGGGGTTCGCCCGGGGGGCAGCTCGTCGATGATCGAGGTGTCGAGATCGGCATAGGCGGTCATGGCCAGGGTACGCGGGATCGGGGTGGCGGTCATGATGAGCTGGTGCGGATGCACCCCGTCGCGCTCCCCTTTCTCGCGCAGAGCCAAACGCTGGTGCACCCCGAAGCGGTGCTGCTCGTCGATGATGACCAGCCCGAGGCGATGGAAGTTGACCTGCTCCTGGAAGATGGCGTGGGTGCCCACCACCATGGCGGCGGAGCCGTCGGCAATCGCCTTGAGCGCCTCTTCGCGCGCCTTGCCTTTCTGCTTACCGGCCAGCCAGCCCACCTGGATGCCAAGGGGCGCCAGCCAGCGGCCGAAGTTGACGGCGTGCTGCTCGGCCAGCAGTTCGGTCGGTGCCATCAGCCCCACCTGATAGCCGTTGCCGATCGCCTGCAAGGCCGCCATGGCGGCCACCAGCGTCTTGCCCGAGCCCACGTCCCCCTGCACCAGCCGCATCATGGGGTGGCTGCGTTGCAGATCGCGGCTGATCTCCTGCACCACCCTGTGCTGGGCCCCGGTCGGCGCGAAGGGGAGTGAGGCGAGCAGCTTGTCGACCAGCGCCGGGGCCGGCGCCAGCGGCACCGAGGCCTGGGTCTGGGCCTGCTCGCGCACCTTGAGCATCGACAGGTTGTGGGCCAGCAGCTCCTCCATCACCAGCCGGGACTGGGCCGGATGGCGGCCACTCTCGAGCTGATCGAGGGCCACGTCGGGCGGGGGGCGGTGCAGCAGGCGCAGCGCCTGAGCCAGCGAGACCTGGGTCGGGTAGAGACCGGGGGGCAGCAGCTCCTCCACCCCGTGCTCGGCCAGCAGCAACAGCGCCTGATCGGTGAGGCCGCGCAGGGTGAGCTGGCGCAGCCCCTCCGTGGTGGGGTAGACGGGGGTGAGGGCCTCTTCGGTCTGGCCGGCCTGCTCCTCCCCCAGCAGCTTGTACTCGGGGTGGATGATCTCAAGGCCGAACTTGCCGGGGCGGATCTCGCCGAAGCAGCGGATCAGGCGCCCGGCGGTGAGGCTGTTTTTCTGGGCGGCGGTGAAGTTGAAAAAACGCAGCGTGATGGTGCCACTGCCGTCGCTGACGCGGCACACCAGCATCCGCTTGCGCCCCATCACCAGCTGGTTGTCCTGGATCTCCCCCTCCACCGCACAGGTGGCGCCGGGCAGCAGATCGCCGATGGGCCACACCTTGGTGCGATCCTCATAGCGGTGCGGCAGGTGAAACAGCAGGTCCTGGACCGTGGCCAGACCCAGCCGCTCCAGTTTCTCCTGCATCTTGCCGCCCACGCCCTTCAGGCTGTCCAGCGGGATTTTATCCAATTTCATCAACCAGATGCCCGACAGTACTGTAAATACGTCCAGATAATAACAAAGGCCTCCCGAAAACGGGAGGCCTTTGGGACAGGGCTTGGGTCAGCGCTGCGTCAGATGATGCGCTTGAGCAGCAGGTGGGCCTTCACCCTGTGGATGCGGGCCATCAGGCGACGCACCTGTTCCGGATAGTCGCTGATCTGCTCCACCTGGCTGAAACTGGCCACCCGTTTGGTGTGCTGCAAAATGCACTCGCGTTCACGCTCAAAACGCTCGGAGAGCAGATGCTGAGCATCCTTGAGCAGCAGCCCGTTCTCCAGATCCAGTGACCAGGCGCGCGGATTGAGGTTGTTGCCGGTCAGCAGCACCCACTCGCCACCGTCGACGAAGATCCCCTTGAGGTGATAGGAGTGGCGCTCATGGCGCCACAGCATCAGGTTAAGCAGACCGCTGTCGATGTGATGCTGGTTGCGCTGGGCAAACTTGCGCAGGTTGGCCTCATACAGATAAGGCAGCCCGCCGATGGTGGAGAACTTCTCCTCGGGCGGGATGTAGAAGTCGTTGGCGGTCTTGTCGCCCACCACGATCGTCACCTTGCGGCCATGGCGCAACAGCCCCTCGATATCGCGGGCCAGCTCCTTGGGCAGGTTGAAATAGGGAGTACAGATGAAGATCTCACGCTCGCAGCTGCGCACCAGATTGCGGATCATCCGGTTGAGCTGGTTGTTGCGCTTGCCAAGCCCCACCAGCGGGGTAACGGCAAACTCCTGCTCCAGCGGTAGGCTGGAGTTGAAGTAGTAATGGCTGCGCGTCAGCTGCCCTTTAAAGCGGCGGATGCTCCCCTTGAGCTGCTTGGCGGTCGGGATCGCCGGCTTGTCGAGCCGCTGCACCGCATCGCTGGCGAGGAAGTAGTCATCCACGTAACGCACCATGGCGGCGGCCAGTTCCTGGCTCTCGATCTGGTGGTAGCGATCGTAGCGGTAACGCTCCTGCTGATAGAGGTAGACGTCGTTGAGGCTGGCGCCCGAATAGAGCACGGTATCGTCGAACACGAAGCCCTTGAGGTGCAGCACCCCAAGCAGTTCGCGCCCCTTGACCGGCACGCCATAGATCTCGATGTGCTCCGCGTGCTCGGCAGCCCTGGCCTGGTAAAGCTGGTGGTTTCCCCCCTGCTTACCCTTGCCGATCAGCCCACGCTGAGCGCGGTGGAAGTCGACAAACACCTTGATGTCGAGGTCGGGATTACGCGCCTTGGCGGCGTAGAGGGCATCGAGGATCTCGCGGCCTGCCTCGTCATCTTGCAGGTAGAGGGCCACCAGGTAGATGCGCTGGCGCGCCGTGGCGATGAGATCGAGGATGCGCTGCTTGAAATCTTTGGCGCTGTAGAGCACGTCAAAATGATCGGCGCCCACGGCGATCTTGGGCAAGCGATCGAGCTGCTGTCGATAATGTGCCGGTAAATGCATAGAGAAACCTGAAATCACTGCGTTACGCGTTCCACTCGAAGCGGGGAATGGGCAATTCTAGCAACCTGCGCCGGCAGGCCCAAGCAGGAATCATCACAAAAGTGGCAAATACGCAAAGGCCCCGCCGCTGGCGGGGCCTTTGCTTCGTCAGATCCTAGCCGTCTCTTACAGGAAGCTGTAGATGATCATGGCCATGATACCGCCGGTAGTACCGATGATGGTCTCCATCACGGTCCAGGTCTGCAGGGTCTGTTTCTCCGTCAGGCCAAGGTAACGGTTGGCCAGCCAGAAACCGGAGTCGTTGACGTGGGAGAGCACGATGGCACCACCACCGATGGCCACGGTGACGGCGGCCAACTGGGCGCCGTTCAGGCCAAGCGGCTCGAGCATCGGCAGCACCAGACCACAGGCAGTCAGCATGGCCACAGTGGCAGAGCCCTGGATCACGCGCACCGCTGCCGCCAGGATGAAGGCCAGCGCCACCACCGGCAGACCGGAATCGGCCAGCATGTTGCCAAGGGCAGCGCCGACACCGGAGTCCACCAGCACCTGCTTGAACACGCCACCGGCACCGGTCACCAGGATGATGACACCCGCCGGCTGAATGGCACTGCCACAGACGTTCATCACCTCGTCACGGGAGAGACCACGACGAATGCCGAGCAGGTAGAATGCCGCCAGACAGGCAACCAGAATGGCGGTGAAGGGGTGACCGATGAACTCGAGCCAGTTGTGCAGGGAGGTGCCCGCCTCGACGAAGCGGCCGACGATGGTCTTGAGGCCGATCAGCAGCAGCGGCAGGCCGATGAGGCCCATGGCCAGCCCGAAGGAGGGCAGGTTGTCGCCGTGGTCATGGATGCTGTTCTGGGCATCTTCCGGCAGCGGCACATCGACAATCTTGCTGATGAAAGAACCGAACATCGGGCCGGCCAGGATCAGGGCAGGCACAGAGGCAATCAGGCCGAACAGGATCATGTAGCCAAAGTCAGCCCCCAGTTGCGAGGCGACCAGGATCGGACCCGGCGCCGGGATAAGGAACGCCTGGCAGGTGGCGATACCGGCCAGCAGCGCGATACCGATCTTGACAACGGTACCACCGCCGCGACGAACGATGGCGAAGGCCACGCCAATCAGCAGCACCACGGCCACGTCGAAGAAGAGCGGGAGCGCACAGACAAAACCGGTCAACGCCATGGCCCAGCTGGCACGGTCAGCGCCGAACTTGCCAAGCAGGGTCTGGGCCACCCGGTCGAGGGCGCCGGTGACTTCCATCACCTTGCCGAACATGGCGCCGAGGGCCACCACCACGGCGACGAAGCCGAGCGTGCCACCCATCCCCTTCTGGATGGTGTTGGCAATGTCGGCAGGGTTCATGCCGGCGGCAAGGCCCGCCACCATGGAGACCAGGATGAGCGAGACGACCGCGTGCAGGCGCGCCTTCATCACCAAGAACAGCAGCAGCACGATGGAGCCGGCCGCCGTCATGATCAGAGACATATCGGACATTGAATTGCGTTCCTTATACCAGGTTATTGGCCATGATAGCCGTCAGCTACTCTGAGTCCCTACCGGTTCGATCCGGGAAGGCCAGCCTGTAGAGGAGGGACGGTCATGAGCGATGTCACTCTGTGGGAGACTTCACACTTCTAGTTGTTACCGGTAACATGTTACCGGTAACGTGATAAGTTAGAACCCATTCAACTGATGTTTTTTTTAAAATTGAGATAGAGGTCAAACAATGGCGGGAAAGAGCATTATCGTGATGGGTGTCTCCGGTAGCGGTAAATCTTCTGTAGGAGAGAAAATTGCCCAGATGATCGGCGCCAAGTTTATTGACGGAGACGACCTGCACCCGCGTGCCAATATCCAGAAGATGGCCGGTGGCAACCCGCTCAACGATGACGACCGCGCCCCCTGGCTCGAGCGCATCCGCGATGCCGCCTACAGCCTCGAGCACAAGAACGAAGTCGGGGTCATCGTCTGCTCCGCCCTCAAGCGCCAGTACCGTGACCAGATCCGCGACGGCAACAGCACGGTGCGTTTCCTGTTCCTCGATGGCGACTACGATCTCATTCTCGAACGCATGAAGGCCCGCAAGGGGCACTTCATGAAGGAATCCATGCTGAAGAGCCAGTTTGACACCCTGGAACGGCCGGAAGGCGAAGTCGGGGTCATTCGCATCGATATCGACTGCTGCTTCGATGAAGTGGTAGAACGAGCCGTTCACGCCCTGGAGGCCCACTCATGATCCATCCCATCATTGCGCAGGTGACTGCGCGTATCCGCGAACGCAGCCAGGAACGCCGTGCCGCCTATCTTGCCCGTGTCGAGCAGATGGCCGCCACCGGTAAGACCCGCGCCGCCCTGGCCTGTGGCAACCTGGCCCACGCCGTCGCCGCCTGTGGCAACGACGAGAAGGGGCGCATCCTCGACATGACCCGCGCCAACGTCGGCATCGTCACCGCCTACAACGACATGCTGAGCGCCCACCAGCCCTACCAGGGCTACCCGGACATCATCAAGGCGGCGCTGGCCGAGCTGGGCCACAGCGCCCAGGTCGCCGGCGGCGTGCCGGCCATGTGTGACGGCGTGACCCAGGGCCAGCCGGGGATGGACATGTCGCTGTTCTCGCGCGATCTCATCGCTCAGGCCACCGCCCTCTCGCTCTCCCACAACACCTTCGACGCCACCCTGCTGCTCGGCGTGTGCGACAAGATTGCCCCGGGCCAGCTGATGGGGGCCCTCTCCCACGGCCACCTGCCGACCGCCTTCGTGCCGGCCGGCCCGATGGCCAGCGGCATCAGCAACGACGAGAAGGTGAAGGTTCGCCAGCAGTACGCCGCCGGCGAAGTGGGCCGTGACGCCCTGTTGCAGATGGAGTGCGGCGCCTACCACGCGCCCGGCACCTGCACCTTCTACGGCACCGCCAACACCAACCAGCTGGTGTTCGAGGCGATGGGCCTGATGCTGCCGGGTTCGGCCTTCGTCCATCCCCACAGCGAACTGCGCCATGCGCTGACCCGTGAAGCCGCCCAGCGCATCAGCGCCATGGTGGGGGGCTCCAGCCAGTTCCGCCCGCTGGCCGAAGTGCTCGACGAGCGCAGCCTGGTCAACGGTCTGGTGGCCCTGCTCGCCTCCGGTGGCAGCACCAACCACAGCATCCACATGGTGGCCATCGCCCGTCAGGCCGGCCTCATCATGACCTGGGATGATCTCAGCGATCTCTCCGACGTGGTGCCGCTGCTGGTACGCATGTACCCGAACGGCCCGGCCGATGTGAACGCCTTTGAAGAGGCCGGCTCCGTACCGGGCCTGCTGCGCCGTCTGGCCGAGCAGAAGCTGCTGCACATGGACGCCACCCCGGTGTTCGGCACCATGGCCGACTACCTCAAGCGTCCGCATCTGGAAAACGGCAAGCTGGTCTGGGAAACCGTCGGCGAAAGCAGCAACCCGGACGTTCTGGCCCTCTCCGGCGCCCAGTTCCAGGTCAGCGGTGGCACCAAGGTGCTTGAAGGCAACCTGGGTCGCGCCGTGATCAAGGTCTCCGCCGTGGCTCCCGAATATCGTCTGGTCGAGGCCCCGGCCCGGGTCTTCTCCTCCCAGCACGCGGTCGAAGCCGCCTACAAGGCGGGTGAGCTGAACCAGGACGCCATCATTGTCGTGCGCCACAACGGCCCTGCCGCCAACGGCATGCCCGAGCTGCACAAGCTGATGCCGGTGCTCGGTAACCTGCAAAAGGCCGGTCACAAGGTGGCGCTGGTCACCGACGGCCGCCTCTCCGGCGCCTCGGGCAAGATCCCGGCCGCCATCCACGTCACCCCGGAAGCCCTGCATGGCGGCGCCATCGGCCTGCTGCGCGACGGCGACCTGCTGCGTCTGGATGCGGATCAGGGTAGCCTGATGTGCTTGAGCGATCTGACTGGCCGCGAGCCGGCGGCCATCGATCTTCGCGCCGAGCAGGAAGGCTGGGGTCGTGAACTGTTTGGCGTGATGCGTCGCGCCGTGTCCAGCGCCGAGTGTGGCGCCACCATCTTCGAATAAGCCGCCATCCGGCAGCAATAAGGAAACCACCATGAAAAACTGGAAAGTCTCCCCCGCCGAGGTGTTCGCCGCCTCCCCCGTCGTGCCCGTCATGGTCATCTCCGATCTGGAGCAGGCCGTTCCGATGGCGCAGGCCCTGCTGGCTGGCGGCATCTCGGTATTCGAGATCACCCTGCGTACCCCGGTAGCCCTGGCCGCCATCGAGCGCATCGCCAAGGCGATGCCCGAAGCCATGGTCGGTGCTGGCACCGTCATCAACGCCGAGCAGTATGACGCCGCCGTTGCCGCCGGCGCCCGCTTCGTCATCTCCCCGGGTATGACTCCGGCACTGCTGGCCCACGCCGCCAAGGGGACGGCTCCGCTCATCCCCGGTCTGGCCACTGCCTCCGAAGTGATGCAGGCGCTGGAAGCCGGTTACGATCACATCAAGTTCTTCCCGGCCGAAGCCAACGGCGGCACCAAGGCGCTGGCCGCCATCACTGCGCCGCTCTCCCAGGTGCGGGTCTGCCCCACCGGCGGTATTGGCCCGAAGAATGTGGCCGACTACCTGGCCCTCAAGTGCGTCGCCACCGTGGGCGGCTCCTGGATGCTGCCGGCCGATGCCATCAAGGCCGGTAACTGGGACGAAGTGACCCGTCTCTCCCGCGAGGCCGTCGCCCTGACTCAGCGCTGATCGCCACTGCGCCAATGCCAACAGGCCACCCTCTGGGTGGCCTGTTTTTTTATGCGCCGAGGCTCTCCCCTTCAAACAGGGTGAAGCCGATGTCATGTATTCGCCGCGTCACCGTTTGCCCGGCCAGGCGGGCCAACAACAGAGTCGCCGCCTCACAGCCAATGGCCTCGCGCGGAGTGACGATGCTGGCCAGTTGCGGCGAGATGGCTCGCCCTATGTTGAGGGCGTTGACCCCGGCCACCGCGATCTGCTGGGGCACAGGTATGCCGCGCGCCTGGGCCCGCAGTATCACCCCCACCGCCATGTCATCGTTGGTGCAGAACAGGCCGTCGAGATCCGGCCAGCGCGCCAGCGCCTGATCGAGCAGATCGCCCCCCAGGGTGAAGGTGGAGGCATCGCCGGTCAGCAGGTGACGCCCCTCCAGCCCGGCCGCCTGCATCGCATCGTAATACCCCTCCATCCGCAACCGGGTACGCACGTCTAGCCGCGCCCCCAGATAGACACTGCGCGTGCGCCCGCGCGCCAGCATGGCCTCGGTCATGGCGCGGGCGGCGGCCCGGTGATCCATCCCCACCACCATGTCGATGGGCTCCTCGGGAAAGTCCATGATCTCCACCACCGGAATGCCGGCGGTGGCGATCATCTTGCGGGTGCGCTCGGTGTGCTGGCTGTCGGAGAGGATCAAGCCATCGACGTGGTAGGAGAGCAGGGAGGCCACCTGCTCCTCTTCACGGGCCGGATCATAACCGTAGTGGGCCAGCAGGGTCTGGTAGCCGGCAGGGCGGGTCACCGACTCGATGCCGCGCACCACCGCCGAGAAGACCTGGTTGGAGAGCGAAGGGATCAGGATGCCGATGGCCCGACTGGTGGCGTTGGAGAGGATGTCGGGCGCCCGGTTCGGGATGTAACCGAGCGCCTCGACCGCCTCGGCGATCCGCTCACGGGTACCCTCGGCCACCGCGTCCGGATCGCGCAGATAACGGCTGACCGTCATCTTGGTCACGCCAACCCGATCGGCGATGTCCTGAAGCGTCGGGCGGCGTTTGCGAGTGTCGTTCATGGGGGGTCCTGCGGGGAATGTTACCTGTAACATACCCGTTTTACCCTCCCAAGTCAGCCGTCAGATGGGCGCCTTGTCGCGGTTAGTGGCCGCAATGTGATGGATGGCAAGATCGGCACCGATGAACTCCTCCTCCTCGCTCAATCGTAACCCCACCAGCCGCTTCATCATGCCGTACACCAGCAGGCCGCCGAGCAGGGCCACGACGATACCGAGCAGGGTGCCCAGCACTTGGCTCATCAGGCTCACCCCGCCCATCCCCCCGAGATAGGTGTGGCCGAAGATGCCGGCGGCGATGCCACCCCAGGCGCCACACAGGCCGTGCAGCGGCCACACGCCGAGCACGTCGTCGAGCTGCGGCAGGCGGCGCTGCAACCAGGTAAAGGCCCCGATGAAGATGGCACCGGCCACCCCGCCCACCAGCAGGGCACTGATGGGATGCATCAGATCGGAACCGGCGCACACCGCCACCAACCCCGCCAGCGGGCCGTTGTGGATGAAGCCGGGGTCGTTGCGGCCGAGCAGCATGGCCACCAGGGTGCCCCCCACCATGGCCATCAGTGAGTTAAGCGCCACCAGACCGCTGATGCTGCCAAGCTTCTGGGCCGACATGACGTTGAACCCGAACCAGCCGACGGTGAGGATCCAGGCACCCAGGGCCAGCATCGGGATGTTGGAGGGGGCAAAGCCCACCGCATGGCCGCCACGGATGCGCCCCTTGCGCATGCCAAGCAGTGCCACCGCCACCAGAGCAATCCAGCCACCGACCGCATGCACCACAACGGAGCCGGCGAAGTCGTGAAAGGGGGCCCCGAAGTGGTGCTCAAGCCAGCTTTGTACCCCGTAGTTGCCGTTCCAGGCGATCCCTTCAAACAGGGGATAGACCAGCCCCACCGTCAGGCCGGAGCAGAGCAGCATGGGGTAGAAGCGCGCCCGCTCGGCGATACCGCCGCTGATGATGGCGGGGATGGCGGCGGCGAAGGTGAGCAGGAAGAAGAATTTGACCAGCTGATACCCCTGCCCCGCCGACAGGGTCGGGGCATCGACCAGGAAGGTGTGGCCGTAGGCAATCCAGTAGCCGATGAAGAAGTAGGCCAGGGTAGAGATGCCAAAATCGGTGATGATCTTGACCAGAGCGTTGACCTGGTTCTTGCTGCGTACTGTGCCCAGCTCCAGAAAGGCAAAGCCGGAATGCATGGCGAGCACCATGATGGCGCCGCCGAGCACAAACAGGGTGTCCGCGCTCTGGGTGAGCATGGCGATTGCGTTGGTGTCCTGCACTGTGTGTCTCCATCCTGAATCGTTGTTATGTGCCGCGCGGGGCGCGGTGAACTGCCAGGAGGGTCACAGAGCAGGAGTCGTGCCAGCAAAAAGGGCCCGATTTGCGGGCCCTTGATACGTGCAACGAGTCATGATGGGGCGCCAGTTTTGTGCGTGGCACCAGAAAGGGGCAATCAGCCGCCGCGCCCCAGCCAGCGGGTGGGGTTGATGGCTTCCCCTTGATAGCGGATTTCGAAGTAGAGGCCGGTCTGCTCCTGACCGCCGCTGTTGCCGACCAGCGCCACCGGCTCACCCTGCTCCACCTGCTGGCCGACCTGGCGCAGCAGCGACTGGTTGTGGCCGTAGAGGCTCATGTAGCCCTTGCCGTGATCAACCACCAGCAACATGCCGAAGCCATCGAGCCAGTCGGCGTAGACCACCTTGCCGGGGGCGACCGCCTTGACCTGGGAGCCTTCAGGCGCCCCTATCAGGGTTCCCTTCCATTTCAGCTCGGCGGTACGGCGCGAGCCGTAGGCGATGAGGATCGGCCCCTGCACCGGCCAGCGCAGGGCCCGGCTGGTGCTTAAACCTGAGCTGTAGCGCCGGGTCTGCGCCTCGGCTTGGGCCAGCTCTTGTTGCTGGCGGCGGGCGAGCTGACGGTCTTCCTCTCGCTTGGCCTGCTCGGCCTGCTTGCGCAGCCGCTCCTGCTCCGCCTTGAGTTTGGCGATGCGCTGGCGCTCGCGCCGCTCGGCCTCTTCCTGTTGCTTGCGCAGCGCCTCGAGACGCGCCTTGAGCTTCTGCTCCGACTTGACCAGCTGATTTAGCTTGGCTTCGTCGCTTTGCACGTCTTTTTGCAATTCACGCCGGGTCTTCTCACGCGCCTGCTGACTGGCCAGCAGGCTCTGGTGTTGCTGCTTCTGATCGTCCAGCAGTGCCTGCTGGCGAGCCAGCGTCTGCTCACTCGCCTGCTGGTTGGCGGTAATTTTCTGCTGAGTGGCGCGCAAAGACTCGATGGCCTCGATGCGGGCCTTGTTCAGATAGTCGTAGAAATCGAGGGTGCGGCTGAGGCGGTTGGGGTCCTGCTGATTGAGCAGCACCTTGAGGTAATCGTGTTCACCGGAGCGAAACGCGCTCTCGGCCTGTTTGGCTAGCAGGGCCTTCTGCTTCATGGCCTGAGACTCCAGCTCCACCTTCTCTTTGGCCAGCTCCTGAATGCGCGCCTCGCTCTGTTTGAGCTGATTGCGCGTCTCATCGAGTTTGGCGGCGGCACTCGACACCACCATCTCGTCCTGCTTGAGCTGGGCGGCGAGCTTGGCCAACTCCTGCTTGCCGAGTCTGACGGTCTGCTGCTGCGCCTTGATCTGCCCCTGCACTTTACCCAGTTCACTACTGGGGGCAGCACTGGCAGACAGGCAATAAAACAGCGCGCCGGCCAGAAGGCCGACGCGATGTAACTGTTTTGAAATCAAGACACGTCCCCGCATGGGGAGGAATTATTTCAAAATCATCAGGGGCTTGCCAGTCATTTCCGGCGGCACAGGCAGACCCATCAGGGTCAGCATGGTGGGGGCCAGATCGGACAGCTTGCCACCTTCGAGCGCCTCGGCCTTGCGACCGAAGTAGATAAGCGGTACCGGCAGGTTGGTGTGCGCGGTGTGCGCCTGACCTGTGGTCTCATCCATCATCTTCTCGGCGTTGCCGTGGTCGGCGGTGATGAGGCACTCGCCACCCACCTCAGCCAGGGCCTCGGTGACACGACCGATGCAGTGGTCGACGGCTTCACATGCCTTGACGGCGGCATCGAACACACCGGTATGGCCGACCATGTCGCCATTCGGGTAGTTACAGATGATGGTGTCGTACTTGCCGCTCTTGATGGCAGCCACCAGCTTGTCGGTCAGCTCTTCGGAGCTCATCTCCGGCTGCAGGTCATAAGTCGCAACCTTGGGGCTGGCCACGATTTCGCGGTCTTCGCCGGTGAAGCAGGACTCTTCGCCACCGTTGAAGAAGAAGGTGACGTGCGCGTACTTCTCGGTCTCGGAGATGCGCAGCTGGGTCTTGCCCTGCTTGGCCAGCCACTCACCCAGGGTGTTGACCAGGGCGGTCGGCGGGTAGGCGCAGGCGGTCTTGATGTCGGCGGCGTACTCGGTCAGCATCACGAAGTTCAGCGCCGGGGTAGCGGCACGGGCAAACCCGGTGAAGTCGCTATCCACGAAGGCACGGGTGATTTCACGGGCACGGTCGGCACGGAAGTTCATGAAAATGAGGGCATCGCCATCTTCCATCGGCGCGGCGTCGCCGATGCGGGTGGCCTTGACGAACTCGTCGTTCTCGTCGCGGGCATAGGCGGCAGCCAGCGCTTCGGTCGCAGAGGCGGCAGTGAATTCGCCCTTGCCCTGAGTCATCAGATCATAAGCCTGCTGCACACGATCCCAGCGGTTGTCGCGGTCCATGGCGTAGTAACGGCCGATCATGGAGGCGAAACGGCCCTTGCCGAGTTCGGCAAACTTGGCGTCGAACAGCTCGATGGAAGATTGGGCAGAGCGCGGTGGTACGTCACGGCCGTCGAGGAAGGCGTGGAAGTAGATCTTCTCGGCACCGCGACGGGCAGCCATCTCGATCATGCCGAGGATGTGCTCTTCGTGGCTGTGTACGCCACCCGGGGACATCAGGCCCATGATGTGCACGGCCTTGCCCTTGGTCACGGCGGCGTCGACGGCCTTGGCCAGCTCGACGTTGTCGAAGAAGGCGCCTTCCTGGATGTCCTTGGAGATGCGGGTCAGCTCTTGGTAGACGATGCGACCGGCACCGATGTTGACGTGGCCCACTTCGGAGTTACCCATCTGGCCATCGGGCAGACCAACGTCCAGGCCGGAGCCGGAGATGAGGGTGCTGGTGTAGTCACGGGCGAGACGATCCAGGTTCGGGGTCTTGGCGGCAGCAACGGCGTTATACGCGGTTTTATCGCTGTAGCCCCAACCGTCCATGATGATCAGAACCAGAGGTTTTTTGGCTGTTGACATAAAACTATGTCCTCTCGGATTGGAATGAAATGCGGGAAGCTGAACTGGCCGTAATATTACTACATCTGCCGAAATAGTCACCTGATCTGCCGCCAGGACAGCCCCCTCCGATGCGAGCTGGCTCTCGCTTTGCCCCACGGATGGCTGATATTCACGGCTCCCCCATGTATACTCGAGCCCTTGTCCCGGATTTGGATTGTAGGAAGGATGCAAGAGTATCTTGATTTTGCGGCCAACAACCCGCTGCTGACCGCAGCCTGGTTTGGCCTGGCTGGCACGCTGATCTACACCACCATGCGCGCCCGCTTCTCTCCCGTAAAAGCAGTCAACAACCATGCTGCCACCATGCTGATCAACCGCGAAAACGCCGTCGTGGTCGACATCCGGACCATCGATGAATTCGGTCGTGGCCATCTAGCCGGTGCGCACAACCTCATCATGAGCCAAATCCAGGAGAACAACCTGGGCCAGGTTGAAAAGCACAAGGATGACCCCATTATCGTGGTATGCGAAACCGGCATGAGCGCCAATGCCGCCGCACGGGCCCTGCACAAGCATGGCTTCAAGCGGGTATACACCCTGGCGGGTGGCATGGCTCAGTGGCGCGCCGACAATCTGCCGGTCACCAAGAAGCGCTGATCACCCCGGGGCGAATTCGCCCCGTTTTTTCTGAACTCAAGGAATCAATCGACATGGCTGAAGCAATCAACAATCAGGAAGTCCAACCGGAATTCAACATCCAGCGCATCTACGTCAAAGACGTCTCTTTCGAAGCGCCGAATACCCCGCTCGTGTTCCAGAAAGAGTGGCAACCGGAAGTAGGTCTGGACATGGATACCAAGACCAACCTGCTGGCTGACAGCATCTATGAAGTGGTGCTGACCCTGACCGTGACCTGCAAGCTGGGTGATGAGACCGCCTTCCTGTGCGAAGTGCATCAGGCCGGTATCTTCACCATCGGTAACCTGCCCGAGCAACAGCTGGCTCACTGCCTGGCTGCCTTCTGCCCGAACATCCTGTTCCCGTATGCCCGTGAAACCGTGGCTTCCATGGTCAACCGCGGCTCCTTCCCGCAACTGAACCTGGCACCGGTCAACTTCGACGCCCTGTTCGCCCAGCATGTGGCCCAATTGCAGGCCCAGCAGGCAACTGCGGACGCTTAAGATGAGTGACAAGGCTGTAATCTCGGTCTTGGGGGCGGGGTCTTATGGCACCGCCCTTGCCATTTCTTTAGCCCGCAACGGCCACCCCACCCTGCTGTGGGGCCATGAGGCCGCTCACGTGGCCGAGCTGGAGCAGGCTCGCTGCAACACGGCATTCCTGCCGGATGTGCCGTTTCCCGATGCGCTGCAACTGACCTCCGATTTGCAAGCGGCGGTGCAGGCTGCCCCTGTGTTGCTGCTGGTCGTACCGAGCCATGTCTTTGGCGATGTGCTGACCCGTCTCAAACCCTTCCTGCGCCCTGACAGCCGCATCGCCTGGGCCACCAAGGGGCTCGAGCCGGATAGCGGCCGCCTGCTGCAAGAGGTGGCCCGCGAGATCCTGGGTGAAACGATACCGCTGGCCGTCATCTCGGGGCCGACCTTCGCCCGCGAGCTGGCCGCTGGCATGCCGACCGCCATCTCGGTCGCCGCTACCCATGATGATTTCGCCGAGGATCTCTCGCACCTATTGCACTGTGACCGCTCGTTTCGGGTCTATACCAATCCGGACTTCGTCGGATTGCAGCTCGGTGGTGCGGTGAAGAATGTCATCGCCATCGGCGCCGGCCTCTCCGATGGGCTGGGCTTCGGAGCCAATGCGCGCACCGCCCTCATCACCCGCGGTCTGGTCGAGATGCAGCGACTGGGGCTGGCCCTTGGCGCCGACGCCAAGACCTTCATGGGCATGGCCGGACTGGGCGATCTGGTGCTCACCTGCACCGACAACCAGTCGCGCAACCGTCGCTTCGGACTGGCGCTTGGCGCCGGCAAGGCGGTCGACACCGCCATGAGCGAGATTGGCCAAGTGGTGGAAGGCTATCGCAATACCAAGGAGGTGCATCTGCTGGCGGCCCGTTGCGGCGTCGAGATGCCGATCTGCGAGCAGATCTACAAGGTGCTCTACGAGGGGAAAGACCCGAAAGCCGCCGCCATCGCGCTGCTCTCCCGGGACAAGAAGGACGAGTGATCGCCCGCCTCCCCATGCAAAAGGCCCCGCCAACTGGCAGGGCCTTTTTGTTACCAACCACATCAATAGTAGGAGTGGTCACCACGCTGGTGCTCGGTGGCGTCCTTGACCCCTTTGAGCTCGCCTGGGAACTTCTCTAACAGCTGCTTCTCGATCCCCTCTTTCAAGGTGTAATCGACCATGGAGCAACCGTTGCAGCCACCACCGAATTGCAGGATGGCAAAACCATCTTCGGTCAGCTCGGTCAGGGTGACCTTGCCGCCGTGGCCGGCCAGCATGGGGTTCACCTCGGAGAGCAGCACATACTCGATGCGCTCAACCAGAGGGGCATCGTCGCTCACCTTGCGCATCTTGGCGTTGGGGGCCTTCAGGGTCAGCTGGGAGCCCATCTGGTCGGTGACGAAATCGATGCTGGCCTCTTCCAGGAAGGGGGCACTGAGCGGATCAATCAGGGTGTCGAAACCAGAAAACGGCAGATGCTGATCATCCGGGTCAACCGCGTCGGGAGGGCAGTAAGAGACACCGCATTCGGCGTTCGGCGTACCGGGATTGACGACAAACACCCGGATGTTGGTTCCTTCCGGTTGTTTCTCCAGCAGCTTGCGAAAATGAGCCTGGGCGGCTTCGGAAATAGTGATCATCACTGTCCTCATAAACCTGAGCAAATGGCTAGGGTATTGATGATACTCCTCTTGTTTGGCGATGGGTAGCGACGCGATGCAGGGTGCAAAGTCACATCACGTTGGGTGCCGCTGCGTACGGCAAAGCGCCCATACCTCGACCCGCGCCACCCCACTATTTAATAGCAACCGGGCCAGCTGGCCCGCCGTCGCGCCGGTGGTCACCACATCATCGAGCAAGGCAACATGCTGGTAATGATGGGAGCGGACCGCAAAGGCCCCTCTCAAGTTGCGTCGCCGCGTGCCGGCACTGAGCCGGCTCTGCTGCGGGGTATGACGGATGCGACGCAGCAACGAGCCATCTACCGGAATACCGGTGCACCTCCCGACCTCTCTGGCCAACTCTTCGGCCTGATTGAAACCTCGTTGCAAACGCCGCCACCAGTGCATGGGCACCGGGATCAGCACTTCGGGCGGGTCACCGAGATCGAGATGATCGGACAGCAACTGGGCCAATACGGGGGCAAGCTGCCACTGCCGGGAATATTTGAAGCGAGACACCAGTACCGGCCAGGGGGCGCGATAGTCGCCGATCACCTGCAAGCGCTGCCACGGAGGAGGGCGACGTTGACAGCGGCCGCACAATAACCGATCCAGAGGCACCAGCTCCGGCAGCGGTGCCGCACAGCCGTGACAATGGCGCCCTTCCTGCCGGAGCGCCATTCGACAATAGGAGCAGAGCAGTGCCTCCTCACTCGATTGACGACAGAGCAGGCAGTCTCCGCACCAATCATGCGGCTCCCCCAGCAACCCTCTTGCTTTCGCCAGCCAGCCCTTTACCATGCGGCACCATCCCATGGTGGCAACAGGACTTGAGTGTAGATGAGCATCGCGGTCGAACGGATGGGGCAGGGCCCCGAACTGGTACTGCTCCACGGCTGGGGCATGAACGGCGCGGTATGGCATGGGGTTGCTCCGGAACTTGCCCGCCATTACCACCTGCACATCCTCGATCTGCCCGGTTTCGGCGCCTCCTCTGTGCCCGACACATGCGACTACACCCTTCCCTGGCTGGCCGATGCGGTGAGCGAGGTCATTCCCGAACGCGCGGCCCTGCTCGGTTGGTCGCTGGGGGGGCTGGTTGCCAGCCAGTTAGCCCTGACCCGGCCGGAACGCGTTGAACGCCTCATCACCGTCGCCAGCTCCCCTTGCTTTATGTCCAGAGAGGAGTGGCCGGGCATTGCCCCCAAGGTGTTGCACGGTTTCCAGCACATGTTGCAAGGCGACTTCATGCAAACCATCGAGCGCTTCCTCGCCATTCAGGCCATGGGCAGTGAGCATGCCCGTAATGATATTCGCCAACTGCGCCACTGGTTGGCCCAAAGGCCCCATCCCTCTCCCCTTGCGCTGGCCGCGGGGCTGAAACTGCTGGAAACCGTCGACCTGCGCGAGGACATGCACAACTGGCAAGGGGAGTGGCTACGCATCTATGGCCGCCTCGACTCACTGGTCCCCAAGTCGGTCATTCCCCTGCTTGATGAGCGCTACCCTGCCAGCCACAGCCGGGTATTCGACAAAGCCTCCCATGCCCCTTTCATCTCCCACCCGCATGATTTTGTCGAGCTACTGGCGGGTCTAAAAGGAGAATAAATGACCAGCACGCTTTAATTCTTTCAGGCCGTGATGGATAATTGTGCCATCCAGCCAGAGGAGAGAGAGTATGCGCATCGATTCAGCCATGACATCGGGTGTGATGGGCTACCAAAGAGCCGAGCAACGGGTGGCAGAGTCATCCGATGCCATCGCACGACTCAATACTCCGGAAGGTGACAAGGTCAATGTCACCGACGAGCTGGTCAATCTTAAAGTCGGAGAGCTCGAAGCCGGCGCCAACGCCAAGGTGATCAAGACCGCCAGCGACATGATGGGGACGCTGATCGACATCCGGGTGTGACATGAACATCACAACCCCCTCCCCCTACCTCCCCCCCAACAACCTCTACGTCCCCACCGAGTCGGCCCAGCGTGATAATCGCCGGGCCGAGCTGATCCCGCAGGTCCAACAGGCGACCCCCCAGGAAAAACAGCAGGCGGCGACCCAAGAGCGCCAAGAAGGTGCTCGGCAGGCGATACAGGAGTCCTCTACATCGACGCGGGAGGCGCGTGAACCACCCGCAGCCCAGACCACCTCCCGCAGTAACCCTGATGGGCGCTCTTCCCAGCAAGGACAGGAGCGTGGCTCTCAGGAGGATGAAAGACGGGATCTTGCACAGGAGAAGCTGCTGCGGCAGCTACAACAACGGGACAAGGAAGTCCGCGAGCACGAACAGGCCCATCAGCGCCAAGGGGGAAGCTATGCGAGCACACCAAATTATGACATGACCAGAGGGCCGGACGGTGCAAGCTATGCGACCGGAGGCTCAGTGCGTATCGACACCTCGGCGGTCATCGGTGATCTCGAAGCCACCATCGCTAAGATGCAGCAAGTACAGCGGGCCGCCCTCGCCCCCATCTCCCCCTCCTCACAGGATCTCGCCGTGGCCAGCAAGGCCGCACGAGTAGAGCAACAAGCCCGTGAGGAGCATCAGCAACGCAACATCCTCCAGCTCTCAGGTGGGGCTCTCGACAGCTATTTACAGCAGCGGGGTGCCATCATCGCCGGGCACTATCGGCGTTCCGCCCTTCCCCAGTCAGCCAATGAGCTGGCGCAAGCATAGCCATATAAATCATATAGTTACTATCAACCCATTCCATTTTTGGTATTTTTAAAAACTTTTTTTCTGATAAAGCGGAACTTTGCCTGCGTTGTGCTGACTAACTTTACAGTTGAGGAAGTGCTAGTAAGTCACCTTTGTACATACCCCGGGAATCCCCCGGGGTCTTTTTTATCTAATTGAATATTAATGAAAATATTTTCAGTCACGTTTTGTGAAAGTAAGTTACAAAAATTACTTTCATTTTCGATGGCCGTGATGTACATTTTGCTGCGTAGGGTACAGAGGTAAGATGTTCTATCTTTCAGACCTTTTATTTCACGTAATTGAATGTGGCTGAATAGCAGCCCCGAAGAGTCTCTCTTCGGGGCGATTTTTTATTCCCTCTCTAGAGCAAATACTTTAAAAAGCTATCCCGGGTGTTATAATTCATGGGTTTCTTGAGCGCAGCCTCCGCTTGCCCTCAGGATTCAGCTTCTTTCAAACTTTTATGCATATGCTAATGACCGGAGCCTGCACCCAAGGCTGCGGTCTTTTTTTGTTGCCGGTCTCATATGAAATTCACTTACATAAACCGTAATTAAAAACGCCTTCAATGAAACGTAGTAACGACTCAATCCCAAAAACCTAATTCTTAAAAAAGTTTATTTATTCGAATAAAAAACCAATATATATAATTAACGCGCACCATCATGCTAGTCATCCCCGCCATTATCAGGTTTTAACCAGGCATGTCGGAAATCAAACCAACCCAGTGCCGTCATGCGCAAGCCGTGTACCCCGCTACGACTCTCCAACTCCAGCCAGTGATGAAACAGTGGCAGGAAACGGGACTCACTCTGTCGCTGTCGCAGCCACTGACGGGGGCCTGGGCGTGCCCCCTGGCTACGCCAGTCTGACAACTGAGCCCATAGTGGCTCAAGGCTGCTCCATGCGGCCCGCAGTAAAGGCACCCCCTGCAACCAGGAATAGGCGGCAAAATCCCTGTCGTGCTCCAGATTGACCGTTCCCAGCCAGAGATCCACATCCTCATCCTCCCCCCTGGCCCAGCGGGAATAGTCGAGCTCCCGCAACTCAAGGGCAACCCCATGGGATGCCAGCAACCCGGCCATCGCCCCGGCCAACTCACGAAACTCCAGATGCTGATTGAAACAGGCCACCACCAGCCGGGCCGGCAACGTCGCGGGCCGCTCCACCTTGGCCGGCAGGGGAAGATCCCGCCAATGTGGCAGCAACCCCAGCGCCGGCGTGAGAATTTGTTGCAGCTCGCGCGCCATGCCCGCCATCAACGCAATGGGATCGAGTGTGGCCGCCAGCCAGTGGCGCAATGACTCCTCCCGCAACCAGGGGGAGCGATCATCGCTCAACAGGAAATAGCAGCCCGCTTCCAGACCCGACTCCGCCCGACGTTGCCCCAGATCGGCACGCTCCGGAGCCAGCCGCAACTGACAGGTCAACCGCTCCGCCAACTTGGGCAACATCCAGATGTCGATCTCATCGAGCAAGGCCCGCAACCCGAAATAGTCATCGAACGCCTCCAACTGCAGGCGCTGCGGGTCGTTACACACCACCCGATACGGGCCGCAGCCCACCGGTTGCAGGGCAAAATCAGGCAGGCTGCGCCACTCGCGCGGCAGGATCAGCGCCTGGGCCTCGCACAACAGTTGCAGCAGCCAGGGGTCGGGTTCCCGCAGATGGATATCAACCGCACGTGGCGAGATCTCCTCGACTCGCTCCAGATGCTGAAAAAGGGGATAACCCGAGAGTGAGCCAAGCGACTCACAGACATCCTCCGCCTGCAACAGGCGGCCATGTTGGAAGCGTACCGCCGGGCGCAGGTAGAAGCGCCAGCGCCGTGCCTCCAGCTGCTCCCAGTGGTGGGCGAGTTCAGGTTCGATTTCCCCATTTTCCTCATTTCTGCGTACCAGCCCGCTGAAAATCTGCCGCACCAGGTGCACCTCGGAGCGGCGCAGCGGCACATCCGGTACCAGATAAGGCAGAGGGCGGTAATAGGGCACCCGCAAGATCTGGCGCCCCCCAGGATCCGAGCGGCTGGCATGGGCCAACAGGTGCGGCAGCAGCTGCTCGGTTCGCCCTTGAACCAAGAGCAACGCCTGCTCCAGTTTGCCCTCAGCCACCAGCGCCGCCAGCTGCTGTTGCCGCATCTGTTGCTGGTTGCGCCGCAGGGTGAGCCTGGCCCTGTGGCCGCGTCCGGCGGAGGCCTGCCAGCACAACCAGCCGGCCTGCTCCATACGCCGTAACAGCAGGCGGGCATTGCGTGGCGTGCAGCAGAGTAAGGCGGCCAGCTCAGGCAGAGTCAGCTCCGCCTCACCAGTGGGCAACTGCTGTGACAGGCGGGTGAAGTGGAGATAAAGACGTTCGCTCGGCATAAATAGGGAAATCCATCTGTGAGATTACTTCCGTTTTAACTTCCTTATTTTAAACCAATACTGATGCCAACCAAGAGGAGGAACGACCATGACACTGAATAACCCCCTTCCCTTCTGGCGTCGCTACTTCAGGAGCATCGGCGCCCGACTGCACGCCACACCGAGCGACCCGGCCCAATACCTGACCCAGCTGATGCAGTGGGATCTCTCCTGGGTCGATGAGGAGGAGTATCGCCAGCGGATGTAAGGGCTTTGCCGGAAGCGGTGGTTTACAGATAGAGTCCATCAGCATAAAGTGGACGTCTATCCGTCCAAAGAATAAGGAATGTTCCATGAAAGACGCGACCCTGGCCCTGCATCACGGTTTTTCCAGCGATCCGGCGACCAAGTCGGTAGCCGTTCCCATCTACCAGACTGTTGCCTATGAGTTCGAGAGCGCGCAACACGGGGCCGACCTCTTCAATCTGGCGGTCCCCGGCAATATCTACACCCGCATCATGAACCCTACCAACGATGTGCTGGAGCAGCGGCTGGCCGCTCTTGAAGGGGGCGTCGCCGCCCTGGCGGTATCGGCCGGCTCGGCTGCCATCACCTATGCCATCCAGGCCCTGGCCAGGGTCGGTGATAACATCGTCTCCACGCCCCAGCTCTATGGCGGCACCTACACCCTGTTCGCCCACATGCTGCCGAGCCAGGGTATTGAGGTGCGTTTCGCCCGTGACGACAGCGCCGACGCCATCGGCGAGCTGATCGACGAGCACACCAAGGCGGTCTACTGCGAGAGCATCGGTAACCCGGCCGGCAACATCGTCGATATCGGCGCCCTGGCCAGGGTGGCTCACGCCAAGGGAGTCCCCCTCATCGTCGACAACACGGTCGCCACTCCGGTGCTGTGCAAACCGATCCAGCATGGCGCCGACATCGTCGTGCACAGCCTCACCAAGTACGTGGGCGGCCACGGCACCTCGCTCGGCGGCATCGTCGTCGACGGCGGCACCTTCCCCTGGAGCGAGCACGCCGAGCGCTTCCCCCAACTGACCCAGCCCGAGCCCTCCTACCACGGCGTGGTCTACACCGAGGCGTTCGGGGCCGCCGCCTTCATCGGCCGGGTGCGCACCGTGCCGCTGCGCAACACCGGGGCGGCCCTCTCGCCCTTCAACGCCTTCCAGATCCTGCAAGGACTCGAGACCCTGAGCCTGCGCATGGAGCGCCACGTCGACAACGCACAGCGGGTCGCCCATCACCTCAAGCAGCACCCCAAGGTGGCCTGGGTCAGTTATGCGGGCCTGCCGGAGCATCCCCACTACAAGCTGGCCGAGCAATACATGGGCGGTCGCCCTTCGGCGCTGCTCTCATTCGGTCTCAAGGAGGGATACGAAGCGGGTGTGCGTTTCTACGATGCGCTGAAGATCTTCAAGCGTCTGGTAAATATCGGTGATGCCAAGTCACTGGCCTGCCACCCGGCCTCGACCACCCACCGCCAGCTCAGTGAAGAGGAGCAGCGCAAGGCAGGGGTGAAACCGGAGATGATCCGCCTTTCGGTCGGGATCGAAGACATCGGCGATCTGCTGGCCGATCTGGACCAGGCGCTGCAAGCCTGAGTCGTTGCGGGGGGCTCCAGCCTCCCGCCTTACTCGAGCCACTCCTGTTGCAGGCGGGCCAGCGCCCCATCCAGGCGCATGCCCTCCAGCGCCTCTTGCAGTTGTCGGGCCCGCTCGGGATCGCTGCGACGATTGAGCGCGAAATAGTATTCGTAGTAATTGCTATAGACAGAGACCGGCGCCAGCAACTCAGGGTCCCGGCCCAACCTGCGCATCTGAAAGCGCACCTCGGCCTCGGGGGCGGCGATCAGATCGACCCGCCGCAGCAACAGCATCTGGAACTTGTCCTCCTCCCGATTGACCGTGCGCAGCACAAACCCCTCTTGCTCCAGTTGCTCGCGATAGGCCGAGCTACGCACCACCCCCACCCGCCACTG
>NZ_CDBY01000054.1:0-38968 GCF_000820125.1 Aeromonas simiae | reverse complement strand
CCCCCCCCCCCCCCCCCGCCACTGCTGGCGCTCCTGCTCATCTTGCCACGCCACCTCAGGGCGATCGCGCAACCGCCAGAACCAGATGGTGTTGGAGCCGGTGATAGGGCCAATCCAGAAGAAGAGCGACTCCCGCTCGGGGATACGGACGGTCGAGAAGATCAGGGTGTCGGGGGTGTGCAGCGCCAGCTGATAGGCGCGGGCCCATGGCAACAGACGCACGCCGGGCGGATCCAGCGTCAGGTGGCTGCGAGCCAGCAGCTCACTCAGCACGGCCACGGAGAAACCACTCACCTGACCCTCCGGGGTCTGCCAGTTATAGGGGGGTTTGTCCTCAGTCACCGCCTGCAACGCCTGACCAGAGCCCAGCCAGAGCAGGCACAGCGCTGCCGCCCACACTCTCATCCCCACCACACCTCCTTGTCCACCCGGATATCTCCCTAGCGTGCCCGAGCCAACACCCGAGCCACCCGATCCGGATCAAGATCGCCGTGTTCGCCCAGCATCGTCAACCCAAAATGGCGCAAATTGGAACATATGGCCGTCATGCACCCCTCGTGCAAACCGTAATCGCTGAGGCGGGTTGCCACCCCCATCTGCCGAAAGAAGGCCTCGATATGCTGGATACACGCCTCGCTCAGCGTCGCGCTCTCCTGCTGCGGGAGTTGCCAGACCCGCCGGCCCAGCTGACAGAGCTTCTCCTGCTTGGCCATCGCCTGCTCGCGCAGCAGCGAAGGGAGCACCACGGCCAGGCTCTGGGCATGGTCCAGCCCATAGAGCGCGGTGAGCTGATGGCCGATGGCATGGGTCGACCAATCTTGCGGCACGCCACGACCAATAAGGCCGTTGAGCGCCAACGAGGCGGCCCACATCAGGTTGGCCCGCACCGGGTAGTTATCGGGCTCGCTCAGGGCGCGCGGCCCATTGTCGATGAGGGCCAGCAGCAGCCCCTCGGCGAGGCGATCCTGCACATCGGCCTGCACCGGATAGGTGAGGTACTGCTCGAGGATATGCACGAAGGCGTCCACCACGCCGTTGCCCACCTGACGCGCCGGCAGGCTGAAGGTGACGGCCGGATCGAGCACCGCAAAGCGCGGCTGCAAGTGGGGGCTGCGAAATGACAGCTTGGCCGCCCCCCGACTGATCACCGCCACCGGGTTGCTCTCCGAGCCGGTGGCCGGCAGGGTCAGCACACAGCCGAGCGGCAACGCCCCTTCGACGGCCACCTTGTCGGCCAGCAAGGCCCAGGGGTCGCCCCCCTGAAACGGCGCGGCGGCGGCCACGAACTTGGCGCCATCCAGCACCGAACCGCCCCCCACGGCGAGCAGAAAGTCGATGCGCTCACGGCGCACCAGTTCGACCGCCTGCATCAGGGTGTCATAGTCGGGATTGGCGCCGATACCGGAGAACTCGAACCAGTCGCGCCCGGCCAACGCCTCGCAGACCTGCGCATAAACGCCGTTACGCTTGATGCTGCCGCCGCCATAGAGCAGCAACAGGCGGGCTTTGGCCGGCAGCAGGGCGCGGATGGCCGCAATCTCGCCCCGGCCGAAGTAGATCTGGGTCGGATTGGCGTAGTGGAAGTTGTGCATGTGTCCCCCTTGAATCTCGGGGCATTGTGCCCCCGCCGCCGGAGCGGGTCAAAACCGGCCGGTATCGACACCGGCCAGAGAGGGAAGAAGAGGGGTCGCCACCCGGCGACCCTGAGGGATCACTGGCGCTTGACCACCAGAGGGCCGAAGCTCTGGGCGACCGGCATGATCTCGATGCTGTTGATGTTGACGTGGGCCGGCTGCTGACTGATCCACAGCACTGTGTTGGCGATATCCTCGGGACGGATGAACTCCACCCCCTGATAGACGGCCGCCGCCTTGGCATCGTCACCGTGAAAGCGCACATTGGAGAACTCGGTGCCACCGCACAGACCCGGCTCCACATTGGTGACCCGCAGCGGAGTGCCGGCCAGATCGGCGCGCAGATTGAGGCTGAAATGCTTCACGAAGGCCTTGGTGGCCCCATAGACGTTGCCACCCGGATAGGGGTAGGTGCCGGCGATGGAGCCGATGTTGATCACCTGACCGCCGCCACGCTCCACCATGCCCGGCAACAGCAGCCGAGTGATGCGGGTCAGCCCCAGAATATTGGTGGCGATCATCTGCTCCCAGTCCTCTTGGTCAGCCCGGTGAGCCGGCTCGAGGCCAAGCGCGAGGCCGGCGTTGTTGACCAGCAGACTCACCGCCTGCCACTCGGCCGGCAGGCCCGCCACGGCCGCCTCGGTGGCCGCCCTGTCCTGAATATCGAATGCCAGCGGCAGAAACGCCGCCCCCAGCTCCTGGGCCAGTGCCGCCAGTCGCTCCTGCCTGCGCCCCGTACCGATGACGCGCCAGCCGTGCTGCACCAGAGTGCGGCTGATGGCCGCCCCGAACCCGGCCGATGCGCCGGTCACCATTGCTATCATCACAAGCCTCCTCTGCTTGAAAACGCGATCTTCACTCCCGATCCAGCTCGCGACCGGTGATCCGGCGCCAGACAAAGACCAGCAGATGCAACAGAAACAGTCCCCCTCCCGCCAAGGCGAACAGGGCGCCGGTGAGGGCGTTGACCGAGGTGTCGGCCCCACACCACCACCACACCAGCAGACCGGCCACCCCCACCAGCAAGGTCTGGATGGCACAGGTGCGGCAACGGCCCAGCTTGGCGCGCAAGGCATCGCCGAGGCAATGCTCGCAACTCATGGCGCCAGCACCCTGCGCTGACCGTGGTGGCCGGGGCCGTAGTAATCGGGCAAACGGGTCATGATGCGAAAGCCGAGCGCATCGTAAAGGGCGAGCCCCTCCTCGTTGCGCTCGCTCACCTCGAGGCGCACGCCTCGCCACCCCTCGGCGTGGCTACGCCGGATCACTTCGCCGAGCAGCCAACGCGCCCACCCCTGGCGCCGCACCTTCCAGTGCACCGCCAGCGTCTGCACCACCAACCGGCGCCAGCCTCGATGGGGCAGCACGCACAGATAGGCCATCAAGGCCCCTTCCCGATCCCGCAGTAGCCAGGTCTCGCAGCGTCCCGCCCTCAACAGCTCGCGCCAACGGGCATGGCCGAAGGCGATCTCCGGCGCAAACAGGTAGCGCTCCAGCTTCACGATGTCGGCCAGATCATCCGAGGTAGCGGGGCAAAACGAGAGGATTGTGCGGTCCGGCTGGGCAATATTTATCTTCAGCACCAAAAATGCGACTTGTATCACAAGTTATCAAAGGACCATAGTAGCCACTGTAACCTGTTTTCCTCCCCTTGCGCCATTGTTGTGGACCGGTGCATCGACGCCCACTGGGGAACCCGCCCTTCATTGCGGCGGGTCTCTCTTGTGGAGTTTCCGTCATGAGTACCTATGTCATCGTCGAAGAGACAACGGACTGGCCCTGCCAGGCCGACTACCTGCTGACCGCCCGCAGCTACCTGCAACACGGCCTGCCCACCACAGGGGGAAGGGCGCGCCTCATCAACCTGTGCCGCTCCATGGAGCACCTCAGCGCCGGCTACTACTGCTCCTTGCTGGCCCAGGCGCGCAGCCACCACTGCCTGCCGGAGATCGAGACCCTCAGCGTGCGGGTTCCGCCCCAGCCGCCGGCCAAGCTGTGGCGCAAATTGCAGGGGTGGCTGGAGGAGTGCCACGAGGATCGCCTCTGCATCCGCGCCATCTTCGGCCAGTGTGACGAGCCGGCCCTGGCCGGCCTCACCCGCTACTACTACGGCCTGACCCAGCAGCCGTTGCAGGCACTGACCCTGAAACGCGGCCGCCACGGCTGGTCGGTGCGCCGCCTCGAGAGCCTCTCGCCGCTCAGTCTCGACGACAACGAGCGGGCCCTGATGCTCGGCCATGTGCAGGCCATGGTGGAGGAGGCCGAGAGCGAGAGCCTCACCCCCACCTATCAGCTCGCGATCTTGGTCGACCCGGCCGACGGCCGCGCCAGCAGCGATCCGCTGGCCCTGCAACGCTTTACTCGCGCCGCCGCCGCCCAGGGGATCCGCGCCGAGATCCTCTCCCCTTCCGCCATAGAGCGGTTGCCCGAATTCGACACCCTGTGGCTGCGGGCCGAGACCGCTGTAGGCCACTACACCTTTGAGTTCGCCCGCCGCGCCGAACAGTTGCAGATGCCGGTGGTGGACAGTTCGCGCGCCATCCTGGCCTGTAGCAACAAGCTCTACCTCTACGAGCTGATGGTGCGCAGCGGCGTGCCCATGCCCCCCACCACAGTGGTCACCCGGCGTGGCCGCCACCACGCCGCCGAGCTGATCCAGCGCCTCGGCCTGCCACTCATCGTCAAGATCCCGGACGGGGCGCTCGGCCGCGATCTGGCCATGGCGCATAACGAGAACGAACTCTCGCGCCTGCTCGATGAGGGGCTGGCCCGCTCGGCCCTGCTGCTGGTGCAGCGCCGCATTCCCGCCGAGTTCGACTGGCGCATCGGCTTTCTCGACGGCGCCCCCCTGTTTGCCTGTCGCCGCTATCGCCCCGAGCCGGGCAGCCGCATTCGCCGCCGCAAGCACCCGCTCGACATGAGCCGCATCGAGGCACTGCCCCTCGACGACGTGCCGGAGCGGGTGCTCTACACGGCGCGCAAGGCGGTGCATCAGCTGGGGGATGGTCTGTTCGGGGTGGATCTGCGCCAGATTGGCGAGCGCGAGTGCATCCTGCTGGAAATTGTCGACAATCCCTGGATCCGCGGAGATATTGAGGACAGAGAGGCCCGTGACCTCTACGATCGCCTCGCCCGCGCCTTCCGCCTGCGCCTCGACAACCGGGGCCAGGAGCCGGGCCACTGACCACCACACGCCAAGGAGCCTTGATGATCGATATCGCCCCCTTCGCCTGGAGCCACATCCTCGCCTGCCTGACCTGCGGCACCCTGGTGGGGCTGGAGCGCCAGCTGCGCGGCAAGCCGGTCGGCATCCGCACCTCGTCGCTCATCATCCTCGGCAGTTACTGCTTTCTCGCCATGAGCAGCCACCTCAGCAGCCAGGTGGCGGATCAGGCCAGGGTGCTGGGCCAGCTCATCACCGGCATCGGTTTTCTCGGCGCCGGGGTGATGATGACCCAGAACGGTCAGGTGATGGGCGTGACCTCGGCCGCCACGGTCTGGATGCTGGCGGCGCTCGGCGCCATGATCGGCCTCGACATGCTGCACCAGGCGGTGGCCCTCACCCTGGTGACCCTGACCATCCTGGTCGGGGTGGATTGGCTCGAGGGCAGCTTCAAGCAGTTGCAGCGCGGGGTGCACCGCCGCCTCGAGAGCTGGCGCCACCATGATGGCGACACCCTAGAGAAGTAGCCGCTAAATCTGGTAGTCCGGCTCATCCTCCTGCTGGCCGAGCACCCGCCCCTGAATGTCGGAGAGCGAGAGCGCCGGATTGCACAGCTGGATGAACTGCCACACGAAGTTGGGTTGGTACTGCCCCTGCTTGAGGCCGATCCAGGCGGTGTGCGGGGCAAACAGGTGGCTGCCGTCGAGCTGCACCAGATTGGCATCGCGCGCCGCATCGAACGCCATGTCGGCCAGGATCCCCACCCCCAAGCCCAACTCCACATAGGTCTTGATGACGTCCGAATCCTGCGCCGAAAGCAGGATCTCCGGGATGATCCCGGCGCTGGCGAACGCCTCGTCAACCCTGGCCCGGCCGGTTAGCCCCGACTGGTAGGTGATGATGGGCCACTCGGCCAGCTGTGCCAGGGTCAACGCCGCCTGCTGCAACAGCGGGTGATCGCGCGGCACCACCACGTTGTGGTGCCAGCGGTAGTAGGGGAAGGCGACGATGCCGGTACTGCGCTCCAGCCGCTCGCTGCTGATCCCCACGTCCATCTCGCCGCTTTGCAGCAGCCGCACTATCTCGTCCGGGCTGCCCTGATGCAGCTCCAGCTGCACCTGGGGAAACTGCTCGCGAAATCCCTTCACCACCCGTGGCAAGGCATAGCGGGCCTGGGTGTGGGTGGTGGTGACCCGCAGCCGCCCCGCCTCGCGGTTGGCAAAGCTGCTGGCCAGCTGGCGGATGTTGTGGGCATCGCTCAGGATCCGCTCGGCCATCACCAGCAGCTCCTTGCCCGGCGCCGTCATGCCGAGCAGCCGCTTGCCGTGGCGCACGAACAGGGCCACCCCCAGTTCCTCCTCCAGCTCGCGGATGTGGCGGCTCACCCCGGACTGGGAGGTGTAGAGGGCGTTGGCCACCTCGGTCAGGTTGCATTCGCGCCGCGCCGCCTCACGGATGATACGCAGTTGCTGAAAATTCATCGCCCCTCCCTAGATCTGGTAATCCGGATAGAACTGGGCCTGACGCGCCACCAGCCGCACCGCCTGACCCGGTTGCAGGGTACGGGCCAGCTGCTTGTCCACTTCGGCCTCATAGAGGCGCAGGCCACGCTCGCTCTGACCGCGCAGCTCTACCCGGGTGCGGGCTCCCATCGGCAGCAGGCGGGCGATCACCGCCGGCACCCCCTCACCCGATTCGGCCGGCGCGATCTCCAGCTCGTGCGGACGCACATAGGCCACCGCCGCGCTGCCCGGCGTGAGGCTGGCCGGCACGGCACCACGGATCAGCTGGTCATCGATGCCAAGACCAAGCTCGGCCACCCGGCCATGGAACAGGTTGACGCTACCGAGGAAGCTGTGCACGAAGGAGCTGGCAGGCTGCTCGTAGACCTCGGCCGGGGTGCCGATCTGCTCGACCCGGCCGGCGTTCATCAGCACCACCCGATCGGCCACCTCGAGGGCCTCCTCCTGGTCGTGGGTGACAAACAGGCTGGTGACGTGCAGCTCGTCGTGCAGGTCGCGCAGCCAGCGGCGCAGCTCCTTGCGCACCTGGGCGTCGAGGGCGCCGAACGGCTCGTCGAGCAGCAGCACCTTGGGCTGCACCGCCAGGGCGCGGGCCAGGGCCACCCGCTGGCGCTGACCGCCGGAGAGCTGGGCCGGGTAGCGGCCGGCCACGTGGCCGAGCTGCACCAGCTCGAGCAGTTCGTTGACCCGGGCGCGAATGGCGTTCTCGTCCGGGCGCAGGCCACGCGGTTTGACGCGCAGGCCGAAGGCCACGTTCTCGAACACCGTCATGTGGCGAAACAGGGCGTAGTGCTGAAACACGAAGCCGACATTGCGCTCGCGCACGTGCAGATCCGAGGCATCCTCGCCCCGGATGATGACGCGGCCGCTGTCTGCCTGCTCGAGGCCGGCGATGATGCGCAGCAAGGTGGTCTTGCCGCAGCCGGACGGCCCGAGCAGGGCCACCAGCTCCCCGTCGTGAAAGTCGAGGCTGATCTCCTGCAGGGCGGCGTACTGGTTGAAGTTTTTGTTCAGATGCTGGACTTGAATGCTCATGGGTTCACCTTTCACGTCTGCAGAAAATCAGTGTTTCTGTCCGCCGCCACGCAGGCGGGAGAGCAGGGTCTCGCCCACCAGGGTGGCGATACCGAACAGGGCAAGCAGGCTGGCCACCGCAAAGGCGGCGCCGGTCTGGTACTCGTTGTAGAGGATCTCGATGTGCAGCGGCAGGGTGTTGGTCTGCCCGCGGATGTGGCCCGAGACCACGGAGACGGCGCCAAACTCCCCCACCGCCCGGGCCGTCGAGAGCAGCACGCCGTACATCAGGCTCCAGCGGATGCCGGGCAGGGTGACCCGCCAGAACATCTGCAAGGCGCTGGCGCCGAGCATCATGGCCGCCTCCTCCTCTTCCGGGCCGCGCGCCTCCATCTGCGGCAGCAGCTCGCGCACCACGAACGGCACCGTGATGAAGGTCGTGGCGAGGATGATCCCCGGGGTGGCGAAGATGATCTTGATGTCGTAGGCGCTCAGCCACTCGCCGAACCAGCCGCGGCTGCCAAACATCAGCACGAACATCAGGCCGGCAATCACAGGTGAGACCGAGAACGGCAGGTCGATGAGGGTGATGAGCAGCTGACGGCCAGGGAAACGGAAACGGGCGATGGCCCAGGCGGCGGCAAGGCCAAACAGCACGTTGAGCGGCACCGAGCAGAGAGTCACCAGGGCGGTCAGCCCCAGCGCGCTCAGGGCATCGGGCTCGCTGATGGCAAACCAGAATGCCTTGAGGCCAGGGGTCAGCGCCTGGATGAAGACGATAGCGAGGGGCAGCAGCAGCAGGGCGGCAAACCAGCCAAGTCCGAGGGTGATGAGCAGCCCCTTCACCCAGCGCGGCTCGCGAGTCACCACGGGGGCAAGCGGGGCCGGCGTGGCGGCCTGTGGCAGCTCCAGTGTCATGTCGCTCATACCCGGGTTCCTCCGATACGCTGCCAGCTCCACGCCTGCAACTTGTTGATGAGCAGCAGCAGCACGAACGAGATGGCCAGCATCACCACGGCAATGGCCGAGGCGCCGGCATAGTCGTACTCCTCCAAGTGGCTCATGATCATCAAGGGGGCGATCTCCGACACCATGGGCAGGTTGCCGGCGATGAAGATGACCGAGCCGTACTCCCCCACCCCGCGGGCGAAGGCCAGTGCAAAGCCGGTCAGCAGCGCCGGCAGCAGGGTCGGCCACAACACGCGGGCAAAGGTCTGCCAGCGGTTGGCACCGAGGCAGGCGGCCGCCTCTTCCTGCTCGCTCTCCAGCTCGCGCAGCACAGGTTGCAGGGTGCGCACCACGAACGGCAGACCGATGAAGGTCAGGGCGATCACCACCCCGATGGGGTTGTAGGCCAGCTCGATACCCAGCGGCGCCACCCACTGACCAATCCAGCCATTGGGGGCGAAGATGGCGCACAGGGCGATGCCCGAGACCGCCGTCGGCATGGCAAACGGCAGATCGATCAGGGCGTCGACCAGGCGACGGCCGGGGAAGGTGTAGCGCACCAGCACCCAGGCCAGGATCAGGCCAAACACGGCGTTGAGGCCGGCGCCGATGAGGGCGGCGACGAAACTCAGGCGAAACGAGGCGAGCACCCGTGGCTGGCTCACCACCTGCCAAAACTCGGCGGCACTCAGGTTGTTGACCGAGAAGATCACCAGCGCCGAGATGGGCAGCAGCACCAGCACACCGAGATAAGCCAGGGTGAAGCCGAGGGTGGGCCCTAGTCCGGGAAGGACTGAATAAGAACTGGATCGCATAACGACTCCATTCGTTATAAAAATTTCAGCGATTGTGTCTCCTCTCCCCTCCGGTGACAAAGATCGATTCCGCCTTTGCTATGCCATTTTTGCCATAAGCGATGCCGGCATAAAAAAACCCGCCGGGTGGCGGGTTCTTATCGAGGTGGGTTGGCCGGTCAGAGCCGGCCCTGCTGGCGTAGCGGATAACGCCCCTGGCTGTCGGGCTGACCGAGGAAGGGCAACCCTTGGCGCATCTGCTCCGGCAGCTCGGGGCCCGGCTTGAGAAACCCTTGGAACAGGTACTGGCGATGTGCTTGCAGCTCCAGCTTGCCGTTGACCGAGACCTGCTCCGAACTCTGGTGCAGCTCAGCCACCAGCTTGCCCTGCTGGCACCGCAGCTTGGCGCTGGGATCGGCCAAGTCGAGCTGGCCGGCCGGGGTATTGGCTTCGGCTCCGACCCAGTCGAGCACGCCGTAGAGGCGATCGCACCAGGGCTGCCCCTGGGTGAACTCGGTCACATTGAGCTGCAATCTTCCCGCCACATCGAGTGGGAAGGGGGGGCGCTGCGGCAACCGCTCGAGCACCCAGGCCGCCGGGGCACTCAGCACCAGATCGTGCGCCTGCACTCCCCCACGCCAGGTCAGGGTGCCGTGCCCGTTCAGGCCGCCACGCTCGCCAAAGCGCAGTGCTACCTGGGGGGAGAGGGTCAGCAGCGACCAGCCGTTGAGATCCCACTGCACGTTGCTGAAACGCTCACTGGCGTAGCGCAGGCGGGCCGCCTGCCCCTGCCACAAGGTGCCGCTCACCCCCTCCAGACTCACCATGGGCGGCAGGGGGGCGAAACGCACCACCAGCTCGGCCGGCAGGCGGGCGACGAGGAAAATAAGGTAAGCGAGCAGGAACAGGGTTCCTATCAGGATGCGCTGTTTCATAGGGGACGACTCAGTTGCAAACGACGAACCTTCACCATGCCGGGGGGCTGGTTCTCACGGGCTATCTCGATCACCTGCACCTGAATGCCGTAGCGGTCGGTCAGCTCAGCGATCCACAGCAACAGGGAGTCGAAGGGGATGGTGTCGATCCACACCTGCAGATCCTGACCCTGTGGTTGCAGGCGGGCGATGGTGATCTTGTGGTTGGAAGCGGTGCGGTTGATCACCCCCTCCAGGGTGCCGCCGGTGTCGACCTGGCGTCCGGTCACCGCCTGCAACGCCAAGACCATCTCCCCCTTCTCCTTGAGCCAGCCCAGGGTGCGCTGTTGGGCCGCCACCTGCCGCTCACGTTCGGCGACCCGGTCTGCCAGCGGCTGCCATACGCCCCAGTAGAGGAGTCCGACCAGCAGGGAGACCCCCCCGATGCCGACCAGCCGCTGCTCGCGGGGTGAGATGCTGCCCCACCAGGCCCGCAGTGCGTTCATCATGACTTGCTCCTCAGGATCAGCATGCCTTCCACCTTGCCCTCATCATTGCGCATCTCCCCCTGCTGCACGGCGAAGCGCTCGCCGGCCAGCTCACGGAAACGCTCCACCTCGGCGAAGCTGGGAGCGCGCACCTGCAACCGCAGCTCGCGGCGGGTGGCATCGTAACGGATCACCTGGGGCTTGAGCCCCTTCACCTCGGCAAACAGCGGCGCCAGCTCGGTCAGCCAGCGCAGCACACCGCTCTTGTCGTTGCTCTGGCCGAGCGCCTTGAGGTGCTGCTCCATCTGGCTGCGTACGTTCACGATCCGGCTCTCGCCGGGGAAGATGCGGGTGTAGACCTGGCGGATCTCGGCCTTGAGCGCCTTGTCCTGCGCATCGAGCTGATGCAGCTGCAAACCGCGGTTGAGCAGCACTGCCAGCAGCAGCAGGCCGGCGGTGATCGCCACCTTGCGCCACTGCAACCAGTACTTGGCGTATTCGGTCTGGGGCTTGAAGGCCCCTTGCAGCAGATTGACCCGGCTGACCAGGGCACCACGCGCCAGCAGCAGCATCGGCAACTCGGGATCGGCGCCATGCCACTCACCGGGCACACCGGCCGGGGCTGGGGTATGGCTGTAAATCGGCGGCACCTCCCCCGTCAGCAGTAGTGGCAGCAGCACGGCGTCGGCCACCACCCCTTCATATTCCCCTTGGCGCAGCAACCACTCTTCGCCGAGTTGCAGCGCACTCCACCCCTCAGCCGGCAGCGGCAGTGCCAGCACGTCCGGCAGCAGGCGGCTGGCGCTGAGACCGGCCTCGGCCAACCAGCCCAGCCAGCTGCGCATCCGCTCACCATCGACGGCGGCCAGGCTCACCTCGCTGCCGGTATGGCCGAGCACGGCGATGTGCAGATCCTCGACGTCGGAGGCCACCTGATCTTCCAGCAGATAGGGCAGCGCCTTGTGCGACTGCCGGTTATAACGACCGGGCAGGGTGACCCGCCGCAAGATGAGATCACTGCCGGGCACCAGCACCAGCACCGGGCGGCCTCCGGCGCGCTCGCTCAGCTCGCCCAGTGCATGGGCGGACGACAACACGCCGGAGGCGATGATCTCCCCCTGCGCCGCCGACCAGACCAGCCAATGCACCGGCTGCTCCCGACTCGTTCCGAGACGGACGACCAGACTCTCGCTCACCTGTTATGCCTCTCCCTCAATGCCACTCCTCACCGTCGTCTTGCAGACGACGGATCACGGTAAATTTGTTGTCACGACCCCGTTGCAGCACGCTGGTCAGGAAGGCGCGACTGTCGCCCACCTCGGCCACCATGTGCGCCTCAAACAGATCGCTTTTGAGGATGATGGTGTTGCGGGCCAGCTCACTCCAGCCGGCCAGCTCGGCCACCACCGCTTCGTTATTCTCCCAGCCCTTCTTCGGGCGGTTGCGCAGCACCTGCTTGGCGTCATCAAGCCCCATGCTCCCCTCGCTCAGGGCCACCAGCAACTCGGGCTGATCCACCCCTATGGTGTTGAGGTTCACCTTGAGATCGGTGCCGCCCCGCACGCACACATAGGGGCGTAGCTTGCGGTACAGGGTCGGGGTGACGCCGCGCACCGCGCGCAGCTCGTCGACCGAGGCCAGCGGCTGGTTGGCCGGCAGATAGGCAGGCTTGAGCCCCTCATAGTAGGCATCCTCCGCCCCCTCGCCGCTGATCACCGTGTCGCTGTCGATCCAGTCGCGCAGGGCATCGGTGATCTGGCTCGACTCATATTCATCCAGCTCCAGCGCCAGCAGCAGCTGCTTGAACGCCCGCGCCGGGTAGGGCTGGCCGGTCTCGCCCGAGCTATTCGGCGTGCCCAGGCTGTTGAGATTGAAGCAGCCGTAGAGATCGCGCACCCGACCACTCAGGGTGCCATCTGGCAGCGGGAAGGTGGCATCGTCACGGGCCCAGTGCTGGCCGAGGTGGGTCACCTCGGGGCTATCTTTGGCATCCTGAGCCAGCGCCTTGGCCACCAATGCCTCGGCCGACATGGCGTACCACCACGCCTGCTTGCCGGCGCTGAGGTTGGCGGTGCGGCGCAGTTCGATCTGCAACCGCCCACTCATCTGGGTCGCCACCACCACCATGACGGCGAGGATCAGCATCACCACCAGCAGGGCCATGCCCCGTGCGCGCCTAGCTCCCCGCATTATCAATCCTCTGGCCACCGGCCCCGATCAGGAACTGGCGCCGGATCAGGCCGAGATCGTCGAGCTCCAGCTCGACCGCGATGCCCTGCGGCAGCACCTCGCGCTGGCTCCAGCTCTCCTGCCAGTTTCCCCTGTCATAGAAGTAGAGGCGAAACGCCCCCACCCCTTCCAGCATGGGGCGCACCTGGGCCTCGGTGCCGATCACCGGGTCGGGATAGCGAAAGCTCAGGCGCTCCAGCTTGTTCCCCTTGAGGCGCCAGCCGACCCGCTGCAAGCCGGAGCGCGGCAGCATGCCATCCGGGTTGAGCCAGCCGCCGCGAATGAAGGCGATGCCCCAGTCGTCGCTCTCCTGACCAAAGCGCGAGGCGGCGATCGCCACCCGGTTGGCCTCTCCCTCGATGCGGCCGCTGCGCGGCAGCATCTGGGTCAGATCCCGCTCCAGCGCGCCGAGCGCGATCTGCAACTCGCCCAGCCGGGCCTCTTTGCGCTTGGCCACCTCATCGCTGGCCAGCACCCCCTGCAACACCTGATAGGCGCCGAGGCTCAGGCCTGCGAAGATGGCGATGGCCACCAGCATCTCGAGCAGGGTGAAACCGTGTTGCGATCGCATCGTCATTTGTTGATATAGGTCCGCAGCAGGGTGATGGGATTGGGCCCCTTGGCCTCATCGCGCACCTCCAGCTCAATCAGCCGGAAGTTGGCATCCTGGGTCGGCTGGCCGCGATAGCGCCAGTACCACTTGCTGCCGGCCAGCTCGCTCTCCCCCTCGATCCAGCTCTCACCCGGCCACTTCTGCTCGAGGCGCAGCTGCACCAACTGGTTCTCTGCCACCCAGGTGGCGAGGGTCTTCTGCTCCAGATAGGAGAGGCCGGAGAGGTGCTCGCTGGCGGTTTTCATCACCGCCAAGCCGGCGATGGCAAACACCGCCAGCGCCACCATCACCTCGAGCAGGGTCATGCCGCGCGCCTTCACTCTTCCTCCTGCTCCAGGGTGACCTTGCCAAACTCGTCCCCCATGAGCCGCCGGTGCGAGGTGCTCCCCTCCTGTTCGCGGGTCAGTTCCAGCGTAAAGGGGGTCAACTCGTTGCCGGGGAAGATCAGCACCTGGGGGGAGCGCTTTTGTTCGTCACGCTGCTGCTCCGCCGCCTCGTCCCGATCCGCCTGCCAGCCAAAACCGTCCACCTCCAGGGTGGTCGCCATCCCCTCCGGCAGGGTGTGACGCGACAGCAGGCGATCGTCGCCGATGGCCTGCCACTTGCGCTCCTTGCCGGTGCGCACCATGAATTGCCAGCCATCCTGCTCAACCCGCAGGCCGAGCAGGCGCCCCTCCATGACCGCGCGCTCCTGCGCCTGTTGCAGGGCGACGCGAAAACGGGTGGTCTGGTGATCCAGCTCGCGATCCCCCTGCACCGACCCCATGCTGAGGGTGACCGCACCGGCCACCAGCCCCATCAACAGGGCGACCAGCATGACCTCGAGCAGGGTGAAGCCGCGGGCGGGACGCTGCACTTACTGGAAGTCCTTCAGGTTCCAGTTGCCGATGTCATCCTCGGTGCCGGCCTCGCCGTCCTGCCCCATGGAGAAGACGTCGATCTTGCCGTTCTGGCCCGGGCTCAGCAGCTGGTAGGGGTTGCTCCAGGGGTCCTGCGGCAGGCGCTTGATGTAGCCCCCGTCGCGATAGCTGCGCGGCTCCGGCTCAACGCTCGGCTTGGTAACCAGCGCTTCCAGCCCCTGCTCGGTGGTCGGGTAGCGGTTGTTGTCGAGCTTGTACATGTCGAGGGCATTTTCCAGCGCGACGATGTCGGAGACCGCCTTCTGCTGATCCGCCTTCTCCTTGTTACCCATCAGGTTGGGCACCACCAGGCTGGCCAGGATCCCCAGGATCACGATGACCACCATCACTTCCAGCAGGGTGAAACCCCGTTGACGACGCTTGTGCATTGTTGACTCCATTGCAGGTTAAAAGTGGTAACGGCAAGCCGTCACAAGTTGACCATGTTGTTGAGTTCGAGGATCGGCTGCAGGATCGACATGACGATAAACAGCACCACACCGGCCATGGTGACCACCAGCATGGGCTCGAACACGCCGAGGGCAATGTTGACCTGGCTCTCGAACTCCCGATCCTGGTTGTCGGCGGCCCGCTCGAGCATGCTGTCGAGCTCGCCGCTGCGCTCCCCTGACGCGATCATGTGCAGCATCATGGGAGGAAAAATCTTGGTCTCTTCGAGGGAGGCCCGCAGGCTGGTCCCCTCGCGCACCCGCTCGGTGGCCTCGAGGATCCGGGCGCGGGCGAAGTCGTTGGAGAGCACTTCGCCGGCGATCTTCATCCCCTCCAGCAGCGGTACCGCACTGGCGTTGAGGATGCTCAGGGTGCGGGCGAAGCGGGCGGTGTTGAGGCCACGGCTGACCCGGCCTATCACCGGCAGGCGCAGCAGCACGGCGTGCCAGCGGCGGCGGCGGGCCAGATCCTTGAGCCACCAGCGCCCCCCCATGGCCGCCAGGGCGCACAGCAGCAGGAACCACAGGCCGTAGTGCTGCAACAACTCGCTGGCCCCGATGAGAAAGCGGGTGGTGAGCGGCAACTGCTGGCCCATGTGCTCGAACTGGGCCACCACCTTGGGCACCACGGCGGTGAGCAGAATAGAGATGACCCCGATGGCCACACAGGTCAGCACTATGGGGTAGATCATCGCCTGCAACAGCTTGCTGCGCATGTGCTGGCGCTGCTCTGTGTAGTCGGCGAGCCGGTTGAGCACCTTCTCCAGGTGGCCCGACTTCTCACCGGCCGCCACCATGGAGCGGAACAGCTGATCGAAGACGTGGGGGAAGGTGGCGAGCGAGTCGGCCAGGGAGTAGCCCTCGACCACCCGGCTGCGCACCGTGGCCACCATGCTGCGCAGGTGGGCCTTCTCGCACTGCTGGGAGACCGCCTTGAGCGCCTCTTCAATCGGCATGGCGGCGCCGACCAGGGTGGCCAGCTGGCGGGTAATGAGGGCCAGTTCGGCGGTCGATGCCCCCCGGCGAAACAGCACGAAGCGGGCCGCCTCGCGTTTTGCCTTCTCGGTGGTCTCGCCCACCTCCAGCGGAGTGAGTCCCTGCTCGCGCAGCTGCTGGCGCACCTGGCGGGCGGAGTCCCCCTCCATCACGCCGCTCTTGTTGCGCCCCCTGCTGTCGAGCGCCTTGTACTCAAAGGCCGCCATATCAATCTTCCCGAGTCACGCGCAGCACCTCTTCCAGGCTGGTCTGCCCGGTCAGCACCTTATCGATGCCGTCACGGCGGATGCTGGGGGTGTGCTTGCGGATGATCCGCTCGATGGCCAGCTCGCCGCTGGCGTTGTGGATCGCTTCACGTACCGCATCGTCGATCACCACCAGCTCGTGGATGCCGGTCCGGCCACGATAGCCGGTGTGGTTGCACTGCTCACAGCCCACCGGCCGCCATACGGTGTCACCTTCATGCTCCGCGATCCCCATCGCCTCACGTTCGAGGGGGGTGATGGGATGCGGCTCGCGGCAGTCGGCGCACAGGGTGCGCACCAGCCGCTGGGCCAGCACCGCCAGCAGGGATGAGGAGAGCAGGAAAGGCTCGATCCCCATGTCGCGCATCCGGGTGATGGCGCCGATGGCGGTGTTGGTGTGCAGGGTCGACATCACCAGGTGACCGGTGAGCGAGGCCTGCACCGCAATCTGGGAGGTCTCGAGGTCACGGATTTCCCCCACCATCACCACGTCCGGGTCTTGCCGCAAAATGGCGCGCAGACCGCGGGCGAAGGTCATGTCGACCTTGGTGTTGACCTGGGTCTGTCCCACCCCTTCGAGGTCATATTCGATGGGGTCTTCCACCGTCAGGATGTTGCGATCCCGCGAGTTGATTTCGGAGAGCGCGGCA
Organism: Aeromonas simiae; assembly: GCF_000820125.1. Taxonomy (GTDB): domain Bacteria; phylum Pseudomonadota; class Gammaproteobacteria; order Enterobacterales; family Aeromonadaceae; genus Aeromonas; species Aeromonas simiae. The sequence goes on along the minus strand of NZ_CDBY01000054.1, from coordinate 22,409 downwards.
TAGAGGGTGGTCGACTTCCCCGAACCGGTCGGGCCGGTCACCAGTATGATGCCGTGGGGTTTGCGGATCAGCTCGCTGATGATGTTGCGGTTGCGCAGGGTCATGCCGAGCTGGGCCAGTTCGAGGCGCACCGTGTTCTTGTCGAGCAGACGCAGCACCACCCGCTCGCCATAGCTCGACGGCATGGTGGAGACCCGCACGTCGACGGCGCGGCCGCCGATACGCAGTGAGATACGGCCATCTTGCGGCACCCGCTTCTCGGCGATGTCCATGCGCGACATCACCTTGATGCGCGACACCAGCAGTGACGCCAGCTTGCGGTGTGGACGCAGGATTTCGCGCAGCACCCCATCGATGCGAAACCGGATCACCAAAGAGCGCTCGAAGGTCTCGATGTGGATGTCCGACGCCTCCTCTTTTATCGCCTCGCTCAACATGGCGTTGATGAGGCGAATGATGGGGGCATCGTCATCGGCGTCGAGCAGATCCTCGCTCTGGGGCAGCTCCTCGGCCAGCGCGAAGAAGTCCATCTCGTTGCCGATGTCCTCCATCAGCTGGCGCGCCTCGGAGGAGTCGCGCTGATAGTGGGCCATCAGCTCGGTTTCGAAGAGATCGTCGGCCAGCGCTTCGATCCGAAAGGAACGGCCCGCCACCCGACGCACCTCGAGCAGGCTCTGCGGCGCCACGGCGGCACGGCACAGCAGCAGTGGCTCACCGCCGCGCTCGGTCAGGATCACCCCATGCTCACGGGCAAACGCGAACGGCAGCTCGGGCAACTCCGCCGCCTGGGCATCGTCGAGCCGGTACGCCATCACTGATTACCCTGCAACAGGCCACGGGCACCGGTCGCCGTATCCTGCTGACGCTGTTGCATCTGGATGATCTGCTGACGCATCTCGGGGGAGAGGGTCACGTCCTGGCCGTACTCGGGCAGCACCTGGCGCTGGGGCGAGGTGAGGTAGCTGGCGTTGGCCGCGTTCTCCAGCTGCTCGGCACGGAACAGGCTGTACTTGTTGCTGGAGATCCCGGAGTAGACGCTGGCGTCACGCAGTATGGTCGGCCGGATGAAGACCATCAGGTTGCGCTTGGTCGTCGAATTGGAGGTGGAGCGGAACAGGTAGCCAAGCAGGGGAATGTCGCCCAGCAACGGCACCTTGGAGATCTCCTCCTTGGTCTGCTCGTCCATCAGGCCGCCCAACACCACTGTCTCACCGCTTTTCACCAGCACGGCGTTCTTCACGGTACGGGTGTCAAAGGTGGGCCCCAGCGTGGTGGTCCCGGTCGCCTGAGCCTTGGCCACACTGGAGACCTCCTGCTCGATATTGAGCAGCACCGAGTCCCCTTCGTTGATCTGCGGCGTCACCACCAGCTTGGTGCCCACCGTTTTGCGCTCGATGGTGTTGAAGATGTTGTCGCCAGAGGTCGAGCTCTGGGAGCCGGTCTGCACCGGCACCTCCTGACCCACGTTGAACGACGCCTCCTGGTTGTCCATGGTGACGATGCTCGGGGTCGAGAGGATGTCGTTCTTGGTGTTGGTCGAAAGCGCAGTGACCAAGGCTGCCCAGTTGCCGTGGTAGAAGCCGGCGGCCATACCGTTGTAGCTGCCGAGCAGGGAGCTCAGGGCGTCGCTGTCGCCGTTATCCTTGTAGTCCTGGCCGGCGATGATGGCAGAGCCAATTCCCACCCCAGTGTTGGTGAACTGAGTGCCACCGCCGTTGCTGTTGGCCCACTGCACCCCGAGGTTGAGGCCGTCGCCATCCTGCATCTCGACGATGATCGCCTCGACCAGCACCTGGGCGCGGCGGATGTCGAGTTTGGCAATGACCTGCTCCAGTTCGCTCATCACGTCGGGCTGGGCGGTGATCACCAGGGAGTTGGAGGCCTCGTCGGCCGAGATGGCCAGCTTGCCGCCGCCTATGCTGGCGCCGCCCCCGGTGGCCTGCCCGCCCTTCTTCTCGGCTTCGATGCTGGAGCTGACGCCCTTGAGCACGTCCACCATCTCCTTGGCCTTGGCATATTTCAGGTAGAAGACGCGGGTGTTGCCCTGGGTCTGCAAATCCTGATCGAGCTGGCGCACCAGGCGGGTGATGCGATCGCGCGCCTGCGGTTCACCGGTCACCACCACAGAGTTGGTGCGCTCATCAGCCACCACCTTGGGGGTGAGCATGGCCGACGCCGCCCCACCGGCCTGCATGCCGGCATCCTTGTTGAGGCTGGTCACCAGCCGCACCATCTCACCGGCCGAGGCGTACTTGAGCTTGATGATGTCCACTTCCTGGTTGCCGGCCTTGTCGACCCGGCGCACCACCTCGACCAGCCGGTTAACCACGGCGGCGCGACCGGTGATGAGCAGCACGTTGGAGGGATCGTAATGCACCACGTTGCCGCCGCCGGCGTTGTCGTTGAGCTGACGCAGCAGGGGCGCCAGTTCACGCACCGAGACGTTGCGCACCGGCACCACCCGGGTCACCATCTCGTCGCCGCTGCCGGGGTTGCGTTCGTCCACCACCGGAATGGCCGAGGTCTTGGCGTCGCGCGAGCGCACCACCTTGAGCACCCCGTTATCCATCGGCACCACGGCAAAGCCGTAGACGTCGAGCACGCTCAGGAAGAACTGGTAGTACTGATCCTCATTGAGCAAGTCATAGCTGCGGACGTTGATCTTGCCGCGCACCGAGGGCTCGATGATGATGGTTTTGTTCAGATTTTTGCCGACGGTATTGATGAACTCTTCGATGTCGGCATTCTTGAAGCTGGCAGAAAATTCCGCAGCCCATCCCTGGCTCGCCAGCAACAGCGCCGCTGCTACACCCGCCAGACGCAGCGCCTTGTTCTTAATGGTCATCTTGTTGTTGTAACTCCAGATCATTGTTCCGACAGGCCGACATGGAGGTCATGCGGCTGGCCGTCCCGCTCCACGGTGACGGTCATCTCGCTGGCGCTAGCCAGTTGCTGCATGGCTTGCATGGCCTGTGCATTGTCCCTTAAATCCAATCCGTTGATGCTCACCGCCATGTCGTTGGCCTTGAGGCCGAGGCGGTTGAACAGGGAGGGGTTCTTACCCGGATTGAGGCGATAACCGAGCAGACGCCCGTCTCCCTGTACCGGCGCGATAGAGATGTAATCGGTCAGTTTGCCCGGATTGCTGAGCAGCTCGCCACGAGCGGCCGCCAGCGTATTGTCGGTCGGGGTCACCGGCAGCGGCTTGCCATACTCTTCGCCGTCGAGCATCAGGGTCTCGTCGCGCCCCTGCAGCTCGAGGATGACCCGATCCGGGTAGATCATGCGGATGCGGGCCTGGGTGCCGTCGATGACCTCACCGGGCCCGTAGCTGTTTTGCAGATTATTGTTGGCGATGATGGCAATGGAGCGATTGGGATCGTTGCTGGCCAGCACGCCGGTCAACTGCACGTTGAGGCGGGTGCGCGGCGCATCGATGGCGACCGCCTTGGGCGGTGCGACACCGGCTGGCGGAGCCTTGCCAAACAGCGAGAGACCGAGCAGCTCGTCGAGCGGCAAGGTCGGTTGCCCCTGGCCTGGCGGGGCCGGCATCCGCCCCTGCGGCTGCCACTGCTCGACCGTGGCCGGTTGCAACATGGCGAGCGAGCGCCAGGTCAGGCCAGCCAACTGCTGGGCCAGCAGCAGGAGCAGGGCCAGAAACAGCAACTGACTGGCGCGTGACCAGGGCATCTTCCGCAAGACGGTGAGGAGATGATTCAACTTCTCTTCCCTGAACAGCGCTTCCATAGATTCATCAACAACTTTTGTATATAGAGGGGGTTATTGTGTACGGCCTTGGCTTGCGACACAACCGCCCCAACCTTGCACCGTATGAAAAAGGAGCCTGAGTCACATTCAGCCATGGGCCCGCCACCGCTCAACCTAGGACAATGGCTCTGGTATACTTGTTCCACGCTTTTTTATCTGTAGGAGCCCTCTCATGGCACACGAGAATGGCGACGCGGTTCGCCTCGACAAATGGCTCTGGGCAGCCCGCTTCTACAAGGCGCGCAGCATGGCGCGCGAGATGATTGAAGGGGGCAAGGTGCACTACAACGGCCAGCGCTGCAAACCGGGCAAGCTGGTTGAAGTGGGGGCCCTTATCCGCTTCTGGCAGGGCCATGACGAGCGCGAGGTCGAGCTGCTGGTCATCAGCGGCCAGCGCCGCGGCGCCCCCGAAGCCCAACTGCTCTATCGGGAAACCGAGGCCAGCCTCAAGCGCAAGGCCGAGAATGCCGAGGCTCGCAAGCTCGGCAGCCAGTTCGCGCCCAGCCCGGAACGGCGCCCCGACAAGCAGGAGCGCCGCCTGCTCATCCGAGCCAAACAATACTGATCCCTTTACATGACGGAAGCGCGCTCGCTTCCTCCCATCACTGGAAATCACAATGAGCCAAGATCAACTCCATCGTTATCTGTTTGAAGAGTATGAAGTCCGTGGTGAGCTGGTACAGCTCGACCAAACCTTCCGCCACATCGTCGACGCCCAAAGCTACCCGCTGCAGGTGCAGGCCCTGCTCGGTGAGCTGCTGGTCGCCACCAGCCTGCTGGTCGCCACGCTCAAGTTTGAAGGCTCCATCACGGTGCAACTGCAAGGTGACGGCCCGGTCAAACTGGCGGTGATCAACGGCGATCACAACCAACATCTGCGTGGCGTGGCCCGCGTTGAGGGCACCCTGCCGGCGGAGGCCGACATCCACTCCCTGATCGGCAACGGTCAGCTGATCATTACCATCACCCCGGAGCAGGGTGAGCGCTACCAAGGCATCATTGCCCTCTCCGAGCCCACCCTGGCCGGCTGCCTTGAGGCCTATTTTGCCCAATCCGAACAGTTGCCGACCCGGTTGTGGATCCGCACCGGCATGCAGGATGGCGAGCCGAAGGCCGCCGGCATCATGGTGCAGGCTCTGCCGGCCCAGAGCGAAGATCACGAGGCCGATTTTGACCACCTGGTGCAGCTGACCAACACCATCAAGGATGAAGAGCTGTTCACCCTGCCGGCCGAAGAGGTGCTCTATCGCCTCTATAACCAGGACAAGGTGCGACTGTTTGAGCCGCAACCGGTCGCCTTCCACTGCACCTGTTCACGGGAGCGCTGCCAGAACGCCCTGTTGCAGGTTGGTAAAGAGGAAGCGCTGGATATTGTCAGGGAACACGGGCAGATCGACATGCATTGCGACTACTGCGGTAGCCACTACCTGTTCGATGGTGTGGACGTGGAAAGCCTTTTCAAGGTGGTTCCCGCCAATGATACAAACCAGTTACACTGAAAAAAGGCGGGGAAACCCGCCCTTCGCTTTATAACTAAAACAAAACCCTATTTTATAAACTTTGATGGCTGTCGCTTAATTATACCACCTAGGTGGTAGCATGATGGTCAGCTAAAACCCTACAAACCTCTGAACCCAGGAGATAACAATGACAATCGTGGCTGAATCTACCACCTTGGCACAAAAATTGGGCTTGGCACGTTACGGCATCCATGACATGGCCGACGTGATCCGCAACCCCTCCTACGAACAACTATTCGCGGAAGAGACCCGCCCCGAGCTGGAAGGCTACGAGCGTGGTGTGGTCACTGAGCTGGGTGCCGTTAATGTCAACACCGGCATCTTCACCGGACGCTCCCCGAAAGATAAATACATCGTCAAAGACGCCACCACCCAGGATACCGTGTGGTGGTCTGACCAGGGTAAGAACGATAACAAGGCGATCACGCCTGAAGTGTGGGCACACCTGAAATCCCTGGTGACCAAGCAGCTCTCCGGCAAGCGCCTGTTCGTGGTAGACGGCTTCTGCGGTGCCAACCCGGACACCCGTCTGGCCGTGCGCATCATTACCGAGGTGGCCTGGCAGGCACACTTCGTGAAGAACATGTTCATCCGTCCGAGCGACGAAGAGCTGGAAAACTTCGAGCCTGACTTCGTGGTGCTCAACGGCGCCAAGTGCACCAACCCGAACTGGAAAGAGCAGGGTCTCAACTCCGAGAACTTCGTCGCGTTCAACCTCACCGAGAAGATGCAGCTGATCGGCGGCACCTGGTACGGTGGCGAGATGAAGAAGGGCATGTTCTCGATGATGAACTACTTCCTGCCCCTGCGTGGCATCGCCTCCATGCACTGCTCCGCCAACGTGGGCCAGGACGGTGACGTGGCCATCTTCTTCGGCCTCTCCGGTACCGGCAAGACCACCCTCTCCACCGACCCGAAACGCGCCCTGATCGGTGACGACGAGCACGGTTGGGACGATGACGGCGTCTTCAACTTCGAAGGCGGCTGCTACGCCAAGACCATCAAGCTCTCCAAGGAAGCCGAGCCGGACATCTACAACGCCATTCGTCGCGATGCCCTGCTGGAAAACGTGACCGTCGCCGAGGATGGCACCATCGACTTCGATGATGGCTCCAAGACCGAGAACACCCGAGTCTCCTACCCCATCTATCACATCGAGAACATCGTCAAGCCGGTCTCCAAGGCGGGTCACGCCACCAAGGTGATCTTCCTGACCGCCGATGCCTTCGGTGTGCTGCCCCCGGTCGCCAAGCTGACCAAGGAGCAGACCAAGTACCACTTCCTGTCTGGTTTCACCGCCAAGCTGGCCGGTACCGAGCGCGGCATCACCGAGCCGACCCCGACCTTCTCCTCCTGCTTCGGCGCAGCCTTCCTCAGCTTGCACCCGACCAAGTACGGTGAAGAGCTGGTCAAGCGCATGGAAGCCTCCGGGGCCGAAGCCTATCTGGTCAACACCGGCTGGAATGGCACCGGCAAGCGGATCTCCATCAAGGATACCCGTGGCATCATCGACGCCATCCTCGACGGCTCCATCGAGAAGGCGCCGACCAAGGAGCTGCCGATCTTTAACCTGGAAGTACCGACCAAGCTGCCGGGTGTCGATACCGCGATCCTCGACCCGCGTGATACCTACGCCGATCCCACCCAGTGGGATGCCAAGGCGCAGGATCTGGCCCAGCGCTTCATCAAGAACTTCGAGCGCTTCACCGATACCGACGAAGGCAAGCGTCTGGTGGCCGCCGGCCCCCAGCTGTAAGCCGAGCGTGACATGAAAAAGCGGGCCAACAGGCCCGCTTTTCTTTTCCCCTACTCTTCCCACTCCAGCGGCTGCTGTCGCGGCAGTCGCAGCTCGACCAGCAGCCCACCCTGCTCGGCGCGACCGAGCCGCACGCTGCCGTGGTGCTGGGCCAGGATCTTGGCCACGATGGCCAGCCCCAGGCCACTGCCGCTGCGGGTGCGGGCCGCATCCCCCTGGGTGAAGGGGCGCAGCAGCCGTTCACAGTCCTGCACCGGAATACCGGGGCCGTTGTCCGACAGGCGCAGCCGTGCCCAATGCTCGTCGCCTTGCAGCTCAACCCACAGCCGGCTGGCCCCATAGCGCAGGGCATTGGTGGTGAGATTGCTGATGACCCGCCGCAGGCCGACGGGGTTGCACTCGACTGGCAGCGCGTCGGGCGGCAGATCGAGCGTCACCTCCAGCCCCTGCTCGACCGGCAGCAATACCGCATCGTGCACCAAGGCCGCCAGATCGATGCTCTCCATGACGACGCCGCTGTCGGGGCGAATGTAGTCGATGAACTGATCGATGATGTCATTCGACTCGTCGATATCGGCGTTGATGCTCTCTTTGAGGAACTCATCGCCGGAAGACATCATCTCGGTGGCGAGGCGGATGCGGGTGAGCGGGGTGCGCAGGTCATGGGAAACCCCGGCCATCATCAGGTTACGCTCCTCCACCAGATTCTGGAGCGAACGCGACATGTGATTGAAGGTGCGAGTCAGGCGACGCAGCTCACGCGACCCCTGCTCTGGGCTTGGCGCCGGGAACTGGCCACGGCTGACCGCAATGGCGCCCTCCTCCAGACACTTCAACGGCCGCACCAGTTGACGCGCCCACCACCAGGCACAGAACAGGGTGCCCACCAACATGACCGAGAGGAAGAAGATGATGGGCAGGATATCGTCATCCTCAATCTCGGTCAGCGGAATGCGCACCCACACCTTGTTGGCCTGAGGCGGCTGGATCCAGACGATGTAGTGCTCCTGAAGTTCAACCCGCACTCGGGTTGGCCCGCCCAGTTCGCGGCTGATCAGCGTCTCGAGAAAGGGGTAGCGATCGCTCTCCCGCAGCCCGTTGGTTTCTGCCTCCCGCTGGCTGTAGACATCCACCCCGGTCGCCACCGAGACCAACGCCTCGGCATCATCACTCAGCGACGCCTGGCTCTGCTCAAGCGGCAGGATCAGCTTGACCTGGTTCGCCAGCAGGTGGGCGATCTGCTTGACGGTCGGGTCGAGCAGGTAGTTGTAAAAGGTGGCGTAAGAGACCAGCTGATAGACCACCAGCACGGCCCCGAGAAACCAGAGCAGGCGGGAAAACATGGAAGAGGCGCGTTTCATGGGGCGCTACCATCCGGAATAAAGACGTAACCCAGCCCCCAGACGGTCTGGATGTAACGGGGTTGGGAGGGCTCGGCCTCTAGCATACGGCGCAGCCGCGACACCTGCACATCGATGCTGCGCTCGGTCGCGGTGTACTCGCGCCCGCGCGCCAAATGCATCAGCTTGTCGCGCGAAAGCGGCTCGCGCGGATGGCTCACCAGCACCTTGAGCACGGCAAACTCACCGCTGGTCAAGGTCACCGGCTCGCCGTTCGAGGTCATCTCGCGGGTCGCCAGATTGAGCACATGGGGGCCAAACTCCACCACCTTCTCCGTGGAGGAAGGGGCGCCCGGCAGCTCCACCGAGTGGCGCCGCATCACGGCACGGATGCGCGCCAGCAGCTCGCGCGGGTTGAACGGCTTGGGCAGATAGTCATCGGCCCCCATCTCGAGACCGACGATGCGATCCACATCATCGCCCTTGGCGGTCAACATCAGAATGGGCAACTGGCTGCCGGCCTCGCGCAGACGGCGGCAAATGGAGAGGCCATCCTCCCCCGGCAACATCAGATCGAGCACCATGAGGTGGAAGTTTTCACGGGCCAGCAGCCGGTCAGCCTGTTCGCCGTTACCCACGCCGCGCACCCAGAATCCCTGCTCGCTCAGGTAGCGCTCCAGCAAGGCGCGCAGCTTGGGATCGTCATCAACCACCAGGATCTTCTGTTGTTGGCTCATGCTTCTCTCTCTGTCATTGCCTACGGGCTCCATGTTAGGTCACTGCGATCGGTGGGCAAGCATAATTGTGTTACCGGGTATGAACTTCCCACCTGCGACGCCGAGTGTCGGTGAAGGCGTCATGGCAAAGGGGGTGGCATGAGCGCGGCGGTTCCCTCTTGCCGGCCCAGGGGTAATAATGCAGGCACATCGACTCAAGGAGACGCAGTCACCCCATGAGAAGCCAACTGATCACCCGTGAGGGGTACAACCTCCTCAAGCAGGAGCTGGACCAACTGTGGCGGGTTGAGCGGCCGGAAACAACCCGCAAGGTGAGCTGGGCCGCCAGTCTCGGCGATCGCAGTGAAAATGCCGACTACCAGTACAACAAGAAGCGCCTGCGCGAAATTGACCGGCGCGTGCGCTACCTGCGCAAGTGCCTGGAAAACCTCAAGATCGTCGACCACTCCCCGGCCCAGGAGGGCAAGGTCTTCTTCGGTGCCTGGGTCGATATCGAGAACGAGGCCGGCGATACCCTGCGCTTTCGCATCGTCGGCTACGACGAGATCTTCGGTCGCAAGGATTACATCTCCATCGACTCCCCCATGGCGCGCGCCCTCCTCAAGAAAGAGGTCGACGACGAGGCGGTGGTACAGACCCCGGCCGGTGAGGCCATCTGGTACATCAACGCCATCAGCTATACCCAGCCCTGATCCCTCCTGACGAGAGACCCATGAACAGCATCGAAACACAGATCGCCACCGAGCTGGCGGCCCGCCCAGAGCAAGTACAGGCCGCCATCCGCCTGCTCGACGAGGGGGCCACCGTCCCCTTCATCGCCCGCTACCGCAAAGAGGTCACCGGTGGCCTCGACGACACCCAGCTGCGCAACCTCGAGAGCCGCCTCGGCTACCTGCGCGAGCTGGAAGATCGCCGCCAAAGCATACTGCGCTCCATTGAGGAGCAGGGCAAACTCACCGCCGAGCTGGCCCGTGACATCCGCGCGGCCGACAGCAAGACCCGCCTCGAGGATCTCTACCTCCCCTACAAGCCCAAGCGCCGCACCAAGGGGCAGATGGCCATCGAGGCCGGCATCGAGCCGCTGGCCGAGCTGCTGCTCAGCGACCCCATGCGCGAGCCGGAGCAGGAAGCCCCCGCCTACCTCAACGCCGAGGCAGGGTTTGCCGACAGCAAGGCGGTGCTCGACGGTGCCCGCTACATCCTGATGGAGCGCTTCGCCGAGCAGGCTGGTCTGCTCGAGAAGCTGCGCGATTTCCTGTGGCAGCACGCCAACCTGCGCGCCCGCCTGGTGCCCGGCAAGGAGCAGGAGGGGGCCAAGTTCAAGGACTACTTCGAACATGACGAGCCGCTGGCCAGAGCCCCTTCCCACCGGGTGCTGGCCATGCTGCGCGGCCGTAACGAGGGGGTTATCTCCCTCACCCTGCACACAGGGGAAGAGGAGGGGGCCAGCCCCTGCGAGGGGATCATTGCCCGCCATCTTGGCCTGAGCTTCTCCGGCCGCCCGGCCGACAAGTGGTTGCAGGGGGTGGTGAGCTGGACCTGGCGTATCAAGCTCTCTTTGCAGATGGAGACCGAGCTGGTCGGCCGCATCCGCGAGAGCGCCGAGGAGGAGGCGATCAAGGTGTTCGCCATGAACCTCAAGGATCTGCTGATGGCCGCCCCGGCCGGCATGCGCACCACCATGGGGCTGGACCCGGGGATCCGCACCGGGGTCAAGGTGGCCGTGGTCGACGCCACCGGCAAACTGGTCGATACCGCCACCATCTATCCATTCGAGCCCAAGCGCCAGGTGGAGCAGAGCCTCAAGACCCTGCGCGATCTGTGTGTGAAGCACAAGGTCGAGCTCATCAGCATCGGCAACGGCACCGCCTCGCGCGAGACCGACAAGCTGGCCGGCGAGCTGTTCAGCCGCTACCCGGAGGCGCGCGCCCAGAAAATCGTGGTGAGCGAGGCCGGCGCCTCGGTCTATTCGGCCTCCGAGCTGGCGGCCAATGAGTTTCCGGATCTCGATGTCTCCCTGCGTGGCGCCGTCTCGATTGCCCGCCGCCTGCAAGACCCGCTCGCCGAGCTGGTGAAAATCGATCCCAAGAGCATCGGGGTCGGCCAGTACCAGCACGACGTGAGCCAGACCCAGCTCGCCCGCAAGCTCGAGGCCGTGATTGAGGACTGCGTGAACGCAGTCGGGGTGGACGTCAACACCGCCTCGGCGCCGCTGCTGGCACGGGTCTCCGGCTTAAGCCAGACCCTGGCCCAGAACATAGTGCAGTTTCGCGATGACAACGGCGCCTTCGCCAGCCGTCAGCAACTGCTCAAGGTGAGCCGGCTCGGGCCCAAGGCGTTCGAGCAGTGCGCGGGCTTCCTGCGCATCCGTGGCGGGGCCAACCCGCTGGATGGCTCGGCGGTACACCCGGAATCCTACCCCGTGGTGGAGCGCATCTTGGCGAAGTTGCAGCAGTCGGTGGAGAGCCTGCTCGGCAACAGCGCCCTGCTCAAGGAGCTCAAACCCGCCGACTACACCGACGAGCGCTTCGGCGTGCCGACCGTCACCGACATCATCGGCGAGCTGGACAAGCCGGGTCGTGACCCGCGCCCCGAGTTCAAGACCGCCACCTTCCGCGAGGGGGTGGAGAAGGTCTCGGATCTCGAGCCCGAGATGGTGCTGGAAGGGGTGGTCACCAATGTCACCAACTTCGGGGCCTTCGTCGATGTCGGCGTGCATCAGGATGGACTGGTGCACATCTCATCGCTCACCGATCGCTTCATCAAGGACCCGCGCGAAGTGGTCAAGGCCGGCGACATAGTCCGGGTCAAGGTGCTGGAGGTGGACGTGCCGCGCGGCCGCATCTCGCTCACCATGCGCATGGACGAGCAAGCCGGCAAGCGCAAACCACGCGGCGAGGATCGTCGCGCTAGCGGCGCGCGCGGCGGTAACGGCCCGCGTGAACGCCAGCAAGGCAGTGCGCGGCGGGAAGACAAACCGCAAAACGGCGCGCTCGGCAACGCCTTCGCAGCCGCCTTCGCCAACGCCCGCAAAAAATAAGCAGGCATGAAAAAGCCCGGCCATTTGGCCGGGCTTTTTTTATCGTGATGGCATCACTTCTGCGCGAGCAGGAAACTCACCAGACGGTTGAACTGATCCTGGGAGATGATGGACTCAATCTTGATCAGGTACTTGCCGTTGACCACGAAGGCCGGCACACCGCGGATCTGGAACTCCTCGGTGTTGCGGTCGAACTGGGAGACCATACCGGAGACGGCGAAGCTGTCGACGGCACCGTCAAACTCCTCGCCCTTGACGCCGTTGTCGACGAAGATCTGCTTCACGTCGTCACGGCTCTGCGGGAACTGCTTCTGCTCGTGCAGCTTGGAGAAGATAACCGGGGTCAGTTTTCCTTCCACTTCCAGCAGGTTGGCAACGGCATAGGCACGCTGCATCTCGGGGCCCATCTCGCGACCTAAGAAGGCCACCGGGTTCTTCTTGAAGGAGACGCCCTGCGGCAGGCTCTTCTTCAGCTCGCTCGCGATCGGCTCGAACTTGTAGCAGTGCGGGCAATAGTAGGAGAAGAACTCCAGCACTTCCGGTTGGGCAGAGCCCGTCTGCTTGACCACCTCATAGTTGACGCCTTCCTTGAATTCCGGGGCGGCGTGCACCATGGGCATCATCAGCATGGCGGCAATGAACAACAGTATTTTCTTCATGATCTTTCCTGTTATGGGGATCGGTGTGAGGCACGCCCGGCGAACCGAAGCAGAGCCAAGCCTATTGCGTCACCAGGCCGGCGTCAATGAGAGCGGTGGCTCGCGCAGCGCCAGCAACTGCTCCTGCATGGCCTTCAACTGCTGCTCCCAATAGGCTCCGGTATTGAACCAGGGGAAGTGGCGCGGGAAGGCGGGATCGCTCCAGCGACGCGCCAGCCACGCCATGTAGTGCACCATGCGCATGGCCCGCAGCGGCTCGATGAGGCGCAGCTCACGGCGATCCAACTCCATGAACTCCTCGTAGCCGGCCAGCAGGGCGTCGAGCTGCATCATCCGCTCCTGCCGGTCTCCCGACAGCAGCATCCAGAGATCCTGGATGGCCGGCCCGGTGCGGCAGTCATCGAAATCCACCAGTAGCGGGCCATCACGCCAGAGGATGTTGCCGGGATGGCAGTCCCCATGCAGGGAGATCTGCTCCACCTCCAGGCTCATCGCCTCGCGCACGTGGGCAATCAGCTCATCCAGTACCCCGAAGAAGGGCTTGGCGAGGCTGCGCGGCAGCCACTCGCCGCTCGCCAGCAGGTGGCGCGGCTCCTCCAGCATGGTAGCGACATCGAGCTGCGGTCTGTGCTGGAAGGGGTGCACCGACGAGACCTCATGCAGCCGGCCGAGCCAGCGCCCCACCCCCTCCAGTTGATCCAGATTATCCATCTCGAATGCCCTGCCGCCGAGGCTCGGCCATAGGGCAAAGTGGAACCCCTGATATTCGAGCAGGGTCTCGCCGTCAAAGGCCAGCGGGGTCGCCACCGGGATCTCCTCGGCCGCCAGCAGGGCGGTGAAGGCGTGCTCTTCCAGGATCTGTTCCCGCCGCCAGCGGCCCGGACGATAGAACTTCACCACGTAGCGGCGCCGCGCCTCATCGTGAAACTGATAGACCCGGTTTTCATAGCTGTTGAGCGCGGTTAACCCGGAGTCGATCACCAGTCCGGTCTGGGCCAGTGCATCGAGGATGAGGTCGGGGGTCAGGTCGCGGTAGTCGAATCCCATGGCGTCACCGAAAAAGAGAGGGGGCACATGGCCCCCATTCTACCCATTCCACTCAGAGCCGGCTGATAAACTTGCTCGGCTGCTTGATGACCCCCTTGGGCTCGCTGGCCGCCCCTTTGCGGATCAGCACGAAGCGGATGTCGAGCACGGCATCACGCAGGTTGTCGGGGTTAACCCCCAGGCTCACCGGCTGGTTGAGGATCTCGCCGCTCTTGAGGGTCACCTCGCGCGGGCCATACCACTGATAGTCGGGCAGCCCCTCGACCGCCAGCCGGAAGGTCTGCGGCCGCATCGTCTTGTTGAGGATCTTGAGGTTGTAGGTGTTCTCCACCAGGCCATCTCCGTTCTCACGAAACAGCTGGTTGCGATCGCGGATGACGTCGAGCCCCATCGGCATGATCGACATGGCGCTGTAGGCAAAGACCCCGAGCATGACCAGCATCACCAGGCCATAGCCGATGAGCTTGGGCCGCGCCACCTGGGTCGAGTGCCCCGCCAGCTTGTGCTCTGTGGTGTAGCTGATCAGCCCCTTGGCATAGCCCATCCGCTCCATGGTCTGATCGCAGGCATCGACGCAAGCACCGCAGTTGATGCACTCGTACTGCAGGCCGTCGCGGATATCGATACCGGTCGGGCATACCTGGACGCACAAGTCGCAATCGATGCAATCCCCCAGCCCGAGTACCTTGGGATCGGCCTTGCGCGGGCGTGGCCCCCGCTGCTCGCCGCGCGCCCCGTCATAGCCGACGATGAAGGTGTCTTTATCGAACATGGCCGACTGGAAGCGGGCATAGGGGCACATGTGGATGCACATGATGGCGCGCATGAAACCGGCGTTGCCATAGGTGCAGGCAGTAAAGAAGAGCACCCAAAACAGAGGCCAGAAGTCGATGGAGAAGGTGAGCAGAGCGGGCATCAGCGCGGTGATGTCCTGAAAATAGCCGACGAAGGTGAGGCCGGTGACCAGGGAGATGAGCAGCCACGCCAGATGCTTGGCGCCCTTGCGCAGCAGCTTGTCGCGTCCCCAGGGGGCGGCATCGAGCTTGCGCCGCTTGTTGGCCGGTCCTTCGCACTTCTCCTCACACCAGATGAAGAGGAAGGTCCACACCGTCTGTGGGCAGAGATAGCCGCACCAGACCCGGCCGAGGAAGGTGGTCACGAAAAACAGGGCAAAGGCGGCGATCATCAGCAGCCAGGCAAGCAGGGTGAGATCCTGTGGCCAAATCGTGGTGGCAAAGATGTGGAACTGCTGGTTGCCGATGTCGAGCAACACCGCCTGGCGCCCCTCGTAGCGCAGCCAGGGCAGCGCCAGAAACAGCAGCATGAACAACCAGCCCATGTTGCGCCGCAGACGCTGCCAATACCCGGTCTGCGCCCGCACATAGATACGGTTGCCCGGATTAAACCGGTCATCGCTGGCCTTGAAGGTGTGGGGGTTGCACTCCCCGGTCACGTCCTTGACCTCGATCTGCTCTTGCTCGGCCATGGGGCACATTGCTCCGTTCTGATTGTTATCGGCCGATTATATCTTAATCAGCCGCTCACCCGGAGCCATCACCACCGGCAATGTTGAAGGAAGATCGCAAATTTGTAGCAAAAAATGACGCGCCGGAGGGGCGCGTCAGAGGGGTCACTTGATACCGCGGGCCTTGAGCAGGGCCTCTTTGAAATCGGGCACCTGATCCTTGGCCAGGCCGGGGATCATGGCGCTCTTGTCGGCATCGCGCATCTTGAGGTGGTAGATGAGCACGTCATCGGTCAGCGCACTCAATGGCCCCTCGTAACCGGCCTCTTTGGCCAGCTTCTCGATGAACTGGATCAGGTTCAGATCCTGTTCCTTGATCCAGGCGGGCTGCAGCAACTCGAGCAGCTCTTCGATACGATGACATTGCATCTGGAATCCTCACTGTTGTCGAACATCAGGCGGCACGCCCCTGCAGGGCGGCCTCCACACGATCCCGGCCATTATGCTTGGCTTGATAGAGGGCTGCATCCGCTTTTTGCACCAGCTCACCGGCACTCATGCTCTCATCGGGCACCAGAGTGGCCACCCCGATACTGCCAGTTACCACGCCGGCAATCCGGGAGCGGGCATGGGGGATCGCCAGATCCTTGATGCGCTGACGCACCTGCTCGGCAATCTGCCACGCCCCCTGCTGACCGGTGGCCGGCAACAGCAAGGCAAACTCCTCGCCCCCATAACGGGCGGCCAGATCGTCCTCCCGGCGCAACGCCTCTGCCAGGGCGGCCGCCACCTGTTGCAGGCATTCGTCGCCCCACTGGTGTCCATAGTGATCGTTGAACTGCTTGAAGTAGTCCACATCGAGCAAGATCAGCGAGAGCGGGGCCTTGGCACGATAGCAACGGCGCCAGGCCCGCTCCAGCGAGTGGTCGAAATGAGCGCGGTTGGCGATGCCGGTCAGGCCGTCGAGGCGTGAGGCGAGTTGCAGGTGTTCAGAGACACTGCGCAACTCGGCCACCAGATCGGCATTAGTGAAACGGTGGTAGAGCGAGGTCAGCTGCTCGCGGCGCAGCCGACGCACCAGGGCGGAGAGAAACAGCAGCAGATACCCGGCCAGTATGCAGGAGAGAATGCGCTCCTGATCTCCGCCCTGCCACAGCACCAGCAACATGGTGAGCCCAAGCGGAGAGACCAAGCCATAGAAACAGCGGCGGCTACCGATGAGCAGTATGCTGCCACCGGTCAGCAACAGGCAGGAGAGAATGATGAGGCCGGCACGGTGGGAGGGCGGCAGGGCATCGAGATAGAGCAGCATCCCCATGCTCCAGATGATGGAGGTGCTGGTCACGCCGATGAAGATTTCGTGCTCCACCCTCTGGTGCAGCACCAGGTGAAGATGGCCCTGTCGCCACTTGACGTGGCCCCAGCGCAGCGCGAGCACGATCAGGTTACCGAAAAGCCACAGCAGGGTATGTTGGGGGGCGACGTAAGGGTAGAACATCAGCCCCCAACTCAATGCGACCAACAGCAAGAACGGAACGCTGAACAGGACATGCTCACAGAGCTGGGCCGTCACGGCCTGCCTGACCTGTTTGGCTACATTCGGTGTCACCGTGCACGCTCCCTGTACAAGAAGGCGACAGTCTAGCACCGACTCAACTGAGCAACAACTCACCACTCGTCAACATGAGACCCGCCTTATTCCTTACCCAATTCGTCGAGGATCGGGCACTCGGGGCGCTCATCGCCGTGGCAGCAGCGGGTCAGCTGTTCCAGGCTGGTCAGCATCGCCTGCAAGCCGGCGATGCGCTCGCGCAGGTCGACCATCTTCTCTTCGGCCAGCTTCTTGACCTGGGCGCTGGAGCGGTGCTCGTCCCGGTAGAGCGCCAGCAACTCCTGGCACTCTTCGAGGTTGAAGCCGGTCTCACGGGCCCGCTTGACGAAGCGCAGCTCACGCAGCGCCGAGTCACCGTAACTGCGATAACCGTTGTCACTGCGCTGTGGGGCCTTAATGAGGCCGATGCTCTCGTAGTAACGGATGGTCTTAGCCGTCAGCCCGCTGGCCTTGGCAACCTTGCTGATGTTCATCGCTTTCTCTCCTAACGGGCGCTCGGGCGCCATCGTTTCAGCATCAAGGAATTGGCCAGCACTGTCACGCTGCTCATGGCCATGGCGGCACCGGCCAAGGCCGGGCTGAGCAGACCGAAAGCGGCGAGCGGAATGCCGACCGTATTGAAAATGAAGGCCCAGAACAGGTTCTGGCGAATGGTGCGCCAGGTGGCCGCCGAGATATCGATGGCATCGACCACCAGACGCGGGTCTGGACGCATCAGGGTAATCGACGCCGTCTCCATCGCGACTTCTGCCCCCGAGCCCATGGCGATCCCCACATCGGCGGCGGCCAGCGCAGGAGCGTCGTTCACCCCGTCACCGACCATGGCGACCAGCCCAGCGCTCTGCGCTTGCAACTGCTGCACCCGCTCGACCTTACCGGCCGGCAATACCTGAGCGAAGGCCCCATCCAGACCGAGTTGCTCGGCGGCATGATCCACCGCGGCCCTGGCATCCCCACTCACCAGCCAGGAGGCGATGTGCCGCGCCCGCAGTGCCGCGACGGCGGCCGCACTCTCCGGGCGCAGCGGGTCGGCCAGATCGGCCCAGCCAACCAGCTCACCATCGCGGGCCATCCAGACCCGGGTCACCCCAGCTGGCGCCGCGACGCCGCCACTGAGCACCACACCGGCACGCTGCATCAGCGCCTGGTTGCCGACGAACAGGTGATGCCCTTCGACGCGCCCTTCGATACCACTGCCCACATGCACCTTGAGATCCTCGGGCTGGGGCAGGGTTTCATCCACTGCGGCCAGCATGGCGCGCGCCAGCGGATGCTCGCTCCCCTGTTGCAAGGCGGCAGCCAGGCGCAGGTCGGCGCCGTCGCCGTGCCACTGCTCTAGGCTCGGACGCCCCTGCGTCAGAGTACCTGTCTTATCGAAGATGACGGCGCGCACCCGGTGCGCCCGTTGCAGGGTCTCTATGTCACGGATGAGAATGCCATGCCGGGCCGCAGCGCCGGTGCCGGTCACCACGGCCGCCGGCGTCGCCAGCCCCAGCGCACAAGGGCAAGCGATGACCAGCACCGCCACCGCGGCCATCAGCGCCTGCTCCCCAGAGCCGTTCAGCTGCCACCAGAGCAGGCCGGTGAGCAGTGCAATGACCATGACGACCGGGACAAACAGGGCCGAGATGCGATCGACCAGCTGCTGGAATGGTGCCTTGCCCATCTGGGCCTGCTCAACCAGCGCTATGATGCGGCCGAGGTTGGACTCCTCCCCCACCGCACGCGCCTCAAGCTCCAGCACGCCGGAGCCGTTGATGGTCCCCTCCAGCACCCGATCGCCAATACCGCGCAACACCGGCACACTCTCACCGGTGACCACCGCCTCATCCAGCTCGCTCTCGCCGCCGGTGATGACCCCATCGACCGGGATCCGCTCACCAACCAGCACCTGGATCCGCTCCCCCTTGAGCACCTCGGCGATCGCCACCTGCTGCCAGCTTTCGTCACGCCATACTCTGGCCTGCTGCGGACGCAGCGCCATCAATTCGACAATGGCGGCACGAGTACTGCGCTTGGCGCGCCCCTCCAGCCACTTACCGAGCGAGACCAGGGTGATCACCACGGCACTCGCCTCGAAATAGAGGTGCCCCATGGCCGCGGGCCCCAGTTTGAACAACAACCACAGGCTATAGCCATAGGCGGCGCTGGTACCGGTGGCGACCAGGACATCCATATTGGCACTGCGCGCCCGCAGGGCCCGCCAGGTTCCGCGATAAAAACGGGCACCGACCCAGAATTGGACCGGCGTGGCGAGTAGCAATTCCGCCACTGGTGGCAGGTGCCAGGGCAGCAGACCGGCCATGGCCGCCATCCCCAGCAACAGGGGCAAGGTCAGCAGGGCGGAGATGATGAGGCGATACCGCTCGCGACGCTCTTCACCTTGCTCCCGTGCAGCCTGCTCCTGCAGCTGTCTGGCGCGATCCTCGGCCGGACGGAAGTGGGCGGTGAAACCGGCGGCGGCCACCGCATCGCGCAATCTGGCCGGAGTCATGACCCCTGCGGCCCCGCTGACCCGCGCCTCATTCAGGGAGAAGTTCACCTCGGCCTTGAGCACACCGGGTTCGCGGGCCAGCACCTTCTCAAGGCGGCTGGCGCAGGCGGCGCAGCTCATCCCCTCGACGGCAAACTGCTGTGTCTCCTGCTCGACCTGGTACCCAAGCGACGTGATCCGCTCCAGCGCAGCCCCAAGCTGCTGTGGCTGTTCCAGCTCCAGCGCGCCCTGCTCGAGCGCAAAGTTCACGGTAGCCTTCACCCCTTCCAGTTCATTCAAGCCCCGCTCGATGCGATCGGCACAGCGGGCGCAACTCATGCCTTTGATCGGCACATGCAATGAAAGCGTCATTTCAACTCTCCTCTATGGGACAGTCAAACCTTAACCTTTACATGAACTGGAATGTAAAGCCTGTGGGCAAAAAAAGCATGCGGACAAAAAGGAGGAAGCGATACCTCGCTAATCCCCCTCGCCATACCCGTTGGCCAGAGCCCCGCCTCAATGAGAACCACGGCACATAGAGCGATGATGACCTATCGACCCAGCAAGGTGTGCGCTCTGCTCTCCTTGCACTGCGATCGCCACCACAAGGGACAGCGCACGCTCAGCAAAAACACCTTCACCCAGATACCCTACTGAGGGCTGAAAACCGCGTTTGGGATCGCTATCCCTGCACTGAAAACGATGGAGGAGGCCAAAATATGAGCGCGCTCAATGTCCGATGCAAAGGGGGGAGCCATAATCGCGGCATTTGGTTGTAAACTTACCACCTCCTTAATGGAGACAGTCCGTTATCTTCTGTTACGACGCCGGTATAGGCGGGCTGGTTATAATCACTCGAATAACAAGGTTTGGCGGGAGCCTAGCCTGGCAGGTTCATACACTACTTGGAATCTCAGGAAACCTATGAAAAATATCAACCCAACCAAGACCCAGGCCTGGCAGGCACTGGAAGCCCACTTCGCTGCCCATGGCAAGATGCAGCTGAAGGATCTTTTCGCCAAGGATGCGCAGCGTTTTGACAAATTCTCCCTCACCTTCGGTGGCGACATTCTGGTCGACTACTCCAAGAACCTGATCACCGAAGAGACCCTCAAACTGTTGATTGCGCTGGCTAAAGAGACCGATCTGCGCAGCGCCATCGATGCCATGTTCAACGGCGACAAGATCAACATGACCGAAGGGCGCTCCGTGCTGCACGTGGCCCTACGCAACCGCTCCGACCGCCCCATCGAAAGCGATGGCAAGGACGTGATGCCGGAAGTGAATGCCGTGCTGGCCAAGATGAAAGGCTTCTGCGAGAAGGTCATCTCCGGCGAGTGGAAAGGCTACACCGGCAAGGCGATCCAGCACGTGGTCAACATCGGTATCGGTGGCTCTGATCTGGGCCCAGTGATGATCACCGAGGCGCTGCGTCCTTACAAAAACCACCTGCAGATGCACTTCGTCTCCAACGTCGATGGCACCCACATCGCCGAAACCCTGAAGAAGATCGACCCGGAGACCACCCTGTTCCTGGTCGCCTCCAAGACCTTCACCACCCAGGAGACCATGACCAACGCCCTGACCGCCCGCGACTGGTTTATCAAGAGCGCCGGTGACAAGGCCCACGTTGCCAAGCACTTCGCGGCGCTGTCTACCAATGGCAAGGCCGTGGCCGAGTTTGGCATCGACACCAACAACATGTTCGAATTCTGGGACTGGGTGGGTGGCCGCTACTCCTCCTGGTCTGCCATCGGCATGCCCATCGCCCTTTCCGTCGGTTTCGAGAACTTCGAAGCCCTGCTGCAAGGCGCCTTCGAGATGGACATGCATTTCGCCACCGCCTCCTATGAGCAGAACGTGCCGGTACTGCTGGCCCTGATTGGGCTGTGGTACAACAACTTCTACGGTGCCGAATCCGAAGCCATCCTGCCGTACGATCAGTACATGCATCGCTTCCCTGCCTACTTCCAGCAGGGCAACATGGAATCCAACGGCAAGTACGTGGACCGCGACGGCAACCCGGTCGACTACCAGACCGGCCCCATCATCTGGGGTGAGCCGGGCACCAACGGCCAGCACGCCTTCTATCAGCTGATCCATCAGGGCACCAAGCTGATCCCGTGCGACTTCCTGGCGCCGGCCATCAGCCACAACCCGCTCGGCGATCACCACCCGAAACTGCTGGCCAACTTCTTCGCCCAGACCGAGGCCCTGGCCTTCGGTAAGAGCAAGGAGCAGGTTGAGGCCGAGTTCCTGGCCGCCGGCAAGACCCTGGAGCAGGTTAAGGATCTGGTGCCGTTCAAGGTGTTCGAAGGCAACCGTCCGACCAACAGCATCCTGTTCAAGCAACTGACCCCGAAAACCCTCGGCTCCCTGATCGCCATGTACGAGCACAAGATTTTCGTGCAAGGGGCCATCTGGAACATCTTCAGCTTTGACCAGTGGGGTGTGGAGCTGGGCAAGCAGCTGGCTAACCAGATTCTGCCAGAACTAGGCACCACTGAAGCCGTCGCCAGCCATGACAGCTCCACCAACGGCCTGATCAATACCTGGAAGGCGTGGAAGGCCTGATATCGCCAGACCTGAAGCAAAAAAGCCCGCTACCAAGCGGGCTTTTTATTATGTTCAGAGACCTATCGCCGAGAGGAATATAAGGCTTCATCAGTACAGGAGTGCCCCTGTCGCGCTCTTACTGAGCGAGGCAAAGGCCGCCTCACGGGACGAGCTTCGGTTGCGATGGCGCATCCGGGTACCTGATATATTCGAGCGCGCCGCTACCCCTCGCTCCAAACGAAAAAAGCCCAGTCGCTCGACTGGGCTGCTCTTGCGTGACGGGGTGACTGCCGTGCGAGCGGCAGAGGGTGAAACGCAGGGGCTGAGGGACGGTATTCAAAGGCTGAGGCCACCTTCTGCTGTCGTCTGGCGATTCAGCGATAGCCTGCAAAAGCAAAAAGGCCTTCCCATCAGGGAAGGCCTTCAATATTTA
>NZ_CDBY01000053.1 GCF_000820125.1 Aeromonas simiae | reverse complement strand
AATCATGGGTAATCAGGTTTGGTTAAGGGGCCGGTTTTAGCCGGTCCCGAGTGAGCGAAGCGAACGACTTGAACCAATTGTTATGCTTACGGCTCGTTGGTGTTGGTGGCTGAGCGCTCAATTAGAACCTGCTCCATTGCTCTTTTTATATCAACATCTGATGGGGACTTGAGCGTAAAGTAGAAGCTTATTGCTCCAACTACGAAGCTGATAATCGTTATTATGTATGCTCTGTTTGTCTGTTTCTTTGTTTTTTCTTGCTCTGACTTGAGTTCTGTGTATTTGTTTAGCGTTGATGTTATTGGTAGAAGAATATGTTTATCTGAGTCATCCTGTGATGATTCAATAATTTTAAGCAGTCTGGAGAGAGATGGTTTTACTTCGTCAGGCAGCTCGTCAAAGGGTTCTTCTTTCTCGATTTCAACTACCAATGTCTTTAATGCTGAAAAGGTTGTGGGCTCATCAATTTCAGCATAAAGTCTATAAATTACATCGCGACTATTTTTAGGGGATAGGTCGAAGCTACGACCAATTAATGTAATGTCTTTTGCGGAAAGTGAAACTGATGATAAAAGTTTTTGCTTTATGTTTCCTTTCATGCTTTCCATATTCTTTCTTTTCTGGATTGCCATCCAGAAAACGAAAACTAGAGCGCCAGCCATTACTGCAATGTAAAAGACTGCCATGAATAAGTTGAGTACTTCCTTTGTCACATTGCACTCCTAAGATGCATAACACCTCAATAACCGGCGCAGCTTTGCTGCGTTCGGCGCCGAAGGCGCGTAGTTGATTGACTTGTTAGCTGATACTGCCAAGCACTACGCTAGTGCACATTAATACCTCTACTTTCTAATAGAGGAACAAGCTCATTATTTGCTGCTACGATTTCACCATAGCATTGCTGGATGTATTCAACATCCATTTCATGACGTTCTCTATGTGACTTCTTACGATGAGCTTCCACCATAACCGCAGAATCACCTTCGCGACTTGAAAATATGCCGTGCACTATTTTGTTTCGTTTGGAAATGAATCCGTTTTCCTTAGAGGCGTTATTCTTGAACTTTTGTAAAGTTGACCTTATTTCGTTTTCGATATCATGATGTTCTAGTAAAGAGATAGCCATTTCGATTTTGGGTCGAATATCCATAGCGCCAGTAACTATCATACCAACAGGTTTATCAATTTTCAGGATGTGCCAGATTACATTTGAAACCAAATAGTCAAAATAGGAATACTGAGTACAGATATAGCCAGTGAGTTTTGCACGCAGCTCCATGTTGTGTATATCTTCGCTCATTACTTTCTCTCTATGATGAACAGCTAACGCCCGGCTCTGGGGCTGCATGGAGCGCATGCGTAATACAGTCCCTCACAGCCGCTTGTTAGCTGATTGCCAGACCAGCTCCACAATTGGATGCAAAGCAGTTTTTCATAACATTGCCGTTACCAAACTTTGTTTCTTTCGCATTAAACTCTAATCCTGAATTGGCAACAATATTTGTGACTTCAACGGCAGTAACTGGAAGCTCTATCGGCCATTCTCTGACTCTGGCATCAGGATAACGCTTCTCAGCATCGTCTACATTATTAAGTTCAAAAAATTCAATCTGAACCAGATCGCCGTTTGGATATTTTATTTTTAATTTTTTAGCTGACGGCGGACACTCAATATCCTCTTCCCCTCCTACGTTATACCATTCGTTATTTTTTATATAAGCACGTGGATCATTGCTAGTGGAAAGCATATGAAGATTTAATAGTAAGTAGTTATTTTCGTCTCGTTCAAACCAAATAATTGGCTGTTCTTTAAATTTGAAAATGACGGGGGTTTCATAGTAAAAGTTTCCACCTACCACAGCTAAAAGACGGTTTCTCATCCAATTAAATTTACCGCTCACTTGCCGCCAATTGTCTTTGCCGGATTGCTTTAACTCATGAAGCTGCTCCACAGAAAATGCTCCATGATCTGCTTGTATATGGTGCGTGCGGCATAAAGCAATCATTCCTTCAGGATTATGGTGATTCGTTACATGCCAGGGAGGATCAAAATGATGCCATTCTAAATATGGTAACCCGCAACCCGACACAGGGCATCCAAATCCAATCTCTTCTCTTAGTATTCTCTTCACTTCTGTTGGGGGATTTCGATTCATTCTGATTCTCCCTTATTTCAGCTAACAGTGATTAGATGGAAGGCGGCACTAACACATTAATACCGCCTTCCATCTAACTCCGCTACGAACCACTATATGGTGATAGAAATAACAGATTAAATCAACCACTTACATCCCTATCTCTGAGGCTAAGCGTATTCGCTTAACCTCTTCTTTTTGTACAGCCATGACGACGGTATAGAAAAATAGTGAGGGCGTTGACCATCGCCGGCAAAGCTATCGCCCCTGACTGACCACCTCTGGTTTGCCGCTTTTTACTAACACGGCTCTGGCATGGTGCATCCCGGGCTCCGAGGTGTGGTCTTCAAACGACTATCTTAGCGAGCGCAACGAGGGAAGGAAGGATGACGTGTTTATTTTACGAGCAAGATCAATAAATTAAGCACCGCATCATTGTCTATGCAGCAATGCACAGCGCGGCTTGCCTCCAAGGGCGGATACCCCCTCCGGCAGGCCAAGAGCGCTCTTGGCAACGCAGAGGGAAAAAGAAAGGGGGCCGTGGCCCCCTTTGCTTTATCTCAGGATTTACTGATCCCCACCGCCACCAGCTTGCCCCCTTCTGAGCGGGGGGTGAAGTGCACCTTGTCCCCCACCTTAAGGCCGGTTAGTTCGGCCGGATCGGCGGCCTCGAAGGTCATGGTCATGCCGGGCATGCCGAGCGCCTTGAGGGGACCGTGCTTGAGGGTCACCTTGTTGCCCTCAATCTTGCGCACCTCGCCGCTCGCCGGCTCACTCATGGCGGCGTGATCCATGGCGGGCATGGCCTGGTGGTTCATCGCTTGGTGATTCATGCCGTCCATCTCGGCGGCCTGGGTGTTCAGGGTCAAGGTGGCCGCCAGCAGCGGCCAGAGCAGATTACGAGTCATGACTGTTTCTCCTTCGGGTCAGAGGTTGCGGGCAGCCCACGGCCGCGCCACAGGAAGTAGATGGCCGGCAACACCAGCAGGGTCAGCACCAGGGCGCTCACCATGCCGCCGATCATGGGGGCGGCGATGCGCTGCATCACCTCAGAGCCGCTGCCGTGGCTCCACATGATGGGGAGCAGGCCGACGATGATGGTCACCACCGTCATCATCTTGGGGCGCAGGCGCAGGGCCGCCCCCTCGATGACGGCGTCGTGCAGGCCGCTCCGATCCGGGCGCTGCCGCGCGCACAGGGCCTCCCAGGCGTGGTTGAGGTAAACCAGCATCAAGACGCCGGTCTCCACCGCCACCCCGGCCAGGGCGATGAAGCCCACCCCGACCCCGAC
>NZ_CDBY01000052.1:1008-20106 GCF_000820125.1 Aeromonas simiae | reverse complement strand
CCCCTCCCACTGACCCATAAAAAAAGACCGGCACAAGGCCGGTCTTCTCATCACTGCAACCACTTAGCCGAGGCGAACCCTGGCGTTACGGAACATCCGCATCCAGGCACCGTCCTCGCCCCAGTTGTCCGGGTGCCAGGAGTTGGCCACGGTACGGAACACCCGCTCCGGGTGCGGCATCATGATGGTGGCACGGCCATCTGTGGTCGTCACCGCGGTAATACCGAGCGGTGAGCCGTTCGGGTTGGCCGGATAGCGTTCGGTGGCACCGCCACGGTTGTCGACAAAACGCAGCCCCACCAGACCGGAGGCATCGAGCGCCGCCAGGTGAGCCGCATCGCGCACCTCGACCCGGCCTTCGCCGTGGGACACCGCAATCGGCATCACCGAGCCCTGCATGCCGGCAAAGAAGGCCGAAGGCGAGTTCTGCACCTCGACCAGGCTGAAGCGGGCCTCGAAACGCTCGGAGCGGTTACGCACGAAACGCGGCCACAAATCCGCCCCCGGGATCAGCTCGCGCAGGTTGGACATCATCTGGCAGCCGTTGCACACCCCCAAGGAGAGGGTGTCATCGCGCTCAAAGAAGCGCTGGAACTGCTCACGGGCGGCAGCGTTAAAGAGGATGGACTTGGCCCAGCCCTCACCTGCCCCCAGCACGTCGCCGTAAGAGAAGCCACCACAGGCCACCAGCGCCTGGAAGCCATCCAGGGCGATGCGACCGGAGAGGATGTCACTCATGTGCACATCCACCGCGGTGAAACCGGCGCGGTCGAACGCGGCCGCCATCTCGACGTGGGAGTTGACCCCCTGCTCGCGCAGCACCGCCAGACGGGGCGAGACCCCCTTGGCGATGTAGGGGGCGGCCACGTCGTCAGACGGGTTGTAGGTCAGGTTGGCCTGCAAGCCCGGATCGGTGGCGTCCTGGCGGGCGGCATGCTCGCTGTCGGCGCACTCTGGGTTGTCGCGCAGGCGCTGCATCTGCCAGCTGGTCTCACCCCAGAGGGTGCGCAGACGGGTGCGGCTCTCGCGCCACAGCTCCTTGCCGGTACGACGCAGTACGATGTCGTCGCCGGTCGTGACGGTGCCGATGACATGGGCACAGGCCGCCAGGCCGTGGCCGGCCAGCAGGGTCATGACCGCTTCCTTGTCTTCGCGGCGCACCTGGATGACCGCACCGAGCTCTTCGTTGAACAGGGCCGGCAGCACCTCGCCACCCACGCGGTCCAGCTCAATGTTCAGAGCGCAGTGACCGGCGAAGGCCATCTCCAGCAGGGTCACCAGCAGACCGCCGTCGGAGCGATCGTGGTAAGCCAGCAGGCGGCCGTCAGAGACCAGCGCCTGGATGGCATTGAAGAAGCCCTTGAGCAGCACCGGATTGTCGAGATCCGGCGCCTTGTCACCCACCTGACGATAAACCTGGGCCAGGGCAGAGCCGCCGAGGCGCTGCTTACCATGGCCGAGATCGATGAGGATAAGGTCGGTTTCACCCAGATCGGCGCGAAGCTGCGGCGTGACCGTTTTACGCACATCCTCAACCCGGGCGAAGGCGGAGATGATGAGCGAGAGCGGCGCCGTGTTGCTGCGCTCCACGCCATCTTGCTGCCAGCGGGTCTTCATGGACATGGAGTCCTTACCGACCGGGATGGTCAACCCAAGGGCTGGGCAGAGCTCTTCGCCCACCGCCTTGACCGCCTCGTACAGACCAGCATCCTCGCCCGGGTGACCGGCGGCGGCCATCCAGTTGGCAGAGAGCTTGATCCGCTTGAGGTTGCCGATGTTGGTCGGGGCAATGTTGGTGATGGACTCGGCCACCGCCATACGGGCGGAGGCGGCGTGGGAGAGCAGTGCCAGCGGGGTACGCTCGCCCATGGCCATGGCTTCACCGTGGTAGGTGTCGTAAGTGGCGGCGGTGACGGCGCAATCGGCCACCGGGATCTGCCACGGGCCCACCATCTGGTCGCGGTTGACCAGACCGGTCACGCTGCGATCGCCGATGGTGATGAGGAAGCTCTTCTCGGCCACGCTCGGCAGGCGCAGCACCCGCTCGGCCGCCTCAGCCAGGGTCACGCCATCGAGGCGCAGCGCCTGGCCTTGGGCCTGCTGGGTGGTCACGTCACGCAGCATCTTGGGCGGCTTGCCAAGCAGCACATCCAGCGGCAGATCGATGGGCTGATTGTCGAAGTGGCTATCAGACAGGGTCAGGTGCGGCTCGTCGGTGGCAGTCCCGATCACGGCATAGGGGGCGCGCTCACGCTCGCACATCGCCTTGAACAGGGGCAACTTCTCCTGGGAGACCGCCAGTACGTAGCGCTCCTGGGATTCGTTACACCAGATCTCGAGCGGGCTCATGCCCGGCTCATCGTTCGGAATGGCGCGCAGATCGAAGCGGCCACCGCGACCGCCGTCGCTCACCAGCTCCGGCATGGCGTTGGAGAGACCACCGGCGCCCACGTCGTGGATAAACAGGATCGGGTTCTCTTCACCGAGCTGCCAGCAGCGATCGATCACCTCCTGGCAACGGCGCTCCATTTCAGGGTTGTCGCGCTGCACCGAGGCAAAATCGAGATCCTCGGCCGACTGGCCCGAGGTCATGCTCGAGGCGGCGCCGCCGCCAAGGCCGATGTTCATCGCCGGACCACCCAGTACGATAAGAGCCGAGCCCGCCGGGAATTCGCCCTTCTGGACGTGCTCGGGGCGGATGTTGCCGATACCGCCGGCCAGCATGATGGGTTTGTGATAACCACGCACCTCACGGCCGTTGTGGCTCTCCACCTCCTCTTCGAAGGTGCGGAAATAACCGAGGATGGCAGGACGGCCAAATTCGTTGTTAAAGGCGGCGCCGCCGAGCGGGCCGTCTTGCATCACGTCAAAGGCACTGACGATGCGATCCGGCTTACCAAAATCCTGCTCCCAAGGCTGCTCGAAGCCGGGGATACGCAGGTTGGAGACACTAAAGCCCACCAGACCCGCCTTGGGCTTGGCACCGCGGCCGGTGGCCCCCTCGTCGCGGATCTCACCGCCGGAGCCCGTGGCGGCGCCCGGGAACGGCGAAATAGCGGTCGGGTGGTTGTGGGTCTCCACCTTCATCAGGATGTCGACCTGCTCCTGGTGGTAGTCGTATTCGCCGGTGGCCGGGCTCGGGAAGAAGCGCCCCCCTTGGCTGCCCTCCATCACCGCGGCGTTGTCCTTGTAGGCTGACGACACGTAATCCGGAGTCTGCTCGAAGGTGTTCTTGATCATCTTGAACAGAGACTTGGGCTGAGTCTGCCCATCGATGATCCAGTCGGCGTTGAAAATCTTGTGACGGCAGTGCTCGGAGTTCGCCTGGGCAAACATGTAGAGCTCGATGTCATTCGGGTTACGGCCGAGCTTCTTGAAGTTCTCGACCAGGTAGTCGATTTCATCGTCGGCCAGCGCCAGACCCAGCGCCAGGTTCGCCTCGGCCAGCGCAGCGCGGCCGCCACCCAGCACATCCACCTGGGTGAAGGGGCGCGGCTCATGATGAGCAAACAGCGCCGCCGCTGCCTCCATGGCGTCAAACACCGTCTCCATCATGCGATCGTGCAACAGCGCGGCAATGGCGGCGCGGTTGGCATCGGTCACGTTCCCTTCGACGTAATAGGCCACACCGCGCTCGAGGCGCTTGACCTTGGTCAGGCCGCAGTTGTGGGCGATGTCGGTGGCCTTGGAAGACCAGGGAGAGATGGTGCCGGGGCGGGGAGTAACGAGGAAGAGGTGACCTTGGGGAGCATGTTCTTGGATGGTGGGACCGTAGCGCAGCAGCTGGTCCAAGGTCGCTCGCTCATCCGGTGAAAGAGGATCGACAAGCTCGGCAAAGTGCATGTATTCGGCATAGATGCTCGTTATCTCGACTCCGCGTTCCACCAGGCTTCGTTGCAGTTTTTGGACACGAAACTCAGACAGAGCGGGAGCACCGCGCAAGATTTCCATATGGCCTTTCTCACCTTGTATCGAGAGTGGGGGGATTTAAAGACGCGCGTATTATAGGGAGGCTGGCAGAGCGGGACAAACGTTTTTCATGTGTGGCCCGATGTGACAGGGAGCACACTCTCTGGTATAAAGGTGCTTCTTTTTTGACTAGTGTTGATTTTTTCGACAACAAAAGAGGTCTGATTGAGACAACTAGCCAAATGGTTCACCCTGTCGATCTCCCTGCTGCTGGCCGGCTGTAATAGTAGCCAACCCACCAGTCAGCTTGAGCAGATCCGTGCACGGGGGGAGCTGCGGGTCGGCACCATCTATGGCCCCACCTCCTTCTACCAGCGCGACGACAGCAATCTGGGTTATGACTACGAGCTGGCGCAGGAGTACGCGGACTGGCTCGGGGTCAAGCTGGTCATGCTGCCCCAGGAATCCACACAGGCACTCGAGAAAGGACTCACAGACGGCTCACTGGATATGGCCGCAGGCGCCCTGGCCATCACGTCGGAGCGGCGCACCCGTATGCGCTTCGGCCCTGCCTACTATCAGGTATCCCCCAAGCTGGTCTATCGCCAGGGGGCCCGCAAACCGAAAGACTTCGACGATCTGCAAGGTGAACTGGTGATCGCGGCCGGATCGGCCAGCGAAGAGCAGCTGCGCGAGCTCAAACGCCGCTACCCCGCCCTGAGCTGGAACGTCAGTAAGGACGCCGACAGCGAAGAGCTGCTGCGCCAGGTGGCC
Source organism: Aeromonas simiae (assembly GCF_000820125.1). Lineage (GTDB taxonomy): Bacteria > Pseudomonadota > Gammaproteobacteria > Enterobacterales > Aeromonadaceae > Aeromonas > Aeromonas simiae. The sequence goes on along the minus strand of NZ_CDBY01000052.1, from coordinate 15,423 downwards.
GAGGGCAAGATAGGTTACACCGTGGTGCACGATACCGTGCTGGCGCGGATCCAGCGCTACTACCCGGATCTCGCCGAGGGGCTGACCCTGGGCAGCAATTACCCGATCGGTTGGGCCATGGCCCAGCTGCCGGACGACAGCCTCTATGCCAGCGTCATCGACTTCTTCGGCCAGCGTTTCCTCGACGGCACCATAGCCCAGCTCGACGAAAAATATTTCGGCCACGTGCAAAACTTCGACTTCGTCGATACCCGAGCCTTCCTGCAACGCGCTAAGACACTTCTGCCCAAATATCAGAAGCTGTTCCAGACCCATGCCGGCAGCCTCGACTGGCGTCTGCTCGCCGCGCTCAGCTATCAGGAGTCCCACTGGGATCCGAATGCCCGCTCCTATACCGGGGTGCGCGGCATGATGATGCTGACCGAAAACACCGCCAAGGCGATGGGGGTGAAAGATCGCACCCACCCCGAAGAGAGCATTCAGGGGGGCGCCCGCTACCTGCTGCAACTGCTTGAACAGGTGCCGGACTCCGTGCCCGAGGATGAGCGCTTCTGGTTTGCGCTGACCGCCTACAACATCGGCTATGGCCACATGATGGATGCGCGCCGCCTGGCCAAGTTGCAGGGCAAGAGCCCGGACAGCTGGAGCGATGTGAAGGAGGTGCTGCCGCTATTGCAAGAGTCTCGCTGGCACAGCAAGGTGCGCTACGGCTACGCCCGTGGTGGTGAGGCGCGCAACTACGTCAACAACGTGCGCCAGTACTACCAGAGCCTGCTGTGGCTCGACAATGAGCAGCAGAAGATCCGTCAGCGTGAGCGTCAGATGGAGCAATCCGAGAGCCTGGCCACCGACGCCCCCTCCTCGACCCCGATGGGCACGCCCATCCTGGCTGCCATCGCCAGCTGACCCCCCAATTTCAGAACAATCTGACGCCTGTTCAGCACGATCCGCCTCTGTTAGTATCGAAGCAAGGAACGGGGCCACCGTCGGTGGCCCCCTCCCTGACGCCAAGGAGGTAACGATGCTCAGACGCAGACGTCCAAGCCTAGTGCGCAAGAGCAAACCGAGCCGCAACCCGCGGCGCCGACTGCAGCTCATCGAGCAGAAGCGCAAGCGTCATCGCAGACAGCGATCCGACTTCATGCTCATCGCCCAGGCGGCATAACAACAATCCCCAAGAAGAGAAACCCGGCTCATGGCCGGGTTTGTGTCATTCTGGGCTCGCCGAAAAGGCCACCCTGGATTTGGAGATCAGGCTGTTACAGCGGTTGCAGAAGTAATCCACCGCACCGCACGCCTTGAGCCGCTCGAGCGGCTCAGCGCAATCGGGACAGAGCGCCGTGATGCGAAAACGGCCCTGACAGTGGCCACAGGTCACCTTGTGGCTACGGGTATCCAGTGGCTCGCCACAACCGGGGCAATTAACCGAACTCATGGTTCTCCTCCTTATATAAGAGATGAAAAACGGCCGCCTGAGCGACCGTCGTTCTTACTTCTTGCCGCCCTTGAGCTTCATCAGGCGCTTGCGCTGACGCTCCTGGCTCAGGGTCAACGCATTCTTCTTGTTCTCGAACGGGTTGGCCCCTTCCTGGAACTCGACCCGGATCGGCGTCCCCATCACCTTCAGCGACTTGCGGAAGTAGTTGATGAGATAGCGCTTGTAAGAGTCGGGCAGATCGTTGAGCTGGTTGCCGTGCACTATGATGCGCGGCGGGTTGTAACCACCGGCATGGGCGTATTTGAGCTTGACCCGGCGACCGCGCACCATGGGCGGCTGGTGATCCTGCTGGGCCATCTGCATGATACGGGTCAGCAGGGCGGTGCTGGTACGACGGGTGGCCGACTCATAGGCCTCGTCGATAGACTCGAACAGGTGGCCGACACCGCTGCCGTGCAGGGCCGAGATGAAGTGCACCCGGGCAAAATCGATGAAGCCGAGGCGGCGATCGAGCTCGCTCTTCACGTCATCTTTCACCTTCTGATCCAGGCCGTCCCACTTGTTGACCACCAACACCACGGAGCGACCGGCGTTAAGCACGAAGCCGAGGATGCTGAGATCCTGATCGGTGATGGTCTCGCGAGCGTCGATCACCAGCAGGCAGACGTTGGCATCCTCGATGGCCTTGAGGGTCTTGATGACCGAGAACTTCTCCACCGTCTCGTGCACCTTGCCACGACGGCGCACCCCAGCGGTATCGATCACCACGTATTTCTTGTCATCGCGCTCCATCGGGATATAGACCGAGTCGCGGGTGGTGCCGGGCATGTCATAGACGATGACCCGATCTTCACCCAGCAGGCGGTTGGTCAGGGTCGACTTGCCGACGTTGGGGCGACCGACGATGGCGAACTTGATCGGCAGATCCGCGTAGCGATTCTGCTTCTCCTCCTCTTCACCGGTCTCGAATTCGCCGGTGGCCAGCATGCGGGCCAGCGCCTCTTCGTCGAACTCCTCTTCGTCCTCATCCTCGTCGGCAGCGCCTTGCTCACCGACCAGATCTTCCAGGTGCGGGGCCAGAGCCAGCTCGAGCAGGCTCAGCACCCCACGGCCGTGGGCAGCGGCGATCTGATAGACATCGCCCAATGCCAGGGCATAGAACTCGGCACTGGCCGAGTCTCCGTCGATGCCGTCGGTCTTGTTGGCCACCAGAAACACCTTCTTGTCGCACTTGCGCAGGTGTTCACCGATGGCGATGTCGGCCGCGGTCAGGCCGGCACGGGCATCGACCATGAACAGCACCACGTCCGCCTCTTCGATGGCCAGCAGGGACTGCTCGGCCATCTTCAGCTCGATCCCCTCCTCGGTGCCATCGATACCGCCGGTATCGACCACGATGAATTCCAGCTCGCCCAGCTTGGCCTGGCCGTACTTGCGATCCCGGGTCAGGCCGGGAAAGTCGGCCACCAGCGCGTCACGCGTGCGGGTCAGGCGGTTGAACAGGGTGGACTTGCCCACATTGGGGCGCCCCACCAGGGCAACAACAGGAGTCATAAAAGCCTCATCAATCGGGTGTCATGGATGCCGCGCCCTGCTGCAATGGGGGGCATCGATAAGACGACAAAGGCTCCGGGTCCGAAGACCAGGAGCCGTCAAACTTCACTGCAACGTGGTCAAGGACGCTGAAGGGCGTACAGCTTGCCACCGCGGCTCTGGATGTAAAGGGTACCACCATCGACCAGCGGTGCCGCATAGAGGCCGCTGCTGTCGAGCTCCTGCATCGCCTTGATGGTGCCATCGAAGCGATCCAGCCAGTAGAGATACCCCTCTACATCACCCACCACCACATAATCGCCAAACACCACCGGCGCCGTCACGCTGCGGTTCTCAAGCTGGGTATTGGACCACAGCTCCAGACCGTTGCGACGATCCACCGCAAACAGGTGGCTGCGGCTGTCGGTGATGAAGATCTCATTGCTGCCGACCGCCATGTCGCGGTAAGCGGAATACTTGCGCTTCCACACCTCGTCGCCAGAGAGCAGCTTGCGCGCCATCAGCTGGCCGTTGTAGGCGATGGCATAGAGCTCGTCGCCCGCCACCAGCGGGGTCGCATCCACGTCCACCATGCGATCCAGCTCGGTGGCACCGCGCGGGTCGGCCACCTTGGATTGACGCACCGGCTGGCCATTGCTCAGCAGGGCGATGCCCACCTTGCCATCGGCGCGGCCGTAAAGTACGGCGCCGTTGGTGATGACCGGGGTCGCGACGCTGCGCAGGGTCAGGGGCGGCTGCTCCTCGGCCAGGGTCCACAACAGCTTGCCATCCTCGGAGTCGAGGGCCATCAGGCGACCAGACGTGGTCAGCACCACCACCCGACCATCCTCGACGGCAGGGCTGGAGACCACTTCACCCGGCACGTTGACATGCCACAGCACCTTGCCATCGTCGGCCGAGAGGGCGTACACCACCCCGTTCTCGGAGCCGAGGAACAGCTTGCCGTAGGCCTGCACCAGCCCGCCGGACAGGCGCGGACTGCGCTTGTCGGCATTGATGTCGAGATCGGCGAGATCGGTGCTCCACACCTCTTTGCCGTCGTCACGCTCGAGCGCGGTGACATCCCCGTCGCGGGAGGCGGCATAGATGCGATCACCGTTGATGACGGGGCGCAGTTGGGAGTAGAAATCACCGATGCCATCCCCCACCGAGCTACGCCAGAGGCTCTTGCCTTCAAAGGCGGAGTCAACCTTGGGCAGCGGCGCCATGGGGGTGAGATCTTCGTCACCGCCAAACAGGGAGCAACCTTGCAGAGCCAGGGCCACGGCCGACCCCAGCAGCACCTTCTTAAACAGATTACGCATCCGGTTTCTCGTCCACAGCCACGGCCGGCAGGGCCAGATCGTCCATCTTCAGGCGCAGTTCGGCGCTGCTTTGCAGGCCGCCCGCATCGGCAGCGGCTTGATAGGCGCTGCGAGCCTCTTCCGGCTTGTTCTGAGCCAGCAGGATATCCCCACGCACCTCGGCCACCTGGGCCTTGAACGCGGCATCTTGGATCTTGGCCAGGCGGGCCAGGGCGTCATCGGCCTTGCCCTGCTCGGCCAGCACGCGGGCCAGACGCACGGCGGCAATGGCCTGCACGCTGGCATCCCCTTGTTCGGCCACGCGGGTCAATTGAGCGGCGGCCACGTCCAGCTTGCCCGCCTTGACGGCGGCAGAGGCCAGCTCGAGGGAGGCGAGATCGGCGTAAGCGCCCTTGTTGTCGTTGATGAACCCCTCGACCTGGGCGAACGCCTTGTCACCCTCTTTGGTCATGGCGTCGGTCACGCGGCTGAACTCGGAGGAGGCAAGCTGCATGTTGGTCTGCTGGTGATCGTTGTACCAGCGCCAGCCGAACAGACCGGCCAGGCCGATCACGGTACCGGCAATCACCGAGGTGCCATTCTCTTTCCACCACCCCTTGATGGCCTCAACCTGTTGTTCTTCGTTGGTATAGATTTCCACGCTACTCTCCTTTGTCCGCCAGCAGGGCAATGGCCTCGTCCACCTTGACGGTGACCTGCTCGGCCTGGCCACGCAGATACTTGATGGTTACTTCGCCGTTTTGAACCTCGCTCTCTCCGAGGATCAGGGCAATCGATGCACCGCTCTTGTCGGCACGCTTGAGCTGTTTCTTGAAGTTGCCGCCACCACAGTGGCTCATCAGGCGCAGGGTCGGCAGAGCATCGCGCAGCCGCTCGGCCAGCATGAAACCGGCCACCTCGGTTCCCTCACCCACCATCGCAAGGTAGATGTCGACCGCGGGGCGCAGATCCTGGTTGAGCTCGAGGGTCTCGAGCAGCAGCACCAGACGCTCCATCCCCATGGCAAAGCCCACCGCGGGGATCGCCTGACCACCGAGCTGCTCCACCAGACCGTCGTAGCGGCCACCGCCGCAGACGGTTCCCTGGGCGCCCAGACTGGTGGTGACCCACTCGAACACGGTCAGGTTGTAGTAGTCAAGGCCGCGCACCAGACGCTCGTTGACCTCGTACTTGATGCCGGCGGCGTCGAGCAGGCGCTTGAGCCCGGCGAAGTGGGCACGGCTCTCTTCACCGAGGTAATCCATCAGACGCGGAGCATCGGCCAACAGGGCCTGCACCCGCTCATCCTTGGAGTCGAGCACCCGCAGCGGGTTGGTGTACATGCGACGACGGCTGTCTTCGTCCAGCTGCTCCTGGTGCTGCTCGAGGAACGCCACCAGCGCATCGCGGTAGGCGGCGCGCTCGTCGCTCTGCCCCAGGGTGTTGAGCTGCAAGGTGACGTGATCGGCGATGCCGAACAGGCGCCACAGGCGATGGGTCAGCAGGATCAACTCGGCATCGACGTCCGGGCCGTTGAGGCCGAACACTTCGACCCCGAACTGGTGGAACTGGCGATAGCGCCCCTTCTGCGGACGCTCGTAACGGAACATGGGACCGATATACCACACCCGCCGTTCCTGGTTATAAATCAGGCCATGCTCGATGCAGGCGCGCACGCAGCCGGCGGTGCCTTCCGGGCGCAGGGTCAGGCTCTCGTCGTTGCGGTCATTGAAGGTGTACATCTCCTTCTCGACCACATCGGTCACCTCGCCGATGGCGCGCTTGAACAGGGGAGTCTGCTCGACGATCGGCATCCGCATCTCGCTATAGCCGTAACCGGCCATCACCTGACGCAGGATCTCTTCCACCTTCTGCCACGCCGGGCTCTGCTCCGGCAGGCAATCATTCATTCCGCGAATCGCTTGGATCTGTTTTGCCACGTTGCTACTCAAGAAAAAGACGTGAAAATTGGCCGCATTATAGGGAGTTTCCCCCCCGAGGTAAAACCGCCGCACGGCGGTGAGAGACGCGGCCGCTCGAAACGGTGCGGGCCACCGAGGTGGCCCGTCACGTAAATCAGCGCTCGTCCACCTGGATCTGGTTGTCCGGATCCAGCATGGCGGCGCGCGCCCGGATGCGGCGCTCAAGGGTGGGCACCAGATCCTTGTTGTCGAGCCGGTCCACCCGCTGACCCCCTTCATAGAAGGCGCTCTTGTTCGCCGCACCGGCCAGCCCCAGATCCGAGACCAGGGCCTCACCCGGGCCATTCACCACACAGCCGATGATGGAGACATCCAGCGGGGTGATGATGTCCTCGAGGCGCTGCTCGAGCTCGTTGACCGTGCCGATGACGTCGAACTCCTGACGCGAACAGGAGGGACAGGCGATGAAGTTGATGCCGCGCGAGCGGATACGCAGGGACTTGAGGATGTCAAAGCCGACCTTGACCTCTTCCACCGGATCGGCCGCCAGCGAGATGCGCAGGGTGTCGCCGATGCCATCGGCCAGCAGCATGCCAAGGCCGATAGAGGACTTCACCGCGCCGGCGCGAAAACCGCCCGCCTCGGTGATCCCCAGATGCAGCGGCTGCTCGATCTGCTGGGCCAGCAGGCGATAGGCGCCGACGGCGAGGAACACGTCGGAGGCCTTAACGCTCACCTTGAAGTTCTGGAAGTCGAGCTTGTCGAGGTAATCCACATGACGCAGGGCAGATTCCACCAGCGCCTCGGGGGTCGGCTCCCCGTATTTTTCCTGGATGTCGCGCTCGAGCGAGCCGCCGTTGACCCCGATGCGGATCGGGATGTTGAGATCGCGGGCACAATCGACCACGGCCCGCACGCGCTGCTCATTGCCGATGTTACCCGGGTTGATGCGCAGGCAGTCGGCGCCGTACTCGGCCACCTTGAGGGCGATGCGATAGTCAAAATGGATATCAGCCACCACCGGGATGCGCGTCTGCTCCTTGATGAGGCGAAACGCCTCGGCCGCCTCCATCGTCGGCACCGACACGCGCACGATATCGGCACCGACCCGCTCGATACGGCGGATCTGCTCGACGGTCGCGGCCACGTCCGTGGTGCGGGTATTGGTCATGGTCTGCACCGTGATGGGGGCATCGCCCCCGATCGGGACATGACCCACCATGATCTGTCTGGACTTGCGACGGATGATAGGAGAAGCGTGGGAAGACATGGGTTACTCCTGCGGCAGGGTTATGCGGGCAGTGCGGCCGTTGTTGTAACGGCTCATGTCGATCTCCTGGCCCTTGAACTGGATGCGGATCGCCATGGGGGCTCCGACCAGCAGCTTGAGGGGCTCCTTCCCTTCCAGATTCAGTTCGTCATTGGCCTTCTTGAGGCCGCTGAAGACAATCTTGCCATCGGCATCCTTGATCTCGAGCCAGCAGTCGGCGGTGAAACTCAGCTTAAGCTGGGGCGCGGCGGCCTCCTCGGTCTCGGTCGCAGCACTCACCTCGGTCGGCTGGGCTGCCGAGACGTCCACCGCCTCGGCGGAGGTGTCGACGGGCGCCGGCGCCGCGCTGACGGCACCGCTCACGGTGACACCCGCGTCGGAAACGGCAGGCTCCAGTACCGGCGCCTGCGGGTGAACCAGCTCGCTCGGCTCGGCAGGAACCGTCTCGCTGGCCGGCGTGGTGATCTCGCTGGCAGCCAGTTGCTCCTGCCCAGCGGCGCGGCGATTGGATGCCTGCCACCACCAAGCCACCAGTAACCCGGCCAGCACCAGGATCACCAGCCAGCTGACGATCTTCAGGCGGCTGTCGCTGGCCTCGCGGCGGGTACGCTTGGAGAAGCTCTGCATGTTGATGCTAGGTTCGGGCTCCATCCCCAACGTCTTGTAGGCCTCAAGAATGGTGCTCTCCTCGATGCCCACCAGCTTGGCATAGGTGCGCAGATAACCACGGATGAAGGTGGGCGAGGCATGCTTGTCGTACGTGTCAGACTCGATGGCCGCAATCAAGGTAAGGCGAAGATGAAGGCGGGATGCGACCTGCTCACGGCTCCAGCCCATGGCTTCGCGGGCCGAGCGCAGCAACTGGCCGGGACCAACTACCGGGGAGGAGTCTTGGGAATCAAATTGCTGTTCAGTAGTCATTGGCTAAATAACGCTTGGCTTGTTGCGAATCAGGAAAATGTTCCGCCAGCTGCGATCCATACTGGTGCAACTGGGCGGGGCGATCGAGGGCCTGGGCGAGACGCAGACGCAGCCACAGGCTGTCAGGATTCTCCACGGCCACCTCACCATAACGGTTGAGGTAAGACTGAGCTTCATCCAGCTTGCCGTGTGTGAAGGCGCTCTCGGCCAAGTCCAGTAATAGACTCGGTTTGCGCGGATTATACCCCAATGCCAGACGATAGTACTCACTCGCCTTGTCGTTTTTGCCGCTTCGTGTCGCGCAAATGGCCGCATTTTCATAGGTATCGGCAATTTTGGCGTAGCCTGGCTGGGTTACGGCGCGGTTAAACATGGCATCCGCCTCGTCGTAACGGGCCCGGCCACAGAGGAAAGCGCCATAGTTGTTCATGGCGTCGGCATCTTGGGGAGAGAGGGTCAGAACCTTCTGGTAACTGCGTTCGGCGGCGGCATAGTCCTGCACCGTCTGATAGAAGTAGGCATAGCCCAGATGCACCTCTGGGCTGTCAGGGGCATATTTCAGCGCGCGATCGAGATTGACCTTGGCCTGTTCGGTGTTGCCCTTGCGCAGATATTGAATGCCAAGATCGAGGCGGGTCTTGGCGGCGGCTTGCAGATCCGGCCCCACCACATCGTGGCGTGTATTTCCCTGACCGGTATAGGTGGTCTCGGTCACACAGGCGGGCAGCGTCAGCAACACCGCCCACATGAGCAAGGTTCGATTATCCATTATCCAACCATCGCAAGGGCTTGAAGATTAGACCATTTTGACGGAAATCCCCTCACCTTGCATCCGCTTTTTCATGGTGCGCTTGGTGCGGTCGATCACATCCCCGACCAACTGGCCACAGGCGGCATCGATATCATCGCCACGGGTCTTGCGCACGATCACGGTGAAACCGTACTCCATCAACACCTTGGAGAAGCGATCGATCCGGCTGTTGCTCGGCTTGCCATAGGGGTTGCCCGGGAAGGGGTTGAAGGGGATCAGGTTGATCTTGCTCGGGGTGTCCTTGAGCGCTTCGGCCAGCTCGTGGGCGTGCTGCATGTCGTCATTGATATGATCGAGCAGCACATACTCCACCGTGACCCGCCCCTGATTGGCATTGGATTTCTCCAGGTAGCGGCGTACGGCGGCGAGGAAGGTCTCGATATTGTACTTGTCGTTGATCGGCATGATCTCGGAGCGCAGCTTGTCATTGGGGGCGTGCAGCGAGATGGCCAGCGCCACATCAATCTGATCGCCCAGCATATCCAGACCCGGCACCACACCGGAGGTCGAGATGGTCACCCGGCGCTTGGAGAGGCCAAAACCGTAGTCATCGAGCATCAGCTTCATGGCCGGCACCACATTGGCGAGGTTGAGCAGCGGCTCGCCCATGCCCATCATCACCACGTTGGTGATGGGGCGCTTGCCCCCCACGACCTTGGCGGCACGCCACACTTGGCCGATGATCTCGGAGACCCGCAGGTTGCGGTTGAACCCCTGCTGGGCGGTGGAGCAGAACTTGCACTCGAGGGCGCAGCCAACCTGGGAGGAGACGCACAGGGTGGCGCGATCCTCTTCCGGTATGTAGACGGTCTCGACCTCCTGATCCCCCACTTGCAGTGCCCACTTGATGGTGCCATCAGCGGAGCGCTGCTCACGGCTGATCTCGGGGGCGCGGATCTCGGCGATCGCCTTGAGGCGCTCGCGCAGCACCTTGTTGACGTTGGTCATCTGATCGAAATCATCACAACCGAAGTGATAAATCCACTTCATCACCTGATCGGCACGAAACGGCTTCTCGCCCAATTCGACGAAGAAGGCGCGCAGGGCATCGCGATCCAGATCCAGCAGGTTGGTTTTCATTTCGCTCATCAGAACCTCAGACAAATAGAAAGACCCCAAGAAAAAGGGCGCAGCATTGTACAAATAAAGGTGGCGCCTTTCCACCCGCAGAACAAAGGGAGATCAGCAAAAAAACAGGGGGAGCCGAGGCTCCCCCTGATGCAACCCTGGCTCGCTCACGCGCGCGGGCAGATTTCGCTATCGGTGAAGAAGTAGGCGATTTCACGCGCCGCAGAGGCCGGTGCGTCGGAGCCGTGTACCGCATTGCGGTCGATGCTGTCGGCATAACAGGCGCGCAGGGTACCCGCCAGCGCCTCCTTCGGGTTGGTCACGCCCATGATCTCGCGGTTGCGACGGATGGCATCTTCGCCCTCCAGCACCTGCACCATGACAGGGCCTGAGGTCATGAACTTGACCAGGCCTTCGTAGAAGGGCTTGCCCTCATGTTCGGCATAGAAACCCATGGCCTGTTCGCGGGTCATGTGCAGCATCTTGGCAGCCACGATGCGCAGGCCGGCGGTCTCAAAACGGTTGTAGATAGCACCGATCAGATTCTTGCTGACGGCATCCGGCTTGACGATGGAGAAGGTACGTTCGATAGCCATGGTGTTCTCTTTCCTTAAAACGACAGAGGTTTTTGTTGTAATCCGTTTGCGGGCGCGATTATACGAAAACAAAAGCCGAAAAAAACACAAAAAAACAACTTTTTGTTAAACATGTTCACCATAGACACAACATGGTGACGCGGGTCACCTTCATGTTCGTATCAGAAAATACCCATGAGTGCATCATCGATGTCAGAAGAGCGTGAAAACGAAGGGGGAACGGTCAAAATACAGGCCGAAAAAACCCCGCCATCGGCGGGGCAAAAAGCAAGCAAGGCTCCAGTCTCCCGGAGTCAGTGTTCAGGCTGTCGGCGCGCAGCACGTGTCCATGGGTCTATTGCGGGGCACGACACGGACTCATGCTGATCTTCGACGAAGAAACAGACTAAAGTGGAACACGCATTTCAGGAAATGATTTATTAGCATTCCATGATGCATAAGACGAATTTCACGTCATCTTCAACTGTCTGGCGATATGGCAAGCCCGGTAAGAAGAAGTGCTGCGTCGCCCCGTCTAGCGCTGAACCAGCCCGCCATAAGCTGCGCGCTCTATCCTCCACAGAAAAGAACCGATGGGCAATGTCACCCTCGCGCCCCTGACGCATCAATAGTCACGCGTCACGCGGGTTGACCAACGCCCCCGTTTTAGGGGCGATAACGCGATGGAGCTCGGGATGGCACGTGTGCTGACGGTTGCCTGACCCCGCCCCGGATGACAGAATCGGGCGCCTGCCCGCCGTGTTAAGGAGTACGCCAAATGCAAGCCGTGATGTACGGGATCAAGAACTGCGACACCATCAAAAAGGCCCGCAAGTGGCTGGAAGAGGCCGGTATCGCCTACCGCTTCCACGATGTGCGCAGCGATGGGCTGGACGCCGAGCAACTGGAGCGCTGGCTCGACGCCCTCGGTTGGGAGGCTCTGCTCAATACCCGCGGCACCACCTTTCGTGCCCTGCCCGATGCACAGAAGCAAGATCTCGACAAAGAGCGGGCCAAGGCGCTGATGCTGGCCCAGCCGGCCATGATCAAACGCCCGCTGCTCGAGCTTGAGGGCCATTACCACCTCGGCTTCAAGGCCGATCACTATCAATCCCTGTTTCACCGTTAAGGACGACCCGATGTCTGATGTCATCGACTTGGCCAAGGAGCTGATCCGCCGCCCCTCCGTTACCCCGCTCGACGAGGGGTGCCAGACCCTGATGGGTGAGCGCCTCGCCGCTCTTGGCTTCACCCTCGAACCCATGGTGTTTGAAGACACCACCAATCTGTGGGCCCGTCGCGGCAGTACCGGCCCCCTGTTCTGTTTCGCCGGTCACACCGACGTGGTGCCCGCCGGCCCGCTCGAGCAGTGGCGCACTCCGCCGTTCGAGCCGACCATCGAAGCAGGCATGCTCTATGGGCGCGGCGCTGCCGACATGAAGGGATCGCTCGCGGCCATGGTGGTGGCGGTCGAGCGTTTCGTGGCTGCGCACCCGGATCACCAAGGGTCGATTGCCTTTCTCATCACCTCGGATGAAGAGGGGCCCTTCATCAATGGCACGGTGCGGGTAGTCGATACGCTAGAGGCGCGCGGCGAGAAAATCACCTGGTGTATCGTCGGTGAGCCCTCCTCCACCGCCTTGGTGGGGGACGTGGTGAAAAACGGCCGGCGCGGCTCGCTCACCGGCGATCTGCTGATCAAGGGGGTGCAGGGACACGTGGCCTACCCGCATCTGGCCGATAACCCGATCCACCGCGCCACGCCGGCCCTGGCCGAGCTGGCTGCAACCGAGTGGGACAGAGGCAATGACTTCTTCCCCCCCACCAGCTTCCAGATCGCCAACATCAACGGCGGCACCGGCGCCTCCAACGTCATTCCTGGCGAGTTGCAGGTACAGTTCAATTTCCGCTTTAGCACCGAATCCACGTCGGAAGGGCTGAAACAGCGCGTTAAGACCCTCCTTGACCGCCACGGCCTCGACTACGAGCTGACCTGGACCCTCTCCGGCGAGCCCTTCCTCACCGGCGCGGGGGCCCTGCTCGATGCCACCGTGGCCGCGATCGCCGAGGTCAACGGCCAGCGCCCGCAGCTGCTCACCACGGGCGGCACCTCAGACGGCCGCTTCATCGCCCCGACCGGGGCCCAGGTGATCGAGCTTGGCCCGGTCAACGCCACCATCCACAAGATCAACGAGTGCGTGCAGGCCAGCGATCTCGATCTGCTGACCGACATGTATCAGGGCGTGCTGGAGCGCCTGCTGGCATGACCCCGGCGCAACTGGTCGGCCTCGATGATAGCCATCTGATCCTGCTTGGGGCGGGCCCCCACCGCCTGACCCCGGAAGCTGCCGCCGCCTTTGCCGCCATGCAGCAGGCAGCGAGCGCCGCCGGCCACAACCTGCAACCTGCGTCAAGCTGGCGCAGCTTCGAGCGCCAACTTGCCATCTGGAACGGCAAATGGCGTGGTGAGCGCCCACTGCTGGGGGCGAAGGGGGAACCGCTCGATGCCGCGACCCTGAGCGATGAGCAGAAGATAGCGGCCATCCTGCGCTGGAGCGCCCTGCCCGGCACCAGTCGCCACCACTGGGGCACCGACCTCGATATCTATGATCCGGACTGCCTGCCGCAGGGAACCCGATTGCAACTGGAGGCATGGGAGTACGAACCGGGCGGCTGGTTTGCTGGTCTCGGCCAGTGGCTGCACCAGAACATGGCCGATTTTGGCTTCTTCCTGCCTTACCGGGGTGAACGGGAGGGGGTGGCCTACGAGCCATGGCACCTGAGCTTTGGCCCCCAGTCACGCCAGCAGCAGACCGATCCTGTCGCACTGGCTAAGGCACTGGAAATGAGCGACATTGAAGGCAAGCCCCTGCTCCTGGCACAGCTTAACCCGCTGTTGGAGCGTTACTGTAGCATCTCGCTACCCGAGGAGCGGTTATGAGTCTGTGGTTGTGGATAGGCCTCCCCCTGCTGTTCCTTCTTGGGTTATTTCTCAATGCAATCAAAGACATGAAGCAGCTTGAGAAGCAACTTCCCAAATACAAGGACAAGATCCGCGAGGTCAAGGACGACGACGATTGAAACAGGGGGGCACAGCTCCCCTTTTTTACACTTTTCATATCGAAAAAAGCACTACAAACGTGAATTAAAGAGCGACTTTCTCCCCTTATGGTCTTAAAATAGCTCAGGAATGCCTGTTTTGTAATAAATTGGAAGGAGGAAGCACGAATTGGATGCCGTTACCGTCAACCACTTTTTTCTCGTCGTCGCACTGTTGGTCGGCACCAGCGTCTTATTAAGTTCCCTCTCCTCCCGTCTTGGCATTCCTATTCTGGTCATCTTTCTCGGCGTCGGCATGCTGGCCGGCGAGAATGGCCCTGGCGGCATTCACTTTGCCGATTACTCCATCGCCTATCTGATCGGTAACCTGGCGCTCGCCATCATCCTGCTCGATGGCGGCATGCGCACCAAGGTCTCCTCGTTCCGGGTCGCCCTCGGCCCTGCGCTCTCGCTCGCCACCCTAGGGGTGCTGCTGACCACAGGTCTGACCGGCCTGGTGGCGGCCTGGCTGTT
>NZ_CDBY01000052.1:0-862 GCF_000820125.1 Aeromonas simiae | reverse complement strand
TGGTGGCGGCCTGGCTGTTTGACATCGACCTGATGCAGGGGATGCTGATCGGCGCCATCGTCGGCTCTACCGATGCGGCCGCCGTCTTCTCCCTGCTCGGCGGACGCAGCCTGAACCAGCGGGTCGGTGCCACCCTCGAGATAGAGTCAGGCAGCAACGATCCCATGGCGGTGTTTCTCACCGTCACCCTGATCGAGATGCTCGCCACCGGGCAACAGGCCGATGGCTGGCTGTTTGTCTGGAGCCTCATCAAGCAGTTCGGCATCGGCACCGCCTTCGGCTTTACCGGCGGCTGGCTCATCTGGAAGGTCAACAACCGGGCCGAGCTGGCCCCCGGCCTCTATCCCCTGCTCACGGTGAGCGGCGGCCTGCTCATCTTCTCGGTCACCACCGCCATGGGCGGCAGCGGCATCCTGGCCGTTTACCTCGCCGGCTTACTGCTTGGCAACCAGGTGGTGCGCAGTCGCAGCACCACCCTGTCGGTGCTCGACGGGCTGACCTGGCTCAGCCAGATCTGCATGTTCGTGGTGCTGGGCCTGCTGGTCACCCCGAGCAATCTGCTGCCCATCGCCGTGCCCGCCCTGCTGCTGGCCGGCTGGATGATCCTGTTCGCCCGCCCGCTGGCGGTGTGGCTCAGCCTGCTGCCGTTCAAGAACTTCTCGGCCCGCGAGCGCTGGTTTATCTCCTGGGTCGGGCTGCGCGGCGCCGTGCCGATCATCCTGGCGGTCTTCCCCATGATGGCCGGGCTGCCCAATGCCCAGCTCTTTTTCAATGTCGCCTTCTTCGTGGTGCTGGTCTCGCTGCTGCTGCAAGGCAGTTCGCTGCCGATCGCCTCGCGGCTGGCGCGGGTGGTGGTGCCCCC
>NZ_CDBY01000051.1:105268-129904 GCF_000820125.1 Aeromonas simiae | reverse complement strand
TTCGTGGTGGGTCGTGCAGGATTCGAACCTGCGACCAATTGATTAAAAGTCAACTGCTCTACCAACTGAGCTAACGACCCACGAAATTTTTTGCGCCCCCGCCTTGGCGTGGCTGGTAATACTGGTGGTCGCTACTGGGCTCGAACCAGTGACCCCCTCCTTGTAAGGGAGGTGCTCTCCCAGCTGAGCTAAGCGACCTGGGATTAAGTGGTGGGTCGTGCAGGATTCGAACCTGCGACCAATTGATTAAAAGTCAACTGCTCTACCGACTGAGCTAACGACCCACACTCGTCGCTGACAAACGCTGTATCCAGCGGCGCCAACGGCGGCTTATATTACGGATTTAAATTTCTGGCGCAATAGAAAAATCGTAATTCTGATGCGTTTGCTCATAGTGCGTACAATGTGAGGCAAAATTAACACCCGCCTCACATGCATCGCCGTTTTTATCGACAAATCAGAGTTTTGACAGTGCTTGCTGCGCCAATTGAGCGGCTGACGAGTTCGGGTACCCCTTGGTTACCTGCTCGTAGTAACTCTTGGCATCCCCCTTCTTGCCTTCCAGTTGAGCAATCATGCCCAGCTTGAGCAGGGCATCGGCCCGCTTGGGAGACTTGGGATACTTGCTGACCAGGGTCTGGAACTGCCCCTTGGCCCCGGCTCTGTCACTCTTGTTAAAGAGCAGCTGCCCCAGCCAGTAGTGCGCATTGGGCACGTAGCTGGATTCAGGGTATTGCTTGATGAACCCTTGGAAGGCGGGAATGGCCTTGTCGTAGTTCTTCTCCTTGAGCACCATGTTGACGGCCGCATCGTAGGCCTGGTTCTCATCCTGGTTGCTCGAGTAATTGCCGGTAGCAGGCACGGGAGCGGCCGAACTCGCCGCCGCAGGCGCTGAGGCCGCCTGTTGCTGCGCAGAGTTCACCTTATCGAGCTCCTGATAGAGCTGACGCTGGCGCTCCTCCGATTGCTGCATCTGGTAACCCTGCTGCTCCAGCTGACCCCGCAGCTCGTCCACCTCTTGCTGCAGGGAGTCAACCTGCTGCTGCAGATCGGCCTGAATGCGCAGACGGGCATTGAGGGTACGCTCGAGCAAGGCCACCCGGTCTTCCACACTGCCACTGGGCACGATGGCGCCGTTGTTGCCGCTCAGGGTCACGGCCCCGCCACCCAGCTCAGAGACCGGCGCCTCGGCATGGACAGGGAGCTGAAATAAAAGAGCGGCCGTGACGGCCGCTGTCTTATACATACACTTCATGCAAAAAAGACCTTAGTAGACCAGGACCGCGCGGCGGTTCTTGGAGTAAGAATCTTCGCCGTGGCCCGGATCCTGCGGCTTCTCTTCGCCGTAAGAGACGATGGAGAGCTGATCGGCCTGTACACCCAGAGTCTGCATGTACTTGGCAACCGCCTTGGCACGACGCTCACCCAGAGCGATGTTGTATTCCGGAGTACCACGTTCGTCGGTGTGACCTTCGATCAGCACCTTGACGGAGGGGTTCTCACGCAGATAGCTGGAGTGGGTGTCCAGCAGGTCAGCGTATTGACCTTGAATTTCGTTGCTGTCGAAGCCGAAGTAGATCACGTTGTCGCGTTGCAGAGCCGCAAGGCGCTGACGCATCTGCTCTTCCGGGGACAGCATGCCGTCGGCAGAGCCAGTCATGACCCCACCATTGGCACCCATGCCAGACTCGGCGCCAGAAGCGTCGGAGTCGGAGGTTGAGCTACAGGCGGCCAGGGTGAACAGTGGCAGAGCGATAGCCAGACCCTTGAGCAGTTTGTTGAGTTGCATGCTTATTCCTTAAACCTTTGTCACAAAACCAAAACCAGACATGTCTTTTAGTTTAAAAAGGGTGACCATGCCGGAGCACGGACTTCACCAGTGCTGGTTGGCAGCACTGCTCTGAAGCGGCCATCTGTAGACACCAGCGCCAGGCTCTTCTTGCCCTGATAGATGGTGGTGTAGATGATCATGCTACCGTTGGGCGCCACACTCGGCGACTCATCCAGAGCACTCTGGGACAGCACCATCATGCCACCGCTCTCGAGGTCCTGGCGAGCGATGCGATACTGTCCTTGAACCCGGGTCACCAGCACCATGGACTTACCGTCCGGAGTGACCGATGCGCCCTGGTTCGACTCTCCTTCCCAAGTCATCCGGCGAGTCATGCCAGACGCCAAATTTACGCTATAAATCTGGGGTTTGCCACCACGTTCTGAGGTGAAGATCAAAGTCTGCGGATCCAGCCAGGCCGGCTCGGTATCGATGGAGCGGCTCTCGGTCACACGGGTCAGCTGCTTGCTGCCAACATCGATGATGTAGATGTCAGGTTGACCATCTTTGGAGAGCACCACGGCCAGACGGCGACCATCCGGTGACCACTTCGGCGCACCGTTGATCCCGCGGAAACTGGTCATCAGGCTGCGCTGCTGGGAGTAGATATCCTGCACATAGATTTCAGAGTGCTGGTTCTCGAAGCTGACATAAGCCACCTTGCTACCATCCGGCGACCAGGAGGGAGACATCAGCGGCTCACGGGAGCGCAGCAGCGTCTTCTCGTTATAGCCGTCATAGTCGGAGATGCGCAGCTGGTACGGATACTGAGAGCTACGATCGATGGCCACATAGGCCAAGCGGGTCAGGAAGGCACCGCGCTCACCGGTCAGACGCTCATAGACGATGTCAGAGATCCGGTGGGCGAACTGGCGCAACTGGGCCGCGGGGACGGTCGCGGTGCGGCTGTCGAGCACATAACCGTTGGCATCGCCGCCCATGGACTTGAGCGCCTGCCCCTTGAGCACGTCGACCAGCTCGAAGCGGATCTGATAACCGCCGGCAGCCGGCTCGATGGAGCCCACGACCACGGCTTCCACCCCTTGCGAGGCCCAGGGAGCAAAATCAATCTCACCACTGTTGCTCGGGGTTTGCGGCATCTGCTGGCGGGTCAGCGGTTTGAACTTACCACTGCGCAGCAGGTCGGAAGAGATCACATCCGCCACATCCTGGGGCAGTTGACCGCCACCGGTCCACTTGAACGGGGCAACCGCCACCGGACGCGCACTGTCGATACCACCGGTCAGCACCAGATCCAGCGCCGCATGGGCGGGGGATCCGATCAGGGTGAAACTCAGGAAGAGCAATATCAGCCGTTTCAACATCGTGTATTCAACTCCATTTGGAGGTTAGAAAAACTACCAGTTCACTAACGGGGGCCACAGCCCCCGTTCTCTTAGCCGCCGAACGGATCGACCAGCAGATTGATTTCTTTCAGTTGGGCATAGACTGCCGGGTCCTTCGGCACCGGCACCTTGCCAGCCTTGAGCGCCGCCGCCTTACCCGCGCGGCACACCGCCGGATCCCCTGCCCCCGTTTGCACCGAGATGATAAAGCCATCCGGCGCCAACTTCAGGTTCAGCGTACAGGTTTTACCCTTCATGGTCTGATCGGTGAGCATGTAACGCCGGATCGTGTCGACAATCATGGCGCCATATTTGTTCACCTCACCGCTGGCCGCTGCGGCCGCAGCCTGGTTGCGAGCATTGGCTTCGGCCTCAAGGCCTTGCTGCATCTGCGCCTCCAGCTCCGCCTGCAAGCGAGCCTCTTCCGCCTTGCGCTTGCGCTCAGCGTCTTCCTTCGCCTTCTTGGCCGCCGCCTCTTTGGCCTTCTTCTCAGCCTCTGCCTTGGCTTTCTTCTCAGCCTCCGCCTTGGCCTTCTTCTCAGCCTCTGCCTTGGCCTTCTTCTCGGCCTCTGCCTTGGCCTTCTTCTCAGCCTCTGCCTTGGCCTTCTTCTCAGCCTCCGCCTTGGCCTTCTTCTCAGCCTCTGCCTTGGCTTTCTTCTCAGCCTCCGCCTTGGCCTTCTTCTCCGCCTCGGCCTTGGCCTGCTTCTCGGCTTCTTTCTTGCGCTCTTCCTCTTTCTTCTTCTTGAGGGCCAGCGCCTTGGATTCGGCTTCGGCGGCCTTGCGGGCCTCTTCCGCCTTCTTCGCCTTCTGCTCTTCGACCTTGCGCGCCTCTTCTGCCGCCTTGGTCTGCTCTTCGGCACGCTTTTGTTCAGCGATCTTCATCTGCTTGGCGGCCTCGGCCTTGCGGGCCGCCTCTTCCGCGACCTTGCGTTGCTGCTCGGCCTCGCGCAGCTGCTCCTGCGCCTCGATCTGTTCGCGCCGAGTGCGTTCCGCGTCTTCCTTTTCTTTCTTCGCTGCCTGCTGCTTGGCCTGCTTATTCTGGATCTGTTCGGCCTGCTGGTTGAGAAAACTCTCATCCATCATCACCGCCTGCACGATTTGCCCCGATGATGCCGGGCGCTTGGGCTTGCTAAAATCGAGCCCGACCAGCAGGATGATACCGATGATGAGGTGCAGCAGAAGCGACGCAATGACATAACTCGATAATCCGCGCTTCACGTCCCGCTCCGTTAGTTGGGTGAATCGGTCATCAGGCCGACCTGTGGCACACCAGCCTTCTTCAGGGCCACCATCAGCAGGATCACCTCTTCATAACGCACCGACTTATCACCGGCCACCACCACGGGCGCCCCCTGATTGATCGCCAGATAACCCATCGCCTTCTCGGTGATGTACTGCTCCATGGCCCCCTTGTCTCCGGGGGGCACCTGCTCGTCATCCGCCTCACCCGCCTTGATGGTGTACACCCCCTCTTCGGTCACGCTCACGATGAAGGGGGGCTTGGCGTCTTCCGGCAACTGCTCAGACTCAGCCTGCGGCAAATCAACCTTCACCCCCTGGGTGATCACCGGCGTCACCGCCATGAAGATGATGAGCAGCACCAACATCACGTCGATGTAGGGCACCACGTTGATCTCGGCCACCTTCTTGCGCCGGATCCGCTGATAGGTTTGCATTAGAGGTCACCCTGCTGTGCAATCTGGCGGTTCAGGATGGTGGTGAACTCGTCCATGAAGTTGGCGTATGCGTTCTCCAGCTTCTCAACCTTATTGGAGAAGCGGTTAAACGCGATCACCGCCGGAATCGCGGCAAACAGGCCCATCGCCGTCGCAATCAACGCCTCGGCGATACCCGGAGCCACCATCTGCAAGGTGGCCTGCTGCACCTGACCCAGGGCGATAAAGGCGTTCATGATACCCCATACGGTACCGAACAGGCCGATGTAGGGGCTGATGGAGCCGATGGTGGCCAGCACCGGCAGGTTGGATTCGAGCTCGTCCACCGCGCGGGAAAGCGAGACCCGCATGGCACGATAGGTGCCATCCATGACCGCCTCCTGACCACGGGCACCGGCCTTGAGCAGACGGGCATACTCCTTGAAACCGGAATAGAAGATGTCTTCCATGCCCTCAATGTCATCGCGACGGGAAGAGGACTCCTGATAGAGACGGTTCAAATCGACCCCGGACCAGAAACGATCCTCGAACTGCTCGGAAGCCTGATGAGCCGCCTTGATCACCTTGGTACGCTGAATGATCAGCGCCCAAGAGACCACCGACATGCTCAGCAGGGTGAGCATGACCAGCTTTACCAGCAGGCTGGCCTGCCAAAACAAACCAACAAACGAAATTTCAGCGTGCACTTACAGCACTCCCTTTACTTGATCAGGTATGGCTACGGGTTTCATTTGCGGGATGGCGACACAGGCGATCTGTACCAGGGCCTTGCTCACCAGGCGGCCATCACCGGCAAAAATCTGTTGCTCGAAGCGCAGGGATGCGCGCCGCTGCTGCACAATGGAAGTCTGTACTTCCAGCAGCTCATTGAAGCGGGCAGCCGAGCAAAAGTCGATCTCGGTGCGGGTCACGACAAACGCAATCCCTTGTTCCAGAAGAGAATCTTGCTCTATGCCGCGCGCACGCAAAAACTCAGTGCGCGCACGCTCCATAAACTTCAGGTAGTTGGCGTTGTATACGATGCCACCGGCGTCTGTGTCTTCGTAATAGACACGCACCGGAAACACAAAGGGGTTCGCCATAGAATCTGTGATCCGTACGACATTGAGATGGGCGCCTATCATAGCGCAGGGGAGAATCGGAAAGAAGCAGGGGGGAGCCATGCTCCCCCCTGTTTTTTATCCCAGAAAATAGCTCCGGGTCAGCCACAGCCCCCAACCATTGAGGAGCAGCGCCAACCAGGGAAACAGCAACAGCCTGACTGGCAACGACCGGGGCTGCCACCCCATGCCGTTGATGAGGCCGGCACACACCGACCACATCAGCACCAGCGATACCCAGTGGGCATGCGCGCTGGTGTTGGCTGCGACCAGATTGGGAGCCTGCAACATGGCGACCGCCATCAGGACGGCGGACACCAGCAGCAGACCTTGCCCGGGTTGGCGCCACAGCGGGGCGCAGAGCCGGGCAAGCCAGCCATTACTCATCGATGCTGCGATCCAGGTTCTCGGTATGCTCAAGCCACAGGGCGTTGATGATGCCGAAGGAACAGGCCAGCAGGAGGCCGAGGATCCAGGTGAAATACCACATGTTTTGCTCTCCTAACTCAGTACAGTGAGTGCTGGTTCTCTTCGATGTGCTTGGTGCTCAGGCGACCGAACATCTTGATGTAGGTCCAGATGGTGTAAGCCAGCACAGTCGGCACAAACACGGCGGCAACCACAGTCATCACCTTGAGGGTGTTGAAAGAGGAGGTCGCATCCCACATGGTCAGGCTGTGCGACGGCTCCAGGCTGGAGGGCATCACGAACGGGAACAGAGAGAACCCAGCCGTCAGGATGATGCCAGCAATGGCCAGTGAGGAGCACAGGAAGGCCACCCAGCCCTTGTTGAGCTTGGCAAACAGGGCGGTCAGCAGGCTCATCGCCAGACCCAGTGCAGGAGCGGCCATCATCCAGGGATAGAGGTCGTAGTTCTGCATCCAGGCACCGGCCTGCACGGCGACTTCCTTGTTCAGCGGGTTGGCCACGGCGTTACCGCCGGCCGAGCTGACCAGCACATAGCCGTCGATCCCACTCACCCAGACGCCGCCGATGGCGAACAGCACCAGCGTCAGCAGGGAGGCGATTACCGCAGCCGTGCGCGAGCGGGCCAGGATCTCGCCTTCGGTCTTCATCATCAGCCAGGTCGCACCCTGGGTCACGATCATGAACAGGCTGACCAGACCGGCCAGCAGGCCGAGCGGGTTGAGCAGACCGAAGAAGTTACCGGTGTAGGTCACCATCAGGTACTGGTTAAAGCTGAAGGGAACCCCTTGCAGCAGGTTACCGAAGGCCACACCAAAGACGATGGGCGGTACGGCACTGCCGATGAACAGGCACCAGTCCCAGGTACTGCGCCACTTGGGCGAGGTTTGCAAGGAGCGGTACTTGAACCCCACCGGGCGGAAGAACAGCGCCATCAGGGTCAGGATCATCGCAATATAGAAGCCGGAGAAGGCCGCCGCATAGACCAGAGGCCAGGCGGCGAACAGGGCGCCACCGGCAGTCACCAGCCACACCTGGTTACCCTCCCAGTGCGGCCCCATGGAGTTGAGCATGACGCGACGCTCAACGTCTTTCTTACCGACGAACGGCAGCAGGGCGCCGACGCCCATGTCGAACCCGTCAGTGATGGTGAAACCGATCAGCAAGACACCGACCAGCACCCACCAGACGACTCGCAATACTTCGTAATCAAACATGGGTCACTCTCCTTATGCCTTGAGCTGTTCGAAATGGTACTGACCCGTCTTCAGACTACTCGGGCCGAGGCGGGCATACTTGAACATCAGGAACATCTCGATCACCAGCAACACGGAGTAGAACAGGCAGATGCCGATGAGAGAGAACCACAGCTCAGAAGCCGGCACGTTGGAGGCTGACATGAAGGTCGGCAGCACCTCGGAGATGGTCCAGGGCTGACGGCCATACTCGGCAACAAACCAGCCGCACTCGATGGCGATCCAGGGCAGCGGGATCCCCCACAACAACGCCTTCAGCAGCCACTTGCGCTGACCGATGCGGTGACGGGTACTGTCATAGAAGGCGATGCCGATCAGCACCAGCATCAGGACGCCACAAGCCACCATGATACGGAAGGTGAAGAACAGCGGAGCCACTTGCGGGATGGAGTCATCCACGGCCGCCTTGATCTGTTCGTCGGTCGCCTCGCTCACCTTGTCGGTGTAGCGCTTGAGCAGCAGACCATAGCCCAGATCCTGCTTCACTTCGTCGAAACGGGCGCGGGTCTCATCAGACTTGTCGCCGGATTGCAGCTTACCCAGCAGGTCATACGCGATCATGCCGTTGCGCACACGCACTTCGTGCTCATTTTTGAGATCACGCAGGCCGGTCACTTCCTTATCCAACGAGCGGGTCGCAATGATGCCGAGGGCATAGGGGATCTGAATCGCGTAATCGGTGCGCATCTCCTCCTGATTCGGAATACCGAACAGGGTGAAGGAGGCCGGAGCCGGGTGGGTTTCCCACTCAGATTCGATAGCGGCCAGTTTCACCTTCTGCACGTCGCCGGTCTCATAGCCGGACTCGTCACCCAGCACGATGACCGAGAGGATAGAGGCCATGCCGAACGCAGCGGCGATAGCGAAAGAGCGGCGGGCAAAGGCGACATCACGATTCTTCAGCAGGTAATAAGAAGAGATACCCAGCACGAACATGGCGCCCGTGGTGTAGCCGGCGGCAACGGTGTGCACGAATTTGACCTGAGCCACCGGGTTGAGCACCACGTCAGCAAAGCTGGCCATCTCCATACGCATGGTTTCGAAATTGAACTCGGCCCCGACCGGGTTCTGCATCCAGCCGTTGGCGACCAGGATCCAGAGGGCAGAGAGGTTGGTGCCCAGCGCCATCAGCCAGGTAGCCGCCAAGTGCTGGCGCTTGGTCAGGCGATCCCAACCGAAGAAGAACATGCCAACAAAGGTGGACTCGAGGAAGAAGGCCATCAGACCTTCGATGGCGAGCGGCGCACCAAAGATATCGCCGACGTAGTGGGAGTAGTAGGCCCAGTTGGTACCGAACTGGAACTCCATCGTCAGACCGGTGGTGACACCGAGGGCAAAGTTGATGCCGAACAGTTTGCCCCAGAATTTGGTCATGTCCCGGTAAATGGACTTGTTGGTCATGACATAGACGGATTCCATGATCGCCAGGATGAAGGCCATCCCTAGCGTCAGGGGTACGAACAGGAAGTGATAGAGGGCTGTCGCTGCGAACTGGATCCGCGACAGGTCAACCACATGCTCAGCAATCATGATGTTTCCTCACCGATTATTGGCACGGCTAATTGGAGTTGTTGGGGAAAAGCTTCCTTTCTCTTTGGTGTTCCGCATCTGTTATATGCCGCAAAATTTATTCAATACAGAACACGCCAACTGCGCCACCCCATTAACCTAACGGCAACAAGGCAAACAAAAAAAGCTAATGTTTAACAGTAAAACCACAACCATCAGCGATTTAATTACGCGCAGAAAAGCTGGGGTTTTATATCACCATTATTTGACGAAAATCAATGTGGCTCGGTTCATAAAACACCCATCAGTAATGCATCTTAGCACTCACACCGGCGAACAAATAGTGAACAGGATCACAACTCAACAAACACTTAACATAATATAAAACAAAGATTTTTTTATTTTTCATCCATATTTTAACCCGTAGGAAAAGCCGGTTGGCTATTCCCATACCTTTTTTATGGCCTTATCGGGATGACGCCTATATGGAAAGTCGGTTAAACAGGCAGTTACCTCCTATAGGGACTATTTCAGAACCCATCAATCGGATTACTTTTTCTTATTTTTAAACTGCAATTTTTCTAGTTTGAGAAGGCCACGGTGGCCGCCTAGAATGCGCGGCGCAGATGAGGCACCGGAACAGGCCGCGACGACCGCCCGGTATACCTAGTGAACCCTTTTAATGAGTGAAGCAAAGATGAAAAAGTTTGTGCAGCGCACCCTTCGTTATTACAAGCTTTCGTTTGTTCAGATGTATCAAATGAATCGTCTGTAACAGGCCTTACTCCTGTTTTTCACTGTCTGCCTGGTGCCGACTCTGTGTGTGAACATCCATCCTGAATTGTCTTGCCCGCAGCCATGCTGCGGGCTTTTTTATTGGGCAGAAAAAAACCGCCCGTAGGCGGCTCTCTCATCCGTTTTTTCTGACCCGCTAATCGGGCCGCTCCAGACCGAAATGGAGATAGGCGCGCGGGGTAGCGATCCGGCCACGCGGGGTACGCTGCAAGAATCCCTGCTGGATAAGGTAGGGTTCAAGCACATCTTCAATCGTGTCTTTCTCTTCACCGATGGCCGCCGCCAGGTTATCGAGCCCGACCGGCCCGCCGAGAAATTTGTCGATCACCGCCAGCAGCAGCTTGCGGTCCATGAAGTCAAATCCCTCGTTGTCCACGTCCAGCATGTCCATGGCGCGCGCGGCGATCTCCCCGTCGATGGTGCCATCTGACTTGACCTGGGCAAAGTCACGCACCCTTCGCAGCAAGCGGTTGGCAATCCGTGGCGTGCCGCGTGAACGGCGAGCCACCTCGTGGGCGCCGTCATCGGCCATATCCAGCCCGAGGCAGCGGGCGCTGCGAGCCACGATATCCGAGAGATCCGCCACGCTGTAGAACTCCAGACGCTGCACAATGCCGAAACGATCGCGCAGCGGGCTGGTGAGCGAGCCGGCCCGGGTGGTGGCCCCTATCAGGGTGAAGGGGGGCAAGTCCAGCTTGATGGAGCGGGCCGCCGGCCCCTCCCCTATCATGATGTCGAGCTGGTAATCCTCCATCGCCGGATAGAGCACCTCCTCCACCACCGGGCTGAGACGGTGGATCTCGTCGATGAACAGCACATCGTTGGGCTCGAGGTTGGTCAGCAGGGCCGCCAGATCCCCGGCCTTCTCCAGTACCGGCCCGGAGGTGGTCTTGATGTTCACCCCCATCTCGTTGGCCACGATATTGGCGAGCGTGGTCTTACCCAACCCAGGGGGGCCAAAAATCAGCAGATGATCGAGCGCCTCGCCGCGCTGACGGGCGGCTTCGATGAAGATCTCCATCTGCGCGCGCACATGATCCTGCCCCTTGTAGTCGGCCAGCGACTTGGGGCGAATGGCGCGGTCGATGATATCGTCTTCCCGGCCCGCAGCCGGAGAGATGAGACGGTCGGCTTCAATCATGCAAGGCTTCCTTATACCAGGCTGCGCAGGGCATCACGGATGATCTCTTCCACCGACATCCCCTCCTTGGCCACCTTGCCAACGATCTGGCTGGCCTGGGCCGGCTTGTAGCCCAGCGCCACCAGGGCGCTGGCGGCCTCTTCCGACGCATCGGGTTCACGCAGGGAGTTCACCGGCTCCGGCAGGGTGACCGCAGCAGGGGTGAAGAGATCGTGGCTGACCCAGCCGGCGAGACGATCTTTAAGCTCGACCACCAGCCGCTCGGCGGTCTTCTTGCCCACGCCGGGCAGTTTGATCAGGGTGGAGATATCCTCCCGCTCGACACACATCACAAACTGGCTGGCACTCATGCCAGAGAGAATGGCCAGCGCCAGCTTGGGGCCCACCCCGTTGGCCTTGATCAGCTCGCGAAACAGGGCCCGCTCCTGCTTGTGATTGAAGCCATAGAGCAGCTGGGCATCCTCGCGCACCACGAAATGGGTGTAGATACGCGCCTCCTGCCCCAGATCCGGCAAGTCATAGAAGCAGCTCATGGGCATATGCACCTCATAGCCGACGCCTCCCACCTCAAGCAGCACTTCGGGGGGCTGTTTCTCAATCACGATGCCACGCAGACGACCTATCACGCTTCCTACCTCAAACGCCGATAAAACTGGCCATAGCATAAAGAATAACTGGATAGGTATCCAGCACTCCCACCCCGAGCAAGCGGAGATGGCGCCCGGCGCAGCCGGCTGCGATACTGACTGCGGCCCGGGCCACCAGTTGTCATATTCCCACTTCGGCGAACGGAATATTCGCCTTCTCATCCCCACGCGGAGACCCATATGCAGCAGGAGACAAAGGAACTGCTTCCCCACTAGATTGAACTGGTTCAGCAGGCCTGGGGGCGGATAAGTGGCGGCAGCCAGAGCTATGTGCAAGAGGTCTACGACGAACTGTTTCGCCTCGATCCGGCCTTGCAGCCGCTATTTACCGACGATCGCGACCATCTGATGGCCAAGATGGCCGACACCCTCAACACCTTGCTGACCAGCCTGGAGGCGCTCGACCGCCTCGCCTTCATCATCCGCGACATCGGCCGACGCCATCGCCAGCACGGGGCCCGCCCACCCCACTTCGCCACCCTCAAGCAGGCCATGACGACGGTGCTGGCCCGCCGCCTCGGCGCACGCTTTACCCCCGAGCTGGCGGCGGCATGGGGTCACGCCTATGACCTGGTCGCCCAGTTGATGCTGCAAGGGATGCAGGCGGAGTAAGCCGGCCCCCGAGCCATTTATCCCTTGGGCCATGGCATTGGCCCTGCTAATATTCCGCTCTTAGATTTTCCCCTGCGGGCAACGACCCACACCATTTGCCATTTGAAGGTCACGAGCGATGCGTACCAGCCACTACCTGCTTTCCACTCTCAAGGAAACCCCGTCCGATGCGGAAGTCGTCAGCCACCAGCTGATGCTGCGTGCCGGCATGATCCGTAAACTCGCCTCCGGCATGTATACCTGGCTGCCCACCGGCCTGCGCGTACTGAAGAAGGTTGAGAACATCGTGCGCGAAGAGATGAACAACGCAGGCGCCGTCGAAGTCTCCATGCCGGTGGTGCAACCGGCCGAGCTGTGGCAGGAGTCCGGCCGCTGGGACGACTACGGCCCCGAGCTGTGCCGCCTGACTGACCGTCACAACCGCCCCTTCGTGCTAGGCCCGACCCACGAAGAGGTGATCACCGCCACCGTGCGCTACGAGGTGAACAGCTACAAGCAGCTGCCGCTCAACCTCTACCAGATCCAGACCAAGTTCCGCGACGAAGTGCGCCCCCGTTTCGGCGTGATGCGCGGCCGCGAATTCCTGATGAAGGACGCCTACTCCTTCCACATCGACAAGCCGAGCCTCATCGACACCTACGAGAAGATGCACGCCGCCTACTGCGCCGCCTTCACCCGCATGGGGCTGGATTTCCGCCCGGTGCAGGCCGACACCGGCTCCATCGGTGGCACCGGCTCCCACGAGTTCCAGGTGCTGGCCGAGAGCGGTGAAGATCTCATCGCCTTCTCCGATACATCCGATTACGCCGCCAACATCGAGATGGCCGAAGCCCTGGCGCCGGCCGGCGAGCGTCCGGCCGCCACGGCCGAGCTGACCAAGGTTGCCACGCCGGCGGTACACAGCATCGACGAGGTGAGCGCCTTCCTGAAGGTGGCCCCGAACCAGATCGCCAAGACCCTGCTGGTGCTGGGCGAAGAGAACGAGCAAGGTCAGCAAGCGGTGATCGCACTGGTGCTGCGCGGCGATCACGAGCTCAACGACGTCAAGGCCGAGAAGCTGGCCGGCATCGCCAAGCCGATGACCTTCGCCAACGACGAGCAGATCAAGGCAGCCGCCGGCTGTGACGCCGGCTCCATCGGCCCGATCGGCTTCAAGGGGCGCGTCATCGTCGACCGCAGTGCCGCCCACCTGGCGGATTTTGTCTGCGGCGCCAACGAAACCGGCTTCCACCTGACCGGGGCCAACTGGGATCGCGACGTTCAGGGCTATGAAGTGGCCGACATCCGCAACGTGGTCGAAGGCGATCCGAGCCCATGCGGCACCGGCAAGCTGCTGCTCAAGCGCGGCATCGAAGTGGGCCACATCTTCCAGCTCGGCACCAAGTACTCCGAAGCCATGAAGGCCACCGTCCTCAACGAAGAGGGCAAGTCGGTGGTGATGGAGATGGGCTGCTACGGCATCGGGGTCTCCCGCGTGGTGGCAGCCGCCATCGAGCAGAACAACGACCAGTACGGCATCATCTGGCCGGACGCCATCGCCCCGTTCGAAGTGGCGGTGATCCCGATGAACATGCACAAGTCCGTGCGGGTTGCCGAGCTGGCCGAGCGCTTCTACAGCGAGCTCAAGGCCGCCAAGATCGACGTACTGTTCGATGATCGCAAAGAGCGCCCCGGCGTCATGTTTGCCGACATGGAGCTCATCGGTATCCCGCACGCCATCGTCATCGGCGAGCGCGGCCTCGACAACGGCGTGGTGGAGTACAAGTGCCGCCGCAGCGGCGAGAAGCAGGAAGTGGCCATCGACGACGTGATCGCCCTGCTCAAGGGCAAGCTGGGCCGCTAAGTGCCCCGCCCATGAAAAAGCGCGCCAGATGGCGCGCTTTTTTTTTTAGCTGATGGCCGTTATGGGCAGCTGGCGGCGCCGACATCTACCCAGGCGTCCGAGGTGCCCGGCTCGTTGCCACGGGTCCAGTACTGCGCCTTCCACTGGCGGCCATGGTGATTGACCAGCGCACCGCCGTTGTAAGCCACGCTGGCATCCCAGCCCAGGGTCACCTTGCTCACCAATTGCCAGGCATCGCTGCTGCCGCTCGGCTCATTGCCCTGGGTCCAGTACTTGGCCTGCCACACCAGCTGGTTGTGGCTCACCTTGGCGCCGCCGTTATAGACGGCGCTGGCCTGCCATGCCGGCCAGTTGGCCGCATCGGGATCGCTCACCTGGCAGCCGTTGCCGGCCGCCTTGACGGTCAGGCGGGTGCTGGCACTGGCATCCAGGCCGCCATCGGAGACGGTCAGGGCCAGATCGTAGGTGGTATCACTGCTCACGCTCGGCGCCGTTACCACCAGGGTGGCACTGCCCTGACCGGTGGCACTCAACCCCGCCGGCAGGCTCCACTGGTAAGTAAGCGCATCCCCATTCGGATCGCTGGCGCTGGCCTGGATCGTGACCGCCTGCCCTGCCACCGCGCTGAAGCTGGCCGGCAGGGTGACCACGGGCGGCAGGTTAGCCTGCGGCGCCTTGTTGGTCACCACCACCTGATCGCTCGCCTTGAGCCCCTGCTCGTCGGTGACGGTGAGTTCAAACGTCAATGTCACATCGCTACTGACCGCATCGAGCACCACGCGGGCCTTGGCCGTGCTGGCATCAAGCAGGGTCACCTGGGGCCCTGCCACCTGCTTCCAGGCATAGGTGAGGGCGCCGTTCTCCGGATCGTGGGAGGCGGCGCCATTGAGGCTCACCTCGGCCGGGCCGGTCACCGCCACATCGCTGCCGGCATTGGCCACCGGCGGCTTGTTGACCGGCGGCGTGGTGCCGCCATCGCCGTGGCCGAGCCCCTCGTGCATGGCGTTGAGGATGTCGCCGTTGTCGGCGTCGATCTCCCAGGCAAACAGGCCGCCGAGCTGGTTGGCCAGCACATACTGCCCCTTGGCCTTGACCGAGCGCTCGTTGTCGAAGGTGATGAGATCGCCGCTGCCCGCCTTGAACACATAGGGGGCCTCGGCCTGCTCGTCATAGCCCTGCTCCCAGCCGGCGCCCATGTAGTCGCGCACGATCTGGCGATAGTCGACCACGCCGGCCTCCCAGGTTCCCTTGATGGGGCCGCTGGCCTTGCCGGTGAAGGGGTTGCCGGCCTGATAACCGCTCACCCCGGTCCAGCCACGCCCATACATGGCCGCGCCCACCACCACCTTGGCCGGATCGACCCCCTGGCCGAGCAGCGCCCTCACCCCCTTGTCGGTGGTGTACTTGGTGGCCGGATCCCAGCTCGCCGGGTAGAGGTTGGTCTGATGGCCCAGCTCGGTGTTGCTCCAGGCGCCGTTGAAGTCGTAACTCATCAGGAACAGGTGATCCATATACTGCTGGGCCGCCTTGTAATCCACCTTGGCAATCTTGTCGCCACCGGCGCTGATAGCCGACGTAAGCTCGTACTGGCGTCCGGTCTGGGCCTCCAGCTCGTCGAGCATGGCGCGCAGCTCCTTCATCAGCAGCACATAGGTCTCACCATCGTTCGGGCTGCCGAGCGCCGGGTTGGCCCCCAGCCCGCCCGGAAACTCCCAGTCGATGTCCACCCCGTCGAAGAACTTCCAGATCTGCAAGAACTCCTTGACCGAGGCGACGAAGGTGTCGCGCTTGGCCTTATCGCCGAGGAAGTGGAACGGATCGGAGAGGGTCCAGCCCCCGACCGAGGGGAGGATCTTGAGATCCGGATAGGCGCGCTTGAGCGCCATCAGGTTGCCGAAGTTGCCCTTGTAGGGCTCATCGAAGGCCGACAGGCTGCCTTGCGGCATCTGGATCGCCGCCCAGGGATCGTGGATGGCAACCTTGAAATCCTCGCGCCCGGCGCAGGCACGTTGCAACGCCTCGAAGCTCCCTTCGATGGACTTGAGGCTGTCGTTGATGCCGTTGCCACCGCAGATGGGGGTGAAACCATAGAGGATGTGGGTCAGGTTCTGGGCCGGGATCTTGTCGACGGTGAACTTGCGGCCATAGACCCCCCACTCGACATAGTAGGCCCCGACCACCTTGCCCGACTTGTTGGCATAGGGCTTGTTGTTCTCCTGCAGCGGCGCCTTGAGCGGCAGTAGGTGGCTGCCGTCGGTGTCGGCCACCACAATTTCGCGCGGATCGGAGAGGGTGCAGCCATCACTGTTGCACAGGGCCACCTGCAACTGGTAGCGCCCGCCCTTGGCCACCTTGAAGGTGGCGCTGCCGGCGGCGGCAGAGGGGCCGGACCAGGCCTCCTGACCATTGAGCAGCACCTTGGCGCTCTGGCCGACGTCGCCGCTCCAGAGGTTCCAGCTCACGCTGACGTCGGCGGCCTCCTTGACCTTGACCAGCTTGGCGTAAGAGGTGGCGGCCTGATCGACCTCGACGATGGAGAACTTGGTTTCGCCCCAGCCCAGGGTCGGTTTGCCGGGGGCAGCCGCCTGGACGGCAGGCATGAACAAGGCGCCGACCAGAGCGGCCAGCATGGTGGGTTTTGGACTTAGCATTGTTGAATTTCCCTATTTCGTTATCGATTCGAAAAGGGCCACGCAACCCGACAGGTACCGCAGACAACAACGCCCACCCCTTGGCAAAGGCGGCGCAACAACCCGTAGTGGTCCCCCTGACCTCGTCGGATCCGGGTGGACGTTGCGTACCGACCCACTGGCCGGCTTGCCCCATCACTACTTCATTCGCGACAAAAAAAATCGCCCGCCGACTATAGAGGCAAGTGAGAACACCAGCCAGAGGGGCCGAGAGGAGAAAAAGGGGGCGCCACATGCCGCAGTGAGAATAACGTCAGTGAAAACAAGACAAAAAGGCGGCCATGTTCGTTGAAATGGCCGCCATCGTGACAAACAACAAAAGTGTGATTATGTGAACCACCTCACTCGTGGCTCTGCAATACCCCGTTCATCAGGCTGCGCAGCTTGAGCGGTTTGACCGGCTTGCTGATATAGCCGTAACCCTGCGCACGAATGCGGGCCAGCAACGTTGCATTGCGATCGGCGCTGATGACGATGCCGCGGATCTCCTCACCATAGGTGTGGCGCAATTGTTCGAGCGCCTCGATACCGGTCTGACCGTGATCGAGGTGGTAATCGGAGAGCACCATGGCCGGCAGAAAGCCATCCTCCACCAGCGCCATGGCGCTGTCAGCATCCGCGCAGCAGGCCACCTCACAGCCCCAGCGGCCGAGCAAGGAAGCCATCGCCTGCAAGATCTCCGGCTCGTTGTCGATGCAAAGCACCCGCACCCCGTCGAGCAGATTGACGGTCTGCGCCGCGATGGCCGGGCGCGGCACCTGGGGCCGGCGACTGCGCGTCAGGGTCAGCGAGAACACCGACCCCTGCCCTGGCCAGCTGCGCATGGCGATCTGGTGGCCGAGCACATTGGCGATGCCACGGGCGATGGCGAGCCCCAATCCCAGCCCCTGCTCGCGGGCGGTGCGCGAGTGATCGAGGCGCTGGAACTCCTCGAAGATCTCGCTCTGCTTCTCCTGCGGGATGCCGGGGCCGTTGTCCCACACCTCGATGCACACCCGCTCCCCCACCCGGCGACAGCCGAGCAGCACCCGGCCTCCCGGGTTGTAGCGAAACGCATTGGTGAGAAAGTTCTGTAGCACCCGGCGCAGCAGGCGCACGTCGCTGTGCACCAGCAGCGAGCTGGGGATCACCTCAAAGCGCATCCCCCCGGCCTGGGCCAGCACGCCGAATTCGGCCCGCAGAATGTCGAACACCTCGGCAAGCGGAAAGTCGGTCATGCGCGCCTTGAACTTGCCCGCCTCGAGCCGGGAGATGTCGAGTAGATCCGAGATGAGATCCTCGGCCGCCTCCAGCGCCGTGTCGATGCGCTCGGCTAGGCGCGCCGGCTCACCGTCGGGCAGCTGCTCGCGCAGGGCCGAGGCGAACAGCTTGGCGGCGTTGAGCGGCTGGGTCAGATCATGGCTCACCGCCGCCAGGAAACGGCTCTTGGACTGGTTGGCCCGCTCCACCTGCTGGTTGACCGCCAGCAGCTGACTGTTGAGGGCCGAGAGTTCGCGGGTGCGCTCGGCCACCCGCGCCTCGAGCAGCTCGTTGGCCTCGCGCAGCAGCTTCTCTGCCTCGCGAAATGGGGTGATGTCGCTAAAGGTCATGACAAAACCGCCGCCGGGCATGGGGTTGCCCTGCATCTCGATCACCCGGCCATCTGGCCGCTCGCGGGCCGAGACATGGCGGCTGCCGCTGCGCATATGGGCCACCCGCCGCGCCACCTGGGCCTCGACCTCCCCCGCGCCGCACAGCCCCTGGCTGGCGTTGTAGCGGATGATCTCCTCGATGGGGCGCCCGACCTGCACCAGACCGGGCGGGTAGTGAAACAGCTCCAGATAGCGGCGGTTCCACGCCACCAGCTTGAGCTCCCTGTCCACCACCGAGATCCCCTGGCCGATGTGCTCGATGGCCCCTTGCAGCAAACCCCGGTTAAAGCGCAGCAGATCCGACGCCTCGTCGACGATGGTAGCGATCTCCTCGAGCTGCATGTTGTGCCCTTGCAGGGCCGAGGCCAGCACCAGCCGCGCCGAGGAGGTTCCAAACACCCCGGCCAGCAGCCGCTCGGTGTGGGAGATAAGATCCGGCGTCGCCTGCATGTGTGGGGCCAATGTGCCCCCATGCTCGGCGGCGAAGCGGCCGAAAGCCCGTTTGACCCGGCTCGGGCCGAGGAAGCGGGTGGCCAGCATCTCCAGCTCCTTGACCGTGACCCGCGCCTGATAGAGGGCCGAGGTGTCGCGACTCGGCTTGCCGACGAAGTTGGCGGCCTGCAAGCGCTCACTCACCGCCGGGCGCGAGAGCAGCGAGCCCGCCACATAGCCCGCCAGATTGAGCAGCAGGCTCAGCAGCAGGCACCAGGCGGTGACGCTCACCTCGCGCAGCAGCGGCAGATCGGGCGGGGCCAGCAGCGCGGCCAACGGGGAGCCGGCCAGCATGCCGCTTTCGTGCAACAGGGTCATCAGCCACAGGCTGAGGCCGGGCACCAGCCCCAGATAGACCCCTTTGCGGTTGCCACGCCGCCAGTAGAGGCCAAGCAGCAGGGCCGGGGCAAACTGGGCCACGGCGCCAAACGAGAGATACCCGATCCCCGACAGGCTGGTCAGCTCACCGAGCCAGAGGTAGAGCCCCCAGGCGGCCAGCAGGATCAGCAAGATGGCGGCGCGGCGCACCCGCAGCAGCAGCCGGGCCAGCCGCTCGTCCTGTCCGCGCTGCCAGTAGCGGCGCAGCAGCACCGGCAGCACCAGATCGTTGCTCACCATGATGGCCAGCGCCAGAGTCGAGACGATCACCATGCCGGTGGCCGCCGAGGTGCCGCCGAGGAAGGCGAGCAGGGCCATGGCATCGAAGCCGAGGGTATGGGGCAGGCTGATGACGAAGGTATCGGGCGAGACGCCGGCCCCCAGCCAGTGATGGCCGGCCAGCGCCAGCGGCCAGATGAAGATCCCCATCAGGAACAGGTAGGCGGGAAACAGCCAGCGCGCCCAGTGCAGATCCTGCCCCTGATGGTTCTCGACCACGGTGACGTGGAACTGGCGCGGCAGACAGATGACGGCGCACATGGCGAGCAGGGTGTAGATGGCCAGCTCTATCCCCTGCCCCGCATCGAGGGTGATGGCTTCTTCCAGAAACTGGCGGCTGGCCTCGGTCTGCCACACCCCCTCCTGGCCGAGCAGCAGCCAGAGGGCAAAGCCCCCCACGGTGAGGAAGGCGAGCAGCTTGACCACCGACTCGAAGGCGATGGCCACCACCAATCCCCTGTGGTGCTCGGTGGCATCGAGATGGCGGGTGCCAAACAGGATGCTAAACAGCGCCAGCAGCAAACCCACCACCAGGGCGAGGCCGGCGCGCCCGCCCCCCTCCTGGGCCACCATGCCACCGTCGCTCAACATATCCAGCCCGAGCACGATGGCTTTCAGTTGCAGCACCAGATAGGGGAGCACCCCCATGATGGCCACCAGGGTCACCAGCATGGCCAGGTGCTGCGACTTGCCATACCGGGCGGCGATGAAGTCGGCGATGGAGGTGATGTGCTCGCGCTTGGCCACCAGGATGAGGCGCGCCAGCACCCGCCAGCCGAACAGGAACACCAGCATGGGGCCGAGGTAGATGGGCAGCGGCGCCCAGGGCGCTATGCTCGCCTGCCCGACCGTGCCGTAGAAGGTCCACGAGGTGCAGTAGACGGCGAGGGACAGGCTATAGAGGATGGGCTGCCCCGGCAGACGCGCACGGCGGCGCAGATCCGCCACATGGGCGATGAGAAACAGCAGCCCCAGATAGGCCAGCGATACCCCGATAAGCAACCATCCCTGTTGCATGAGCGCCTCCGTGCGCGAGTCAGGCCGGTTCGCGTCGTGGCCGCAGCCAGAGCGCCGGCAGGGCGAACAGGGCCATCAGCCAGAAGATGCCCCCCTGCCACTGTTCATAAAGGCTGCCACACAGCGCCATCAGCACCGCCACCGTCATGCCGAGCGCCAGCGCGGAGTAGAGCGCCTGGGTCGGGATCTGCCGCTCTGGCGCCAGCTCGCGGGTGAGAAAGCGCACCGCCGCCAGATGGCTGACACAGAAGGTGACCGCGTGCAGCAGCTGGGCCAGGATGAGCACCCCGAGTTCGGTCGAGGCGCCGAGCAGACTCCAGCGCACCAGACAGCCGATGGCCCCCACCACGAACAGGGGGCGGGCCGGCAGGCGAGACAGGTAGCGCCGGTCGGCGGCGAACATGCAGATCTCGGCCACCACCCCGAGGGCCCACAGGTAGCCGATGGTGCTGCCGCTGTAGCCGGCCGCCTTCCAGTGGATGGCGCTAAAGCCGTAATAGGCGGCATGGCTGCCCTGCAACAGGGCGGCGATGAGCAGGAAGCGGCGCACCGCCGGATCGCGAAAGGTCTGCCACAGGCCGGCACGCGCCTTCTCACCCACCACGTCGCTCGGGGCGGGGTGCAGCGGCAGCCAGCTCAGCACCATCAGCAGCAGCAGGCCAGCCATGATGGTGTGCAAGATCCAGTCGCTGCCCTGATGGCTCACCAGCAGCCCCACCAGGGTGGAGGCGACGATGAAGGCAAACGAGCCGAACAGGCGCACCTTGCCGTAGTCGAGGTGCACCTGGATCACCATGCGGGTGGCCAGCGCCTCCCCCATCGGCATCAGGGTCGGGTAGATAAAGTTGGTGACCAGGGTCAGCACCACCAGCCACCAGGGGGCGTGGCCGGCATAAAAACCGAGGAAGGCGAGCAGGCTCAGCAGGCAGAGCAGCCGGGTGACCGGCAGCAGCTGGGCCGCCCCCTTGACTCGGCCCATCACCAGCAGGTTGCCGGCAAAGCGGATGGCCATGCCCGCCCCGAGCAGGGTTCCTATCATCTGGGGAGAGAGCCCCACCCCCTCCAGCCAGAGCGACCAGAACGGCAGGTAGGCGCCGTAGACGAAATAAAAGGCACTGAAGAAAAGCGCCATCCAGGCAAAGGCAGGCATACGTCCTCGTAGGGGCAGTGCGGAGCCGGCATGATAACCGATTTCCTCACCGCAAGGACACGCTCGAAGAGGGGGCCTTTCGGCCCCCGCTTGCGGCTCAATCAGAACTGGTACTTGATGCGGGCACTCAGGCTGCGCCCCGGCTCGGTAAACTGGGCGACATCGCTGCCGGCCCCCTTGCCCGCCACGCTCTCGTAGTTGACGTACTCCTTGTCGAGCAGGTTGAAGACGCCCACATTGAGCTGCAACTGGGGCAGCGGGGTGAACTGGGCATAGATGTCCCAGGCGGCCCAGCCGGCGGCCCCTATGTTGTCGTTCCCCTGACTGTCTTGGCTCACCTTGTCCATGCGGCTGGCAAAGCGCAGCGCCGTGTTGAGGTTCCAGTTCGCCTGCTCGAGGCGCGCCCCGACGCTCCCCTTGAACGGGCTCAGCTCGTTGATGTAGTGGCCATCCCCATCCTTGCCCTCGATATAGGCCAGGTTGCCCCAGACGTTGATCACGTCGCTGACCCAGTAGTCGCTCTTGGCCTCCAGCCCCTTGGTGCGCACGTCATCCAGATTCTGGTACTGGTAGAGGGCGGTGCGCCCCTCCTGGCCGATATAGGTGCTGGTGATGAAATCCTTGTACTGGGTGTAGAAGGCCGACAGCTCGTAGTTGAGGCGGCCGTTACCGCCACGCACCCCGGCGTCGATCCCGTCACTGCGCTCGGCGTCGAGATCCGGGTTCGGCTCGATGCGGTAGAAGTAGCCGCTGTGATTTAAGGTGGCGAAGGCCTCGTCATACATGGGGGCCTTGAAGCCATGACTGTACTGGGCAAACAGATTGGCCAGGGGATGGGCCTTGTAGACCAGCCCCAGCTTGGGCGATAGCTCGCCGTCGGAGAAGGTCTTGAGAGCGCTGCCGGTGTAGGCCGGATCGTCGTCGGGCTTCATCCGGTAGTAGTCGTAGCGCAGCCCAGGCGTCAGCACCCAGCGCTCGCCAAATCGCAGCTCATCAAATGCCCACAGGGCGCCGCGCTGGGTGGTGGTGTCGGGGAAGCTGGTCTCGTCGTAGCCTGGGAAGGTGCCGCTGAAGGCTGCCGTCTTGAGCCGGCGGCGCTCGTTGTTGCTGCGCTCGTAATCCACCCCCCAGGCCAGGCGGTGGGCGCCGGCCTCCTTGGCGAGCTTGAGCTGGGCCCCCAGGCTCTCCTGCTCGAAGCGGTTGCTATCAAACGAGGTGAGGTAGTAGCGGGAGGCAAAGGCGTACTGATCGAGATCCTGCTTCATGCGAGAGTAGTAGAGCTTACTGTCGACCCGATCGACCCAGCCTGCGTTGAGGGCGATGCCGTGATCGAGCATGACCGAGAGGTTGTCGGTTTTTTGTCGGTGATCGGCTGATCGAAGGTCGATACCCGGCTCGATGCCGGCAGATCCACATGGTGTGGGTCCATCCCCTCGTGCAGGTAGTTGACGCTCAATTGCAGGAACTGCTCGGCCGAGACGTGCCACTTGCTCTTGAGCAACAGCGCATGGTTGAGCACATCGAACTCATTCTGATCGCCGGCGTGGTTCTGGGTCACCCCGCCATCGCGCCAGGTGTAGCGCAGCAGACTCTCCACATCGCCGCTGCGCAGGGCCCCCGTGATACCGGCGCTGCGCTGGTGGCTGGCCGACTGATAGCCGGAGCTGACCTCGAGATGGCGCGCTTTCCCCTTGAGAACGTCGCTCGCCTCCTTGGTGGTGATGGCGATCACCCCGCCCAGCGCGTCAGAGCCGTAAGCCGCCGAGGAGGGCCCCTTGGCCACCTCGACCTGCTTGATCATGTCGGTGTCAAAATAGGTTTGCCCCACACCGCCACTGCTGTAGGCGTTGTTCTGGCGCACCCCGTCTTGCACCACCTTGACCCGGTTCTTGCTCATGCCGCGGATGACGAAGGTCGAGGTCTCGCCGCTGCCGCCCACCGTGGTCACCCCCGGCTCGTAGCGAAACAGCTCGGCGGCGTTGCTCACCCCCTGCTCCTCGATCTGCTTGTCGGTTACGACGGTGATCGGGCTGGAGACATCTTCAAGCTTCTGGGCCATGCGCGATCCGCTGACGACCATGACCTCGTTGACGCCCTTATCGGCCGCCAGCAGAGGGGAGATCATAGCGCTGCCGACGGCCAGCGCAATCAGGGTGCGGGTGAATGAGTGTGCCACGGGAAATCATCCTTAATGAGAACAATTATCAAGTGGAGCACATCCTATCCGAACCCGAAAAAAGATCAATGATAATGAGAATTAATATCATTTGATTGATGTTATTCACCGCCTCATTACAATAACGCTGACCTTGCCATCGATGGAGCAACCATGCGCGCACTCCTGCTTATCACCGCCCTGATGCTGGGTGGCTGCGCCCACCCCAATAGCGCCCCCGCCACCCTCTATGACTACCGGCTGACCACGGCCCAAGGGGAGGTGCTGACCCTGGCCCAGGCCGCCAGGCGGGTGAGCGATGCCGACATCATTTTGGTCGGCGAACTGCACACCCATCCTGCGATTCACCTGCTACAGGCCCGTCTGCTGGCCGAACTCAGTCAGGGGCCCCGCCCACTGGCCCTCTCGCTGGAGCAGTTCAGCCGCGCCGATCAGGGCGTGCTCGATGCCTACCTGGCCGGGCAGCGCGGGGAGTCGGCCCTGATCCGCGATGGTCATGCCTGGCCCAACTACCCGAGCGACTACCGCCCGCTGGTGGAGTTTGCCAAGGCCCATCACCTGCCGGTCATCGCCGCCAATGCCCCCAAGGCGCTGGTGAGCTGCATCGGCGAACAGGGGCCGCAGTGGCTCGAACAGCTCCCC
>NZ_CDBY01000051.1:35094-105058 GCF_000820125.1 Aeromonas simiae | reverse complement strand
AGCTCCCCCCTTCCCGCCGTGCCCAACTGGCCCGCACCCTGACCCTGAAAGAAGATGACTACCAGCGCGCCTTCATGGCCTCGCAGCACCATGGTGATCGGGATGCCAATGCACGCCGCTTCGCCGCTCAGACCGCCTGGGATGACACCATGGCCGAGAGCATGGTGGCATTTTTGGCCCGCCATCCGGGCCGGCGCCTCATGCACATCGCCGGCAACTTCCACGTACAGGGCGGGCTGGGGCTGGCCAGCCGCATCGCGGCGCGCAATCCGGCCCTCACGCTGGCACTGATCACCCCGGTCACCGGCGCCAAGATGGCCCCCTCCGGCCGCCCCGCCGATGTCGAGGTCCACGTCGCGCCGCTGCCCGAGCGCTGGAAAAGTCGTGAAGAGATGAAGCAGGACATGGCATCATTGCAGGGCGCCCGCGCGCGCGACTGCCGCCGCTGGCTGCAACCCTGAACGACCGAGGAGAGAGAGCATGGATGTATTGCTGGTGATCGACATGCAGCGAGGGCTGTTTGAGCAGCCGCGCCGCAACGATAAACAGGTGATCGGGAACATCAACCGCCTAGCCCGCTCGGTGCGGGCGCAGGCGGGGCACGTGCTCTATGTGCAGCACGATGGCCTGCCGGGCGAGGAGATCGCCGTGGGCACGCCGGGTTGGGCACTGCATCCGGATCTGGAGGTGGACGAGGCCGACGGTCACCTGCGCAAGAGCGCCTGCGACAGCTTTCTTGGCACCGATCTGGCGGCCCGCCTGCGCATCCTGGCCCCCCGCCGTCTGCTCATCACCGGCTGCGCCACCGACTTTTGCGTCGATACCACCTTGCGCAGCGCCGCCGCCCTCGGCTTCAATGTGGTGGCCGTGAGCGATGCCCACACCACGGCCGACCGCCCCCACTTCAGTGCCGAGCAGATCATCGACCACCACCACTGGATGTGGCAGGGGTTGATCCTGCCCGCCGGTAAACATGTTACCCTGCTGCCCACAGATCAGCTCGTCTGAACGGAGTCCGCCCTTGCGTCTGTTACTGCTGTTGTCCCCTGCCCTGCTGCTGACCGCCTGCGCCTCCCTGCCGGGGTTGCCCGGTGGTCAGAGTGAGCCGCCCGCCCTCTTCACCACCCACATCAACGAGGAGGGGAGCAAGCGCTTCGTGTTCGAGTCGGCGCCACTGGAGCGCCGCCCCGGTCTCTCGCGCTCGGACGACGAGGGACAACTGCAACGCCCGCGCAAGAGCCTGCTGGAGACCCGCGAGGCGCTGCAAGAAGACCGCATCGCCGGCTGGCTCACCGACAAGCAGTACTGCCGCGAGGGGTTCATCGTGCTCTCGCGCACCTCGTGGAAGGTGCGTGGCGAATGCAATGAGACCGCCACCGACGCCGACCGCCGCGCGTTTCCCAACCGCATCGGCGGCAACGAATAACAAAACGGGCAGCCAAGGCTGCCCGCTCTTCCCATGACGGGCGCCCAGAGTGCGCGCCCCGGCCATGGCATGACCACGGCGCGCAGGTGTCAGGTAAAGCGCACCGAAGCACTGCCCATCCCCCCCACCGAGACGGTCATGAAATCCCCCGCCTTAACAGGCTCCAGCGGCACCAGGGCCCCCGACAGGATCACTTCACCGGCCTTGAGGGCGATGCCCTGCTCACCGAGGGTGTTGGCCAGCCAGGCCACGCAGTTGAGTGGATTGCCCAGCGCGGCCGCACCGGCGCCGGTGCTGATCACGGCGCCATTTTTCTCCACCACCATGCCGCAGGTCGCCAGATCGACCCGGCGCGGTGACACGGCGCGATCCCCCAGCAGGAACAGGCCGCTGGAGGCGTTGTCGGCCACCGTGTCCTGGATCGCTATCTTCCAGTCGTGGATCCGGGAATCCACCACCTCAAAGCAGGGGATGAGGCACTCGGTCGCGGCCAGCACATCGGCGGCCGTGATGCCGGGGCCCAGCAGATCCCGCTTCAGGATGAAGGCAATCTCCCCCTCTGCCCGTGGCTGGATCAGGGTCGAGCTGACCGGCATCTCGGCCCCCTGGCTGTAGACCATGGCGTTGGTCAGAAAGCCAAAGTCCGGCTGCCCCACCTTCAGCATGTTCTGCACCGCCTTGGAGGTGAGACCAATCTTCTTGCCGATGACCCGCTCCCCGTCCTGCTCACGGCGTTGCAGCATGTGCAAGGAGATCTGATAGGCATCGGCCAGGGTGATGTCGGGGAACCGCTCGGTCAGCGGGGCCACCGTCTCCCGCTGGCGCAGAGCCATGTAAAGCTCGTCACCACAGGCGCGGATCTGTTCACTGTGCATCTCGTCCTCCCTTACAGCTTGATGCAGATGTTTTTGAGCTCGGTATAGAACTCCAGCCCGTGGACGCCCCCCTCACGGCCGATGCCGGAGTGCTTCATCCCGCCAAACGCAGCCCGCAGGTCGCGCAGGAACCAGCTGTTGATCCAGACGGTAC
The DNA here is from genome assembly GCF_000820125.1 of Aeromonas simiae. Taxonomy (GTDB): domain Bacteria; phylum Pseudomonadota; class Gammaproteobacteria; order Enterobacterales; family Aeromonadaceae; genus Aeromonas; species Aeromonas simiae. The sequence goes on along the minus strand of NZ_CDBY01000051.1, from coordinate 102,603 downwards.
CGGCCTCGATCTGCTCGGCCACCCGCAGGGCGCGCGAGCCGTTCTCGGTCCACACCGAGGCGGCCAGCCCGTAGGGGGTATCGTTGGCCAGCGCGATCACCTCCTCCTCGCTGTCGAAGGGGCGCAGGTGGCAGCAGGGGCCGAAGATCTCCTCGCGCACCACGCGGGCGTCATCCGCCAGCCCAGTCCAGATGGTCGGCTCAATCCAGGCGCCGCCGCTGAGGGCCTCGCCCATGTCGGGAACACCGCCGCCGATCTCGACCTTGGCCCCCTCCTGACGCGCCAGCTCGTAGTAGCTCAGCACCTTGTCCCTGTGCTGATGGCTGACCAGGGGGCCGAAGTTGGCCTGCGCGTCCTCCGGTCTGCCCGGCTTGAGCCGCGCCACCTCCTCTTTCATCCGCGCCAGGAAGCGCTCGAACAGGGGACGCTCGACATAGACTCGCTCCGTGCCCAGGCAGACCTGACCGCAGTTGACAAAGGCCGAGCGCATGGTGCCCTCCACCGCCTTCTCCAGATCGCAGTCAGCAAAGACGATGGCGGCGTTCTTGCCACCGCACTCCAGCGAGATGTTGCGCAGCCCCACCGAGGCCGCCTGCATGATGATCTCGCCGGTGCGGGTCTCACCGGTAAAGGTGATCGCATCGACCAGCGGATGGGTCGTGAGAAACTCCCCGGCCGAATTGGGCCCGAAGCCGTGCACCACGTTGAACACCCCGGCGGGGACGCCGCACTCGTTCATCACCTCCCCGAGCAGGGTAGTGGTGGCCGGCGTATCTTCCGATGGTTTGACCACGACCGTGTTGCCACAGGCCAGCGCCGGCCCCACCTTCCAGGTCATCAGCAGCAGGGGCAGGTTCCAGGGGCAGACCACGGCGATGACCCCCTTGGGGGTGCGCTGACCCACGTTGATGGCGCCGCGCCCATCCGGCGTATCGAGGCGAAATCCCTCGGTCGACTGGTTGTTCAGGGTCTCGGAGAAGGCCTTGAAGTTGGCCGCCCCGCGCGGGATGTCGATGTGGCTGGCCAGCGAGCGCGGCTTGCCGGTGTCGCGGCACTCCGCCTCAAGAAACTCCTCGAAACGCTCGTTGATCCGATCGGCCACCCGGTTGAGCAGGGCGATGCGCTGGGCCTGGGTAAACTGCCCCCACGGCCCCTTCAGCGCCGCCTTGGCGGCCTTGACCGCGGCGTCCACCTCACGTTGGCCCGCCTCATGCACATAGCCAATCAGGCTGTTGTCGACCGGGCAGCGATTCTCGAAACGCCGATCTTCACTGGAGCCGACATACTCGCCATTAATGAAATTCTTGAACTCTTGCATCGTCTGTTCTCACCTCTGTCTAAAAAGAGCCGCTCTCCCCTGCCACTGCACAATCAGGTCACCACGGTCAGGAAGCGCTCGTTCAGTTTGCGGTCGTGATAGAAGATCGCCTTGCCCAGTTTGTCGGCATCCCAGGTGATGGGCGGATGATCCGGGTAGAAGGTATCGCCGCCGCTGTAGACCTCGTTGCGGTTGCCGGAGGGATCGAAGAAGTAGATGGTCTGACCGTGGGTGATGCCGTGCCGGGTCGGCCCGATATCGATGGCGGTGTTGGTCATCGTCAGCAAATCGCCGGCCTTGAGCACCTGCTCCCACGACTCCAGCAGGAACGAGACGTGGTGCAGCTTGTCTTTCTCCGTGTGACGGATGAAGGCGATGTCGTGGGCCTTCATGGAGACCGTCAAGAACTGCGCCACCCGGGTGCCATCCTCGGCCATGACCTGCTCGCACAGATCAAAGCCCAGCACCTCCTGGAAGAGGCGGTAGGTGTTGTCAAGGTCATCCCCGTAGAGCAGGCAGTGATCCAGGCGCTGAGCCTGCATCCCTTGCAAACCCCGTGGCCAGGCTTCCGGGTTGTGGTTGCCCACCCCGTAGCGCCCCGTCTGCTCCTTGGTGGCATACAGCTCGAAGGTGTGGCCCGTCGGGGCAACAAAGCTCAGACGGCGACCACATCCCTTGAGATCCCCGGCCGGGATCTCGGTCACCTTGACCCCGTACGCCTGTAGATCCTGATGCAGGGCGTCGAGGGTCTTCTCATCGAGCACCTTGAAGGCCATGAAATCCATGCCCGGCGTGCTGTCTTCGCGCAGCACCAAGGAGAAGTGATCCACCTCGGTCCAGCCCTTGAGATAGACCCGTCCCTGTGAGTCCTGATCGGTTTCAATCAATCCCATCAGATCCCGATAGTGGGCGATGGCATCCTGCATGTTCATGACGCGCAGCTGCACGTGACCCGGACGCATGACTCCCTTTTTCATATCGACTCTCCTTATTCCTGATTGACGCAGTACTGGCGAAGCGGATTCATCGCGACCACTCCAGCCAGTTCGATCTCCATGTCACTCTCCGGTATGACCTGACACGCCAGGGCATAGCCGGCCCCGGCCTGCTCGGCCGACACATGGCGGCGGCTCATGTGTCCACGCCAGAAGCAACCATTCACCACCCTGATGCGGCACAAACCACATCCCCCCCGGCAGCAGCCAACGGGAATGGGGGATACGCCGCCTCGCTCAGCCCCGGCCAGCAGGCTCTCTCCCTGCCGCACCACAAAACGGGCCTCGCTCCCTTCCAGACCCCGGATCTTGACGATATAGCCGCCCATACACACACCTCCTGGAGTGTCACTCCATTGACCACCATGACGCTCTAGCAGGCAGACCCCTCCCCCGCCACCGGTTGCCAGGTAGCGCCGCCATGACCACGAAGAGGGGTAAAAGGGTCAGCGACCCCTGCGCTTGGCCGACTGTCCGCCGATACCAAAATGTTGTTTGGGTAGCTCGTAGATGAGTACCCGCACCGACTCCTGCGGCGCTCCGATGGCCCGCTCCAGCGCCTGGATGATCTCGCTGATGACGGCCTCTTTCTGCTCGTCGGAGCGACCTTCCATCATGCTGACTTCAACGATTGGCATCCTCTGCTCTCCCGGTTAGACGAAACGACCGCTGACGGTGCCCAGTCCCTGATAGCGGACCACGAAGTTGTCCCCCTTGTTGACCTGCACCGCCGCCGTGATGGCCCCGACCATGATGAAGCTGCCGGCCGGGATCACCTCGCCGCGCTCGGCCAGCATGTTGGCCAGCAGGGCCACCGAAGCGGCGGGATGGCCCAGTACCGCAGCGCCGGCACCGGTCTGCACCACCTGACCGTTGATCTCCATCACCACCCCGAGGTTCTTCAGATCCAGCCCCTCGACATCCGCCATGGTGCCCCCCGCCACGAAACGGCTGGAGGAGGAGTTGTCGGCAATCACGCTCTTGAGATCGAAGCGAAAATCCAGGTAACGCGAGTCGATCACCTCGACCGCCGGCATCACGAAGTCGGTGGCTCGCAACACATCACCGATGTGGCAGCCGGGGCCGCGCAGCTCCTGCTTGGTCACGAAGGCCAGCTCGGCCTCGATCTTGGGGTGGATCAGCGCATCAAACGCGATCTCACCCCCATCCGGCACGCTGTAGGTGTCGACCAGAAAGCCATAGCAGGGGTGCTCGACCCCCATCTGGGCCATCTTGGCCCAGGAGGTCAGCCCCATCTTCATGCCCACCACCTTGTGGCCGCGCGCCTCCTTGCGGCGGCGGATCGCCCACTGGATGTCGAAGGCATCCCGGTAACTCATCTGCGGGTAGTCGTCGGTGATCTTGGTGACTTCACGCCGCTCCAGCTCGGCCTGCTCTAGGTGGGCGGCCAGCTGTTCAATCTGCTCAGTGTTCAAGTGGTTCATCTGTGATCCTTACGATTTCCGTCGGCCCTTGGCCGCTCAACGCGCCGCTCTGGCCATGGTCAGCGCCAGGTCTTCAATCATGTCCTCCTGCCCGCCGACGGTGCCGCGCCGCCCCAGCTCGACCAGGATGTCGCGCGCCGACACGCCGTACTTCTGCTCGGCGCGCTTGGCAAACAAGAGGAAGGAGGAGTAGACCCCGGCATAGCCCAGGGTCAGGGCATCCCGATCCATCCGAATCGGCTGATCCATCATGGGCACCACCCGATCCTCGGCCACGTCCATGATCCGGTAGAGATCGACGCCGCTCGGGGTCCCCATGCGCTCGAGCACGGCGCACAGCACCTCCAGCGGCGTGTTGCCGGCCCCCGCCCCCAGCCCGGCCACCGAGCCGTCGATCCGGCTGGCGCCGCACTCGATGGCCACCAGCGAGTTGGCGATCGCCATCCCCAGGTTGTGGTGGCCATGAAAGCCCAGCTCGATCTCCGCCGGCAGCTCGGCGCGCAGCAGCCGAAAACGCTCGGCCACATCGCCAGGCAGCATGTAACCCGCCGAGTCGGTGCAATAGATGCAGTTGGCCCCATAGCTCACCATGAGCCGCGCCTGCTCCAGCAGGGTCTGCGGGCTGGCCATGTGCGCCATCATCAAAAAGCCCACCGTGTCGAGCCCCAGCTTGGCGGCCATGCCGATGTGCTGCTCCGACACGTCGGCCTCGGTGCAGTGGGTCGCCACCCGCACCGTGCTGATCCCGCAATCGACAGCCATGCGCAGGTGATCGACCGTGCCGATCCCCGGCAGCAGCAGGGCCGAAATCTTGGCCTGCTTCATGCGCGGCACCACCGCCTTGAGGTACTCCTCGTCGCTGTGGGCCGGGAAGCCGTAGTTGAGGGACGCCCCCCCCAGCCCATCGCCATGGGTCACCTCGATCAGCGGCACGCCGGCCTCATCCAGGCCGGTCGCGACCGACACCACCTGCTCGAGGGAGAGCTGATGCCGTTTGGCGTGCATGCCGTCACGCAGGCTCATGTCATGCAGCCGCACGACCTTGTGCTGTTGTTCCATCTCGTTATCCTCGCGCTGGCAGTGTGATGGTGTGGCTGGCGATCTCCATGGCCAGCATCTCGGCGGTATGCAGTGCCGCCGCCGTCATGATGTCCAGGTTGCCGGCATAGGTGGGCAGGAAGTCCCCCAGCCCGGCCACCTCCAGGAACAGCGAGACCTTGCGGCCATCGAAGACCGGGCCGTTGACCAGGGTGTAGCCGGGTACGTAGCGACGCACCTGCTCGACCATCTCCAGCACCGAGCGGGTGATGGCCGCCTGATCCGGCTCCTCATCGAGCAGGCAGTGCACGGTGTCGCGCATCATTAAGGGGGGCTCGGCCGGGTTGATGATGATGATGGCCTTGCCCTCGCGGGCCCCGCCCACCTGCTCGACGGCCTTGGCCGTGGTACGGGTGAACTCGTCGATGTTCTTGCGGGTGCCTGGCCCGACCGAGCGGGAGGAGACGGTGGCAATGATTTCGCCATAGGCCACCGGCTGCACCCGCGAGACCGCCGCCACCATGGGGATGGTGGCCTGTCCGCCACAGGTGACCATGTTGACGTTCATGGCCAGCTGGGCCGCATGTTGCTTGAGGTTGACCGGGGGCACACAGAAGGGGCCGATGGCGGCCGGGGTCAGGTCGATCATGACCACTCCCAGCTCGTTGAGCTTGATGCTGTTCTCGGCATGGGCATAGGCCGACGTGGCATCGAATGCGATCCGGATGTCGTCCTCCAGCACATGGGGCAGCAGGCCATCGACCCCGCTGTCGCTCACCTTGATCCCCATCTCACGGGCGCGCTGCAACCCCTCGGAGAGGGGATCGATGCCGACCATCCAGACTGGCTCGATCCATTCGGAGCGCTGCATCTTCATCAGCAGATCCGTGCCTATGTTGCCCGGCCCTATGATGGCGGCCTTGAGTTTTGTCATTGTTCACGTCTCCAATCCTGTTGGATGTCAGGTAATACACGCCCAACCCAACGCCCATGGCGTCAGGGAGTCATCACCTTGCTCAGTTAGCTGGATACAAATTTTTCGAAATAGAGGTGATGCTCGGCGACCGGATGACTGGCCAGCCACTGCTGGGTCGCCTCTATCATGGGCGGCGGGCCACACAGGTAGGCATCGAAGGGGGTATCGAGAAAACCGGGGTCAAACAGATCGCACACCACCCCTTGGCGCCCCTGCCACTGAGCGGAAGGCGCCATGACGATCACCTGATAGTCAAAATCGGGCAGGCGCTGCTTGTACTCCTCCAGCCGCGCCAGCTCGCACAGATCCCCCTCCTTGGTCACGCCATAGCACAGGCGTATCGGGTAGCGGGCCCCTTGCTGCTCCAGGCGATCCAGCATGCTGAGAAACGCCGAGAGGCCAGTGCCCCCCGCCACCATCAGCAGCGGCCGGGTCACTTCCCGCAGGTAGAAGGCGCCGAAAGGGGCATCCAGTGCGATGGGGTCCCCCGGCTGGGCACGCTGGCGCAGGTAGTCGCTCATGGCCCCGCTGGGCAGCAGGCGGATCAGAAAACGGATCTGCCCTTTGACCACCTCACCATTGGCAAAGGAGTAGGCGCGCCAGCTGTCGCTGCCCGGCACCTGGAGGCGGGCATACTGACCCGGCAGGAAGCGCAGGTGTTCGGCCCCCTCCAGGGTGACATCCAGCGTCACCACCGAATCGGAAACCAGATCCACGGCGCTGACCACCCCTTGGTAGCGTTGCGGTGAGACGCTGCACAGGGCCGCGTCCACATCGAAATAGAAGGAAGCGGCCGAACGCAGGCGGGTCTGACAGGCCAGCACATGGCCGGCCTGCAGTTCCTCACGGGTTAGCGCTTCATCATCCACGTAGTCGAGATCCACCTCGCCCGACTCACAGTGGCAGCGACAGGTTGCACAGACACCCTCGCGGCAATCGACCGGCAGCGTGACGCCCTGGCGCAGAGCAGCATCGATCAGCAACTCGTTCTCATTCACCCGGATGAAGCGGGTGTTGCCGTCACGAAATACGATCGCAGCAGAATATGACATGACACCCCATCCGTTAGACGTGATAGAAATCGAGCACCGCGTTGATCTTGTCGTTGAACAGGATCGACTGCTTGTAAGTGATGAGCCAGCTCCCCTGCTCTTGGCGCAGGCGGTAGTGGGCCACCCCGAAGAAGCTGCTCGCCTCGCCAAAGCGGTAGTAGTGGGTCACCCAGTTCACCTTGGCCTGCACCTCACCGCCCTCCAGCTCGGTCAGCCGCACGTTGTTGATCAGGTGCAGGGTGCGCGGCATCGGATTGGAAGCCGCGGATTTGCCGGTGCGGATCCGAAAGACCCGATCCTCGAGCCCGCCCCGGTTGGGGTAGTACATCAGCGACATCTCGGTCTTGGGGTCCTGGGTGTAGCGGTGCTCGCTGTCCCACTGGGGGATATGCAACTCGCAATCAGGGGCGAACTGCGCCACATAGCGATCCCAATCCTGCTCATCGCAGTAACCGGAAAGCTGATAGAAGAACTGTTCCAAATCGTGTTGGAGCGCCATGGTGTTATGCCTCCTGCTTCATCTTTTGCTGCAAACCGTCGAGCATGGTTTGCTGCCACGCCTGGTGCTGATTCACATAGAGCCCCTCGTGGGTGCACTCGATGCCCGTGATCACCGGCTTAATGCCGAGGATCCGGCTGTTGTGCGTCTCCCCTCGCTGCCACTGGTGGTAACCACGCGAGATGTCGCTCCAGGGTGAAAGCCGCGCCTCGAAGCCGCGCTGGGATTCGCGAAACTCCACCAGATCGTCCGGGGTGCCCATGCCGGAGACGTTGAAGAAGTCTTCGAACTGGCGAATGCGGTTCTCCCTGTCCTGCGCCGACTCCCCCTTGACCCCCAGGCAGAGGCTGATCACTTCGGTCTTGTCCCAGGCCACAGGGCGGATGATCCGCAACTGGGAGCTGATCTGATCCATGAAGAACAGGCTGGGGTAGATATTGAGGTTACGCAGCCGGTGCATGGCCCACTGCGCCCACTCTTCGGTGTGGCGCTCGCGCAGGCGCGGCATGACGGTGTGATAACCGGGACGCACTTCAGGGTTGGGCATGTCGCTAAACAGCACGCTGTGCCCGTACGGGAATGAGAACCAGCCATCGTCGGTGTTCTTGTCACCGGCCCCCAGCTTGCTGTAGTCGAGGGTGGCATTGACCTGATCGGGTTTGTGCGAGTCGATCTCGCGGCGATGCTGCACCGTGCTGACGTAGTTAAAGTGCACCGTGCTGACGTGATAACCATCCAGCCCGTTCTCGGTTTGCAGCTTCCAGTTGCCGTCGAAGGTATAGGTGGACTGCCCAGGCAACACCTCCAACTCTTCGGTCGCCGACTGCTCCACCATCATGTCCAGGAACAGGCGGGTATCGCCCAGGTAATCTTCCAGGCTCAGGGTCGATGCCTGATCCAGATTGATGAAGACAAAACCCCGGTAGCTGGCGATGCGTGCCTTTCTCAGGCCGCGGCACTCCCGATCGAAGTCGGGGGCATACTCCTCACTCGCCTTGACCTTGGCCAGACGGCCGTCTGACTTGTAGGCCCAGGCGTGGAACGGGCAGGTAAAGGTGGACTGATTGCCCTTGCACACCCGGGTCAGGGTGGCGCCTCTGTGCTGGCAGGTATTGGCCAGCGCATGCAGCTCACCCCGGCTGTCGCGGGTGATGATCATCGGCTGGCGGCCAGCCTGCATGGTGATGAAGTCGTTCGGATTGGCAATCTGACTTTCATGACAGGCAAAAATCCACTGCTTTTCGAAAATCAGCTCCATCTCCAGATCGAACAACGCCGGCTCCGTGAAAATATCCCGAGCGACACGGAAAATGCCTTCGTCGGGCCGAAAATCCAGGCTCTGCTGAACGTATTGCTGCCACTGAGCCAAATCCCTTTGGGTTCCCATGTTTCGTTTCCCTCCTAAGCACAGTTGTGCAAGTGGGCCAAGGATAGCCAGCGAACAAATCCGAACACTATTCACTTCCTGCACAATCGATAGCCACTTCTTGTTATCTTTTCGTTAACCAACACAAGTCACAACTTTGCGCAAAATAAATACAGACAAAAATAATAACGATAAAAAACAGCAATGTATGATTTTCACACACCAATTGTGTTGTTTTATTTTTGTTAATGTGGCGTCTTATGGCGGGCTGAGAAAAGGAAGTGAGGCGGACAGATCTGAACAAGGAGTTGTTCGGAACCACAACAGGGATGTTCAGGAGGAAGAGACATGAAACGGCGTCAGCACAAGCAAAGTGAGCTGCGCAAGGAGATCATCAATGTCGAGTTTTGCAGCACCACGTCTGCCCGTGACTGGATGAGCCAGATTTGCGGCCCCCATGAGTTGGAAACCCCTCATCCTCACCACCTGCGTTTTCACCATCAGGGCATACGCCTGGGTCATCTGGCACTGGGTATGCTCGCCTACGAAACCGACGTCAGCATCAAGACCGACGATCTGTTGCACAGTTACAGCATCAGCCTGCCCATCTCGGGCACCCAGCAGTTTGAACACCTGAAAAGTTGCGTGGAGTCGGATGCCGAGCAGGGACTGATCATCTCGCCAGGCCACCCTTTTCGTCTCTCACTCGATGCCCACTGCCGCAAACGTCAGGTGCGGGTCTCCCGGGAGGCGCTAGAGCACAAGCTCGCCACCCTGCTCAACCGCGATATCACCCGACCGGTGATCTTCGAGCCCGGCATCGCCCTGAACGGCGAAATGGGGCTCTGGTGGCACACCATCGGCTCGCTGAGCAACATGCTGCTCAACCCCTACTCCCTCGTCGACCACAGCACCATCTGGACGGCCTATCAGGACATTCTGCTGTCGCTGCTGTTGCAGCATCAGCCCCACAACTACAGCCAGCAGCTCGAGGCCCGCCTGCTCAGACGACCGGATTACTTGCACGAGCTGGTCAGCATGATGGAAGAGATGCTGGATCAACCGCTGACGCTGGCCGATCTCGAACGCACGGCCGGCGTCGCCAAGAAGAAGCTCTATCACGACTTTCACCACTTCTACGGCTGCTCTCCCATCGCCTATTTCCGGGAGCTGCGGTTTCGGGAGGTGCGCCGGCGCCTGCTCAATGCCCAGCGCCACGAGAGTGTCTCGCTGATCGCCCTCGACTGCGGTTTCAGCCAGCTGGGCCGCTTTGCCAAGGAGTATCAGCAGCGCTACAACGAGCTACCCTCGTTCACCTTCACTCAGGCCATGGCGTCGACGGCCACTGAGTTGAGCAGCCGAGCCCGCCCATGGCCCTGATGCCGCAGAAAACAGAACGGGCAGCCGTGGCTGCCCGTTGCTCCTCTTCGCCCTTAGCGCAGCTCATCGGCTGGGGTGGCGATCTCGGCATCGTTGTCGATGCGCCTGTGCCCCTCGGCCAGATGAACAACATCCACCAGCTCGTCACCGCTCACGCGAAACGCCTGGCCGAATCCCTTCACAAACAGCCCCTGCTCGGGCGTTAAGCGAAACAGCACGAAGTCCTTGAGGTTGGAGAGCCCGCTAACAATCTCGCCAAAGCGCCCCTCCAGCGCCGCCACGGCGACGGTCCAGCGGGGATCATCGCGCGCCACCACCTCGGCGCTGGCATCGAAGGTGAGCCGCTTTCTGGCAAACAGCTCGCGGGCGGCCCCTTCATCCTCGATCAGCATCAGCGAGACACGCGGCACCTGCTGCAAGTTGCGGGCATGGCGGGCGATCTCGGAGATGAGCACGTAATAGCCATCTTCTTGCAGCACGAACGGCGCATAGCTGGCGTTGGGCACCCCTTCGCCATCGACGGTGGCCAGCTGCACGGTGCGGCAGGCGTCGCGAAACGCACGGATCTCCGGTTGCAGCCTGCCTTGCAGGCGCTCTTGACGTTCACTCATGGATGACTCCCTTGCGCAGGGCCATGAAGCGCGCCACTTGCTCCGGCAAGAGGTGGCGCTGGTGGTCACGGCCCAGATAGATCTTGAAGATGCAGCGCCCCGCCGCATCGAAAAACTGGAAGGAGTGCCCCTCCTTGCCCATGAAACGCTTGCTCACCAGGGCGATGTGGGCCACGGCGTCGAGCTTGAGGTGACCATGCAGCTCATCGTCGCGGCCCATCAGGTTGTAGTAGCCACGCGCGCACTTGCCCGGCGGGAAGGGGGCCTTCACCTCGAAGATTGAGCCGCAAGACTCGACAATCGTGGTGACGGGCCCCCAGTCGGCCAGCTGCCCCAGCAGTGACTCGGCCTGCTCCCCCGGCAGCAGGGTCACCAGCTCGGCCGGCAGGTGGCGCACCACGTCCCACTCGCTCACCCCCAGGGTGGTGGCGATGCGGGAAGGGTGCAAGTCCGGATCCTCGGTCAGCAGGTGGTGGATCTGTTGTGCAATGGTCATCGTCTCCCCATCGTTCTGCACGCTCAACGTGAGCACTACTTTACGAGAAGAGAATGAATAAATGCAATTGATAATAACTATCATTACCAGTGCATTTTGATGTTGCCCTTGTTATGCTGCGGCCCACCCTCATTTTCCTCTCTGGAGCCACTTGCCATGGAGTCTCGTATCGGACGCGTGCTCTGCCGCATCGCCCTCGCCACCCTGCTGGCTGCCCCATCCCTCTCTGCTGCCGAGCGCATCGTCAGCATTGGCCCCGCCACCACCGAGCTGTTGCAGGCGCTCGGAGCGGGGGAGCAGGTCATCGCCACCGACCTGAGCAGCCAGGGCCTCAAGGTGCCCAAGGTCGGCTATCACCGGGCTCTGGCCGCCGAGGGGATCTTAAGCCTGGCGCCGAGCCGGGTCATCGGCAGCGACGAGATGGGGCCGCAAGCGACCCTCGATCAGCTCACCCGGGCCGGGGTCACGGTGAACGAGCTACCCACCGCACCGACCCTGGACAACCTCTACCAGCGCATCGACACCCTGGCCGGGGTGCTCGGCCGCGCCCCCGAGGCCAAGGCACTGAAAGAGAAGATCGCCGCCGAGGCCGAAGCCCTGGCGGCCCGACGGGCCGGACAACCGGCGCGCAAGGTCGCCTTCCTGCTGCTGCACAAAGGGCAGCCGCTGAGCCTGGCCGGCGGCGACACCACGGCGGCCGCCCTGATCCGGCTGGCGGGGGGTGAGCACCTCGGGGCCGCACTCCAGGGTTACAAGCCCATCGCCGCCGAATCCCTCATCAAGATGCAGCCCGAGCTGGTGCTGGTGAGCGGCCGCGAATGGCAGCACTATCAGGATGCCGCCACCGTACTGGCCGAGGTACCGGCGCTGGCCGCCACCCCGGCCGGACAGCGCGGCGCCATCCACGCCATCGATGGGCAGGCCCTACTGGGGGGCCTCTCCCTCAGCGCCCTGACCCAGGCCCGCCACATCACCGATTGGATGCGCTGAGTCATGGCCACACTGCGCCGCCTGCCCCTGCCGCCTCTGCTGCTGGCCTTGACTGGCCTGTTGCTGTTGCTCGGCCTGCTTTCGCTGGCGACCGGGCCACTCTCGCTCAGCCTTGGCGAGAGTCTCGGCGCCCTGCTGCCGGGCTCGACCCTGGCCCCCCACCAACAGCTGGTGGTGCAGGAGATCCGCCTGCCACGCACCCTGCTCTGCGTCGCGGTGGGCGGGATCCTCGGTCTGTGCGGCGCCGTGATGCAGGGCCTGTTTCGCAATCCGCTGGCCGACCCCGGCATCATCGGCGTCTCGGGCGGGGCCGCGCTCGGGGCGGCGCTGGCCATCGTACTGTTGGCGCCGCTCGGCACTGACCTGCAACGCACCATCGGTGTTGGCGTGCTGCCCCTGCTGGCCTTTCTCGGCGGCGCGCTCACCACCACCCTGGTCTACCTGCTCGGCACCCGCGAAGAAGGCACCTCGGTCACCGTCATGCTGCTGGCCGGGGTGGCCATCACCGCCCTCTCTGGCGCCGCCATTGGCCTGCTCACCTACCTGGCCGACGATCAGATGCTGCGCAACCTGAGCCTGTGGCAGATGGGGAGCCTGGCGGCCGGCAAGCCGGCCGACGTCCTGCTCGCCATGCTGACGCTGGGGCTGCTGCTGGCGCTGTTCCAGCGTGACGCCGGCCCCCTCAACGCCCTGCTGCTCGGGGAGTCGGAGGCGCGCCACCTCGGCGTGGCGGTGCAGCCCCTCAAACGGCGCCTCATTTTGCTCACCGCCGCCGGGGTCGGTGTGGCGGTCGCGGTGTGCGCCTCATCGGCTTCATCGGCCTCGTCGTGCCTCATCTGGTGCGCCTGCTGGCCGGCCCCAACCACCACCGCCTGCTGCCGCTGTCGGCCCTGCTCGGCGCCACCCTGCTGCTGGCCGCCGACATGCTGGCCCGCACCCTGCTGGCCCCAGCCGAGCTGCCGGTCGGCATCATCACCGCCCTGCTCGGCGCCCCCTTCTTTCTCTGGCTGCTGGTGCAGGGGCGCAAGCACCTCTAGGAGTCTTCATGCCACTGCTGACCTGCCGCCAGCTCACCCTGCTGCGCAGCGGCCGCCGCCTCCTCGACCGGCTCGATCTCACGCTCGAGGCGGGCAGCGTTACCGCCCTGCTCGGCCCCAACGGGGCCGGCAAGAGCAGCCTGCTCAAGTGCATCAGCGGGGAGCTGGCCTGCGATGGGGAGATAACCCTGTTCGGCCGCCCGCGCGAGGCATGGCCGGCCAACCAGCTGGCCCAGCGCCTCGGGGTGCTGCCCCAGAGTTCGTCGCTGAGCTTCCCCTTTTTGTGCGAGGAGGTGGTCGCCATGGGACGGCTGCCCCACAGCGAGCCTGGCCACCAGCGCGATCGCATCACGGCGGCGGCCATGGCGCACGCCGGGGTGAGCCACCTCGCCGGCCAGCACTATCCCTCCCTCTCCGGGGGCGAGCGCCAGCGGGTGCAGTTTGCCCGGGTATTGGCCCAGCTGTGGCAACACCCCGACACCCCGCCAGCGCCGCGCCTGCTGCTGCTCGATGAGCCCACCTCGGCGCTCGATCTCAAGCACCAGCACCAACTGCTGACCATGGCCCGCGCCCTGGCGGGACGCGAAACCGCCGTGCTGGTGGTGCTGCACGATCTGAACCTGGCGGCGCGCCATGCCGATCGACTGGTGATGCTGGCACAGGGTAATCTGATGGCCGACGGCCCACCGCGCGAGGTGCTCACTCCCCCCCTGATCGAGCGGCTCTACGGCTACCCGGCGCGGGTGCTGCACGATGGCGACACTCCGCTGGTGGTATGAAAAAGGGGCCCCAAGGCCCCTTTTCGTGATTCAGGCCACCTGATAGCGGCCCGGCTTGTGGTTGAGCGTCAACACCAGGTTACAGAAGATGGCCGCCACGATGGAAAGCAGCAGCAACCAGGGCGACACCACGAAGAAGGAGGCGATGACGATGGCGCAATCGAGCCCCATTTGCAGCTTGCCGGCGCGAATGCCGACGCGCTCCTGAATAAACAGCGCCAGGATGTTGAAGCCACCCAGGCTGGAGCGGTGGCGGAACATGATGAGCAGCCCCATGCCGATCAGGGAGCCGCCGATGAGGGCGGCGTAGAGCGGCTCCACCTTGCCAATGAGCAACACGGCGTTGAGGTGATCCGTCATCCACGAGACCGCCGCCACCGAGAGGAAGGTGTTGAGGGTGAAGCGCGGCCCCATGCGCAGCCAGGCCAGCGCGTAGAAGGGCAGGTTGATGCCAAAAAAGAGCAGGCCAAAGCTCACGCCCGTGATCTGTTGCAGCAGCAAGGCCAGACCGGCGGTGCCGCCGGTGAGCAGCCCCACCTGGTGGAACAGGAAGATGCCGAGGGAGACAAAGCCCGAGGCGGTCAGCAAGGCGAGAGCATCCTCATAGAGGGGATGGGGGCGGTTATCCATAACATGTACCTGTTGGCGACAAGAGAGAAACGGCAGATCCTGATCACTGGATCGGGTGATGCTGGCGAGTCTATTTTCGGTGAGCCGGATCACAATAGCCCGGTGATGCGCCCCAAAACAGGGCGCGTCATTCTGGCGTTACACGGGCTGCACCAAAATATTACAATGGCGCCCCGACTCCCCCGCGGCCCGGCCACCGTATAGCATCAAGCTAAGGCAACCTCATCGAGAAATGGTGTGAGATGAACTATCTGGTTACCGGCGCTGCCGGCTTCATCGGCTTTCATGTGGCGGCGCGCCTGTGTGCCGCCGGCCATCAGGTGGTCGGGCTCGACAACCTCAACCACTACTACGACGTCAACCTCAAGCGGGCGCGGCTGGCGAGGCTGCTGGCCCTGCCCGGCTTTCGCTTCGTCGAGCAGGATCTGTGCAACCTCCCGGCCATCAACAGCCTGTTTGCCGAGGGGCGCTTCGAGCGGGTGATCCACCTGGCGGCCCAAGGCGGGGTGCGCCACTCACTGGAGCAGCCGTTCGCCTACAGCGAGAGCAACATCACCGGCATGCTGAGCGTGCTCGAGGGGTGCCGCCACCATGGGGTCGGCCACCTGATCTATGCCTCCTCCAGTTCGGTCTACGGCCTGGAGGGCAGCTTGCCCTCCCGCGCCGATGCCCCGGCCGGCCACCCGGTCTCGCTCTACGCCGCCAGCAAGCGGGCCGGCGAGCTGATGGCCCACTCCTACTCACACCTCTACGCCATCCCCACCACGGGGCTGCGCTTTTTCACTGTCTACGGCCCCTGGGGGCGTCCCGACATGGCCCTGTTCAAGTTCGTGCGCGCCGCCCTCGCCGACGAGCCGCTCGATCTCTACAACCACGGGGAGCTGGCGCGGGATTTCACCTACATAGACGACATCGTCGAGGGGGTGCTGCGCATCACCGAGCGGCCGCCCCAGGGGTGCCCGACCTGGCGGGGAGAGGCCGATGCCAGCCCGGCCCCCTATCGGCTCTACAACATCGGCCATGGCGAGCCGGTGCGCCTCGAGACGTTTGTCGAGGCGATCGAGCAAGCGCTGGGGCGACCGGTGCGCCGGCGCCTGCTGCCGATGCAGCCGGGGGATGTGGCGGCCACCTGGGCCGACAGCGCCCCGCTGCTGGCGACCACCGGCTACCGGCCTCAGACCGGAGTCTGCGAAGGGGTCAAGGCGTTCGTCGACTGGTACCTGGACTACTACCGGGTCTAAAGCACGGGCCGGTAGCGGTAAGGCTCCAGCGTGATGGGCAGGCCACGGCACGACGCCTTGAGCGCGGCGGCATCGGCCAGCCACCAGTCGGTGCGATGGCGATGGCCGAGGCGCGTCATCTGCGCCGGCTCAAAGCACAGGCCCATGATGTCGCTTGGGCCAAGCACTCGGCGCATCGGCGCCCCGACCACCCAGGCCGCCGCCGCCCGCCCCTGCTCCTCACCACCGAGGCGATAGCCGTAGTGGCGCAGCGGCGAGCGGGCAAACAGCAGCTGCTGCTCCTTAAATCCGGTCACGAGCAGCTCCCCTTGCGGGGGCAGCCGGGCGGCCGCCTCGGCCATGATGGCCGCCGGGGTGCGCAGCGTATTGAGCTGCACGCAGATCCAGCCCGAGTAGATGAGCCAGCCCGCGCCCAGCACGGCGCAGACGGCCGTGAGCGGCGCCCGGCGCAGGCGCAGCGTCAGCAGCAGGGCCAGCAGGCCAAACAGCAGCAGCGGCAGCCACAGCGCCTCCCCTTCCCCATCCAGCCTCGCCAGCAGGCGCTCGCTCAAACGCAGCGCCAGCGCCCCGCCCATGCCCACCAGCCCCAGCAACATGCCAAGCCCGAGCAGCAGCCGCGCCGGCCAGCGCCGTTGCAACACCCGGCCGATGAGGGGGGCCGCCAGCAGCGCCAGCGCCGGGGTGGCCGGGGTGAGGTAGACCCCGCGCTTGCCGGCCGAGAATGAGAAGAGCAGCACCACCAGCAGCAGGTAGCCAAGCAGCAGGATGAAGCGGTGATCGCGGCTGCGCACCGCCTTGACCCACTCGGGGATGAGCCAGGGTAGCAGCAGCGAGAGGGGCAGCCAGAACAGAGGGATCACCTCGGTGACGTAGTACCAGAACGGCTTGAGGTGGTGCCAGGCGTCAAAATAGCGGGTCACCGTCTGGCGCAGCAGGATCTCGTCACGGTAGGCCAGCAGCTGGGGATCGCCGCTCTGGCTCACCGCCAGCAGCATGGGGGCCAGCCACAGGGCCATGGCCGCCGCCATGACAGGCGGCCCGGCCAGCGCCGCGAGCCAAGCTCGCCACCTGCTCGCCCGAACGGCCTGCCAGTGGGTCAGCAGTGCCGGCAGCAACACCAGCAGGGCCAGCACGCCGATGCCCTTGCTGATAACCCCCAGCCCGGCGGCAAACCAGCCGAGCCAGTACCAGCGCCAGCCATCGCCACACAGCAGGAAACGCAGCAGGCCGTAGAGGGCCAGCATCACGAAGGCGGTGGCAAACAGATCGATCTGCGCCGTCTTCGCCTGCAAGGTGAACTGGAGGGTGAACAGCAGCAACAGGCCGGCGCTAAAGCCGGTCTCGCGCGACCAGAGGCGGCGGCCGAGATCCCACACCAGCGCCAGAATGAGCAGCGCCGCGCACAGGGAGGGCAGCAAAAAGGCGATGCGCAGCGATCCGGTCAACTGGTAACCGAGGGCGATGGCCCACATGAACAGGGGCGGCTTGTCGGCATACAGCTCGCCGCCGCGCATCGGGAACAGCCACTGATCGCTTTGCACCATCTGCAACGCAGCCAGGGCAAAGCGCGGCTCGTCGGCCGGCCAGGGGTCGCGCAGCCCCAGCCCGGTTCCCAGCAACAGCAACGCCAGCAGCAACAGGCCACCCAGCGACTGCTGGCGCAGCAAGAGACGATCGCTCACCATGGCTCACCTCGCGCATCCCCCTTGCGGCCACGCCAACCCCGGTGACGGATGTCGAGGTAGAGGCTGTAGCCGGCCGTGAAGGCGGGAAACAGGTTTTGCAGCGCCCCCACCGAATCGCGCTGCGGGGAGAGCAGGAAGTAGCTCAGCGCCATCAGGCTGCCGAGCACGCTCATGTACCAAAAGAGGCGCGGGATCACCGGCCTTCCGGCCCGGCGCGAGGCCCAGAACTGCACCAGCCAGCGGCTGCCAAACAGCAGGGCGCCGCAGTAGCCGACCAGCGTCCAGCCGGTCAGCTGCCACGCCTGCGGCACCGGCCACGGCAGGGGAGCGGTCAGCCACTCCATCATCCCTTCCACTCCTGCGCCTCAACCACCCGAGTACGCCGCAGCAGCCACCAGACGCCGAGCACATCCAGCAGACCGGGCCAGAAGCGGTTGCGCACCCCGTACTTGGAGACCCCGGCCCGCCGTGGCCTGTGATTGACCGGCCAGGGGGCCATCTCTGCACCCTGCGCCCGCAGCAGGGCGGGAATGAAGCGGTGCATGTGATCAAAGGCCGGCAGCCGCAGATACCAGTCGCGGCGCACCACCTTGAGGCCGCACCCCGCATCGGGGATCCCATCCCCCAGCAGCGCCCCCCGGTAGCGATTGGCGAGCCAGGAGGAGAGGCGCTTGATCCAGTCGTCGCGGCGCACCACCCGGTGGCCAATCAGCCCCACCCGGTGCGCTGAGCCGGCGAAACGGCACCGCGCCTCGGCCAGCATGGCCGGAATGTCGGCCGGGTCGTTCTGGCCGTCGCCATCGAGCACCACCAGCCATGCGCCCCTTCCGCAGCGCGCCCCACTCAGCACCGCCATGCTCTGGCCGGCGCAGTGGGCGTGGCGCACCACGCGCAGGGTCGGATAGCGGCGGCCCAACTCGCCGAGCAACGCCGCAGTGCCATCCTGACTGCCGTCATCGACGATGATGAGCTCATGGGCCTCCTCCGCCAGTGCGGCGCCTATCTCGGCCACCAGCGAAGCCAGGCTGTCGCACTCATCCTTGGCTGGCACCACCACGCTCACCCGGATCTCCTGCTCAGTCATGGCCCCTCCTGCCCCCATCTGGCTCACCCTCGATTATGGCCCAGCCCAGTGGATGAAAACATGACCAGAGCGCCGTTCCTGGCCCCCCACTCCCCCTTGGCCACGTGGCCAGGAGAAAAAGTTCCATATCGTTTCGTTCTCTGTCATGACGGGAAAGAACAACAGGATCCACTGCCAGGCTGGCGAAACCCCAGCTCGATTCCTATATCTGTTGAGGCATGTCAGGAGAACATCTCAATGAAGGACACCCTCCTCTGCCGCTGCTGGCCCCTGCTGCTGGGGCTGCTGCTCGGCGCGGCCGATGCCACCCCCTTCCGTCAGGCGCCCAAGGCAGTTTCGGCGCTGCAACGCGGCCAACAGGTTGAACGCAGTGGCCAGATAGGTCAGGCCATCGCCCACTACTGCACCGCAGCCAAGCTCGGCAACCCCGAGGCCTACTACCGCATCGGCCGCCTGCTGGTGCGCCGCAATGCCCGCCAAGCCAACGCCTACCTCGCCATGGCCATGCGCCTTGGCAACCCACAGGCGGCGCGCTATTACAACAACAAGGTCGGCAACGCCCCCCTCGGCCACTGTGGCGCCGGCGGTGGCGGCGGCGCCCCCTTCATCCGTCCTGACACCCCCTTTAACATGGAGCGTTACCTGGCCCGCCAGACACCGGCCAAGCAGCGGCTGGCCACCCTGATCCGTCAGGCGGCCCAGCGCCATCGGGTCGATCCCAAACTGGCGCTGGCCATCGCCATCGCCGAGTCCAACCTCGACAGCGGCGCCATCTCGCCGAAAAATGCCCAGGGAGTGATGCAGCTCATCCCGGCCACCCAGCAGCGCTTCGGCGTGACCCGGCCGTTTGATGCCGAGCAGAACATTCGTGGGGCCATGACCTACCTCAAGTGGCTCGAGGGGCAGTTCGGCCGCGACTGGGTGCGGATCAGCGCCGCCTACAACGCCGGTGAGAATGCGGTCACCCGTTATGGCGGCATTCCCCCCTATCAGGAGACCCAGGAGTATGTGCAGCGGGTGCTCTACTACGGTGGTCATCCCCGGCCCCATTAGCAGCCTCGCCTGGCGCCGGTCGCCTTTATTTTCCCCTTGGTTTACAATCGGCGGGTTTTCTGGAACCGGGGCTGCGCCCCGGCCCCACCTCGGCCCCAGGGAGCGGGCGCGTCTGCCAGCATCCTGAAAAGAAAAGAGAATTAGCCAATGGCTCAATTTATTTACACCATGAACAGGGTTGGCAAGGTCGTGCCGCCCAAGCGTCATATTCTCAAAAACATCTCCCTCTCCTTCTTCCCGGGCGCCAAGATTGGCGTGCTCGGCCTGAACGGCGCCGGTAAGTCCACCCTGCTGCGCATCATGGCCGGCATCGACACCGAGATCGAAGGGGAAGCCCGTCCGCAGCCCGGCATCAAGATTGGCTACCTGCCTCAGGAGCCCAAGCTCGATCCGGAGCAGACCGTGCGCGATGCGGTCGAGGAGGCCATGGGCGAGGTGAAACGTGCCATGACCCGTCTCGACGAGGTGTACGCCGCCTACGCCGATCCGGATGCCGACTTCGACAAGCTGGCCAAGGAGCAAGGCGAGCTGGAGGCGATCCTCCAGGCCCACGACGGCCACAACCTGGACAACCAGCTCGAGCGCGCCGCCGATGCCCTGCGCCTGCCGGCCTGGGATGCCCAGATCAAGCACCTCTCCGGGGGTGAGCGCCGCCGGGTGGCCCTGTGCCGTCTGCTGCTGGAAAAGCCGGACATGCTGCTGCTGGACGAACCCACCAACCACCTGGACGCCGAGTCCGTGGCCTGGCTGGAGCGCTTCCTGCACGACTATGAAGGCACCGTCGTGGCCATCACCCACGACCGTTACTTCCTCGACAACGTGGCCGGCTGGATCCTGGAGCTCGACCGCGGCGAGGGCATTCCCTGGGAAGGCAACTACTCCTCCTGGCTGGAGCAAAAAGACGCCCGTCTGGCTCAGGAAGCCAGCACCGAGGCGGCCCGTCGCAAGTCCATCGAGAAAGAGCTGGAGTGGGTACGCCAGAACCCGAAGGGGCGCCAGGCCAAGTCCAAGGCCCGTATGGCCCGCTTCGAGGAGCTCAACACCAACGACTACCAGAAGCGCAACGAGACCAACGAGCTGTTCATTCCGCCCGGACCGCGCCTCGGCGACAAGGTGGTGGAAGTGGCCAACCTGCGCAAGTCCTACGGGGATCGGGTGCTGATCGATGATCTCTCCTTCACTATTCCCAAGGGCGCCATCGTCGGCATCATCGGCCCCAACGGTGCCGGTAAGTCGACCCTGTTTCGCATGATGTCGGGCCAAGAGCAGCCGGATGCCGGCAGCATCACCCTGGGTGAGACCGTGGTGCTGGCCTCGGTGGATCAGTTCCGTGACAGCATGGATGACAAGAAGACGGTGTTCGAGGAAGTCGCCGACGGTCAGGACATCCTGCGTATCGGCAACTACGAGTTCCCGAGCCGGGCTTATATCGGCCGCTTCAACTTCAAGGGCTCCGACCAGCAGAAGCGGGTCGGCGAGCTCTCCGGTGGTGAGCGTGGCCGTCTGCATCTGGCCAAGCTGCTGCAAACCGGCGGCAACGTGCTGCTGCTGGATGAACCGACCAACGATCTGGACATCGAAACCCTGCGCGCCCTCGAGAACGCCCTGCTCGAGTTCCCCGGCTGCGCCATGGTCATCTCCCACGACCGCTGGTTCCTCGACCGGATCGCCACCCACATCCTGGACTATCAGGACGAGGGCAAGATCGAGTTCTTCGAAGGCAACTTCACCGAATACGAAGAGTGGAAGAAGAAGACCTACGGCGCCGAGGCCATCCAGCCGCACCGCGCCAAGTACAAGCGCATCACCAAGTAAACCGGTGAAGCAGGTGAAGGGGAGCCTCGGCTCCCCTTCTTGTTACGCCCCCCACCTCCAGACCGGGAGAGCGTCATGCCACTACCCAAGCTGACCCTGCTGTTTCGCATCGAGCCCGGCTGCCTCGGGCCGGATGGGCCGCAGCATATCGCGCCGTTTTGCACCCTCGCCATGCAACTCTTCCCACGCCTCGAACCCGACAGGGTGCAGTGGCAGATTGTCCCGCGCCACGACAAGCGGCTCGATGAGCTGGAGTTTCACCTGGCCAGCCGCCGCCTCAGCGAGGAGCAGGCGAGCCAATACCTGGCCCAAACCGGCGTCAGCCTGCCCCAGCTGCGTGAGCGCATCGATGAGACCCTGGCCAGGCTGGTCGAGCGTTATCTCGCCTCACTGGATTGAGTGACCGGCCCCCTGCGACTCCCTTTTTTAAAAACGTTTGTCTTTCGGCGACGTTGCGGTCATTTTCCCGTTTGTGAGCGCCCCCCCTTGTGCCAAAATGTGCGGTCTGGTCACCCAGACCATCCCCCAACTGGAATCAAACGGAAAGAGAGATGACCCAATCGCACCACGCCACCGGGCAGGGAGTGCTCGAGCGCCTGTTCGGCCTGAAAAGCCATGCCACTGATGCCAAAACCGAGGTGATCGCCGGTATCACCACCTTCCTGACCATGGTCTATATCGTGTTCGTCAACCCGCAGATCCTCTCCAATGCGGGCATGGACACCCAGGCGGTGTTCGTCACCACCTGCCTCATCGCCGGTATCGGCAGCATCCTGATGGGACTGCTGGCCAACCTGCCCATCGCGCTGGCCCCCGCCATGGGCCTCAATGCCTTCTTCGCCTTCGTGGTGGTCGGCGGCATGGGGTACTCCTGGCAGATTGGCATGGGCACCATCTTCTGGGGGGCCATTGGCCTGTTGATCCTCACCGTGTTCCGGGTGCGTTACTGGCTCATCGGCAACATCCCGCTCTCCCTGCGGGTCGGCATCACCGCCGGTATCGGCCTGCTGATCGCCCTGCTCGGCATGCACAATGCCGGCATGGTGGTGGCCAGCCCCGCCACCATGGTGACCGTCGGCAAGCTCACCTCCCTGCCCTGCCTGCTCGGAGCGCTCGGCTTCTTCCTCATCTGCATCCTCTCTTCCAAGGGGATCCACTCCGCCGTGCTGATCGCCATCGCCGTCACCACAACCCTCGGCTGGGCCTTCGGTGACGTCACCTTCCAGGGCGTGGTCTCCCTGCCGCCGAGCATTGAGCCGGTATTCGGCCAGCTCGATCTGATGGGCTCGCTCGACATCGGTCTGGCCGGCGTCATCTTCTCCTTCATGCTGGTCAACCTGTTCGACTCGTCGGGAACCCTGATTGGCGTCACCAACCGCGCCAAGCTGGCCGATGAGCGCGGTCACTTCCCGCGCATGAAACAGGCCCTGATGGTCGACAGCGTCAGCTCGGTCGGCGGCGCCTTCATGGGCACCTCCTCGGTCACCGCCTACATCGAAAGCAGCTCCGGCGTGGCCGTGGGCGGGCGCAGCGGCCTGACCGCCGTGGTGGTGGGGTTGCTGTTCCTGCTCGCCATCTTCTTCTCCCCGCTCGCCGCCATGGTGCCGGCCTACGCCGCCGCCGGCGCCCTGATGTACGTGGGGGTATTGATGAGCTCCGAGCTGACCCGGGTGGAGTGGGACGATCTGACCGAAGCCGTACCGGCCTTCATGACCACCGTCATGATGCCGTTTAGCTTCTCCATTACCGAAGGGATCGCGGTGGGCTTTATCTCGTACTGCGTGATGAAGGCCGGTACCGGCCGCTGGCGCGAGGTCAACCCGTGCGTACTGGTGGTCGCCCTGCTGTTCATCCTCAAATTTGTGTGGGTGGACCACTAAGAAACAGAGCGGCCGACATCATGTCGGCCGTTTTTTTCTGCTGCGCCACTCTTGCAACGAGATCACCTGCCCCTCGCCACTGGCGGGCTGAGCCGTCAGCTCTTCTTGTAGCCGGTTCAGGCTGTGGCCCAATTCAGTGCAGTGGGCACGCAACATACGCGAGAGACGCACGCAGCGCTCGATGGGGTTGTGAGAGAGTCGCTTCTCGCAGTCGATCCGAAACTGTAACCCCCGCAGCCGCTCGCGGCATTGGGGAGTGGCCGCCTCCAGCAGGGCTGAGATCTGGGCCTCCAGCAAGGCATCGAGCGCCCCCTCATCCTGTTGTGCCAGCGCCTTGAGCGTGTCGAAATCGGGCAGTGACATGGTATCCCTCGGCAATTGCGCACTTTTCATCCACCCTTGCAATACAGCACGCAACCTTCCCCCCTTCCATGCCTTCCTGCCCGCTCATTTCTACCGGCCCCATAGCATGAGAAAAAAAGAGCGGCTTTTCAGAACGTTGGAAACGTGCCATGAGGCCAAGCACGGCTAGAATTTATTCTCCTAATAATCCTTTGGATATTCTCATCTGCCGCAGTCTGACAGGGCATGGTAAGGTGTGCCGCGACAGCAACAGGAGGCAACCGTGAACCAGAAACCCGCCCGTATCGGTATTCTGACCGTCAGCGATCGCGCCAGTGCCGGCGTCTATGAAGATCTCTCGGGTCAGGCCATCATCGATACCCTCAAGTGCTATCTCACCTCGGAGTGGGAGCCGGTCTATCGCCTGGTACCCGATGAGCAACCCCTCATCGAGCAGACCCTGATCGCCCTGGCCGATGAAGAGCAGTGCTGCCTCATCGTCACCACGGGAGGCACAGGCCCGGCCAAGCGTGACGTCACCCCAGAGGCAACCGAAGCGGTATGCGATCGCATGATGCCGGGCTTTGGCGAACTGATGCGCGCCGAGTCGCTCAAGTTCGTGCCGACCGCCATCCTGTCGCGCCAGACCGCCGGCCTGCGCGATGACAGCCTGATCGTCAACCTGCCGGGCAAGCCCAAGTCGATCCGCGAATGTCTCGATGCCGTCTTTCCGGCCATCCCCTACTGCATCGACCTGATGGAAGGCCCCTATCTGGAGTGTGATGAAACGGTCATCAAGCCGTTTCGCCCCAAGAAATGAGTCAGCGGCGGGGGGTCACAAGGCCCCCCGCCGGTTATCCGCCAAAAGATTGATCCGCCCCAAATCTCCCCCCCAGGTCAT
Source organism: Aeromonas simiae (assembly GCF_000820125.1). Classification (GTDB taxonomy): domain Bacteria; phylum Pseudomonadota; class Gammaproteobacteria; order Enterobacterales; family Aeromonadaceae; genus Aeromonas; species Aeromonas simiae. Next base: position 77,990 of record NZ_CDBY01000051.1, on the reverse strand, counting down.
CGGCCATGATGATGCGCCCTACGCCGTGATGGAGCCAGACGCCGCTCCTCCGGGAAAACAACAGCAAAACAACTTACCCCGGTCGCCTCTTCGCTGTGCCAAGAGGCCTTGTTCCGTTCACTCTGGATATGGATATGAAGATAAACACTCTCGGGCTGACCTGCGCCCTGCTGCTCTCCACTCCCGCCATGGCCGCCCCGCACTGGGGTTATGAGGGCGCCGAGGGCCCCGATCACTGGGCCAAGCTCTCCCCCGATTTTGTGGCGTGCGCCGGGCAGAACCAGTCGCCGGTCAACATCGAGGGCACGGTCGAGGCGACCCTGACCCTGCCACAGGCAAACTACCAGCCTGGCGGCGCGAGCATGATCAACAATGGTCACACCCTTCAGGTCGACTACGCCGCGGGCAGTACCCTGCTCATCGACAAGCAGCCGTTCACCCTGAAGCAGTTCCACTTCCACGCCCCGAGCGAAAACCAGATCCGCGGCCAATCCTATCCGCTGGAAGCGCACCTGGTACATGCCAATGACAAGGGGGAACTGGCCGTGCTGGCCGTCATGTTCGAGGAAGGAGAAGCCAACCCACTGCTCACCGACGCCTGGCACCACCTGCCACTGGCCACCGGGCAGCGCATTGCGCTCAAATCTGCCCTGGATGCCGGCCAACTGCTGCAACCCCGGCTGGATGTCTATCGCTTCAACGGCTCCCTCACCACCCCCCCGTGCAGCGAAGGAGTGCGCTGGTTGGTGCTCAAACAGCCCATGACCGCCAGCGCCGAGCAGATTGCCGCCTTCAAGGCGCTGTTGCACCACCCTAACAATCGTCCGGTGCAACCGATCCACGCCCGCCAGATCCTGGAATAAGCATCACCAGGATAAACGGCGCCGCGCCGCAAAAACCAAAGAGGGCCGAACGGCCCTCTTTTCATGCTGCCGCCATGGCAACGGCGATGCGCGCCCCCAGCTCGGCGTTGTTCAGTACCAGCCGGATGTTGGACGCCAGGCTCTCGCCCCCGGTCAGCTCGCAGACCCGGGCCAGCAGGAAGGGGGTGGCGGCCTTGCCCTTGATCCCTCGCTCCTCGGCCTCTTGCAGTGCCTGGTGGATCACATCGTCAATGTCGGCCTTGGGCATGGCGTAGGGCTCAGGAATCGGGTTGGCCACCACCACGCCGCCGCTCAGCCCCAACTCCCACTTCAGGCGCAATGCCTTGGCGATATCCTCCGCCGAGTCGAGGCGGTAATCCACCTTGAAGCCGCTCTCGCGGGTGTAGAAGGCCGGCAGCTCCTCGCAGCCATAGCCGATCACCGGTACCCCTTGGGTTTCGAGGTACTCCAGGGTCAGGCCGATATCGAGGATCGACTTGGCACCGGCGCACACCACCGCCACCTCGGTACGGGCCAGCTCCTGCAAGTCGGCCGAAATATCGAAGCTCTCCTGCGCCCCGCGATGCACGCCGCCGATGCCGCCGGTGGCAAACACCCGGATCCCGGCCATCGCCGCCACGATCATGGTCGATGCCACCGTCGTGGCCCCCATTCCCCCACCGGCCAGCACAAAGGGAATGTCGCGCCGGCTGCACTTGATCACCGCAGCGCCCCCCTGCCCAAGCGCCTCGAGCTCAGCCGTCTCGAGCCCCACCTTGAGCCGGCCGCCCATGATGGCGATGGTGGCGGGCACGGCGCCGTTGTCACGCACCACCTGCTCGACCCGGCGCGCCGTCTCCACGTTCTGTGGGTAGGGCATGCCATGGGAGATGATGGTGGATTCAAGCGCCACCACAGGGCGGCCGATGGCCAAGGCATCGGCCACCTCAGGCAGCAGATCGAGATGCATGTTCAGCATGGATACTCCTCCAGGACTCTCTGTGCGGCGGCCCGTGAAAGGCCGGCAAACACGGTATCTTCACTCCCTGCGGCCAAGGCGGCGCAGGCCAGGGCAAAGCGGGCGCTCTGATCCATCGCCATCCCCTGCAACCAGGCGTGCACCAGCGCCCCCATGAAGGCGTCGCCGGCCCCGGTCACATTGACTACAGGGCTCGGCAGCACCGGCAGGTGGGCCTGCTGCTCGCCATCGCTGTAGTAGATCCCCTGCACTCCTAAGCTGAGGAACAGCCGCTTCACCCCGGCGCGGTGAAACCAGGCCGCCACCATGGGCCAGCTCTCCGGGCCGGCAATCGTGATGCCGCACAGGCGCTCGGCCTCCAGGCGATTGGGCTTGAGGGTATGGATGGCCGGCAACCAGGGGCGGATCTTCTCTACCTTGGCCACCGAGACGGTGTCGACGAAGAGAGGCAGATGACCGTAGCGGTCAAATAGCCAGCCGAGGCTCTGGCTCGAGAGGTTGGTGTCGAGCACCAGGGCGTGGGCGGCGCCGAGCAGGCCATCGAGCGGGGCGAGGCGCTGCGGGGTCAGCGACTCCAATATGCTCATGTCATTGATGGCGCACAGCATTTCACCGCTGCCGTCATGCAGGCTCAGGTAGCATGAGGTGGGTTGACCATCGAGCACCAGCACGTGGCGCATGTTGATGCCGGCCTGCTGGCTGGCCTCGATGAGGCGCTGGCCATGGGGATCGTTACCCACGGCGGTGATAAGACGGGTATCGGAGCCAAGGCGAGCCAGGTTTTCGGCGATGTTGCGCGCCACCCCGCCGGCCGCCGTATGCACCCAACCGGGATTGGAGTCACCGCCGCGCAGCTCACCGTGGACGCGGCCGCAGATATCCATGTTGGCGCCGCCGATCACCACGGCGTAGGGCCCCTCGCGCAGCACATAGCCGCGCCCCATCACATATCCCTGCCGCATCAGGCTGGAGATGTGCGTGGCCAACGCCGATCGGCTGATGCCGAGCCGATCCGCCAGCTCCTGCTGCGGGATCATCGGATCTTCGCGCAGCAGCCTCAGTACCTCTTGCTCTCGTTCCGTCATAGACAAACACCCAGAGGTCAACTTTTGTCCATTATTTCCTCTTCAAGGCAGCCAGCAACCCGCCGACCCCGAAAGTGTCGGGCCGAGCACAAAAACGGCAAGAGATGCGCAGGCAACGCCATGGGCCTATAATCGCGCCCCTGAATAAGGGAGGAGAAGTGATGAAGCAGGTTACCCTGGGGTTGGTCAATCCGAAGTCACCGGAGAATGTCGGCGCTGTGCTGCGCGCCGCCGGCTGTTATGGCGCTGATGCCATCTTCTATACCGGGGTCAGGTTCGATCTGGCGCGCCGCTTCGTCACCGACACCAAGCGCATCGCCCAGCAGATCCCGCTGGTGGGCGTGGATGATCTGTTTGCCGCCATGCCGCCGGGCGCGGTACCGGTGGCGGTGGATCTCATCGAGGGGGCCATTCCCCTGCCCGACTACCAGCATCCGCACAATGCCTTCTACCTGTTCGGCCCGGAGGATGGCACCCTGGGGCCCGAGATCCTGCGCCGCTGCCGCGACGTGGTCTATGTGCCAACCCGTGGTTGCATGAACCTGGCCGCCTCGGTCAATGTGCTGCTCTATGACCGTCAAGCCAAGGCATGGCGCCAGACGCCGTCTCAGGGCTGACGGCTGGCCTGACGGTAGTAGTCGAAGTAGTCGCTCAGGGCATGGCGCCGGTAGAGCGCCTGGAGGGTTCCATCGCGATAGAGCCGCCGGAGCCCCTCATCCCACAGCCGTGCCAGCTGCTCGCCCCGAGTCGAGGCGACAAACACCGGATAGGTTGGTAACCAGCGCAGCAGCCGCCACTCCATGCCGGCCGGCAGGCTCTGCTCACGAAACAGCACACCGGCGCCGAGGTAGTAGTCGTAGCGCCCCTTCTCCAGCAGTTGCAGCGCCATCTGGTGGCTGTCAACCTCATGCCAGAACATGGTGACCGGGATGTACTTGTCATAGGCCCAGCCACGCTGCCACACCACCCGCTTGCCACGCAGGCTCTGCTCACCTTGCCAGGCCGCGAGCCGCTCCTTGGTCATCAGCACGCTGACATCGTCGGCGAAGGCGGACAAGGTGGGCCATACCACGCCGTTCACCTCGTTCGGATAGACCCCTATGGTCATGTCCGCCTCCCCTTCAACCACCAGCTTGACGGCTCGCTTGTAGGGGGTGAGACGGGCCACCACCTGATAGCCGCGCGGCTCGTAAACCGCCCGCACCAGATCGAAATAGAAGCCGCGCCCATCCGGCTCGCAAAACCCCTGCCAGCGTTCGCAGTAGATGCTGAGCGGCTCGGCAGCTCGTGCCCCGACGCTCAACAACAGCGCCACTATCAACCACACCCAGCGCATGCTGCGGATTCTCCCGAAACCCATAAAAAATCTGCTCCCTGTCAAGTTACTGCATAACAAGGGTGTCTGTTTGCATCTTAGCGTCTTAAGATAGGAGACGGCAGTGCAGCCCGTCATTGACCGCGACGCGCTCACACTTTTTCTTCCCAGCCTCACGGCGTTCTCCACAGGAGTGTCCCATGTCCATTCAGAGCATCTTGTGTCCCGTTGATTTTTCTCCCATGTCCAAGCCGGTGCTCGACTATGCCGTGTCCATGGCCCAGACCCACAACGCCAGCCTGCGCCTGGTGCACGTGGTCGATCAGTTGCAGGGGTTCGATAGCTACAAGATCCTGCACATGACCGCCGCCGAGATCACCTTCCAGCTCGAGCAGCAAGCCAAGGCCCACCTCACCGAACTGGCCGCCAGCCTGCCGGTACCGACCACCTTCGAGATCTGCTTTGGCCGAGCCCCGGACGAGATCACCGCCCTGGCCGCCAAGGAGAAATGCGATCTGGTGGTCATGGGCAGCCATGGCCGTACCGGTATCGCCCACCTGCTGGTCGGCAGCGTGGCCGAGGCCGTGGTGCGCCACTCCCCCTGCCCGGTGCTGATCGTGCGCCAGCCACCAGAGGCGTAAATGGGGAAATGATAAAAGCCGCCTGAAGGGCGGCTTTTTGTTGGGCAGCCGCCGACTAGCCATGGGCATAGATCACGCTGCCATCCTTGATCAGATTGATGATGCGGGCTGCCTGCTCACGGGGAACGGCCGGACAGCCCCAGCTGCGACCCAGCTTACCAAAGCGCTTGATGTGGGCCGGGCTGGCGTACTCCGCGCCGTGCAGCACGATGGCCCGCCGGCGGGCGTTGAGGTTCTTGCCCGGCGAGAGGCCGTCAAGACGCAGGGAGTAGCCGTGTTTGCCGAGGTAGGTCTCGCCGGTGCGAAACACGCCGAGGGAGCTTTGCAGCGAGTCGGGCCGATCCGAGAACGAGAAGGCGCGCTCCTCCCCCGAGTTGCGCCCGTGGCTGACCCAGGTCGCAGCCAGCAACTTGGCTCGCCGCAGATCGAGCACAAACAGGCGCGGCTCGTTCGATGGCTTGCTGTAGTCGATGATGGTGAGCACCGACTTACGCTTGCCTGGCGTGCGGCGGTAGTTCTCCAGCGCACTGCTGAACACCTCGGCGCTCAGCACCCGCACCAAGCCGGAGTCGTAATACAAAGAGGTGTCGTTGGGCTGGGCCCACGTCAGGGCGCTCCAGCCCCACACACAGAGCCACAGCGCTCGCCATCCATGCCGCATTCTGCCTCTCTCCCTCATTGACGCACATCTGCCCCTTATACCCGTGACCGCAAAACCTGACAAGGAAAATGCCGGCATCATGCCGGCATTGTGTCGACAACGTCACTAAATCAGGGGCGACTTAAGTAATCTGCCTGTCCCACCCACTTGTAGCTGGTCAGCTCCACCAGCCCCATGGGGCCGCGGGCGTGCAGCATCTGGGTCGACACCGCCACCTCGGCACCGAGGCCAAACTGGCCGCCATCGGTAAAGCGGGTGGAGGCATTCACATAGACCGCCGCCGAGCCGGCGCCGTTGATGAAACGCTCTGCATGGGCGAGATCGTTGGTCAAGATGGCGTCGGAGTGGCCGGCGTTGTGCTCGCGCATATGGGCGAGCGCCTCATCCACGTCCTTGACCAGCTTGACCCCCAGGGTGAGCGAGAGCCACTCGGTATCGAAATCCTCGGGGCCGGCCTCACGCAGCTGCTTCGCGCCTTGTAGCAGCGCCTTGGCATTGCCATCGGCCACGAGCGCGACGTGGCGCTGATTCATCCGTGCCACCAGCGCCGGCAGGAACTCGGCTGCGATGGCCTGATGCACCAGCAGGGTATCGAGGGCATTGCAGGCGGAGGGGCGCTGCACCTTGGCATTCTCAATCACGTCGAGGGCGCGGGCCAGATCGGCGCTCGCATCGACAAAGGTATGGCTGATGCCAAAGCCACCGATGATGACGGGGATGGTGCTCTGCTCCTTGCACATCTTGTGCAGGCCGGCGCCACCGCGCGGGATGATCATGTCGACATAGCGATCGAGGCGCAGCAGCTCGGTCACCAGGGCGCGATCCGGGTTGTCGATGTACTGCACCGAGGCCGCCGGCAGGCCGCTTAGCTCCAGCGCCTGCTGGATCACCTGCACCAGCACCAAGTTGGAGTGGAAGGTCTCGCGGCCACCGCGCAGTATGCTGGCGTTGCCGGTCTTGAGACAGAGGCTGGCGATGTCGATGGTGACGTTGGGGCGCGCCTCATAGATGACCCCGATCACCCCGATCGGTACCCGGCGCCGCGACAGGCGCAGGCCATTTTCCAATACCCGGCTCTCAAGCTCGCTACCCACCGGATCGTCGAGGACAATTACCTTGCGCACATCGCCGATGATGCCGGCCAGACGCGCCTCGTTCAGCAGCAGGCGATCGAGCATGGCATCCCCCATGCCACTGGCGCGGGCCACCTCAATATCCTTGGCGTTGGCGGCGAGGATGGCGTTGCTATTGGCCTCCAGCGCGTCGGCGATGGCGGCCAGCGCACGGTTCTTTTGGGCCGTCGTGGTGACGGCAAGCACATGGGCGGCAGAACGGGCGGCCTGCCCGAGCGCGGTGAGCGGAGAGTGGCTTTCCTGGCTCATGACTGTTCCTTTACTTGCGAAGCGGCAATACCGCCCGTATTACAACAGGACCATATCGTCGCGGTGGATGGCCACGGCGCCGTAGCCATAGCCAAGCACCTGCTCGATATCGTCGGAATGGATGCCGCACAGGCGGCTCAGCTCGTCGTGGTTATAGCGGCTGATGCCGCGCGCCAGCTCGCGCCCCTCCGGGCTGAGGATGCGCACCACCTCGCCGCGTACGAAGTCGCCGGCCACCCGCACAATGCCTTTGGGCAGCAGGCTGGAGCCCTTCTCCTGCACAGCCACCACGGCGCCGGCATCGACCTGCACCTCACCGTGCGGCGGAGGACCGGCCAGGATCCAGCTCTTGCGCCCCTCCAGCGGGGTGGCCAGCGCCGGGAAACGGGTTCCGATACGCTCGCCTCTGGCCAGACGGCCGACCACCTCGGGCACCTGGCCGGTGGCGATCACGACGTTAATGCCGGCGCGGCGCGCCACATCGGCCGCTTGCAGCTTGGTGGCCATGCCGCCGGTGCCGAGGCCACTGACGCTCCCCCCCGCTAGCTTGCGCAGGGTGTCGTCGATGGTCTGCACCTCCTCGATCAGCTGGGCATCGGGATTGGTGCGCGGATCGGCGGTAAACAGTCCCTTCTGGTCGGTGAGCAGGATCAGCAGATCGGCGTCGGCCAGGATGGCGGCACGGGCCGACAGGTTGTCGTTATCCCCCACCTTGATCTCGGCGGTGGCGACCGCGTCATTTTCGTTGATGACCGGGATGATACGGTGGTCGAGCAGGGCGCGCAGGGTATCGCGGGCGTTGAGGTAGCGCTCGCGATCCTCAAGATCGGCGCGGGTCAGCAACATCTGGCCGATATGCAGGCCATAAAGATTGAAGAGATCCTGCCACACCCGGATGATCTGGGTCTGCCCCACGGCAGCCAGCATCTGCTTGTTGGCCAAGGTAGGGGCGAGCGAGGGGTGGCCCAGGTGCTCGCGACCGGCGGCGATGGCCCCGGAGGTCACGACCACCACCTGATGCCCATCCCGGTGCAGCGCCGCACATTGGCGCACCAGTTCCACCATATGGGCGCGGTTGAGGCGGGAAGACCCCCCCGTGAGCACGCTGGTGCCCAGCTTGACGACTATGGTTTTGTTTTCCATGGAACCAACAGAAATAAAATAAGGGACTGAGTATAAAGAACCTTTATACCCAGCCCCCTTACACCCTGCAAGGCGAATTAAGGTGCTGTCAGGCAGCCGAGATGATCCGCTCCGGCGCCAGATGGCCGGCCGGCGCTATCTGTCCGCCCAGCTCACCGAGGCAGTGGGCCAGCCGCTCGTAGAAATGGCCGAGGGTACGATTGACCTCTTCCTGATGCTTCTTCGGCAGATTCTTCTCGTGCCACAGCCCTTCGGCGTCGTAATAGCCAAATTGATAGTGGTAAGTGAACAGGACACCACTCTGGGAAAGGGTCAGCCACCACCCCCAGAACTCCCGCTTGTCCGGACTCGGTTTCGCGCTGGCGCACACCGAGAGGCAGTCGAAGTAGTACTCCCCTTCCTGGCACTTCTCCTCTCGCAGGTAGGGGCCGATGGCCAAAAATTTGCGCAACAGACGTTTGTAGGTGACTCTTTCAGGCATATCAACCATCCTGTCAATTACCAATGGAGCCCAACACGGGCGGTCAGATCGTCAAGTGCTGCTTCAACCAGCTGATGGTCTCCATGATCCCTTTCTGGTGAACATCCAACAGCGCCTCCTTGTCGTACACGATCGCCTTGCCACTGCGGCTGGCGTTCGCCAATGCCCGGATATCCGACTCCGGACAGATAAAATCCTGCTTATGCCCGATGCTCAGGATCGGCACAGTGGTTCGCGTGCTGAGCAGCCCCTGCACCTTGAGCGAGAAGACCTGGCACTTGGTGCGCAAGATGTCCCAATCGGCCGCATCCGCGCCGAGCCGGTTGGCCAGGCTGTCGCGCATCATGCGCGGGCACTTGGCAAACAGCTCGGGTTGCATGAACACCTGGTTGACCCCCGCCCCGATGCAGACCACAGCCCGCAGCTTGAACGGCTCGATGAAGGCCAGCCGCGCCGCCACATTGCCCGCCAGGCGAAAGCCCATCATGGCGATGCGCTGATGATCGACCCAGGGCACCTCGGAGAGGTAGTTGAGCACCGCCTGGTGCAGGCGGCTGGTGTCCTGCACCAGCGGCCACTGCTCGGCATAGCCGATGCCCGGCATATCCAGCGCCAGCATGCCGATGCCTGCCGGCTCCAGATACTTCTGATAGAGATTGATGAAATCAATGCTGAGTGAATCGATACCACCGCTGACCATCACCAGCGGCACCGGTCGCTCCGTGGTCGGCAGGTGCAGGAAACCCTGGATGGTCTTGCCATGAAATGGCACCTGCAACTCCTTGACCGGCACAGAGAAGAGCTTGCCCGCCTCGCGGTAAGCCTGGGTGCCGAGCAGCTGAGCCTGATCGGCCAGCTCGTCATTCTTGAGGTGGGGATAGCTGGCAATGGAGTAGTAGCGCACCGCCTTGAGCAGCGAGTCCAGTGCGGCATCCGGCTTCCCCTGCACCGCCTCCTGCTTGCCCTGCTGATGGTAACGGCCGGCCAGCTGGCTCCACTCATAATTCCAGTTGCCCGGAACGTATCCCTTGACGGTATCGAGGTATTGCTCGTGGCTGCGCTCCCCCTTGCTGATGGCAATGCGCGAGAGCACCTCCTCCAGCTCGAGCGGATCGGCCCCCTGCCAGATCCAGGAGGGGCGGCGCAACAAGCGATACCAGTGGCGTGAGTAGGAGCCGTCGATGAAGGGGCGCTCGAGTTCGGGCTCCTCATCGGCATTCGGGGCGCTGCGGTTGGAAATCTGCGATGTCTCCTGGACCTTCTTGACCCGGGTGAACAGCTTCTCGGTCAGATTGATGTCGTCATTCGGTTCCACTACAGACCTCACTACCTTGGGTTACCACTCGATTCAATGGTCCATATTAAGCTGAGCCCCAGCCGAAAAGCACCTATTTTACCTACACACCATAAAGAAAAGGCCCCGTACGGAGCCTTTTCTTACCGAATTCATCACTCTTCATCACAGATGGGAGTAATGAAGGAGACCGCCATGTCCCACGGTTGCTCGATCCAGGTGTCCTGCGGGATGGCCACTTCGAAATCATCCACCAGCGGCTCGCCCATCGGCTTGGCGAAGATGGTGATGAACTTGGCGCGCGGGTAGAGTTCGCGGATCGCCTTGGCGGTGCCACCGGTGTCAACCAGATCGTCCACCACCAGCCAGCCTTCGCCGTCGCCGGCCGTGCTGGCCGCCTTGACCACCACCAGCTCACGCTGGTTGTCATGGTCATAGCTGGAGATGCACAGGGTCTCTACGTTGCGAATGCCCAGCTCGCGGGCCATCAGAGCGGCCGGAACCAGACCGCCGCGGCTAACCGCGATGATCCCTTTCCACTGGCTGGCAGGCATTTGACGACGGGCAAGGCGGCGCGCTTCGCGCTGCAGGTTGTCCCATGAGACGTAGTACTTCTTCGGCATGATGACCTCGGGGGGGCGGCAAAAGCGCTCATGGCGCGTAATACAGGCTCCTGCGGATACGAAAAAAATCCGGCACTGACAGGCAGGCTGGTTTTCATCGAACACCGGCAGGGGAAAAGTTGTGGCGCAATATTATAGTGACCTTCCCCCATATTGCCAGCCCGATATCTCACCTCCCCGAACAAAAACAGCAGGCGACTGGCCTGCTGTTACGCTCCTGGCGCCGAAGGCGCCTGCCGTCAACGACGGCTGAAGGGATTGGGATACTGGAAGCCCTGGGTATACAGGGAGTGGGCCAACCAGTATTGGGCGTTGCTGCCAACCATCATCGACTCCTTAATGCATCACAAGTAACGGACCTTGGGTGGCGGGCTTTTCCGTAAGCGGTAACTCGGTTCCTTGGAGGCGCGCACTTGCCTGGCGATAGCGCTTGAGGCGTCAACCCGGCCTCAAGATGTGACTTTAATCACATTTCGTACTCTAGACCGCTCTGCCCCCCGAATACAAGCGGCACGACGGAATGAAATTCGTTTTCGCCCCAAAAAAACGTCACCGATTCGGCTTTACGCCCATGTTCGGCACGAATGAGCCGCGATGACTCACGTTTTTGCCGCGCTGGCTGTATTATCGTTAGCTCTGCGCATAACCTCTTCCAGCCGTAAGGAGTCCGACGTGGCACAACTGAGTTCCCTCTCTCCCTCCCTGGTGTGGCACTTCTTCGACAAGATCTGCTCCATCCCCCACCCCTCCAAGCACGAGCAGGCCCTCGCCAGCTGGATCACCGAATGGGCCCGCTCCGAAGGGCTGGCGGTGAAGCAGGACAAGGTCGGCAACCTCTTCATCAAGAAGCCGGCCACGCCGGGCATGGAGCAGCGCAAGCCGGTAGTGCTGCAAGCCCACCTCGACATGGTGCCCCAGGCCAACGCCGACACGGCGCACGATTTCACCAAAGACCCCATCGATGCCTATGTCGACGGTGAATGGGTCACCGCCCGCGGCACCACCCTGGGAGCCGACAACGGCATCGGCATGGCGGCCTGCCTCGCCGTGCTGGCCGACAAGAGCCTCAAGCACGGCCCGCTCGAGGTGCTGCTCACCTCCGACGAAGAGACCGGCATGACCGGCGCCTTCGGCCTGGAAGCCGGCTGGCTGGAGGGGGAGATCCTCATCAACACCGACTCGGAAGAGGACGGTGAGGTCTACATGGGCTGCGCCGGCGGTGTCGACGCCAATATCCGCTTCCCGCTCGAGCTGAGCGCCGCACCGGCGGGCGAGGCGTTCGAATTGCAGGTGAAGGGGCTGGTCGGTGGCCACTCCGGTGGCGATATCCACCGTGGCCGCGGCAACGCCAACAAGCTGCTGGTGCGCCTGCTCAAGGCGACCCAATCCCTGAACGTGGAGCTCGCCGCGATCCACGGCGGCACCCTGCGTAACGCCATCCCGCGCGAGGCGCGCGCCACCTTGCTGGTGCCGGCGGCCAACGTCGCCGAGTTCAAGGCCCTGGTCGATCGCTTCACCGGCATCTACCAAACCGAGCTGGCCGCGACCGAGCCGCACCTGACCGTGCTGCTGAGCGCCACCGAGGCGCCGGCCAAGGTGATGGCGGCCTCCCTGCGCGATCGCCTGCTCGATGCCCTGATGGCCTGCCCCAACGGGGTGATGCGCATGAGCGACAGCATGAGCGGCGTGGTCGAGACCTCCACCAACCTCGGCGTCATCAAGACCCTGGATGGCGAGGTCTACGTCCAGTGCCTGATCCGCTCCCTCATCGACTCAGGTCGCGACCAGATTGAGCAGATGACCCGCTCCCTGTTCACCCTGGCCGGCGCCAGCTGCGAGTTTACCGGCGCCTATCCGGGCTGGGCTCCAGACGTCAACTCCCCGGTGATGGAGCTGGTGCGCGGCACCTATCAGGAGCTGTTTGGCAGCCGCCCCAACATCATGGTGATCCACGCCGGCCTCGAGTGCGGTCTGTTCAAGAGCGCCTACCCGCAGTGGGACATGGTCTCCTTCGGCCCGACCATTCGCGGCGCCCACTCCCCGGATGAGAAGGTGCACATTGTGGCGGTCGAGCGCTTCTGGCAGTTACTGACCCGCGTGCTGGAGCAGATCCCGGCCAAATAAGGGATGACAGAGATAAAAAAACCGGGCCACAGCCCGGTTTTTTTATCTCCCACCTTTTCAAGCGTCGTCATCGAGGCGAAAGCGGTGGATGATCTGGTTGCTGCTGCCGCGCCACACCAGGCCGGGATCGGCCAGTGCCTGCTCGAAGCGGCCGTCGATCAGGGTATCGATCAGGCTCACCACCTCCTGCTGGGCAGGGCTCAACGCCTCCAGACGGTAACCCGTCCAGCACCAGATGTCCTTGCCAGGGCACTCGGCGCGCACCCGTTTAACCAGCGCCAGCACGTCGGCCAGGTTGGCCGGATGCAGCGGATCGCCGCCGGAGAGCGAAAGGCCGCGCCGCTTGATGCGGGGGTCATTGAGATCGGCGATCACCCGGTCGCTCATCGCCTGATCGAACGGGTGGCCGCTGTCGAGGCGCCAGGTGGACTGGTTGTAGCAGCCGCGGCACTGGTGCTCGCAGCCCGACACGAACAAGGTGGCGCGGGTGCCGGGGCCGTTCACTACATCGACCGGGTAGTACTGGTGATAATGCACGGCGCACTCCTCTCTTAACCGCTGCATGAAAAAGGCCCCTTTCCGTCGCGGTCAGGGGCCGTCGGGTCACTTACCGCCGCTTACAGATGCTTGACGCGGCGCTTGACCTCTTCCTGCTTGCCGGCATTGAAGGGGCGCGCATCCGGGCTGCCGAGGTAGCCGCACACCCGGCGGGTCACCGACACCTTGGCCGGATCGTGGTTGCCACAGCGCGGGCAGGTAAAGCCCTTGGAGGTGCACTCGAATTCACCGGTGAAGCTGCACTCGTAGCACTCGTCGATCGGGGTGTTGGTGCCATAGTAGGGCACCCTGTCATAGCTGTAGTCCCACACATTCTCCAGCGCCTCCAGGTTGTGCTGGATGTTGGGGTACTCGCCGTAGCAGATGAAGCCACCGCTGGCGATGGGCGGATAGGGGGCCTCGAAGTCGAGCTTGTCGTAGGGGTTCACCTTCTTCTCCACGTCGAGGTGGAAGCTGTTGGTGTAATAGCCCTTGTCGGTGACACCAGCGACCACGCCAAACTCCTTGGCGTCGAGGCGGCAGAAGCGCGAGCAGAGGTTCTCACTCGGGGTGGAGTAGAGGCTAAAACCGTAGCCGGTCTCGTGTTTCCACTCATCCACGGCATCGCGCAGGCGCTGTACGATGGCCACCGCCTTCTGGCGCAGGGTCTCTTCATCGAACACATGGGTGCCATCACCAAACAAGGCCTTGATGGTCTCATGCACGCCGATGTAACCCAGCGAGATGGAGGCACGGCCGTTTTTGAAGATCTCGCTGATGTTGTCGTCGGCCTTGAGGCGAACCCCGCATGCCCCTTCCATATAGAGGATGGGGGCAACCCGCGCCTTGACGCCGTTGAGGCGATCGATGCGGTACATCAGCGCCTTCTTGGCGACGCGCAGCATGGCGTCGAGACGATCGTAAAAATCGGCTTCGTCACGCGATTGCAGGGCAATGCGCGGCAGGTTGAGGCTCACCACGCCCAGGTTGTTGCGCCCCTCGTGGATCAGCTCGCCGTTCTCCTCGAATGCGCCGAGGAAGGAGCGGCAGCCCATGGGAGTCTTGAACGAACCGGTCACCTTGACCACCTGGTCATAGTTGAGGATATCCGGGTACATCCGCTTGGAGGCACACTCCAGCGCCAGTCGTTTGATGTCGTAGTTAGGGTCGCCCTGCTTGTGGTTGAGGCCATCCTTGATGGCGAACACCAACTTGGGGAAGACCGCGGTCTTCTTGTTTTTGCCCAGGCCCGCGATGCGGTTTTGCAGGATGGCGCGCTGGATCATGCGCGACTCCCAGCTCTCGCCAAGGCCAAAACCGAAGGTGACAAACGGCGTCTGGCCGTTGGCGGTGTGCAGGGTGTTGACCTCGTACTCGAGAGACTGGAAGGCATCAAAGCACTCCTTCTCGGTACGGGACATGGCATAGGCCTCCACATCCGCGATGCCCCACTCCTCGGCCACCTGGCGGTGCTTGTGCCAGCTGATGGTGACATAGGGAGCCAGCACCTCATCGATGCGGTTGATGGTGGTGCCGCCATAGATGTGGCTCGCCACCTGGGCGATGATCTGGGCCGTCACGGCCGTGGCGGTACTGATGGATTTGGGGGTGTCGATCTCGGCATTCCCCATCTTGAAGCCGTGGGTCAGCATGCCCTTCAGGTCGATCAACATGCAGTTGAACATGGGGAAGAAGGGGGAGTAGTCGAGATCGTGGAAGTGCAGCGCACCGCTGTCGTGGGCCTGTACCACATCGCGCGGCAGCATGTAGGTGGTGGCATAGTGTTTGGCCACGATACCCGCCAGCAGGTCACGCTGGGTCGGGATCACCTTGGAATCCTTGTTGGCATTCTCGTTGAGCAGGGCCGCGTTGGTCTGCTCGACCAGGCCGCGGATCTCGCGGGCCAGGTTGCCACGGGTTTCGCGCTCGCGATCCCGGTCGTGACGGTATTCGATGTAGATACGGGCGATCTCCTTGTGATCGGAGCTCATCAGGTGATTCTCAACCCGGGTCTGGATCTCGTGGATATCGACTTCGCCACGCCCCTCGAGTTCGACGCTCACCTGCGCGGCGATATTGTCCGCCAGACCGCGCTGGGGCATGCCCACCGCTTCGCTGGCACGATAGACCGCCTCGGCAATCAGATGGGCATCGAACGGTGCGCGGCAGCCGTCACGCTTGATCACAACCGGTTTCATGAGTCACTCCCCGTAAAAAGCCGGCCCACTAGGCCGGTATTACCCTGAAATAAGCTCCCGCCATCTTCCTTGACGCTGGACACAGGCCAACCGTACCCGTCGATGTCGAACCCAGGTACAGCAAGGGCAGGAGACGTTTATACACAACTTATAAACACAACATATAGGAGTAAATTTGAATGCAGCACCTATATGTTGTGGCCTATTAGGCCCCAAAGCGCAATGCTGAATATTGATCCAGAACAGGTTTTGGCGACCCTGACGCCCCCTTAATCAGACTCAATAAAAGCCAGATCCCATGGAGCCCGCGCCACACGCCATGGCAAGGGAAATGTCGAGCAAGAGGTCAGTCCCTGACGCGTGGATAAACCGTTATGCTGTCATAAACCGACCATGGAGGGGCACATGCTGATCCGACTGTTATTAATGCTGTTGCCGACTCCCCTGTATGCGGGAACCCTGCTCATCGTCAGCAGCTACCATCCGCAATACCTGTGGGACATCAGCTACAACCAGGGCTTGCAGAGCCACCTGGCGGGCCACCCCGACGTGCATTACTTCTACCTCGACACCAAGCGGTTACCCCGTGAAGCCTTCGACAGCCGGGCCAATGAGGCGCTGCGGGTCTATAACCGGCTCAAGCCGGACTGGGTGCTGCTGTCCGACGACAATGCCATCAACTACCTGGCCCACCCCATCGCCGATGCGGGGACACCCGTGGTGTTTCTCGGCATGAACGAGAACCCGCGCTACAAGGGGCTGATTGGCCATCGCAATGTCACCGGCGTATTGGAGCGCCCCCTGCTCAAGCGCAACATCCAGGAGATGGCGCGCATGATGGGGGGATTGGAGCGGGCGCTGGTGCTGTTTGACTCGAGCAACGTGTCGCTGGCCGCCATCGAGGATGAGTTCGATGCCCAGACCGAGCTGCGCATAGGTCGAACTCGGGTCACCAGCGAGCTCTATGAGGATTACAACCTGTGGCAGGAGGCGGTACTCAAGGCCAAACAGAACGGCTACCGGGCACTGTTTATCGGCCTCTACCACACCCTGAAAAATAGCGCCGGCGAGCACGTCGACGAGAACGAGGTGCTGGCATGGACCGTGCGCAACAGCCCGGTGCCGGTCTTCTGCTTCTGGGAGTTTGCCGTCGGCCAGGGGCAGGCCATCGGCGGTCTGGTGCTCGATGGTCACGAGCAAGGGGTGCGCGCCGCCGAACTGCTCAACGCCATCATGGCCGGCGCCCGGCCCGAGAGCATGGCGCCACGGGCCGCAGAGCGGGGCAAGTACAGCTTCAGTCGCAGCGAGCTGGCGCGCTGGCATCTCCAGCCCCTGCCCCAGTGGCAGGAGAAAATTGAGTGGCGCCCATAGTGAAAGGCCCCGCAAGCGGGGCCTTTCACTGTTTATGGAACGCGGTCACTGCTGCCCGGCCAGCGCCTGTTGCAGCTCATCTTCGCTCCAAACCGTGATGCCCAGCTCCTGGGCCTTGGCGAGCTTGGAGCCCGCCGCCTCACCCGCCACCACCACATCGGTCTTGGCCGATACCGAGCCCGCCACCTTGGCCCCGAGGGCCTGCAACGCCGCCTTGGCATCGCTGCGCGACAAGGTGGTGAGGGTGCCGGTCAGCACAAAGGTCTTACCGGCAAAGGGCTGATCGCTCGCGGCTCTCTTCTCGATGGCCGGCCAGTGGATCCCGGCGGCCAGCAGGGCCTCCAGCACCTCGATATTGTGGGGCTGGCGCAGGAAGTAGTAGACGTGCTTGGCCACCACCTCGCCCACATCCGACACCACCAGCAACTGCTCAACCGAGGCGTCACGCAGGGCCTCCAGGGTGAGGAAGTGGTTAGCCAGGTTCAGGGCCGTGGCCTCCCCCACCTCGCGGATGCCGAGGGCAAACAGGAAGCGTGGCAAGGTGGTGCTGCGCGCCTTATCGATGGCATCGACCAGATTCTGCGCCGATTTCGGCCCCATCCGCTCCAGGGCGGCCAGGGTATCGGCCTCGAGGGCAAACAGATCGGCCGGAGTCTGCACCAGCTCTTTTTCCACCAGTTGATCGACGATCTTATCGCCCAGCCCCTCGATATCCATGGCGCGGCGCGCGGCAAAGTGCTTGAGGGCGGCGGCGCGCTGGGCGCCGCAGAACAGACCGCCTGAGCAGCGGGCCACCGCCTCCCCCTCGATGCGCTCAATGGCCGAGCCGCACACAGGGCAGGCATCCGGGAACAAGATGGCGCGCGCATCCGCCGGGCGTTTGGCCTCGACCACCGAGACCACCTGCGGGATCACGTCGCCGGCGCGGCGCACGATCACCGTGTCGCCGATCATCACGCCAAGGCGCTCAATCTCATCGGCATTGTGCAAGGTGGCATTGGAGACGGTGACGCCGCCGACAAAGATGGGCCTGAGCTTGGCCACCGGCGTGATGGCGCCGGTACGCCCCACCTGGAACTCGACGTTCTCCAGCTCGGTCATCTCCTCCTGGGCCGGGAACTTGTGGGCGGTAGCCCAGCGCGGCGCCCGTGCCACGAAGCCAAGCTGCTGCTGCAAGGCGATGTCATCGACCTTGTAGACCACGCCGTCAATCTCGTAGGGCAGCGCATCGCGCCGCGCCAGGATCTCATCGTGGAAGGCCTGACACCCCGCCGCCCCTTCGGCCAGCTTCACCTCAGGACAGATCGGCAGCCCCCACGCTCCCAGCTGCATCAAACGGCCATGGTGGGAGCCCCCCAGCTCGTCGCCCCCCACCCCGACGCCATAGGCATAGAAAGCGAGCGGGCGGGAGGCGGTGATGCGCGAGTCGAGCTGGCGCAGGCTGCCGGCAGCGGCGTTGCGCGGGTTAACGAACACCTTCTCCCCCTTCTCGAGGGCACGGGCATTAAGCTGCTCAAAGCCGGCCTTGGGCATGAACACCTCGCCACGCACCTCGAGACGCTCGGGCCAACCCGCCCCCTTGAGGCGCAGTGGAATGGCGTGGATGGTGCGCACGTTCTCGGTGATCTCCTCTCCCGTGCTGCCGTCTCCCCGGGTGGCGGCCCGTGTCAGCAGGCCGTTCACATAGAGCAGGCTGACAGCCAGCCCGTCGAGTTTGGGCTCGCAGCAGAAGGTAAAGGTCTGCGCTTGCTTGAGCCGGTCTTGCATGCGCTGGTCGAAGGCTTGCAGCTCCTCATCGCTGAACACGTTGTCGAGGCTCAGCATGGGAAGCTCGTGGGTCACCTGGGCGAACGCGGAGAGCGGCATGCCCCCCACCCGCTGGCTCGGGGAGTCGGGGGTGCGCAGCTCGGGGTGCTCAGCCTCAAGCGCCAACAGCTCGCGCATCAGGCGATCATATTCAGAGTCGGTGACGGTGGGGTTATCCAGCACATAGTACTGATAGCCATAGTCGCTCAGTTGCTGGCACAGGGTCTGGTGGCGGGATTGGTATTCGCTCATGGGGCTCTTGTCCGAGATCCAGAAATGACGATGCGGTACCAGGTACCGCATCGTAGGGGGTGAGTAGGAGAGAGCGACTTAGTCGCGGCTCGCCTCGTAGGCCGCCAACTCGCGGCGATAGCGCGTGATCGTATCTTCACACAGCGGGCTGCGCTCCATGTCGGTCAGCATGGCATCCAGATCGCTGGCCAGTTGATCGGCGGTACGCAGCATCTCTTCAAACGCCAGGGCCGTGTTGCTGCGCAGCGGCAGCTGCATAAAGAGCGACACGCCAGGGGTGGAGAACTGCTCCATCCGGTACGGGTTGAAGGTGCCGGGTTTAACCATGTTGATGATGGAAAACAGGATCTCGCCGTGGCCATCGCGATCTTCGTGGCGATGGAAGATATCCATCTCGCCAAACTTGAAGCCATTGGCAAGCAGGGAGGAGAGCAAGCTTGCCCCTTCCAGCTCACGACCGGGGCGCGCCATCAGGTTTAGCACATAGACATCCTGCCACACCTTCTCGACCGGGGCGCGGCGCGGCTCAGGAACCGGCTCTGGCTGCGGCTCGTAACGGGGCTCGGCACGCAGTACCGGCTCCTCACGATAGACAGGCTCGGGCTCATAGGCGGGCTCAGGCTGCGGCTCATAGGCCGGCACCTGCGGCTCGTCATCGAGCGGGGCGGTCATGACCGGCTCACGCTGGGAGCGGGTACGCGGCTGCACCGGGGTGCGACGGATCACCGGAGAGGGCTTGCGAACCGGCTGCGGCTCCTCTTCTTCTTCCGCGGCAAAGACGATGGGCTCGGCCACTCGCGGGGCCGGCTGGACATAATCGGGCTCGGGAGCATAGGCCGGCTCGGCATGCGGCAACGGCAGATCGTCATCCTCATCTTCTTCCTGGCGGCGATAGATGGGGGCGGAGGAGCGGCGCATCGCCTTGGACTCTTCCGGCTGGATCTTGGGCTCGGCGCGACGATTGCTGACCACACGCACCTGACCGATGCCATCGTCGTCGAAACTGTCGTCACCTCGGGAACGGGTCTCGACCCGGCCAAGTGGCTTCTCCTTGATGGGAGTCTTGCGGTTCTTTCTGTTGGTCCACAGACCGTGAATGAGCAATGCCGCAATGGCAATTCCGCCCAAGGCAACCAAGATGTAACGCAATTCCTGCATTAGCTGCTTCTCTTTCTAGTTTTGCTCAGCCAGAGCGACGGCTTCACCAATATCAACCGAGACGATGCGGGAAACCCCGGGCTCTTGCATCGTCACGCCGACCAGCTGCTCAGCCATCTCCATGGAGACCTTATTATGACTGATGTAGACGAACTGTACTGTGCCCGACATCTCTTTGACAAGAGCGCAGAAGCGACCCACGTTCACTTCATCGAGCGGTGCATCCACCTCATCCAGCATACAAAAAGGTGCCGGATTGAGTCTGAAGATGGCGAAGACCAGTGCCAAGGCAGTCAAGGCCTTCTCCCCCCCAGACAGCAGGGCGATGGTAGCATTCTTTTTACCGGGAGGTCTCGCCATGATGGTGACCCCCGCCTCCAAAAGATCGTCAGAGGTGAGTTCAAGCCATGCATTCCCCCCTCCAAATACTTTTGGAAACAGGGATTTTAAATCTTCATTGACCTTATCGAAAGTGTCTCGGAAGCGGATTTGCGTCTCCCGATCGATTCTTTTTATCGCCTGCTCGAGGGTATCCAGCGCCTGCTCGAGATCCTGACACTGGTTTTCCATGTAGGTGGCTCGGGTTCGCGCCTCCTCAAACTCCTCCAGCGCGGCCAGGTTGATGGCACCGAGTGCCGCCACCTGCTCCTCCAACGCCTGGATCTCCTGCCTCAGCTTACTGCGGTCGGCCTGTAGCAGCGTCCCCTGGTCAAGCTCGGCGAAACGCACGCCGAGCTCTTCAAGTTGTTCGTGCAGCGCCTGCCTTCGCGTAAGCAAACGCTCACGTTCAAGCCGCAGCTGTGCCAGCGTCTCCTGTAGGGCCACCAGGCGCTTGTGATCGCCCTGGCGCCGCTTTTCCAGCTCGCCCAGCTCACTTTCAAGCTGGGTGAGCACCTGGTGAGTGGCCAGTTGCTCCGCCTCCAGGCGGCGCTGGGTCTCGAGCAACGGCGCCAAGTCAACGGCCTCAGTGGCATCCGGCGCCTTGAGCTGCATCAGCTCACCACGCACCCGCTCCAGTTCGGTGCGATGCAGCTCCCCCAGTTGCCGGCGCTGCTCTTGCTCCAACTGACCGCGCTGGCGCTCGGCGCGGGCCAGCTCACTGCCGTTGCGGGCGGCGGCCACTGCCGCCTCCAGCGCCTGTTGCCGCGCCTGCGCCTCACGCAGGCGCTCATCGTGTTCGCCCCCCAGCGCCTGCCAGTGGGCGAGCTGCTCTTCGAGCTCGAGGATCTGCGCCTCACGCTCTTCAAGGCGGGTCTGCTCCTCGGTAAGCTGCGCCGCCAAACGCGCCAGCTCGGCCACGATCTCGGCCTGACGCTGCCCCCGCTCGGTCAGCCTGCCCTCTTGCAACCGCCACGCCTCACGCGCTTGCTGCAAGGCAAGCTCTGCCTGTTGCAGCTGGGCCTGGGCCCCCTCCTGCTCTTCCAGGAGGGTAATCCGCGTCTCTTCACGTTCGGCCAATGACCGTGATAGCGCCTGTTCCTGTCGCGACAGGGTGGCGATGGCCTCACGCAGATGCTCCTGCTCCGCCAGCATGGCCATGGTGCCGAGTCGTTTGCCATCGGCACGATCCACCCAGTTCACCCCAAACCAGTCACCCGCCGGGGTAATCACCGACTCGCCCGGCCCCAGCGTTGTGGCGCGTTGCCGCGCCGCCTCGAGATCCGGCGCGGTGAAGATGGCGTTGAGAAACGCGGGCAGATGCGGCCCTTGAACCCAGCAGGCCAGCGTGCCTGTCACGGCGCGGCCCGCAGGCCCCACCACCCGGCCACTTTCGACCAGCTGCCAGCGATCGTCCCCTCGGGCGGTGAGCCAGTGGCCAAGCACCTTGTCGAGCGCCGGCGCCCACTGCGCATCCAGCGTCAGCTGCTCCCCCAATCCGCCCTCCTGCCACTCGCCCAGCAGCTCGGTCAACGCTTGCAGGCGTGCCTGCCGTTCACGTACGCCCGTTTGAGCCTGATGCCACTGCGCACGCAGGGCCGGCAAGGCCGCCTCCAGCGCCTCATACCGCTGGCGCAGCGTCGCCTGACGCTCGGATGCGGCCGCTCGGGCGTGTTCGAGCGGGGCAAGCTCGGGCAAGGCCGGCTCATCCCCACGCGACTCACCTTCATCTTCCAGCTTGAGGCGGGCCAGACGGGTGCGGGCCAGCAGCTCATGCTGGTGCTGTCGCTCGCCCCTCGCCTGAGCCAACGCACCTTGCAGCGCGGCCAATTGCTGTTGCCACTGTTCGCGGGCCGCGCGCCACTGCTCCACCTGTTGCCCGCCCTCCTGCTGACAGGCCAGCGCCTCTTCCTGGCGCGCTTCGGCCAGCTCAAGGCGCACTTCGGCCTGCTCCAGCGCCAGGGTGGCCTCAGCCAGCGCCTGCTCTTCGCTCTCCAGCTGCAACTGCAGCGCCGCCATCCGCTCGCCCAGCGCCGCACGCCGGCTCTGCCACTCGCGGCCCTGCTCGGCTTGGTGCAGCCCTTGCTGCTCCAGCCGGGCGATCGCCTGGCCACCGAGAAACAATTGCTGCTGACGATCCGCCTGCTCCGCCTGCCGCTCCTGACGGGTGGTGGCGAGGATGAGGCTCCTGGCCTCATCCTGAGTGCGCCGGGCATCGAGCTCGGCCAATGCCCGCTCGTGTTCGCTCAGCGCCCCCTTGATCTCAACCAGCCGGCTCTCAATGCCCCATAGCTCGGAGCCGACCAGCTCACTGCGCGCCGCCCGACTGCGCGCCTTGAGCTGACGATAGCGCTCGGCGGTCTCGGCCTGCTGGCGCAGGTGCTCCAGCCGCTCCCCCAGCTCGCCGCGAATGTCGCCAAGGCGTTCGAGGTTGTCACGGGTGTGGCGGATGCGCTGCTCGGTCTCGCGGCGACGCTCCTTGTAGCGCGAGACGCCAGCGGCCTCCTCGAGAAACAGCTTGAGGTCGGCCGGGCGCGACTCCACCAGCCGACTGACGGTGCCCTGCTCGATGATGGCGTAGCTGCGCGGGCCAAGGCCGGTGCCGAGGAAGAGATCGGTCACGTCCTTGCGCCGGCACTTCTGGCCGTTGATGAAGTAGTGGTTGCTGCCGTCACGAAAGACCTCGCGACGCACCGCTATCTCGGTGAAACGCCCGAATTCGCCCGGCACCCGGTTGTGGGGATTGTCGAACACCAGCTCGACCGACGCGCGCGAATGGGGGGGCCGGTTGGTCGAGCCGTTAAAGATGACGTCGGTCATGTTCTCGCCGCGCAGGTGGCGCGCCGAGCTCTCTCCCAACACCCAGCGCACCGCATCGATGACGTTGGACTTGCCACAGCCGTTGGGGCCGACCACGGCCGTCATATCCGCAGAAAGGCTGATTTTGGTCGGCTCCACAAACGACTTGAAACCGGCAAGCTTGATCAATTTCAGGCGCATGGGAGGGGGAGGCGATCTCGATAGGTATGGCCGGCAACTTTACCAAATCAAGGGCTTGTTTGTAATATGCGGCTATCTTCGCTCATTTGATGGACACCTCATGACACAACCACTGATGAAGGACCCGGTTGGCGGCGCCGACTATTTCCTGCGCGGCTTCGCCCTGATCCGGCGCCCCGGGATCCGCGCCTTCGTGCTGATCCCCCTGCTGGTCAACTTCGTGTTGTTCGCCGGGGCCTTCTATGCCCTGCTGCTGCAACTCGACAAGCTGTTTGCCTGGCTGCATGGCATGATCCCCGAGTGGCTCTCCTGGCTCGACTATCTGCTCTGGCCGCTGGCGTTGATCACCGTGCTGGTGCTCTTCTCCTTCCTGTTCAGCTCGGTCGCCAACTGGATCGCCGCCCCCTTCAACGGCCTGCTGGCCGAGAAGGTCGAACAGGTACTGACCGGGGAGAGCGCCGCAGACACCGGGATGCTGGACGTGGTCAAGGATATCCCGCGCACCCTGAGCCGTGAGTGGATCAAGCTCAAGTACTACCTGCCCAAGGCCATCGGCTGCCTGATCCTGTTTCTCATCCCGGTGGTCGGGCAGACGGTGGCCCCCGTGCTCTGGTTCCTGTTCAGCGCCTGGATGATGGCGATCCAGTATGTCGACTACCCCTTCGACAACCACAAGATCGACTTCATCACCATGCGTGAGGCCCTCAAGCAGCGCCGTGGCAAATGCTTAAGCTTCGGCGCCCTGGTCACGCTGTTTGCCTCCATTCCGGTGGTAAACCTGTTCGTCATGCCGGTCGCCATTTGTGGTGCTACAGCCATGTGGGTCGATCACTACCGTCCGACCTACCGAAAAACAGGAAATCCCTGACCACCGCGCAGGAAAAGGGGCGTAATACGTCCCTTATTCATTAGAAAAACTAACATGAATTTTTTAACGTTGTCCCGTCATTCCTGGGTTGATAGCATTCGCGCTTTCTATTAACCCTGGGATTCCTCATGCTTTACGCCCTCTTTATCATCGGCCTCGTCGCCGAAGGCATGACCGGTGCCCTGGCGGCCGGTCGCCGGCGCATGGACTTGTTCGGCGTCATCATCATCGCCTCGGCCACCGCGATCGGCGGTGGCACCATCCGCGATGTGCTGCTCGGCCACTACCCACTCTTGTGGGTGGAGCATCCCGAATACGTGGTCCTGGTGGCGGCCGCCGCCATGGTCAGCGTCGCCTTCGCCCCCCTGATGCGCTACCTCACCAAATTGTTCCTGGCGCTGGATGCTCTGGGGTTGGCGGTCTTCTCCATCTTCGGAGCGGCGCGAGCGCTGGATATGGGGCACGGCATGGGGATCGCCTGCATCATGGCGGTGGTGACGGGGGCCTTCGGCGGGGTGCTGCGGGATCTGCTCTGCCAGCGCTTGCCACTGGTGTTTCGCCGCGAGCTGTATGCCGCCGTGTCGCTCATCACCGGCATGCTCTACTGCATCGCGCTGGATCAAGGTCTGCCGAAGGATTGGGCCACCTTTGGCGCGATCGGGATCGGCTTCGTCTTGCGTCTGCTGGCGGTACGCTTCAAGTGGGGCTTACCCACCTTCCACTACCAGTTCGCGACCCACTGAGATCAAAAAAGCGCCCCGCAGGGCGCTTTTTTCATGCGGTGTCGCTCAGTTGATCCCTTCCGAGCTGAACAGGGCGGCCTTACCGGCGATGAACTTGACCTGGATGTTCTTCTTCTCCTTGCCCCAGATGCAGCTGGAGGTGCCGAGCACATCGTCACAACGATCGGCTTTGCCCAAAATGGTGGCCACCTCGTCATAGTTCATGCCCATCTTGAGCTGCTCGTAGTGCTCACGATCCAGCTTGCCGCAGCCGGCAAGCAACAGGGCCAGCGTGGCGGCCAGTGCGATACGCATTATTCAACTCCTACTGAGTACGAAAGTACCGATAGGGTAATGGCAGAAGAGGGGGATAGCCAGTGCACAAGAGCCCTTTGACTACCAGCGGCGCACCGGACCAGTATCGAGGTGAACGAAATTGTCGTTCGGGTAGTAACCCACCCCACCCACGCTCAGTTGGAGTGCCGCCTGACGCAGATGGGCCAGCTGCACACCCGGCATGCGGATATCCACCGCCTGCCCCAGAGTGTGGTAGCTGCGCTTGGCCACACCACGGCTGTGGCGATGCTTCTGGTTATTGGTGGCCAGTGAGCGGTAACCGGAGATGAGCTCGATCTGCCCCTTGCGTCCCAGCTTGTGCTGCAACAAAAAGAGTTGGTCGAACAGCTTGCGATCGATGTCGAACACTTCGTTGCGACGGTGATCGCGCAGGATGTGGTTGAGCTCGGCCAGCCCATCCGGCAGATAGCGACCATTTTCCCAGTAACTGGCCCTGACTTTCTCGCCGGTGTTGAGGTTATGGATGACCAACTCGCGGCTGGTGGTGCTGCGGCTAGCCTGGGCAGTCTGCGGCAGCAGGCCGGCGGTGAGCAGCAGGCCGCTCCCGAGCAGCAGTTGTCGACGGCTGATCCCTTTGTCCAACATGGCGATTTTTTACCCTAAAAGATGTAACAACCGTCCGACACTACCCGCCAGAGCGGTAAACTGTCAAACCCGAGGCTCAAAAAATGACACCCGGCAGCGGCCGGGTGTCACAAACGTGATAATGGTCACGACGTCTTTCGTCACAACACGCTCTTGAAGCTGCCCTTGTCGAAACCATAGATATCGTTACGGAAGTGCTGCTTGCCCTCGCCGTCGATCCAGCTGCTCCAGTAGACGGTGAACACCGGCACCGGCGTCGAGAGCGGCATCCACCGGGTGGTGGTCTGCTTGAGCAGGCCATTGATCTCCTGCTGTTTGCGCGGGGTCGGCGCCAGCAGCAGTTGCGCCAGATTCTCCGCCTTCTCAACCCGCACACACCCGGAGCTCAGAGCCCGCGCCCCCTGCTCGAACAACCCCTTCTTCGGGGTCGAGTGCAAATAAATGGCATCGTTGTTCGGCAGGTAGAACTTGTAGCGGCCGAGGGCGTTGTGATCGCCCGGCTTCTGGCGCAGGCGATAGGGGAAACCGGAGGCCAGGGCGTGGCTCCACCCTTCAGGGGAGAACTGCACCGGGTTGCCCTGGCCGTCGATCACCTCGATCTGCTGACGGGAGAGGTAACCGGGATCACGCGCCAGCTTAGGCAGGATGTCTTTGCGCATGATGGAGGTCGGCACATTCCAGGAGGGGTTGATCACCACGGAGCGGATCTCGCTGGCCAGAATGGGGGTGGCCCGCAGTTGCTGGCCGACGATGACACGGCTGGTGAAGATCTCGCGCCCCTGCTCGACCACGCTCAGGTGGTAATCGGGAATGTTGACCAGCACGTAGCGCTGCTCGGGCAGGCGGTCGACCACATCACGCCGCCACAAGTTGCGCAGCAGCAGGCGGGCACGCGCCTCCGGGCCGGTGCTGAGCCAGCTCTGGGTCTGCCGACCTATGATGCCATCGGCGGTCAAGCCGTGACGGGATTGAAACGCCTTGATGGCGCTCAGGGTCTCACCGTCATAGATGCTCTCGCGGTCATGATCCTGCGGCATGTCACCGAGCTCAACCAAGATCCTGCGGATCTCGGCCAGAGAGGGGGAGCTCTCCCCCTCACGCAGGGTCGGGATGGAGAGGGCGGGCCAGCGCTCGGCCATCGGCAATGCCAGTAGCTTTTGCACCTCGTTGCGCACGATGGCGTATTCAGACACCGAGGGGCGCAGCGCCGTCACCGCATCGAGCAAGCCCTTGGTCTCGATGCTGGGAGCCGCCTTGGAGAGATCCACAGTCATACTGCCGATCTGCTCGCGCGAGACGAAATCGAGCCCGCGCCAGATATGCTGGAAGCGGCTCAACTTGCGAAATGCCTCATCATAGAGGGGGCCACGCTGCTCTTCGGACGTAGTTTGCAGCGATTTCCACAGATGGACGAAATCGGGATGGAACTGGGCCAGCGCGGCCTCAAACAGCTGTTGCTGCAACTCTTCGCGGGCCGCGACCTCGCTTCCCCAGTCATGGGAAACCCTGTCGGTAGCCGCAACCACGGCAGACACCTCATTGGCCTGCACCGCGGTAACCGGCCAGCATCCCAACCAGATCAGATTGGCCAATGCCAGCCATAACCTCATACCCATATCTACCTCAAACCCTACATGGCGGCAGACCAGCTGCCTTCGCAAAAGCCGAAAAACGAAGTATCCCCATTACGGGCGCACCCCTACCGGCGCGTAGCGGCGCAGAAGCGCATCATACTCTCGGTCAGCCTGAAAGGCAGCCAGGGCTTGATTGAATTGTGCCACGAAGGCGGGGTCAAACCGCCGTTTGGATAGCATGAATCGGGTCGGCATGGCGATGACGCGCGCCTGGTGCGGCACTATGTCTGCCAGCAGGTTTTCCTGCTCCAGTTTCCAGCGGGTAGCAAACGCATCCCCGAGAAATCCGTCGATACGCTGCAATTGCAACTTGCCGTAGTTGCGCTCCTCCTCGACCAGAGGCGTGACCTGTTTGGCATGCTCAGCGAGCAACTGCATCACCGGATCGCCATAATCAAATTCACGCGTCGTACCCAGACGCTTCCCCTGCTCGAGCCACTCTCTCAGACTGGTTGCGCCATCCTGCTCCCCTTCCCTGACCCACAACAGAATGAGACCAGGGCTATAGGGGTCAGAGAAATAGGCGTAGCGGCTGCGAGCCTCACTCTGGGTGGCCTCCATGGCAATATCCAAATCGCCGCTGGCCACCCCTTGCAGGGTGCGCTTCCAGGGGCGCTCGCGAAACACCACGTAGCAGTCCATCCGCTTAGCAACGGCCTCCAGTACCTGCACGGCAAAACCGGTGAGTACCTGCTCCTGATTACGGTAGTGGTAGGGAGGCCAGTCATCGTACCCGACTCGCCACGGACGCTCACAACCCGCCTGGGCCGCACCACTTAACAGCATCACGATCCATATCCAGCATTTCATGCTCACCATCCCTGCCCGCGAGGCCACCTAATTCGGACTCAAAGTAGCACGCCACTCACTCTTTTTATCGCCATATTTTTGCGAGATTGACCGCATCCTGCTGTTTTGCAGGATGGTCTGAGCAGCGTTTAAATTCCGAACAAAATTTATTTTTGTGAGCCACTAGGCTTTTCTGGCAAATTGATTAGCATGTGCGCTTGAAAGCCCCTTCTGTTCTGTGAGTGAGCGAGAGTCTACATGTTCAAGAAAGCCGGTTTCGCATCAGCCATTCTGGCCCTGAGCGGATTCTATCTTTACACCCTTTACCTGGCGGCCCACCCCCAGGTCAGCCTCTCCTATCGCCTCTATTACATGGAGGGTAAGACCCAGTTCTGGGAGCACAACTCAGACCTGGTCTACCACACCGGCAATCAACTCGATTTGGCCAAGCCGAGCCGCTTCCTTTCCAGCGAAGGGTGGGCCAGCAAGCCGACCGCGCAGGGGACCCAGCTACAAGGGGAAGGCGGGCTCTACTTCGTGCTGTCCAAGCAGCCCGACGCCCTGACCGTGCTGGCCAAGGTGGACAGCCCCAAGGCAGGCACCCTGCTCAAGGTGGCCCTCGGCCACGACTGGACCACCACCATCAAGCTGGCCAAGCAGGGGCTCAACGAGGTCAAACTCAACCTGCCGGGCAACCTGCTCAAGGCGGACCCGAGCCAACCCAACTTCCTGGCCATCTCGACCCCAGAGCCGTTGAATTTTCACACCGTGCAGATGAAAGTCGCACAATAGAACACGTCGCTGCCTTCACAATAAGGATGTCACTCCATGTCGAATACTTCTTTCCGACTCTCGTTGGTCGTCCCTGTCTATAACGAGGAAGAAAGTATCGATGCCTTCATCGCCGCCATCGACGATGAACTTGCCCCACTCAAGGATCAGCTCGAGATCGTCTTCGTCAACGACGGCAGCCGTGATCGCACCCGCGAGGTGGTCGAGCAGGCCATTGCCCGCGATCCGCGCGTGACCCTGGTCAATCTGGCGCGCAACTTCGGCAAGGAGGCGGCCCTGACCGCCGGCCTGCACCAGGCGCAAGGGGATGCCGTGGTGCCGATGGATGTGGACTTGCAAGATCCGCCGGCCCTGATCCTGGAGTTCGTCAAGCTGTGGCAGAGCGGCGACTATGACACCGTCTACGGCATCCGGGTCGATCGCAGCGCCGACACCCCGATGAAGCGCCTCACCGCCGGCGGCTTCTACCGTTTCTTCAACGCCCTCTCGAGCCAGACCAAGCTGCCGGAGAACGCCGGTGACTT
Organism: Aeromonas simiae; assembly: GCF_000820125.1. Taxonomy (GTDB): domain Bacteria; phylum Pseudomonadota; class Gammaproteobacteria; order Enterobacterales; family Aeromonadaceae; genus Aeromonas; species Aeromonas simiae. Next base: position 48,428 of record NZ_CDBY01000051.1, on the reverse strand, counting down.
CCGTCTCATCGACCGCCGCGTGGTCGAGGCCATCAAGCAACTGCCCGAGCGCAACCGCTTCATGAAGGGGCTGTTTGCCTGGGCGGGCTTTCGCTCGGTCGGTGTCCCCTATGAGCGCCCGGCGCGCCACGCCGGCGAGACCAAGTTCAACTACTGGAAGCTGTGGAACTTCGCCCTCGACGGGCTGCTGAGCTTCTCCAGCTGGCCGCTGCGGGTGTGGAGCTACGTGGGCGTCGGTGTCTCTGCCGTGGCCTTCCTCTACATCCTCAAGATCATCACCCAGGTGATCTTCTTTGGCATCGACGTACCCGGTTACGCCTCACTGATGTCGGTGGTGCTATTCCTCGGCGGGATCCAGCTCATCTCCCTCGGCATCATCGGCGAGTACATCGGCCGCATGTTCGTCGAGGTGAAGCAGCGCCCCGTCTACCTGATTGAAGGGGTCTACGGCGAATATGCCCGCCGCACCGAGCCGCAGGCGCAAAGCAAGGAGCAGGGCGAGGCATGATCTCCCGCGATGAGTTCTGGCGTCTGGTGCGTTTCGGCTTCGTCGGCGGCGGCGCCACCCTGGTGGATCTGGGCACCTCGTTTGCCCTGTTCCACCTGTGGCCCGGCATCTCGGAGCACCTGGTCACCACCCTGGCGTTTGCCGTGGCTTTCTGGTTCTCCTTCTTCGGCCACCGCTACATCACCTTCCAAAAGCAAGGCGCCGCCAGCAAGTTCCTGCTGGTCGCCCTGTTCTCACTGTTGGTGCGCAACCTGATCCTGAGCGCTCTGCTGTGGGGGGGGCTGGCCGGCCTGCTGCCGGTGGTGATCGCCACCCTGACGGTGACCATACTGACCTACCTTCTGTCTCGAATCTGGGTATTTGCCTGATGAGTGAATCTGCACTGACGGGGCCTTACCGCCCCTCCCTGCGTCTGAGCCGCCAAGACTGGTGGCTGGTCATGGCGGCATTTTTGCTAAGCCGCATCGCCCTCTATGGTTTTGGCTATGCCGGTGTCCACCTCTATGGCAACCCGCAGCTCGGCCCCTTCCAGGCCTATTGCCAGTTTGACTGCGTCTGGTTTATGCGCATCATCGAGAACGGCTATGACCTCTACCCGCGCTGGCTGAGCAAGGGTAACGCCGCCAACTGGGCCTTCATGCCGCTCTACCCCATGCTGAGCGGCGGCCTCTCCAAGCTGATCGGCGGCGACACCCTGACCGCCTTGATGCTGGTGGCCAACACCGCCTTCTTCTTCGCCCTGCCAGCCATGCTGCTGGTGCTGCGCCAGATCAAGATGGACGAGGAGACCGCCCGCTTCGGGGTCTGGCTGCTGGCCTTCTCCCCCTTCTCCGCCTACTTCGTCTCGGGTTATGGCGAGTCCATGTTCATGCTCTTCATGCTGCTCATGTTCCTGTTCGCCTACCGCCAGCAGTGGCTGCTGGTCGGCCTCATCGGCATCCTTATCTCAAGCACCCGTAACCTCGGGGTCATGATGGTGTTCCCGGTGCTGATCCTGGCGTTGCAGGCCTATGGCTGGCGCGAGTTCTTCCGCTTCACCGAGAATGCCTTCAAGGTGGTGTTCGCTCTGTGGCTGATCCCACTTGGCCTCTTCTCCTACATGTTCTACCTCTATCACCTGACCGGTGACGCACTGGCCTTCAAGCACATCCAGGTGGCGTGGGGCCGGGCGATGGACAGCCCGCTCGACTGGTGGATCAGCGGCTTTGAGCTGGGGGGGCGCAAGATGTACCTCTCCATCATGGTGATGTTCGGCTGGGCGCTGAACCTGTGGCTGTTCAGTCAGAAGCGCTGGGCCGAGGCGACCCTGATGGTCATCTGCTGCACCATACCGCTGATGACCGGCCTCAATGCCATGCCACGCTACATGTTCGGCCTCTACCCCACCCTGCTGGCGATCATCCTCATCAGCCGGCGCTGGCCGGCGCTGCGGCCCGCGATATTGTGCCTAAGCGGCATGGTGGCCTCCTTCATCGCGGTGGCCTTCGTCAACGCCAAGTTCTTCACCGTCTGACAGACGCAAAGGGGCCTTCCGGGGCCCCTTTTTTATTCCATCTCATTGAAACCGTTCTCATTTCAAACCAGTTCACAGTTCCGGGCCAAGCTTGTCCCCCTTTCCCTCCCCCGGCGCCTAGAATGGGGCAACTCGTTTATCCCGTGTCAAAGGATTGCCCATGTACCGCTCGCTCACGCCACTGTGCTTCGCCCTGCTGACCGCCCTGCCGACCCTGGGTCAGGCAGCCGCTCCCCTCTATCTCACCGTCGACGGCAAGCCGATTGCAGCCCCCTTCGATGGCGGCAAGGTGGTCCATCCCCTGACCAAGGGCAGTTACCAGATCCAGATCACCGATGACGGCCGCCTCTGCGGCCCGGCCGAGGCGGCCCCGCTGCCGTTTGGCAAGGCACTGCCACTGGCCGAGTGCGGCAAGGCAAAGGCCTACCAGCTGCGGGTCATGCTGCCCGGCGACTATGAGTTCTCCTTCGATGAGCAACGCGCCACCCTCAAGGTGCTGCGCGCCACCAAGAAGGGGGTGGTCACTCGTACCCCGCCCGAGGTGGAGTGTGCCCGCTGGGACGGTGGCCCGGTCACCGCCTCCGTCAAGGGGGTATGGCCGGACGGCACCCGGCTGCGCGACGCTTATTCGGGGCAGGAGGGCGTCGTCAAGGGCGGCAAGCTGACCCTGACCCCCTCGGCCAGCAGCGGTGGCCTGCTGCTGCTCGAGCCGGTCAACGCCGCCAAGAGTGCCCCCTTTGATTGGGATCAGGCCAGCGTCTACTTCGTGCTGACCGACCGCTTCAACAATGGCGACCCCAGCAATGACAACAGCTTTGGCCGTCAGAAGGATGGCAAGGATGAGGTGGCCACCTGGCACGGCGGCGACTTCAAGGGATTGACCGAGAAGCTCGACTACATCAAGGCGCTCGGCATGAACGCCATCTGGATCACCCCCATGGTGGAGCAGATCCACGGTTTCATCGGCGGGGGTGAGCAGGGCAGCTTCCCCTTCTATGGCTATCACGGCTACTGGGCGCTCGATTTCACCAAAATAGACCCCAACTACGGGGACGAAGAGAGCCTGCGCACCCTGGTCGACGAGGCCCACAAGCGCGGCCTGCGGGTGCTGCTCGACGTGGTGATGAACCACGCCGGCTACGCCACGCTGGCAGATTTGCAGGATCTCGGCCTCACCTCGCTGGCCCAGAACACCGGCAAGCTGCCCAAGCGCTGGAACAGCTGGACCCCGAGTGGCGGCCTCGACTGGCATGGCTACAACCAGTTTATCAACTACCAGTCCAATGACTGGAACCAGTGGTGGGGCAAGGATTGGGTTCGCGCCGGTCTGCCCGGTTATCCGCAGCCCGGCTTTGATGACGTCACCGGCAGTATCGCCGGCATGCCCGACTTCCTGACCGAATCGAACCAACCGGTCGACTTGCCCGAGTTCCTCAAGCGCAAGGCCGATACCCGCGCCACACCGATCCCGGGCGCCAGCGTCAGCGACTATCTGGTGGCATGGCACACCGACTGGGTGCGCCGCTTCGGCATCGACGGCTTCCGCGCCGATACCGTCAAGCACCTCGAGCCGGCCGTCTGGGCCAAGCTCAAGGCCGCCGGCAATGCCGCACTCAAGGAGTGGAAGAGCGCCAACCCAGACAAGAAGCTCGACGATCTCCCCTTCTACATGGTGGGTGAGGTGTGGGATCACGGGGTGAGCAAGGACTTCTGGTACCAAAACGGCTTCGACTCGCTGATCAACTTCGACTATCAGCGCGAGGGGGCACTCACTCACGCCCAGTGCATGAGCCAGGCCGAGCCGACCTATGCCTCCTACGCCCAGCGCCTCAATACCGACCCCAACTTCAACGTGATGAGCTACATCTCCTCCCACGACACCAAGCTCTTCTTCGGTGACTATCAGGACGTGGCGCTGCAAAAGCGGGTCGCCAACAGCTTCCTGATGCTGCCGGGCGGCGTGCAGGTCTACTACGGTGACGAATCCGGCCGTGGACTGGCCAAGGATGGCGGGGTGTTTGACCAGGCCCTGCGCAGCGACATGAACTGGAGCGAGCTTGGCAGCGGCGACAAGGCCGGCCTGCTGCGTCACTGGCAGAAGATCGGCCAGTTCCGCGCCAGCCACCCCGCCATCGCCAGCGGCAGCCACAAGAAACTCTCCGACGCGCCCTACAGCTTTGTGCGCGAGAAGGATGGCGACAAGGTGGTGGTGGTGTTCGCCGGTCGCAATTAAACCGCATGAAGACACCAAGGGCCCTCACGGGCCCTTTTTTCGTTTATGCCTTGCAGTGACCGGAAAACAGCCTAGCATGGAGGCCTCCCTTGGTTTTTCTGGACAATAAGGACATGTCTCGCCTCAAAAAAGAGCTGGGTCTGTGGCAGGGAATGGGGTTGCTCGCCACCTCGTTGCTCGGTACCGGCATCTTCGTCGTACCGGCCACCGCCGCCGCGCTCGCCGGCAGCGCCTCCCTCTGGGCCTGGCTGCTGCTCATCACTTTAGTGCTGCCCATCGCCTTCACCTTCGCCCGCCTCGGGCGCCGCTACCCCCACGCAGGCGGTGCACCGCACCTGATCGGCCTGGCCTTCGGCAACGGCGCCGAGCGCTTCTCCGCCTTCCTGTTTCTGGCCGTGCTGCCGGTCGGCTTGCCGGCGGCGCTCTCCATGGCGGCCGGCTTCTGGCACGCCCTGTTCGAGATGAACGCCGTGACGCTCTGGCTGGTGCAGCTCGCCACCCTGCTCGGGGTCTATCTGCTCGGCCTGCGCGGCGCGCGCTCCTCGGGCAACCTGCAACTGCTGATCGCACTGGCAATCCTGGCGCTCACCCTGCTGGTGTGGTTCCAGGGCGATCTCGCCATCAGTGACGGCGTCCGAGCGCTGCCGACCCAGGCTGAGTGGCCCGCCATGAGCACGGCGCTGGCGGTGATGTTCTGGTGCTATGTGGGGCTCGAGGCCTTCGCCCATCTCGGCGAGGAGTTCAAGCGGCCGGAGCGGGACTACCCGCTGGCCCTGCTCGGCGGCGTGCTGCTGGCCGGCGTCATCTACTGGGCCAACTCGGTGGCAGTGCTCAAGTTCGGCCACTACGGCAGCGAGGCGCAGAACACCACCGCCATCCCGGCCCTGCTGGCTGACCTGTTCGGGCCCGAGGCCAAGGTGCTGGCCGCCCTGCTCGGCTACCTCTCCTGCTTTGCCAGCATCAACATCTACCTGCAAGGGTTTGCCCGCCTGATCTGGAGCATGGCCAGAGAGGGTAAGCTGCCGGCGCCGCTGGCCCGCCTCACCGCCCGTGGCTCGCCGCTCAACGCCCTGAGCCTGGTGCTCGGCGTCTGCCTGCTCTCCATCACCCTGATCCTGTGGTGGCAGCTGCCCCTCGACAAGCTGATCCGCTACGCCAACGGCAACTTCATCCTGGTCTACCTGCTGTCGATGGCGGCCGGTTTCGTGCTGCTGCCGCGCATCGGCAAGTGGCTGGCCGGGCTCAGCGCCCTGCTCTGCCTAGCGGTGTTCGTGGCGCTGGCCGAGGAGTCGGCCTATGTGCTGCTGCTCGCCATCGGCTATGGCCTGTGGCGCTGGGGACGCCGCTGGTTAGCCACGCGCGCCACCTCGAGCGCATCCCGCTGACTCCGATGACAGGCCCGGCGACGGGCCTGTCATATCTGACAAGCCCTCCCGCCGGATTGCTGATTGACATATCACAAAGCCCCCTCCCTTCACCTGGGATGCGCCATCTCCCTCCACCACCTCCCATTTTTTGCACTATATCGCCCACATAAACTGGTCATTTATTCTATTAAAGCGCCATATTGTTTCGCCAATATCGCCATGTTGTACTAGCCGCCGTTCTCATTTGTTACCGACTTGTCACACGGCGTCACACTCATGGCTCGCATATTGATCATCGACTCCACCACGGAGCAGCACTTCCCCCTCCCTCAGGTCGAGCAGGAGTTCCTGCTGGGGCACCAGCTCGAGCTGCGCCACATCGCTCACACCGATGAGCTGTCCGACGCGCTGCTGGCCAGCCAGGACTACCTGATCATCTGGGCCTGCATCCCGGCCATCCAGTTCGATGCCGCCTTCCTCGCCCGCCTGCCCCGCTGCCGCGCCATCGTCAAGGCCGCGGTCGGCTATGACAACATCGACATCGTCGCCGCCCGCCAGCTGGGGATCGCCGTCTATAACATCCCCGACTACGGCACCGAGGAGGTCGCCGATCACGCCATGGCCCTGTTGCTGGCCCTAGCGCGCAAGCTGCCCCAAAGCGATCGCCAGGTGCGCGAGGGGGGGTGGGACTGGTCCTGCGTGAAGACCCTGACCCGCCTGCACGGCCGTCACCTTGGCCTCATCGGTTTTGGCCGCATCGGCAGCGCCATGGCCCGGCGGGCCCAGGCGTTCGGGCTGCACGTGCACTTCTACGATCCCCATGTGGCAAGCGGCCTCGACAAGGCGCACGGGGTACAGCGCTGCGAACGGCTCGACGAGCTGCTCGGCTGCTGCGACATCCTCTCGGTACACGCGGATCTCAATCCCGGCAGCCACCACCTGCTCGATGCCGATGCCTTCGCCAAGATGCGGCCACAGACCCTGCTCATCAACACCGCCCGTGGCGCCATCATAGAGCGGGAGGCACTGCTGGCGGCCTTGCAGCAGGGCATCCTGGCTGGCGCAGGGCTCGACGTGGTGGAGCACGAGCCGGCGATCCCGGCAGCGCTGCGCGCCCTGGACAATGTGATCCTGACCGCCCATTCGGCCTTCTACTCCGAGGCGGCGCTGCACGAGATGCGCAGCAAGTCCGCCACCCTGATCCGGCGGCTGCTCAGCGACGAGCAGCCGCGTGATTGCGTCAACCCCTTGCCACTGACCCTGGCCTGATCCCCGAGGAATGTTCATGGACGACACCATCGCCCTGTTTCGCCCCGAGAGCGATACCCGCTTCTCGGAGAAACTGACCCCCTATCTCGCCGCCCTGAGCCAGCGCAGCGCCGCCATCCGCGAGATGTATCGCTTCAACCCCGAGCACGAGACCCTGCCGGCCAACCTGGAGGTCGATCTGCTCAACGAGAAGAGCTCCTCCCCGATATTTGGCACGGTGCGCAAGTACGAAGGACAGCTGCTGGTGCTGCTCTCTTACACCTGCGCCGCCAACTGCCGCTACTGTGAGCGTCAGGATCGAGTCGGCGTCGGCCTGGATGTGGAGGGGCGGCTCAGGACCGAGCAGATCGACCAGATCGTGGAGTACATCCGCCAGGATCCCACCATCTACGAGGTGATCGCCAGCGGCGGCGATCCGCTCACCAACCCCAAGGGGTTGCAGTACCTGTTTGCCCGCCTCAGCGAGATCGAGCACGTGAAGGTGGTGCGCATCCACACCCGCTACCCGTTGCAAAACCCCGAGCGGGTACGCCTCGAGCTGATGGAGGAGCTGGCCCGCTGCAAACCCACCGTCTACCTGAGCCTGCACATCGATCACCCGGATGAGCTGCAACCCGAGGTGATCGCGCTGATCCAGGCGTTTCGCCGCATGGGGTTCGTCATGCTCTGCCAGAGTGTCTTCCTCAAGGGGGTCAACGATGACAAGGAGACGCTCAAGCGCCTGTTCCTGCAACTGTTTGAGCTGGGCGTGCGCCCCTACTACCTCTACCACGGCCAGGAGGTGACCTCGACCCGCCGCTTCGTCATGACGCTGGAAGAGGAGATCGCCATCGTGACGGCGCTGCGCAACGAGCTCTCCGGGCTGGCCTTCCCGCAGCACGTCATCGACATTCCCGGCGCCTCCGGCAAGGTGGTGGTGCCCAGCGACCACTGGCAAAGCGACACCGCCCTGGTCACCGACTTCAACAGCAAGACAGTGCGCACCCGCGACTGGTCTGCCGTTCCGGCCTGAGCAAAGGGAGAGAGCATGAAGACCTTCATCGTCCTGCAAAACATCGTCACCTTTCGCGCCGACTGGCAGCGGCTGGCCGCCCCCGGCCAGTACGCGCTCTGCCTGCTCACCGGCGAGCAGGGGTGGGCCAACCTGAGCGATGCCCAGAAGGCCTGCTTCGATCGCATCGACATCTGCCACCCCTATGATCAGACCCGCCTCGAGCAGGCCTGCCGCACCCTGTTGCAAGAGCGCCACCTCAGCGACATGGACGAGGTGCGCATCCTCACCAACGACGAGTACTTCCTCGGCCACGCCGCCCTGCTGCGCGAGCGCTTCTCCATTCCAGGCCCGGATCACGCCGCCATCCTCCCCTTTATCAACAAGCTGCGCATGAAGGAGGTGATGAGTAAGGGCGAAGTGCCGGTGCCGCGCGCCGTCCCGTTCCTGCCCGAGCGCCATGAGCAGGAGGGGGAGGATTACTGCCGCGAGCTGGCCGAGCACCTCGGCTTTCCCATCTTCGCCAAGCAGGTCGATTCGGCCGGCAGCGAGCGGATCGCCAAGCTGACCGATGCTACGGCCCTCGCCCTTTGGTGCCGGCAACACGCCGGGGTGAGCAACTACGAGCTCGACGAGTTTCTCGACGGGGATCTCTACCATGTCGATGCCTTGGTCTATCGGGGGGAGGTGCGCTCGCTCTACCTGTGCCGCTACAGCCACCCCAATGCCGAGTTCATCAACGGCAAGCCGGTGGGCAGCCTGCCCCTCTCCCCGGAGGACCCCCTGCACGCCCGGCTGGTGGCGTTCAACCATCAGGTGTTTCGCGCCCTCGGCCAGGTGCCTGACGGCGCCACCCACCTCGAGCTGTTCCACACCCGCGATGACCGGCTGATCTTTCTCGAGATCGCCGCCAGGGCGCCGGGGGGCTGGATCCCGCAGATGCATGCCCGCTGCTCGGGGCGCAACATCGAGGAGCAGCACTTTCTGGCCCAGATGGGCCGCCTGCCCCCGCCCGACCTCGAGACCGGCGAAGTGGCCGCCTGGGTCTGGTATCCCCAGCGCCCCGGCCAGCACGCCCACACCCGCCATCCCTTGCCGCTACAGAGCCAACATCAGGCGAGCTGGGAAGTCGCCCACGGCGCACCGCTCATCCAGCCCCAGAGCGTGCGCGATCGCATCGGCGGCGTCCTGCTGTGGAGCCGCTCGCGCGCCCTGCTGGAGGCCGACTTCCGCTGGCTGGTCGAGGAGTTTTGCCCCTATCAGGCCGCCAAGGAGCAGGAGACGCAGCCGTGACCCTGGGTGCCATGCTCAGACTCTGGCTACCCAGTGCCATCAGCGTCAGCCTGCTCAACCTCGAGTTGCCGGTCATCTCGCTGATCCTGGCCGCCAGCAACCTGGCGGCCAGTGCCGACTATGCCTTGGCGCTCAGTACCTTCATGTTCGCCAACGCCTTTGTCTTCCCGCTCTGCACCCTGGTCGTCAAGGAGCGCAAGCGGTGCGAGGTGCTGGTCGCGGCGGCGCTGCTGGCCCTGACCACCTTCCTGCTCTTCAACGCCGCCATCGCCGGGTGGGATGCCGGCCGCGGCGGCCACCTCGCCACCTTGCTGCATCTTTTCTCCTTCTCGCTGCTGGCGGTGGCCCTGCGCCGCTACCTGCAGGGGTGCTGCATCCTGGCTGGCGAGACCAGGCCGATGAGCCGCGCCTCCTTGCTGCGGGTGCTGATCTCAACCCTCGGTTGCTATCTGCTGGTGCAGCAGGGGTGGCCGGTCGATCTGGCCGCCATCACGGCGCTGGTGGCGGCGGCCTGGCTGGAGTCACTGCTGCTGGCCCTGCTGCTATGGCGACGCGCCATTCCCTGGCATGCGGGCCATGGCGCCGGCTACCGCTCCCTGCTGGCCCCCTACGGGGCGGCTTTCCTGATGACCGCCTCAGCCCTGATGAGCAACCTGGTGGTGGTGCTCTGTCTGGGGCGAGTGGAGGGGGGGGAGGTGCTGCTGGCCTACTGGCCGCTCACCTTTGGCCTGCTCTGCGTGGCCATCGGCACCGTGCTCGATCTCGAGGGGATCCTGCTCAAGATCCTCGATCAGTCGCCGCCGCCGCAGGCACTGCGCACCTTCCTGCTGTTGCAGGCTGGGCTGCCCGCCTGCCTGTTCTTGCTGCTTGGGCTGTTGTTGGATCACTACGCGCTGTGGCCCGCCGGCAGCCGCGATCTCTACCTCACCTGGCCCTTCCTTCTCGGCGTCGCCCTGGTGGCCGTGCTCTGGGTGTGGCGGGGCGAGCGCAGGGCCAGATTGCTGCGCGCCAACCGGCTCGGCCCCATCCACCTGAGCGTGCCGCTGGCCCTGCTCACGCCGCTGCTGCTGTTTCACCTGCTGGTCATCCCAAATCCGGGCATGCTGATCTCGCTGCTGATCTTCGCCCTCCCCATCGCCCTGGAGCTGGGCTGCTACCTGCTGACGCCCTGCCATGCCCTCCCATGGCAGGAGAAAACCGAGGGGGCCTGAGGGCCCCCATTTGCACATCTGACATGTTGCTGTCATCTTGGCCTCTTACCTTGCAGCCACTCCATTTCCGCTGTCTTCAAGGATGAACATGTTGCAACACGCCCCTCTCGCCCTCTCCGTCACGCTGGCCCTGCTGCTCTCTGGCTGTAATAGCTCGTCAAACGACTCCAGTGCTCCACCGCCATCCAGTGAATATCAATACAGTACCAAGGCGGTCTATCAGCCGCGTCAGGCCAGTGCCAGCTACCACGCCGCCCCGGCCGGCTTTCAGCCGGTCTTCACCGAGCTGGTGGCGCGCCACGGCTCGCGCTCGCTCTCGAGCCCCAAGTACGATGTGCTGACCAAGTTGGTGTGGGAGGCCGCCGCCAAGCAGGGGGCACTGACCGAGCTGGGTCAGGGGCTCGGCGCCAAGGTGGATGCGGTCACCGCCGCCAACCAAAAACTCGGCTATGGCCTGCTCAGTGAGCTGGGAAAAGAGGAGCACGCCAACCTCGCCACCCGACTGGCCGAGCGGCTGCCCACCCTGCTGACCCAGGGGGCAAGCCCCTTGTGCCTCAAGGTCGAGACCTCGGGTAAGGATCGCGCCAACGAAAGCGCCTACTACTTCATGCAGAGCCTGGCCAAGCGGGTCAATCTGGTGGCCGATAGCAGCGACTGTTATGTCCGTCAGGAGAACCCCTCCGAGATCGACAAGGGGCTGCGCAACAAGGCCGAGCTCTACTTCCACAAGACCGAGCCCGAGGAGGCGAAATACCTGCCCGCCTTCCAGGCCTACCAGGCCTTCATCGGTGACGAGGATAACGGGGTGGCCCCCGCCCCCGAGCTGACCGCCGCCCTCGACGCGCTCAAGGCGCTGCCCCAGACCAAAGTGATGGCCCGCGAGATGCTCGAGCGCCTCTACAGCAAGCCCTTCGTCGATGAGCTGGCCGGCGGGGTGGAGTATGTGGCCGTCAATCCGGAGGATGGCGACAAGACCTATGTGCGCGACGAGGTGGATGCCGCCCTGATGCTCTACAACCTGTTCATCATTGGCCCCGGCATGATTCGTGAGGCGCAGGCGCAAGGGGCGCCGTGGGATCTCGAGCAGTTCATCACCCCGGAGGAGTCGGCCTGGTTCTCTTATCTTTCCGATGCCGAGGATTTCTACGAGAAGGGGCCGAGCCTGAGCAGCCAGAGCGCCACCTATGCGGTGGCCCAGCCTCTGCTCGATGGCCTGTTCAACGAGGTGCAGCGTCAGGTGGTGGAAGGGGCCGGCGAGCATGTGGCCAAGCTGCGCTTCGCCCATGCCGAGACCATGATCCCGCTGGCCGCCCTGATGAAACTCGAAGGCAGCCGCCAGAGCGCCACACCGGGCGAGCTGATGAGCCAGGCCAACAACGAGTGGCGCGGCGGCTGGGTCTCCCCCTATGCGGCCAACATCCAGTGGGATGTCTATCGCAACCAGGCGGGTACTGTGTTGGTCAAGCAGCTCTACAACGAAAAAGAGCTGGCCTTCAAGCGCGACTGCGCCCCCATCGAGGCCGGCAGCCTCTTCTATGAGTTCGGCGAGCTCAAGCGCTGCTACGGCTATCAGCCCTAATCCCACCTCACGCACGAAACAGGCCGGCTATCGCCGGCCTGTGGTCTATCCGGTGGGCTCTGCCTGACGCCCCCACACACCATGCCCATCAAGGCCGTGATGATGGCCGCGCTCCCACGCCACGAGGGAAGCGCCTGATCCTCACCACTGCGCCGTCGCTCCATCCATGCTCGCACGGCAGACCACGACCAATGGCCTGAGTTCTGGCCCCATCGCATCACATATCAGAACATAAAACCAAACAATCCCGACACATTCGAGATTTAATACTGAATAAAGTGTCAATAACTGACGCAAATATCCACAACCACACTTTGTTAGCAAAACAAAAAAACATATCCACAATCCAATGGGTTACATACGAAACCCACTCATTGTCATAAAATCTTCTTATTTTACCCCCTACAAAGACTCATTCGAAAAACTCACTATTCTTGCAGCTATCACAAAGGAGGTAATGATGAGAATTGTATTTCAAGCCACCAAAAGCATTAGCCAAGACGACATTCATACATACCATCTCAATAAGGAAATTAATGAAGAAACCTACCTAAAGTTATTAAAACATAAGGATAAAGCACTCCACCCTGAGCAATATCAGCAGCATGTTGACAACCTCAACCTTCTCTATTCTGTTGAGGTCGCTGAAGGTGAAGATATTGATGTTCTCAAGAGCTCGCTGAACCAGCATCTTCCTATCAAGAAGCTCTACGTCGAACGTCATTATAAGGAGAATAATATAGACCCTGTGGAGACCGAAGAGACCAGAGCCAGTGATCCCACCACAAATCCCTATTTCCTAGGTCAGGTTTATCTGCGTGATGACGCTCTCGGCGTCAATGCTGAGTACTCTTACACCCGCACCGGAGGCTCTGGAGAACAGATTAGACTCGTTCTCATCGATGGTGGTATCAACCCCCATGAAGATTTAGAAAACCGCGACATTACTTTTATTAATAATGAGAGTAATGGTTCTGACCATGGTACTCATTGTATGAGTATCGCGGGGGCAGAAGATAATAACATCGGTATTATTGGTGTCAGTCCAAAATCAGACCTTTATTTCGGTAGTGTCGAAGGAAAGGATGTCTGGACTAATGTTATCGATTATATCTCCCCCGGCGATGTCATTTTTTCACCACGACAAAATGAGTATCGACCACTGATCACCAATGCCACAAGGCGAGCAGAATTCAGAATATTGACGGCTTATGGGGCCATCATTGTTATCATTGCTGGTAATAGTGCCGAGAATCTTGATGAATATCAGGATGGGGATGGCCGCTACATTCTCAATCGTAATTCAGATGACTTTGAAGAAACCGGCGTCATCATTGCCGGCGGTTGTAACGCCGATGCCAAACGCACCC
>NZ_CDBY01000051.1:34353-34864 GCF_000820125.1 Aeromonas simiae | reverse complement strand
ATGCCAAACGCACCCGCCGCTATAACTACGGCAGCTGTATCGATGCCTTTGCTCTGGCGCACCGGGTATTGCTGGCACAAGGGGATGTCGATCCCCACCACTACGGCATTCTCAACGGCACCTCCTACGCGTGCCCCATCATTGCCGGCGTGTGTGGCAACATCCAATCCTTCCTCAAAGCCCACGGCAAGGCGCCACTGGACAGCGCAGGCATGCGCGAACTCTTCCTGGATGAGGCTCTGAACAAGAAGGGTGAGCGGGAAGATACCGCCATGATGCCGGATCTGAAGCTGATCCTGAAACATCTGGATGCAACTTATCTGTAAGCGCGCGAGCCTTAAAAAGGGCAGGTTATCCTGCCCTTTTGTCATCAGCTAGCCAACTCCTCGGCAGTCAGGGAGCGCAATACCCGGCAGGGGTTACCGGCCGCCACCACGTTGGGGGGGATGTCACGGGTCACCACAGAGCCCGCGCCAATCACGCTGTTCTCCCCTATGGTGACGCCGGGGCA
>NZ_CDBY01000051.1:0-34219 GCF_000820125.1 Aeromonas simiae | reverse complement strand
TATGGTGACGCCGGGGCAGATGACGCTGGCCCCACCGATCCAGACGTTGTCCCCGATGCGCACCGGCTTGCCAAACTCCACTCCTGCCACCCGTGGCGCCACCGCCACCGGGTGGGTGGCGGCATAGATCTGCACATGGGGCGCCAGCAGCACATTGTCACCGATGTGCACCTCGCACACGTCGAGGATGGTGCAGCCAAAGTTGGCGTAGAAGTTCTCGCCCACATGGATGTTGCTGCCGTAGTCGCAAAAGAAGGGGGGCGTGATAAAGCAGCGCGCACCGCGTCCTCCCAGGAGGGCGGTCAGCCGCCCCTCCCATTCGGCCGAGGTGGTGCTGTCACGGTTCATCTCCCCGAGCAGGGCCCGGCAACGCTCCCGCCTGGCCACCAGCTCCGGATCACCCGCATCATAGGGTTCGCCCGCCACCATCTTGTGCCACTCAGTCCCCGCCATCCCGCTCATGCTCACTCCTTGATAAGCCACATCAGCGATTCATAAGGGCGCAGCCGGCACGACTGGGGCCGCGACGGGCTCCCCTCGTAGTTGGAGATCAGCAGCTCGCCACGCCCCTGGGAGATCCCCTCGGGCAGGGCGAAATCCACCGCCTCGCCGTAGAAGTTGCTCACCACCAGCAGGGTCTGCCCCTCGGCACTGCGGGCATAGGCCCAGACTTGCGCATGCCCGGCCAGCAGCTCCTGATAGTCCCCCACCGTGAGGATGGGGTACGCCTTGCGCAGACGGATCAGATCCCGGTAGTGCCAGAACACCGAATCCGAGTCGGCCAGGGCCGCCGTCGCGTTGAGCGTGGTGTAGTTGCCGGCAGGCGCCAGCCAGGGGGTGCCTTGGGTAAAACCGGCATTGGGGGCGGCGTTCCACTGCATGGGGGCACGCGAGTTATCACGCGACTTGGCGGCCAAAATGGCGAGGATCTCGGCCTCACTCATCCCCTCGCCACGCTTGATGGCGTAGATGTTGCGGCTCTCCACATCCTGATAATCGTCGATGCACTGATAGCCGGGGTTGGTCATGCCGATCTCCTCCCCCTGATAGATGTAGGGAGTGCCCTGCAACCCGTGCAAGGTCGTGGCCAGCATCTTGGCGGCCACCACCCTGTGTTCACCCTCGTCGCCAAAACGCGAGACGATGCGCGGCTGGTCGTGGTTGCACCAGAACAGCGCCGACCAGGCCTGGCCGTGCATACCACTTTGCCAGTGGTTGAAGATGCGCTTGAGCTCGAGGAAGTCAAACGGCGCGCGCGTCCACTTGTCACCGTTCGGGTAGTCCACCTTGAGGTGGTGGAAGTTGAACACCATGGAAAGCTCGGAGCCGTCCAGCGCACCGTAGCGGCGGCAGTGCTCGAGGGTGGTCGAGGACATCTCACCCACCGTCATCGCCCCCACAGGGGCAAACACGTCGCGGCTCACGTCCTGCAAGAACTCGTGGATGCGCGGCCCGTCGGTGTAGAAACGGCGGCCGTCGCCGCTCTCATCGCTCGGGAAGGCCTGATCCTTGGAGATGAGGTTGATCACGTCAAGCCGGAAGCCGTCGACCCCCTTGCCAGCCCAGAAGTGGATGATCTTCTTCACCTCGGCGCGCACCGCCGGGTTTTCCCAGTTGAGATCGGCCTGCTCGCGGGCAAACAGATGCAGGTAGTACTGATCGGTGGCGGCATCGCGCTCCCAGGCACTGCCGCCGAACTTGGATTGCCAGTTATTCGGCACTCCGCCATCGACCGGATCGCGCCAGATGTAGTAATCGCGGTAAGGGCTGCTCTTGTCTCCCAACGCGGCCTTGAACCAGGGGTGCGCGGTGGAGGTGTGGTTGACGACGATATCCATGATGATGCGGATGCCGCGGGCATGGGCCGCCGCCAGCAGCGCCTCGAAATCGGCCATGGTGCCGTAGGCAGGATCGATGGCGTAGTAGTCGGCGATGTCATAGCCATTGTCCACCTGCGGCGAGACATAGACAGGGGTCAGCCAGATGGCGTCAATTTCAAGGGTCTTGAGATAATCGAGGCGCGCCATGATCCCCTTGAGATCGCCAGTACCGCGTGCACCGCTGTCCTGAAAGCTCTTGGGGTAGATCTGGTAAATCACGGCACTCTGCCACCAGGGAGTCTGACTCATGGGGGGTCTCTCTTGTGTTGCAATCAAACGAAGTCAGGCGCGGCCAATGCCGCGCCTTGTCATATCAGATAGTGGCCAGCTTGCCGGCCGCCTGTTGGCGCTTGTAAACCAGCACGGTCAAAGCCATGGGGATGACAATCGCCACCAGCATGGCCAGGGCATAGATGGCCCAGAACTGCGGCTGGATGGAGAGGATGCCGGGCAGGCCCCCCACGCCGATGCCGTTGGCCAGCACCCCCGAAAAACCGCACAGGATGGCGGCCAGGCACGAACCCACCATGGCGCACAGCATGGGGAACTTGTAGCGCAGGTTAATGCCGTACATGGCCGGCTCGGTCACCCCGAGGTAGGCGGAGATGGCGGCAGGCACCGAGATCTCCCGCTCGTTCTCGCGGCGGCTGATCAGGATGATCCCCACCACGGCCGATGCCTGGGCGATGTTGGAGAGCGCAATCAGCGGCCAGATCGGGGTGCCACCCATGCTCTGCATCAGTTGCAGATCCACGGCGTTGGTGGTGTGGTGGATGCCGGTGATGACCAGCGGCGCATAGAGGAAGCCAAACAGGGCGGCACCGATCGGGGCAAACGAGCCGGTCATGGCGGCCTTGGCAGCCCAAGCCACCCCGTCACCAATCCAGCGGCCGAACGGGCCAATCAGGGTATGGGCCAGGATCACCGCCAGCAGCAAGGAGACAAAGGGCACCACCACCAGATAGAGATAGGCGGGGATGATGCGCTTCATGTTGGTCTCAATCCAGGCCAGCGCCACACCGGCCAGCAGTGCCGGGATCACCTGGGCCTGATAGCCCACCTTCTCGATGGAAAACAGACCGAAGTCCCACACCTCGGGCAGCTGTTGACCGATGAGGTAGGCGTTCATCAGCTGGGGCGATACCAGGGTGATACCGAGCACAATCCCGAGGATCTCAGAGCCGCCCAGTTTCTTGACCGCAGACCAGCAGACGCCGACCGGCAGGAAGTGGAAGATGGCCTCGCCGAGCAGCCACAGGAAGGCATGAACCTGAGCCCAGAACTGGCTGGTTTCGGTGAGGGTCTTGCCATCGAACATCTTGATGTCGCCGATGACGTTGCGAAAACCGAGGATCAAACCGCCGGTGATGATGGCCGGCAGCAGCGGCACGAAGATCTCGGCCAGATGGGAGATGCCGCGCTCCAGCGGATTCATGTTCTGACGCGCCGCCTGCTTGGCGCTCTCCTTGCTGCCGCCGCTCACGCCGATCTCCTCGGTCAGCGCCTTGAACCACTGATCGACCTCGTTGCCAATGACCACCTGGAACTGGCCGGCGTTGGTGAAGCAGCCCTTGACCGCAGGAATGGCCTCGATGGCCTTGGCGTCGGCCTTGGCCGGATCGTTGAGCACGAAGCGTAGCCGTGTCAGGCAGTGGCTGACGGTGGCGATGTTCTCTTTGCCGCCAATCTTCTCGATGAGCAGGGCAAGATGCTGGGTGTTGATCTTGGTCATGGGGTCGTCCCTCTGTGACGCGTGTGTGTCGTGTTCCCGTTTCTGCTTCATGCAGCCAGGCTTTGGTATCGTTCCCATTTAAGATGAAACAAAGGAAAAAAGGCATCAATGGGAACGTTCCCATTTTGTCGGTGTGGTCACACTATCGCCAATACGAGGTTCTGCGCTATGCGATCGGGATCACACTGAGAGGCTCGGCGCTATGCTGGCACGCGGGGGGAGCCCCTGCTCGATCTGACCCAGCAACTGCGCCGCCGCCAAGCCCCCCGCCCCCTTGTAGCCCAGATCCAGGCTGCGGGCATTGGTGAACAGGAAGCCGAGCAGCGGGTTGTTGCCAAGGCCGGTCACCCGCACCTCGCCGCGCCCCTGCTCCTGCAAGTATTTGGCGGCGCCGATGGCCAGGGTGTCGCTGGCGCAGACCAGCGCCTCGGTGGTCGGGGTCAGCAACGAGGCCGCGAGGCGATAGCCGCTCTGATGGGAGAGATCCCCGAACGCCACCCTCGGCGTCAGGCCATGTTCGGCGCAGCAGGCGAGGTAGGCGTCACGCCGGCGCGCCCCGGTGGTGAGATCGGCCGGATCGACGCCGAGGTAGGCGATGTCACGCACCCCTTCAGTCAGCAGGCCTTGCACCATGGTGTGGATCGCCCCCTCGTCATCGAAACAGACCGACGAGAAGCCCGGCGCCTCACGCGCCACCAGCACCAGCCGCTCACAGAAGGGGGTCATGGCGGCGTAGTCGAGATCGTTAAAGGCAAACAGAATGATGCCATCCACCCCGCGCCGCTCCAGCACCGTCAGGTGCTCAAGCACCTTCTGGGGGGAGAACTTGCTCTCCATCAGCACCGCGTCATAGCCGCGCGGGTAGAGGGTCTCGAGCATGCCACGCACCGCCTGGTTCTCCGAGCTCGAATCGAGGCGCGAGACGATGATGCCGATCACCTTCTGACTCTGGCTGCGCATGGCGCGCGCCGATTTGCTCGGGGTGAAGCCGTGCTGGGCGATCACCTGCTCGATACGCAGGCGGGTCTCCTCCTTGACCCTAGGGTCCTGATTGAGCACCCGCGAGACGGTCGACTTGCCGACCCCGGCGAGGCGGGCGATATCGAGGATGGTGAGCTTCTTTTCCATGGCACGGCATCAAAAATGGGGGGAAGAGGGCCGTATTGTTGTGATTCGCTCCGGCAAATACAAGCCGATGGCGCTAGAATGGCTCCCCGTCTTCAACGAAGGAGAGGACGATGGATCTCCTCGCCAGCCTGCACTTCTCACTCTCGATCACCGGCCCCATCTGTCTGGTGTTGCTGCTCGGCATCGCCCTCAAACGCCTCGGCCTGTTACCCGACAGCTTCGTCGAATCGGCCTCGCGACTGGTGTTCCAGGTGACCCTGCCGGCCCTCTTGTTTCTCAGCATGGTGCGCACCGACTTCTCGACCATGCCGAGCCCCTGGCTGATCCTCTACGGCCTGCTCGCCACCCTCACCGCCTTCGTGCTGCTCGAGCTGACGGCGGCGCGCTGCATCGGCGAGCGGCGCCTGCGCGGCATCTTCGTGCAGGGGAGCTTTCGCGGCAACATGGGGATCATGGGGCTGGCCTATGTGCAAAACGCCTACGGCCCCGAGGGGATCGGGGCCGCCGCCCTCTACGTGGGAGCGGTCACCGTGCTCTATAACATCCTCGCGGTGATCACCCTGACCCGCAGCCTCGGCGGGGGCCATGGCCTGCGGCCCATCGTGAAAGGGGTGGCCAAAAATCCCCTCATCATCGCCATCGTCTCGGCACTGCCGTTTAGCCTGTTTGGAGTGGCGCTGCCCGAGCTGCTGCTCACCACCGGCAACTACTTTGCCCACATGACCCTGCCGCTGGCCCTGCTCTGCACCGGTGCCAGCCTCAACCTCAGGGTGCTGCGCGGTGGCGTCGCCCTCACCGGCTGGGCCACCGCCAACCGCCTGCTGCTGATCCCGCTGCTGCTGGTGGTCGGGGCCTGGTTGCTCGGCTTTCGCGGTCAGGCGCTCGGCATCCTGTTTCTGGTCAGCTCGACCCCGACGGCCGCCGCCAGCTACGTGATGACCCGCGCCATGGGCGGCGACAGCACCACGGCCGCCAATATCATCGCCACCACCACCCTCGGCTCCCTGCTCACCACCAGCCTGGGTGCGGCGCTGATGGGCTATCTCGGCCTGATGGCTTGACCTTGCCCCAGCCGGCAGGCGTAAGGTCAAACCATCGTCACACGAGGAGTAGCACCATGATCGAACTACATGTCACCGGTATGTCCTGCGGCGGCTGCGCCGCCTCGCTGCAAAAGGCGCTGGCCAGCCAGCCCGGCGTGACCCATGTCGAGGTGGATTTCGCCAGCGCCACCGCCCGAGTCGAAGGGGAGATCGAGCGAGCGGCCCTGATCGCACTGGTTGAGGCACAGGGCTTCAACGCCAGTTGATGCCTCTGGTTAATATCTCTATTTAGAGGTAAAAAACAGGTAAAAATTCGGTGTCAGTCTGTCTTTTGGTGAATCTGGTCACAAACCACCCAAACAAAAGGCGCAAAATTGCTGCGATTTTTTAATCAACCAGAGAAGGAAGTCGCAGCATGTCCCTCCCCATTCGCAAGACCCTGATCGCCGCCGTCCTCGGCATGACCCTCTCCCCGCTCGCCTTTGCCCTGCCCAGTGTGCACATCCTGGCCACCGGCGGCACCATAGCCGGCGCCGGCCAATCGGCCACCCAATCCAACTACGAGGCCGGCAAGGTCGCCATCGATACCCTGATCGCCGCCGTGCCCGACATGAAACAGATCGCCGAGGTACAGGGGGAGCAGGTGGTCAAGATCGGCTCCCAAGACATGAATGACGAGGTGTGGCTGACCCTCGCCAAGCGGGTCAACGAGCTGCTGGCCAAGGATGACGTGGACGGCGTGGTCATCACCCACGGCACCGACACCATGGAAGAGACCGCCTACTTCCTCAACCTCACCGTCAAGAGTGACAAGCCGGTGGTGCTGGTCGGCGCCATGCGCCCCTCCACCGCCATGAGCGCCGACGGCCCGATGAACCTCTACAACGCCGTGGTGACCGCCTCCGATCCAGCCTCCAAGGGGCGTGGCGTGATGGTGGCGATGAACGACACCGTGCTCGATGCCCGTGACGTCACCAAGACCAACACCACAGGGGTGCAGACCTTCGCCGCCCCCAACTTCGGCCCGCTCGGCTATATCCACAACGGCAAGATCGACTACCAGCGCGCCCCGCAGCACAAGCACACCAGCGCTACCCCGTTTGACGTGAGCAAGCTCGACAAGCTGCCCCAGGTCGGTATCGTCTACAGCTATGCCAACGCCTCGGATCTGCCGGCCAAGGCGCTGGTCGACGCCAAGTTTGACGGCATCGTCAGTGCCGGTGTCGGCAACGGCAACCTCTACCACACCCTGTTCGACACCCTGGCCAAGGCGAGCAAGGAGGGCATCCGCGTGGTGCGCTCGGCCCGGGTGCCGACCGGCTCGACTACCCTGGATGCCGAGGTGGATGACGCCAAGTACGGCTTCGTCGCCGCCGAGACCCTCAACCCGCAGAAGGCGCGGGTGCTGCTGATGCTGGCCCTCACCAAGACCAAGGATCCCCAGCAGATCCAGCGTTACTTCCAACAGTACTGATCCCGGCACTACTGAGCCACCGAGGCGAAAGGGGCGGACACTGCGCCCCTTTTTTTATTGGCACGTCCCTTGCTTTGGATCCTGCGCTTGCCCCTTTTACCGAGGAATAGACATGAAACGCTGGATCCAACACTTCCATCATCTGGCTCGCCTCAACTGGGTCATGGTCTGGTTGCTGCTGTGCTGCAGCCTGATCCTGCTGTTCCCCTCCACCTTGATGGGTGGGGCCGTCAGCCGCTGGACCGAGATCTATGGCGGCTGGCTGGGTGTCGGCATGCTGGTCGCCCTCTCCTACTTCGCCAGCCAGGGGCTGCTCATCGGCTGGGAGTGGCTGTGTGACGAGTGGAGCGAGCGCCGCCAGCACGACCAGATGGAGCAGACCCTCTCGTTTCTCGACTTCAACGAGAAGGCGGTGCTGCGCGAGTTCGTGCTGCAACGAAAAAGCGTCATAAATCTGCCGATCACCGAGCCCGCCGTCAAAAACCTGATGGATGCGGGCATCCTCACCTACGCCTATGGCCGCCCACACCGGGAGAAAGAGGACGAGAACCAGATCCGCGCCCTGATGATCGCCCTGCCGGCACGCCCCCTGCTCACCTACAAGGTGCTGGGGCTGTCGCGCGGCAAGATGAGCGACGAGCAGGTCGAGCAGATCATGAATGCCCGCCCCAAGTTCGCCCAGAAGGGGCTGTCGCGCTAAGGGCGGCGGAAACAAAAAAGCCGGACTCGTGTCCGGCTTTTTTCATCGGCAAAGGGGGGCGCCTCAGGCAGTGCGCTCCTTGAGGTAGCCGGCATAATCCGGGATCTCGACCGTGAACGGCTGGTTCATGTGCGGGCAGTCCATCAGGAAATCGGCGGTCGCCTCGTTGGTGGCCACCGGAATGTTCCACACCGCCGCCAGGCGCAGCAGGGCCTTGACGTCCGGATCATGGGGCACGGCGTTGAGCGGGTCCCAGAAGAAGATGAGCACGTCGATCTTGCCCTCGGCGATCAGGGCGCCGAGTTGCTGATCGCCCCCCATGGGGCCGGAGAAGAGACAGGTGATGGGCAGGCCGGCGGACTTGCCAAGCAGGGTGCCCGTGGTGCCGGTGGCGTAGAGGTGGTGCAGCTTGAGCGCCTCTTTGCGCTGCATGACCCAGCGTTGCAGGTTCTGCTTCATGTTGTCGTGGGCGACCAGGGCAACCCGCTTGTGGGCTGCCATTTCACGTGTCGTACTGCGCATGTTCCGATTCCGTATTGACTGCGAGAAGAAACCGCCATGCTACCCGAAAAGGGCGACCATGGGCGCATCGGCGGCGATAAGTGTGATCGCGGCTAGAGGCCGAGGGCGTAGCGCAGGGCCAGCGCCTTGAGCGGGCCGGCCCGATCCGCCAGACCAAGGCCAAGGTTGCGCAGCACCGGCAGGGGGCCGAGGCGGTTGCTAAAGCTGGCGTAGAAGAGATCCATCCCCGACTGCATCAACTGATTGTCGGGCCGGCGCCGGCGCTCATAGCGCCCCGCCAGCGCGGCGTCGTGCCACGTTTCTCCGGCGTTTTGCAGCAGCTCGCACCAGCAGGCCACATCGCGAAAGCCGAGGTTGACCCCCTGCCCCGCCAGCGGATTGATGGTGTGGGCCGCATCCCCGAGCAGCACCACCCGGCCGGCGTGATAACGGTTGGCGTGACGGCGCACCAGCGGAAAACTGCCGCGCCCGGTGACCCGAAACCCGCCGAGGCGGCTGGGGAAGGCGGCGCGGATCTCCCGCTCCAGCGCGGCCGGCTCGAGGGCCATCAGGGCGCGGATGCGCGCCGGGCTGTCGTACCACACCAAGGAGCCGTGCTGGCCCGACAAGGGCAGGAAGGCGCGCGGGCCGCTCGGGGTGAACTGCTGCCAGGTGATATCCTGCTGCGCCGCATCGGTGTCGATGTTGATGAGCATGCAGTGCTGGCGATACTCGAAGCGCGACACGCCGATCCCCGCCAACTGCCGGGTCACCGACTCGGCCCCGTCGCAGGCCAGCACCCAGCGGGCGCTCAGCTGCGCGCCATCGGTCAGGGTCAGGGTCAGGGTCACCCCTTGTGGCTCCTGCTCGAGTCGGGCGAGACGGGCCGGGGTCAGGGTGCGCACATGGGGGTGTTGCTCCAGCGCCGCCAGCAGACCGAGCTGCACCAGGCGGTTCTCGACGATGTAGCCAAGCTGGGGCAGCCCCAGTTCATCGGCATGAAAACGGGTGGTGAACCCCTCCCACTCCCAGGTCTCGAGAGCCCGGTAGGGGCAGGCGCGCATGGCGCGGGTATGCGCCCAGCCGCCAGCCCGCTCGAGCAGGGCGACCGAGGCGGCGCTGATGGCCGAGACCCGCAGATCAAACGGCTGCTCCGCGGCAAAGGGGGCCGGTAGCTCGGCCTCGACCAGCACCACCTCACGCCCCTGCTGAGCCAGCAGGGCGGCCGCTGCGGCGCCGACCATGCCACCGCCAATGATGGCGATATCACAAGATTGCATCACGCTGAAATTCCAGTTGCAGGCCACTCGGGCCGCTGACGAGGGGGGCATTGTACCCGCCTTTGGCCTCCCCTGCAGTGACCGGGGGCCACAAAAAACCGCCATGAGGCAGGAGATGGCGCGGCTGGATATTAACTGGTCAGGGGCGGCATTGCGGAGTAAAATGCCCGGTCCTTTGACCATGCCGATTTCAACACCCGCAAGAGTAGCAATGAGCAAGAAACTTCATATCAAGACCTGGGGCTGCCAGATGAACGAGTACGACTCGTCCAAGATGGCCGACCTGCTCGACGCCAGCAACGGTTATCAGCTCACCGAAGAGCCGGAAGAGGCCGATGTCCTGCTGCTGAATACCTGTTCCATCCGCGAAAAAGCGCAGGAGAAGGTGTTCCACCAGCTGGGCCGCTGGAAATTGCTCAAGGAAAAGAACCCGGCGCTGGTGATCGGCGTGGGCGGTTGTGTCGCCTCCCAGGAAGGGGATGCCATCCGCAACCGCGCCCCCTATGTGGACATCGTGTTCGGCCCGCAGACCCTGCACCGGCTGCCCGCCATGATCCGTAGCGTCCAGGAGGGCCGTGGAGCCCAGGTGGACGTCAGCTTCCCCGAGATCGAGAAGTTCGACCGCCTGCCCGAGCCGCGCGCCGAAGGGGCGACCGCGTTTGTCTCCATCATGGAAGGGTGCTCCAAATACTGCTCCTTCTGCGTGGTGCCCTACACCCGCGGCGAGGAGGTGAGCCGTCCGCTCGACGACGTGCTCTATGAAATTGCCCAGCTCGCCGAGCAGGGGGTGCGCGAGGTCAACCTGCTTGGCCAGAACGTCAACGCCTACCGCGGCGCCACCCACGAAGGGGGGATCTGCTCGTTCGCCGAGCTGCTGCGTCTGGTGGCCGCCATCGACGGCATCGATCGCATCCGCTACACCACCAGCCACCCGATCGAGTTCACCGACGACATCATCGAGGTCTACAAAGACACCCCTGAGCTGGTCAGCTTCCTGCACCTGCCGGTGCAAAGTGGCTCGGATCGCATCCTGACCCTGATGAAGCGCCCGCACACCGCGCTCGAGTACAAGTCAAAGCTCCGCCGCCTGCGCGCCGCCCGTCCCGACATCACCATCAGCTCCGACTTCATCGTCGGCTTCCCCGGCGAAACCGCCGAGGACTTTGCCGCCACCATGAAGCTCATCGAGGAGGTGGGGTTCGACATGAGCTTCAGCTTCATCTACAGCCCGCGCCCCGGCACCCCGGCCGCCGACCTGCCCGATGACGTGGACATGGAAGAGAAGAAAGAGCGCCTCTACCAGTTGCAACACCTCATCAACCATCAGGCGATGCAGATCAGCCGCGCCATGCAGGGCAGCACCCAGCGCATCCTGGTGGAAGGCCCCTCCAAGCTCAACCCCATGGAGCTGCGCGGGCGTACCGAGAACAACCGGGTGGTGAACTTCGAAGGCCCGCACAGCCTCATCGGCCGTTTCGCCGATGTGGAGATCACCGAGGTGATGCCTCACTCACTGCGCGGCACCTTCCTACGCGGCGAGGAGGAGATGGGACTGCGTGTCGCCATGGCCCCGAGCGAGATCCTCGCTCGCCGCCCGGACAACGTGCCGGACGAGCTGGGCGTCGCCGCCTTCACCCCCCACTGATTTGCCAGCCGCCTGCCCTCGGGCGGGCGGCCTCTTCTTCACGAGGCCTCTCTTGAGCAGAAACATCACTACCGTCAACCTGCACCTTGAGCCCGCCGATAACGCCCGGCTGGCCAGCCTGTGCGGGCCGTTTGACGACAACCTCAAGCAGATCGAGCGGCGCATGGGCGTCGAGATCAGCTATCGCAACAACCATATCCAGATCCTCGGTAACGCCACCCAGGCCGAGGCGGTGGCCGGGCTGCTCAAGCAGCTCTACGTCGAGACCGCCCCGGTGCGCGGCAATCAGATCCCGGACATCGAGCCGGATCAGGTGCACCTGGCAATTCAGGGCTGCCATGCCCTGGAGCAGGGGGAGAGCGAGGCGCGCGATCCAGCCATGAGCTGGGGCAAAGAGGTCAACATCAAGACCAAGCGCGGCATGATCAAGGCGCGCAGCCAGAACCAGTCCCAGTACATCGCCAACATAGTGCGCCATGACATCACCTTCGGCATCGGCCCGGCCGGCACCGGCAAGACCTATCTGGCCGTGGCTGCCGCCGTGGACGCCCTGGAGCGCCAGGAGATCCGCCGCATCCTGCTGACCCGTCCGGCGGTCGAGGCGGGCGAGAAGCTCGGTTTTCTGCCCGGCGATCTCTCCCAGAAGGTCGACCCCTACCTGCGCCCCCTCTACGACGCCCTGTTCGAGATGCTCGGCTTCGAGCGCGTGGAGAAGCTCATCGAGCGCAACGTCATCGAGGTGGCGCCGCTCGCCTACATGCGTGGCCGCACCCTCAACGACGCCTTCATCATCCTCGACGAAGCCCAGAACACCACCACAGAGCAGATGAAGATGTTCCTGACCCGCATCGGCTTCAACTCCAAGGCGGTGATCACCGGCGACATCACCCAGATCGACCTGCCGCGCGGCGCCAAGTCGGGCCTGCGCCACGCCCTCGAGGTGTTGCAGGGGGTCGATGGCCTCTCCTTTAACTTCTTCCAGTCTCAGGACGTGGTGCGCCACCCCGTGGTGGCCCGCATCGTCCAGGCCTACGAGGCGTTTGACGCCACCCAAGCGCGCCAGAAGGCCGCCCAGGATGCCGAGCGCAACCACCCCAAGGAGAATCAGGCATGAGCGTGATGCTGGACTTGCAGCTGGCCTGCGCCAACGAACAGGGATTGCCGGGTGAAGCCGATTTTCAGCGCTGGCTGGACGGCGCCGTGCTCGGCTTCCAGCAGGAGGCCGAAGTCACCGTTCGTCTGGTCGATGAGGCCGAGAGCCACGAGCTCAACCTCACCTACCGTGGCAAGGACAAGCCGACCAACGTGCTCTCCTTCCCGTTTGAGGCACCGCCCGGCCTGGAGTTGCCGCTGCTCGGCGATCTGGTGATCTGCCGTCAGGTGGTGGAGCAGGAAGCCAACGAGCAGGGCAAACCGCTGGAGGCCCACTGGGCCCACATGGTTGTCCACGGCAGCCTGCATCTGCTAGGTTATGACCATATCGAGGACGACGAGGCCGAAGAGATGGAGCAGCTTGAACGCGACATCATGCGCGAGCTGGGCTACGCCGACCCGTACATGGATGACGAGCAGTAACTCCCTTGAAACAGTTGGGATTTAACCTCATATCTGCCGCATCGAATTTTCCGTAAACCATCAAGAGACAAGATGACCGACGATCACCCTAGTACCGGCTCGCCGAAGAAGAGCTGGCTCGACAAACTCAGCCAACTGTTCCAAGGCGAGCCCAAGGACCGCAACGATCTGGTGGAAGTGATTCAGGACGCCGAAGAGCGCGACCTGATCGACCAGGATACCAAGGACATGATAGAGGGGGTGCTCGAGATCGCCGAGCTGCGGGTGCGGGACATCATGATCCCCCGCTCCCAGATGGTGACCATCGAGAAGACCCAGCCGCTGCCGGAGTTCCTGCCCGTCATCATCGAGTCGGGTCACTCCCGCTTCCCGGTGATCAACGAGGACAAGGATCACGTGGAGGGCATCCTGCTCGCCAAGGATCTGCTGCGGGTTGGCCTCGGTCTGGAAGAGGAGCCGTTCGCCATCGAGCGCTTCCTGCGTCCTGCCGTGATCGTCCCCGAGAGCAAGCGGGTCGATCGCCTGCTCAAGGAGTTCCAGGCCGAGCGCTATCACATGGCCATGGTGGTCGACGAGTTCGGCGGCGTGTCGGGGCTGGTGACTATCGAGGACATCCTGGAGCTGATCGTCGGCGAGATCGACGACGAGTTCGATGACGACGACAACGAGCCTGACGAGATCCGCCGCATCAGCAAGCGGGTCTTCTCGGTCAGTGCCCTGACCGAGATCGAAGACTTCAACGACTACTTCGGCAGCCTGTTCAGCGACGAAGAGGTCGACACGGTCGGCGGTCTGGTGATGCACGCCTTCGGCCACCTGCCGGAGAAGGGCGAAGAGGTCGAGATCGACGGTTATCTGTTCAAGGTGATGCACGCCGATCGTCGCCGACTGCAGCAGTTACAGGTTAAGATACCGGACGACCATGTTGCAGCCCAATCAGAGCCCCAATAATCCGTGAAATCGAGACTCCTGATCACTGTGTGCGCCCTGTCCTGCGGGGCGCTTTCCGTTCTGGCATTTGCCCCGTTCGGCTACTGGCCCCTGGTACTCCCCTCCCTGCTCGGCCTCTACGCCCTGCTCGACAAGGCGAGCCCGAAGCAGGCCGCCTGGCGCGGCTTTGGCTATGCCATGGGGATGTTCCTGCCGGGGCTGTGGTGGATCCACGTCAGCATGACCTACTTCGGTGGCATCCCACTGCCGGTCGCCTTTGTCCTGCTGGCCTGTCTCTCGGCCTATCTGGCGCTCTACCCGATGCTCGCCTGCTGGGTCTTTGCCCGCTTCTTCCGTGAGCGCCACTGGAGCCGCTGGCTGCTCGCCTTCCCGGCGTTGTGGTTGGTGGCCGACTGGCTGCGCGGCAGCGTGATGACCGGTTTCCCCTGGCTCTGGTTCGGTTATACCCAGATCGACGGCCCCCTCAAGGGACTCGCCCCCCTGCTCGGCGTGCAGGCCATCACCCTGGCCCTGCTGCTGACCGCCTCCAGCCTGTGGCTGGTGTGGCAAAGCCGCCGCCTGATCTGGCTGGCGCTGCCGACGGCGCTCATCGCCGTGGCCATGCTCTCGATGCAGCACAGCTGGGTCAGCCGTGGCGAGCCGGTCAAGGTGGCCCTGGTGCAGGGCAATATCGAGCAGTCCCTCAAGTGGGACCCGGAGGCCCTGGTGCCGACGGTGCGCAAATACCAGGACTTGAGCCGCGCCAATCAGGATGCGGACATCATCATCTGGCCCGAGTCGGCCATTCCGGCCCTGGAAAAGGAGATGGTTCCCTACCTCGAGAACCTCGACAAGGCGATGAAGGTGAACGACACCGCCCTCATCAGCGGCATCATCAACTTCGACATGGATGAGCGGCGCTTCTACAACGTGGTGCTCGGCATGGGCCTGACCGATCTCGATGGCAAGCAGAGCTACCACTACCAGCAGGCCAACCGTTACAACAAGGTGCACCTGCTGCCCATCGGCGAGTACGTGCCGCTCGGGGATCTGCTGCGCCCCATCGCCCCCTTCTTCAACCTGCCCATGTCAGACTTCAGCGAAGGGGCGCCGGTGCAGGAGAACCTGCTGGCCAAGGGGCTGCGTCTGGCCACGGCCATCTGCTATGAGATCATCTTCCCCGAGGAGGTGCGCCGCAACGTGCAGGCCGATACCGACTTCCTGCTGACCGTCTCCAACGACGCCTGGTTTGGCAAGAGCATAGGCCCGTGGCAGCACATGGAGATCGCCCGCATGCGCAGCCTGGAGCTGGCCCGCCCGCTGCTGCGTGGCACCAACACCGGCATCACGGTGGCGACCGAGGTGGATGGCCACATCATAGGCCAACTGCCCCAGTTCGAGGACGGGGTGCTGCGCGTCGAGGTGCGCCCCGCCCGTGGCATGACCCCCTACCAGCGCGTCGGCTCCTGGCCCCTCTATGGCCTGACCGCGGCGCTGCTGCTGTTGGCTCTGTGGCTGCGCCCACGCGCCCATCCCTGGAGCGAGCGGGGCTAAATCCACAACGACTCAATAAAAGAGGCGCCCTGAGGCGCCTCTTCTTCTATCCAGTGACCAGCCGATCAGGGGGAGAGTGGCTCGCGCGCGAACGCGCTGGCACCGCACTCGATACAGGCGCCAAGCTGCTCGGGGCGCAGCACCGTATGGCGATGGCCGCACTGGCTGCATACCATGGTGCCAAGGCCAACCCAGTCACCGGCGTGATACTCCCCCTTGTGCTCCAGCTCGGCCGCCAGCTCCTGCCATTCGACCTGGGTGCGATCGGTCGCCTCGGCCAGCCAGCCCCAGATGGAGTCTTGCAGCAGCAGGGAGAACTCCGACTCCTCCTCCGGGCGCCCCTGGTCAAAGGTGCCCAGATCGCGTTTGACGTACTCGGCAATCAGGGCCCATTCATCACGGGTGAGATCACCCGCCGCCTCCAGATAGGCCTGCACCCTGGCAATCAACCGGTTCAGCCGCTCCTCATGAAATTGACCCGCCGCTTCCCACTGGGCCCGCAGCTCTTCGATGAAGGCCTCATAGCCCTTTTTCTGCTTGTCCATGGTCTCTCCTCCCTTCCACCGCCCCCGGCCGGTTGTTGCGGCCGTCGTTACTGGGTATTCTATGGCGATTTCCCAGCTGGATGTTTCAATCCAATTCACAGATCCGGATGTCACCAATGCAAGAACAGTACGTTCCCCAGACGATTGAACCCTCAGTGCAGCAGCGCTGGGATACCCAGAAAACCTTCAAGGCCGTGGAAAAGGTCGACAAGGAGAAGTTCTACTGCCTCTCCATGTTCCCCTACCCGTCGGGTCGTCTACACATGGGGCACGTTCGCAACTACACCATAGGCGACGTCATCTCCCGCTATCAACGGCTCAACGGCAAGAACGTGATGCAACCGATCGGTTGGGACGCCTTCGGCCTGCCGGCCGAGAATGCCGCCGTCAAGAACAAGACCGCGCCGGCGCCCTGGACCTACGAAAACATCGAATACATGAAGAACCAGCTCAAGATGCTGGGTCTTGGCTATGACTGGGACAGAGAGCTGGCCACCTGCAAGCCGGATTACTACCGCTGGGAGCAGTGGTTCTTCACCAAGCTCTACGAGAAGGGGCTGGTCTACAAGAAGACCTCCTCGGTCAACTGGTGCCCGAACGACCAGACCGTGCTGGCCAACGAGCAGGTGGTCGACAACTGCTGCTGGCGCTGCGACACCCCGGTCGAGCAAAAAGAGATCCCCCAGTGGTTCATCAAGATCACCGACTATGCCGACGAGCTGCTGCGGGATCTGGATCACCTCGACGGCTGGCCCGACATGGTCAAGACCATGCAGCGCAACTGGATTGGCCGCTCCGAAGGGGTCAACATCAGCTTCGCCATCGAAGGGCAAGAGGAGCAGCTGGAGGTCTACACCACCCGTCCGGACACCTTCATGGGCGTGACCTATGTGGCCATCGCCGCCGGCCACCCGCTGGCCGCTCAGGCAGCCGCCGGTAATCCCGATCTGGTTGCCTTTATCGAAGAGTGCAAGCACACCAAGGTCGCCGAAGCCGACATGGCCACCATGGACAAGAAGGGGATGGCGACCGGTCTGTATGCCATCCACCCGCTCGACGGCCGCAAGGTGCCGGTATGGATCGCCAACTTCGTGCTGATGAACTACGGCACCGGCGCCGTGATGGCCGTGCCGGCCCACGACCAGCGTGACTTCGAGTTCGCTAGCAAATACGGCCTCGACATCAAGGCGGTGATCAAGCCGGTCGACGGCGAGGCCGACATCACCGAAGCGGCCTACACCGAGAAGGGCGTGCTGTTTAACTCCGGCGAGTTCGACGGCCTCGACTTCCAGGGCGCCTTCGACGCCATCGCCAGCAAGCTGGAGACGCTCGGCTGCGGCAAGCGCACCGTCAACTTCCGTCTGCGAGACTGGGGCGTCTCCCGCCAGCGCTACTGGGGTGCCCCCATCCCGATGCTGACCCTGGCAGACGGCACCGTGGTGCCGACCCCGGCCGATCAGCTGCCGGTGGTGCTGCCCGAAGACGTGGTCATGGACGGCATCCAGAGCCCGATCAAGGCCGACCCCGAGTGGGCCAAGACCAGCTACAACGGCCAAGAGGCGTTTCGCGAGACCGACACCTTCGACACCTTCATGGAGTCCTCCTGGTACTACGCCCGCTACTGCTCCCCAGACTACGACAAGGGGATGCTGGACGTGGAGAAGGCCAACCACTGGCTGCCGGTCGATCAGTACATCGGCGGTATCGAGCACGCCTGTATGCACCTGCTCTACGCCCGCTTCTTCCACAAGCTGCTGCGCGACACCGGTCTGGTGAACAGCGATGAGCCGTTCAAGCGCCTGCTCTGCCAGGGCATGGTGCTGGCCGACGCCTTCTACTACCACGACGAGAAGGGTGGCCGAGTCTGGGTCAGCCCCCTCGATGTGACCGTCGAGCGCGACGACAAGGGCCGCATCACCAAGGCGGTGGACAACGAGGGCCGCGAGGTGATCCACTCCGGCATGACCAAGATGTCCAAGTCCAAGAACAACGGCATCGACCCGCAGCTGATGGTGGAACGCTATGGCGCCGACACCGTGCGTCTGTTCATGATGTTCGCCTCCCCGGCCGAGATGACCCTCGAGTGGTCTGACGCCGGCGTGGAAGGGGCCCAGCGCTTCCTGCGCCGTCTGTGGCGGATGACCTTCGAGCACGTCAACGGCGGCGCCGTGGCGGCACTCGACGTGGCCAGCCTCAACAGCGACCAGCAGGCCCTGCGCCGCGAGCTGCACAAGACCATCAAGAAGGTGAGCGATGATATCGGTCGCCGCCAGACCTTCAACACCGCCATCGCCGCCATCATGGAGCTGATGAACCACCTGGCCAAACTCGGCAACGAGGGTCAGGATCGCGCCCTGATGCAAGAGGCGCTCGAAGCCATCGCCGTCATGCTCTACCCCATCACCCCGCACATCTGCTGCGAGCTGTGGGCCGCGCTCGGCAAGCCGGGCAACGTTGACGAAGCCTGCTGGCCGGTCGTCGACGAAGCCGCCCTGGTCGAGAGCGAGAAGCTGGTGGTGTTGCAGGTAAACGGCAAGGTGCGCGGCAAGATCACCGTACCGGCTGAGATCAACCAGCAGCAGATCGAAGAGCTCGCCATGACCGATGCCGGCGTGCAGAAGCACACCGAAGGCAAGACCATCCGCAAGGTGATCTATGTGCCGGGCAAGCTGCTCAATATCGTGGCTAACTAACAAATGAGGAACAGCATGACCCGCTTGATGCGTCATTGGCTGGTGATCCTGGTGGCAGGCCTGCTGGTGCAGGCCTGCGGCTTCCACCTGCGCGGCATGGCCATTCCCCCTGAGCTGGCCAGCATGAAGGTGGTCGGTGACAGCAAGAGCGACTTCTATCGCTTGGTCACCACCCGCCTCAAGGCGGCCGGGGTCGAACTGACCGATAAAGAGGGGATCCCTGTGCTCACCCTCGGCAACGTAAGCAGCAGCCAGAAGGTGGCCTCGGTCAACATTCTGGGGCAGGACACCGAGTATGTGCAGGGCTTTACCAGCCAGTTCACCATCGCGGTGCCGGGCAAGCCGAGCCAGGTCTTCCCCATCGCCTTCAACCGCAGCTTCCTGAACAAGAGTGACGAGGCGCTGGCCTCATCACGGGAGCAGGAGCAGCTGCGCCGCGAGATGGAAGAGCAGGCCGCCGACCAGGTTATCCGGCAGCTGAGTCAGGTCAGCTTCTGATGCGGATCTTTCCCGAACAGCTGGATGACCACTTGAGAGCAGGGCTTAGGCCCTGCTATCTCGTTTTTGGCGACGAGCCTTTGCTCAAGCTCGAGGCGATCGACGCCATCCGCCGGGTGGCCCGCGAGCGCGGTTTCGATGAACGCCACAGCTTCACCGTCGAGCAGGGGTTGGACTGGAATCAGGTCTATGACGCCTGTCAGGCCCTTTCGCTCTTCTCCAGCCGGCAGGTGATCGAGCTGGAGCTGCCCGCCAAGGTGGACAAGGATCTGGCCGGACGCATCACCGAGATCAGCCAGCAGCTCCATCCCGACCTGCTGCTGGTGTTGTCGGGGACTCGCCTCACCTCGGCCCAGACCAAGGCCGTCTGGTTTAGCAAGCTGGAAAAGCAGGGCACCTGGGTTCCCACCAACCACCCCGAGCCGCGCTTCTTCCCGCGCTGGATGGCCGCGCGCTTTCAGCGCTTCGGTCTCAAGGCCCAACCCGACGCCGTCAACTTCATGTGCCACAGCTATGAGGGCAACCTGCTGGCCGCCAGCCAGGAGATCGAGAAGCTGACCCTGCTCTCGCCGCCCCAGCCCATCACGGTCGCCTACCTGCAAGAGACCATCACCCGCCACGCCCACTTCACCCCGTTCCAGCTCATCGACACCCTGCTGGAGGGCAAGGTGAACCGGGCCCAGCGCATCCTGGCCGCCCTGCGTGCCGAAGGCACCGAGCCGGGCCAGCTGGCCTGGACCCTGGCCCGCGAGCTGGAACAGTTAGAGACCCTGGCGCTGGCCCGCCAGGGCGGGCAGCCGCTGGGGGAGCACTTCAGCCGGCTGCGCGTCTGGCAGAGCCGCCAGCAGCTCATCACCCAGGCGCTCAACCGCCTGCCGCTCGCCAAGATAGTGCAACTGTGGAGCCTGATGGCCGAACTCGACGAGAGCCTGCGCCGCTTCGATCACCCCAAGGCTTGGCAACAGCTGGCCACCCTCTGCCTCGGTTTTCGTGACGCCGCCCCATTGCCACTGCTGCCGGAGCCCCTATGCTAGCCCCCCCCATCGGCCTGCTTGGCGGCACCTTCGACCCCATCCATCTTGGCCATCTCCGCCCGGCACTGGCGGCGCGCGATGCCCTTCAACTGGCCGAGCTGCGCCTGCTGCCCAACCGGGTGCCGCCGCACCGGGCCAGCCCCTTCTGCACGGCCGAGCAGCGTCTCGAGATGGTGAAACTGGCCGCCGCCGAGTTCCATCTGGTGGTGGATGAGCGGGAGCTGCGCCGGGATCAGCCCTCCTGGACCATCGACACCCTGGAGGAGCTGCGTCGCGAGCTGCCGCACACACCGGTCTGTTTTCTGATGGGGATGGACTCGCTGCTCGGCCTGCCCACCTGGCGCCGCTGGCAGGCGCTGCTCGATGTCGCCCATCTGGTGGTGAGTGTGCGCCCCGGCTGGCATATCGATGAAGCCAATACCGAGGTGCGCGCCCTGTTGCAGGCCCATGTCACCGAACGCTGGGAGGATCTGCACGAGCGCTTGGCCGGCTGCATCTGGCTGGCCCACAACGAGCCACTGCCCCTCTCATCGACCCAGGTGCGTGCGCTGCTGGCCGAGGGGAACGATCCGCGCGATCTGTTGCCAGAGTCTGTAGCGGATTACATTCGCCGCCAGGGGCTGTATGTAGGAAAGCACCACGCCCATGATATAATCCGCCACCCTTGATAGCAGCGCGATAGCAACACAGGAGAAGGTCATTGCAAGGCACCGCACTTCACGCCTTTATCGTCGACAAGATCGATGACATGAAGGGCCGCGACATCGTCACTCTGGACGTGCGTGGCAAGTCCACCATCACCGACACCCTCATCATCTGCTCCGGCAACTCCAACCGTCATGTCCGCTCCATCGCCGACCATGTCGCCAGCGAGGCCCGCCATATGGGCAACGAGCCGCTCAGCGTCGAGGGGCAGGAGACCGGTGAGTGGGTGCTGGTGGATCTGGGCGAGGTGATCGTCCACGTGATGCAGGATGAATATCGCGACTTCTATCAACTGGAAAAGCTGTGGGGCGGCGCCCCAGTCGAAGCGGCCTGACCGATGAAGATCCAGTTGATTGCGGTGGGCACCAAGATGCCTGCCTGGGTCGAGCACGGCTTCGAAGAGTATCGACGCCGCTTCCCCAAGGACATGCCGTTTGAGCTGGTCGAAATCACGGCCGGCAAGCGCGGCAAAAACGCCGACATTCCCCGCATCCTGCAAAAAGAGGGAGAGGCCATGCTGGCGGCCGCGGGCCGTTCACGGCTCGTCACCCTCGACATCCCGGGCAAACCCTGGACCACAGAGCAGCTTGCCGGTCAGCTCGAGGCGTGGAAGCTCGATGGCCGTGACGTGGCGCTGCTGGTCGGCGGCCCGGAAGGGCTCTCCCCCGAGTGCAAACAGGCCGCCGAGCAGAGCTGGTCACTCTCCCCGCTCACCCTGCCCCACCCATTGGTGCGGGTACTGGTGGCCGAGAGCCTGTACCGGGCTTGGAGCATCACCACCAACCACCCCTACCACCGGGAATAGGGTCGCCATGAATTCGAGTTCCATGCGCAAGGAGCCCCGATGCTGAAACAACGGGTCCAGATGCGCGATCACAGCGCCGAGGGCGGTCTGTTCTTCCGCCGAACCCTGGTCGCCTACATCGGGATGGTCATCCTGATGCTGGTGCTGTTCGGCAATCTCTACTATCTGCAGGTGGAGGCTTACGACACCTACCAGACCCGCTCCAACGACAACCGCATCCGCGTGGTGCCGGTGGCACCGACCCGTGGCCTCATCTATGACGCCAACGGCGTGCTGCTGGCCGAGAACCGCCCCGTCTATAGCCTCGAGATCATCCCCGAAGAGGCCGGCGACATCGACAAGATGGCCGACGAGCTGATCACCCTGCTCGAACTGCCGGAGGGCACCAAGGAGAAGTTCCTGGCCGAGACCAAGCGCCAGCGTCGCTTCAAGCCGGTGCCGCTCTATGAAAAACTCACCGAAAAGCAGGTGGCCCTGTTCTCGGTCAACCAGCACCGCTACCCGGGCGCCAGCATCGAGGCCTACCTCAAGCGTTACTATCCGTTTGGCGATACCCTGACCCACGCCCTGGGCTATGTGGCCAAGATCAATGCCCGCGACGTGGAGCGCCTCGATGGCGAGGGCAAGCTCTCCAACTACGCCGCCACCAAGGATATCGGCAAGCAGGGGGTGGAGAAGTATTACGAAGAGGTACTGCACGGGGTGGCCGGCTATCAGGAGGTCGAGGTCAACAACCGCGGCCGGGTGGTGCGCACCCTGAAATTCCAGCCCCCTGAGCCGGGCAAGGATATCTACCTCAATATCGACATCCGCCTGCAACTGCGCGCCCAGCAGCTGCTGGCTGGCCGGCGCGGCGCCATCGTCATGATGGAGCCCAAGACCGGCGCCATCCTGGCGATGGAGTCGAGCCCGAGTTATGACCCCAACCTGTTCGTGACCGGCATCTCCACCACCAACTACTCGGGCCTGCTCAACGATCCGGCCCGCCCCCTGGTCAACCGGACCACCCAGGGGATCTACGCCCCGGCCTCCACGGTCAAGCCGCTGATGTCGGTGATGGGTCTCAACGAGGGGGCCATCACGCCGGGCTACCGCTACTTCGGCGGCCCGACCTACTCCATCCCCGGCACCACCAAGAAGTTCCGCGACTGGAAGAAGTGGGGCCACGGCTGGCTCGATGTCTACCGCGCCATCGAGGTGTCGGCAGACACCTACTTCTACGATCTCGCCTACCGGGTCGGCATCGATCGCATCAACGAGTACATGACCAAGTTCGGCTTCGGCCAGTACAGCGGTGTCGATCTCTATGAGGAGACCCGCGGCGTCATGCCGTCACGGGAGTGGAAACGCAAGCGCTGGCGCCAGCCCTGGTTCCAGGGTGACACCATCTCGATCGGCATCGGCCAGGGCTACTGGAGCGCCACGCCGATGCAGCTGGCGCGCGCCATCAGCATCCTGACCCAGAACGGCCACGACGTGACCCCGCACCTGCTCAAGCGCACCACCACGGCGACCAGCAGCGAGGACGCCCCGCTCAACCCCAATATCGCCTTGCAGGTGAAGGATGAGAACTACTGGAAGGTGGCGCGCGAGGGGATGTGGCGCGTCATCAACGGCCACGAGGGCACCGGGCGCAAGGCCTTCGCCAAGACCCCCTATGTGGCGGCTGGCAAGTCCGGTACCGCCCAGGTGATCGGCATGAAGGAGAACCAGACCTACAACGCCAAGGCCCTGAAAGAGGAGCACCGTGACA
The DNA here is from genome assembly GCF_000820125.1 of Aeromonas simiae. Taxonomy (GTDB): domain Bacteria; phylum Pseudomonadota; class Gammaproteobacteria; order Enterobacterales; family Aeromonadaceae; genus Aeromonas; species Aeromonas simiae. The sequence goes on along the minus strand of NZ_CDBY01000051.1, from coordinate 10,744 downwards.
ACGCCCTGTTCGTCTCGTTTGCCCCCTACGAGGACCCCAAGGCGGTGATCGCCCTGGTGCTGGAAAACGCCGGCGGCGGCAGTACCAACGCCGCCCCGGTGGCGCGCGCCATGTTTGACGCCCTGCTGCTGCAACCGGACTCGCAGCTGCCTCCTATTCCTCCCCACCTCGTCAAGCCGGAGGCCCGCCATGAGTAATTCGGATCGCCGTACCAGCATCTGGTATCGCATGCACATCGACCTGCCATTGCTGCTCGGGCTGCTGGCCGTGATGGCCCTCTCCATGGTGGTGCTCTACTCGGCCTCCGGGCAGAGCATGGAGGATCTGCTGCGCCAGATGATGCGTGGCGCCCTCTCCCTGGTGGTGATGCTGGTCATGGCCCAATTTACCCCCAGCTTCTATGCCCGCTGGGCCATGCCGCTGTTCGTGGTGGTGGTGCTGCTGCTGATCGCGGTGGACGTGTTCGGCCACATCGGCAAGGGGGCCCAGCGCTGGCTCGATCTCGGCTTCATGAAGTTCCAACCCTCCGAGCTGATGAAGCTCTCCATGCCCATCATGGTGGCGGTCTGGCTCAGCCGGCATCCGCTGCCGCCCAAACTCGGCCACCTGATCATCGCCATCATGCTGGTGCTGGTTCCCACCCTGCTCATCGCCGCCCAGCCCGATCTCGGTACCTCGATCCTGGTGGCGGCATCGGGCTTTTTCGTCATCTTCCTCGCCGGCATCAGCTGGTGGCTCATCGGCTTTGCCGTGCTGCTCATCGCCGCGTTTCTGCCGGTCTTGTGGTTCTTCCTGATGCACGACTATCAGCGCCAGCGGGTGCTGATGCTGATCGACCCGGAGAAGGACCCGCTCGGCCGCGGCTATCACATCATCCAGTCCAAGATTGCCATCGGCTCCGGCGGCATCTTCGGCAAGGGGTGGTTGCAGGGCACCCAGTCCCAGCTCGAGTTCCTGCCCGAGCGCCACACCGACTTCATCTTCGCGGTCTACAGCGAGGAGTTCGGCCTCATCGGCGTGGCGATCCTGCTGCTGCTCTATCTCTATGTGATCAGCCGCAGTCTCTACATCTCGATGCAGGCGCAAAACAGCTTCGAGCGCCTGCTCGGCGGGGCGCTGACCCTCACCTTCTTCGTCTATGTGTTCGTCAACATGGGGATGGTGAGCGGCATCCTGCCGGTGGTGGGGGTACCGCTGCCGCTGGTGAGCTATGGCGGCACCTCCATGGTGACCCTGATGGCGGGCTTTGGCATCCTGATGTCCATTCACACCCACAGGCGCCTGCTGGCATAGTCTGTCGCACGCCTTCCCGGCCAGGGGAGGTGTGCCCTTTGCCGCCATGTTAGGATGATTTTCGTCTGCCGCAGCCGGCACCGGTCAGCCACCGATGGGGAATCCATGATCCAGCTTCGCTCTCTTGCCTTTGGCCTGCTCGGCCTGTGGTTGGCCCTGTGCGATCAGCCAGCCGTTGCCGCCAGTGCGCAGCCCCCCCTCTATCAGCTGCTGGCCCAGGCAAACCAGGCCCCCGCGCACCCGCGCCACCACGCCACCCGCAGCAAGGCGCCGACCCGCCAGCCCGCATCACCCACCCACTGGCAGCACAACGGCGGCTACCGCGCGACCGGCACCGCCTCCTGGCTTGCCACCTCCCTCGACGGGCGCCGTACCGCCAACGGCGAGATCATGAACAGCCGCCGCTTCACCGCGGCGCACCGCACCCTGCCGCTCGGCAGCATGGTGCGAGTCACCAACCTAGCGAACGGTCGCCAGGTGATCGTCGAAGTCAACGATCGCGGCCCCTTCAACCGCCATCTGCTGATCGACGTAACCCGCGCGGCCGCCATCGAGCTTGGCATGCACCGCCGTGGTACCGCCCGCGTCAGGGTCGAGACGGTGAGCCGGGCCACCGCCCGAGCCGAGCTGCGCCAGAGCGGGCGTCACGAGAGCGCCAACCCAGCGCGCCACGTCAAAGCTGCCCAGCACACCGCCACCGTCAAGGGCAAGCGGATCCAGGTAGCCAGCGGCGCTCACAAGCAGAAGCTGGTGGCCGAAGGCCAGAAATTGCAGCAGCAGTTTGGTCTGCCCTACCAGGTACTGGGCAAGGGGCAGCACTACCGCCTGGTGCTGGGGCCGGTCGAGGCCTCTAGGCAGAAGACGCAGCTACGCAAGGTGCAGCGTCACGGTCATCCCCAGGCCTTTTTCGTCAATTGAACGCCAGATAGCGCCCTTCGCCGCTGTGACGAAGGGTGCGATCTGGTATAGTGAAACCCGTTTTTTTGTTCCGGGGGCTCTCTTGGCCCCACTAGGCACGCAGGAAATCCAAGATGTCGAAATTCGTTAAATCGCTGCTTCTCACCACCCTGGCCGGGACTGCTGCCTTCGCCAGCGCCGAACCGGTCATGGTTCCTTCCGCTCCTGCCATCGCCGCCAAGGCGTATGTGCTGATGGACTACTACACCGGCCAGCTGCTGGTGCAGGAGAATGCCGAAGAGCGCCTCCCCCCCGCCAGTCTGACCAAGATGATGACCTCCTACATCGTCGGCTATGAGCTGGCCAAGGGGAACATCAAGCGTGACGACATGGTCACCATCAGTCAGAACGCCTGGTCGAAGAACTACTCCGACTCCTCCAAGATGTTCATCGAGGTGGGCAAGCAGGTCTCTGTCGATGATCTCAACAAGGGGATCATCATCCAGTCCGGCAACGACGCCTGTGTCGCCATGGCCGAGCACATCGCCGGCAGCACCGACTCCTTCGCCAGCCTGATGAACACCTGGGCTGCCAAGCTCGGCATGAAGAACAGCCACTTCATGAACCCGCACGGCCTGCACGATCCGGAGCACTACTCCACCGCCCACGACATGGCGATCCTGGGCCAGGCGCTGATCCGCGATCTGCCCGAGGAGTACAAGATCTACTCCCAGAAGTCGTTCGTCTTCAACGGCATCACCCAGCACAACCGTAACCGCCTGCTGTGGGACAGCTCCCTCAACGTCGATGGCATCAAGACCGGCCACGTCAGCGAGATCGGTTACAACCTGGTGGCATCGGCCTCCAACAAGGAGGGGATGCGCCTCATCTCCGTGGTGATGGGCACCGATAGCGAGCGGATCCGTGCCGAGGAGAGCAAGAAGCTGCTGACCTACGGCTTCCGCTTCTTCCAGACCCTGACTCCGTACAAGGCCGGCTCCGAGCTGGTGACCCAGAAGATCTGGATGGGTGACAAGTCCACCGTCAAGCTGGGCGTCGACAAGGACGTGGCCGTGACCATCACCCGTGGCCAGGCCGACAAGCTCAAGGCCGACTTCCAGCTCGAGAATGAACTGAAGGCGCCGCTGGCCAAGGGTCAGCAAGTGGGCACCGTGTTCCTCAAGATCGGCGATAAGGAGGTGACTCAGGTGCCGCTGGTCGCCCTGGAAGAGGTGCAGGAAGGCAACATGCTGAGCCGCATCTGGGATTACCTGATGATGCTGGTGCAGAGCTTCTTCAAATAAGCTCTCTCTCGCATGCAAACGGCGCCCCGATGGGCGCCGTTTTTGTTTCTAGTGTAATAACCTTGTTGTTTGCCGGTTTCACCCTCCCCGAATTTGTGGTAAAAAGCAGCACCTCCGCCACTCTTGCCGGGTTGATGACAGGTTGAAACGTCGCCGGTTTGCCCTCATATAGAGTTTAATCCCCTCGGGGATGGCGCGAGACAATCCATGGGCCGGCGCCACGGCCCCAGAAAGGTGATGCAATGAATACCAAGTTTGATGAGCTGCTCGATTTCCCCTGCGATTTCCCCTTCAAGGTGCTGGGGATCGCCGATCCGGTACTGCCGGAGCGCGTGGTGGAAGTGCTGCAACTGCATGCTCCCGGCACCTATACCCCGACCGTTCGACCGAGCACCAAGGGCAACTACCACTCCGTCAGCGTGACCGTGGTCGCCCAGAGCAAGGAACATATCGAGGCCATGTACACCGCCCTCGGTAATATCGAACAGGTGCGTTACGTCCTGTAAGACCCCTCTTCGCCCCGTATCACGGGGCGATAGATTTTTCAGCCCTTCGAGGAAGCGATGTTGCTGGACTCTGCCACCCCACTGATTGTCCGCCAGCTTGGCCGCCGTCCCTATCAGGCGGTGTGGGATGCCATGAAGGCCTTCACCGACAGCCGAACCCCCGACACCCCGGATGAGTTCTGGCTGGTCGAGCACGACCCTGTCTACACCCAAGGCCAGGCCGGCAAGGCGGAGCATCTGCTCGCCCCCGGCGATATTCCCGTGGTGCAGAGCGATCGGGGGGGCCAGATCACCTATCACGGCCCGGGTCAGCTGGTGCTTTACGTACTGGTCGACGTGCGCCGCAGCCATCTGTCGGTACGTGAGCTGGTCAGCGCGCTGGAGGAGGCGATCATCGCCACTCTGGCCCACTGGCGCATCGATGCCTATGCCAAGCCGGACGCCCCCGGCGTCTATGTCGACAACGCCAAGATAGCGTCGCTCGGCCTGCGTATCCGCAAGGGCTGCTCGTTCCACGGACTGGCGCTGAACATCAACATGGACTTGTCTCCTTTCCTGCGTATCAACCCATGCGGCTATGCCGGCATGGTGATGACCCAGGCCTGCGCACTGGGTGGCCCCCAGCGCGTCGCCGACGCGGCCCCGGTCCTGGTGACCGAACTGGCACGCCGTATCGGCTACCACACAATAACGAACACCGAGAGTGAATCATGAGCAAACCCATTCGTATGGAGCCGGGCGTCAAGCTGCGTGATGCCGACAAGATGGCCCTGATCCCGGTCAAGTTCATGCCGGATCCCAACGAGGAGATCCTGCGCAAGCCCGACTGGATGCGGATCAAGCTGCCACCGAGCAGCCAGAAGATCGAGCACATCAAGAGCACCTTGCGCAAGAACAAGCTGCACTCGGTGTGCGAGGAGGCCTCCTGCCCCAACCTGGCCGAGTGCTTCAACCACGGCACCGCCACCTTCATGATCATGGGCGCCATCTGCACCCGCCGCTGCCCCTTCTGCGACGTGGCCCACGGCCGCCCGCTGGCGCTCGATCCCGATGAGCCCAGGAAGCTGGCCCAGACCATCAAGGAGATGAACCTGCGCTACGTGGTCATCACCTCGGTCGATCGCGACGATCTGCGCGACGGCGGTGCCCAGCACTTCGCCGAGTGCATCCGCGAGATCCGCGAGCACAGCCCGCAGACCCGCATCGAGATCCTGACCCCGGATTTCCGTGGCCGGATGGAGCAGGCGCTCGAGGTGTTCCGTGAGACCCCGCCGGACGTGTTCAACCACAACCTGGAGACGGCGCCGCGCATGTACCGGCTGGCCCGCCCCGGCGCCGACTACAAGTGGTCGCTCGAGCTGCTGCGCCGCATCAAGGAGATGCACCCCGATGTGCCGACCAAGTCCGGTCTGATGATGGGCCTTGGTGAGACCAACGAGGAGATCGTCGAGGTACTCAAGGATCTGCGCGAGCACGGGGTCAACATGCTGACCCTGGGCCAGTACCTGCAACCGAGCCGCCACCACCTGCCGGTGAAGCGCTACGTGCCGCCCGCCGAGTTCGACCAGCTCAAAGAGGTGGCGATGGAGCTGGGCTTTAGTCACGCCGCCTGCGGCCCCTTCGTGCGATCCTCCTATCACGCCGACCTGCAAGCCAAGGGCGAAGAGGTCAAGTGATCGAAAAGGGGGCGCTGCGGCGCCCCCTCTTTTTCCCCCATCCGGGCGCAGTCACGCCACCCCATTTCGCGTTATCATGGCCACTCCTGTCTCTGTATGGAGCCCCGCCATGCCCCGCGTCGTCGTCATCCATGGCTATACCGCCACGCCTAGCGCCAACTGGTTTCCCTGGTTGCAACAGCAGTTAGCGCAGCAGGATGTCGAGTGCCTGGTGCCCGCCATGCCGGACTCTCATCGCCCCGCCGCACCGGCGTGGGATGCGGCGCTGGACGCCGTGCTGGCCGCCCCCTCACCCGATACCGTGCTGGTTGGCCATAGCCTCGGCTGCATCACGGCGCTGCGCTATCTCGAGCGACAGCCGGCCAGCGTGCATATCGGCGGCCTGGTGCTGGTCTCCGGCTTCTCGCAGCCGGTGCCTACCCTGCCTGAGCTCGATCCCTTCATGGAGCCGGCCTACCACCCTCAGCGCATTCGGCGTCAGGTGCCGCAGCGGCGGGTGATCGCCGCCAGCGACGATGACATAGTGCCGTTTTCCTACTCCCAACACCTGGCCTGGGAGCTGGCCGCCCCGCTGCACCGGGTCGAGCGCGGCGGGCACTTCATCGACCGTGATGGCTTTACCCGCTTTCCCCTGCTGCTAGAGACGCTGCAACCCCTGCTGAGCTGAAATGCAAAAGGCCCGGCAATGCCGGGCCTTTTCACGTCATGGGGATGCTTAGGCGACCAGTTCGATGGCGTCGCGGGCGATCACCCACTCTTCGTTGGTCGGGATCACCAGGGCAGGACGGCTCTCCTTGGTGGTGATGAGCCCCTCGCCACCCAGTACGGCGGCGGCGTTGGCCTCACTGTCTACCTTGAAACCGAACAGGCCGAGGCGCTCGAGGATCATCTCGCGGATCATGGCGGCGTTCTCGCCGATGCCACCGGTAAAGACCACCGCATCGAGACGGCCATCCATGGCGGCCGCATAAGCGCCGACATACTTGGCCACCCGGTAGGTGAAGACATCCACGGCGCGCTTGGCACCGGCATCAGTCTCGTAGTTGCTGGTCGAGTAGCGGCAGTCGCTGCTCGCCTCGGTCAGGCCGAGCAGGCCGGACTGCTTGGTCAGCAGGGTGTTGATCTCATCGACCGAGTAACCCAGCTTGTCGTGCAGGAAGAAGACGATGGCCGGATCGATGTCACCGGAGCGGGTGCCCATGGCCAGCCCTTCCAGCGGGGTCAGCCCCATTGAGGTGTCGACCGACTTGCCGCCCTTGATAGCGCAAACCGAGGCACCGTTACCCAGGTGGCAGTTGATGATGTTGACCTCATCAAGCGGCTTGCCGAGCGCCTTGGCGGCCTCTTCGGCGATGAAACGGTGGGAGGTGCCGTGGGCGCCGTAACGACGGATGGCATGCTCCTGGTAGAGCTTGTACGGCAGGGCGTAGAGGTAGGCTTCCTCTGGCAGGCTCTGGTGGAAGGCGGTGTCAAACACGGCCACGTTCTTGTCGGCCAGTTGCGGGAACACCTTGAGTGCGGCACGGATACCGATCAGGTGCGCCGGGTTGTGCAGCGGGGCAAACGGGATGGCGGCTTCGATACCGGCAATCACCTCGTCATCGACCCGTACCGAGCTGGAGAAGCGCTCACCGCCGTGTACGATGCGATGACCGATGGCCACCAGTTGGGCCGCCAGAGTGGGATCCTGGCTCAGGATCTGATTCACGATGAAGTCGAGTGCTTCCTGGTGGGCAGCGCCGGCCCCCAGCATGGCTTCCCCTTTCACGCCATGCAGTTTCCATTTGATGCGGGCGTCATCCAGGTTGAAGCACTCGGCCAGACCGGAGAGACAGGCGTCACCGGTTGCGGCATCCATCACTGCAAACTTGAGAGAGGAACTACCGCAGTTCAGGATCAATACCAACTTGCTCATTTTCAGATTCTTCCTGTGGTGCGGCTCGTGCCGCGTTGTTTCATCCACATGGGACAGGATCCCCGAGCCGGGGTCGTGTATGGCCGCCCAGGCAGCCAATTTTTCAATTCGTTGCGGCCATCAGGCCAGCAGGGATTTGTGCACCTTCACCACCAACTTGCGCACCGGCGCCGGCAGCCCCAGCGTGCAGAGCGGGCGATGCAGCTCGCCCGGGTAGAAGACGGCGAAGTCACCGGGGCGCATGGCCAGCCAGCTCTCCTGCTCCACCTCCACAAACCAGAGATCCGGATGGGGGTGGCTGAGCCCTTCCAGGCGGTACTGCTGGGGGCCGACCCCAATCCACTCGCGACCGGAGAGCAGCAGCTGGATGTCCAGATACTCCTGATGAAACTCGCCGCGGCGCTCGTCGAGCGGCTCGGTGAGATCCTCCTGCACCAGGCAAAAGAGATGATCGCCATCCACATCGACACGGCCGATGGAGCGCCCCTCCCAATGCTCGACGGAGATCACCACCTCACGCATGATGCGCTCGAGAACGGGGGGCAGGGTGGCACGCTCGAGTGCCTGCAGGTTACCGGTTATCATCCAGGGCCTCACTAGGGTCCATTAATGGGGTGACGGGCCTACCGCCGCGCTGGTCACTTCGTACCAGCTGAAACAATGTTACCACCATCTTGCCATAGGCAATATTGACCAGAAACAAAAACGGGAGCTTGCGCTCCCATTTTTATAAACTCGTGATGCAAATCATCAAATATTTTTCGCGTTTTCTACCGGTTTAGCATACATGGCACGCCAGAGATCACGTAATTCGGCCGGCACCTTGTCCAGCCGCTCGGCATAAGCGGTCGCTTCGTCGGCGCTGGCCTTGTCACGTTCACCGGCCGCCAGGAAGTTGTTCGCAAACAGGTGGTAGCTGCTCCAGATGGTGCGATCGATGAGGGCCGCCAACCCATCCGGATCGTCAAACCCATCCCGGATCGGGGCGCCGAAGGCGACATGCACCCGCCCCTTCTGGCCGACGATACCGGCTACGATGCTCTCGATGTCCTCGAACTCGCCCTTCTCGTAGCGGCCATGATGGGCCTTCTCGTACAGCTCGCGCGCCTTGGCCAGATCGGTCGGATCGCACTCGTAGGAGATGCTGACCGGCACTATGTTGAGACGGGCCATGTAATCGGCAAACGCCAGCTTCTGCTTCTTGCCTTCCATGTAGAACATCTTGAGGATGGCCGGATCGGTGCGATCATCCCCATCCTTGGCCCGCCCCTCTTTCTGCGCAATCCAGATGGAGTGGCCGCCGGCGAGCGACTCGCCGATGTAAGCGGAGAGATCCCCGAGCGTCTTCATCAGCTCGCGCGGCCCCTTGGCGGAGCGCTTGACGATGAAGCTCTTGTTGAGCTTCATCAGCTCGGTGGCACAGGGCTTGCGAAGCAGGTTGTCGCCGATGGCGATGCGCACCGTGTCAAAGCCGTTGTTAAACAGCCCCCAGTTGACGAAGGCGGGGTCCATGGCGATGTCGCGGTGGTTGGAGACAAACAGATAGCCCTTACCCGGCTCAAGGTGCTCGAGGCCGGAGAAGGTCACGCCACGGGTCGAGCCGGCGATCATGTGCTCCATGTAGCGACTGACCCCGAGCTGCACCTGGCGCACCGTCGTGACGCCCGCCCACTTGCGGCGCAGCACAGCACGGATCAGCGGGCGGATCGCCCAGCCAAGCCAGCCGACCAGATTGCCGAAGCGATAGCGGGCAATGGCGCCGATGAATTCGTCATCCTGGACGAGGCGTTCGATGGCGCCGGCCACCTCGTCATCGTTGTAAGGGCGGATCTCCGCAAATCTGTCTACTTCTGCCACTCTCTGAGCCTTTCTCTTCGGGGAAAGGGGGCCATCCCCCCATTGCAGGGCGCAATTTTACACGCTTTTCCCCATCCGGGTACGTGGGGCAAACAGATATATGAGATCTGACGGGTGAATTGCCGAGCTAATCGGCCAGCGCCCACCCCACCGCCGCCTCGGCATGCAGCATCGTGGTGTCGTAGAGCGGCACCGCGCTATGGCACTCCCCGACCAGCAGGGCAATTTCGGTACACCCCAGGATCACCGCCTCGGCCCCCTCTTTCGCCAGCTGCGCGATGATATCGAGATAGGCTTGCCGCGAGGCCTCATGCACCTGCCCAAGGCAGAGCTCGTCGTAGATGATGCGGTGCACCCGCTCGCGTCCCACCTCGTCCGGCACTAGCACCTCAAGGCCGAAGCGCTCGGCGAGGCGTTCCCGGTAGAACTCCTGCTCCATGGTAAAGCGAGTGCCAAGCAACCCCACCTTGCGCACCCCGTCGGCCACCAGCCGCTCCCCGGTTGCATCGGCGATGTGCAGCAGCGGGATCGCCACCGTCGCTTCAATAACCCCGGCCACCTTGTGCATGGTGTTGGTGGCGATCAGCAGAAAATCGGCGCCGCCCAGCTCAAGGGAGCGGGCCGCCTCCGCCAGCACCTGCCCCGCCTCGTCCCATTGCCCTGCCATCTGCAATCGCTCAATCTCGGCAAAATCCACGCTGTGCAGCAGGACTCGCGCCGAGTGCAGGCCACCGAGGCGCGCCCGCACACCCCGGTTGAGCGCCTGATAGTAGCTCACGGTCGACTCCCAGCTCATGCCCCCCAGCACACCGATGCAACGCATAACCCACTCCTTATGAGTAAAAAAGGCCCCGCAGGGCCAACAAGACAGACGTCTAGATCCAGATCATCAGCACACAGGCCGCCGTGGCGATCCCCATGCCGAGGTTAAAACGCCGCCAGCCGCGCGGCGTGCTGATGAGGCGCCGCACCTGGGCACCAAACAGCACCCAGAAGGCGCCGGTATAGAGGCCGGTACAGAAAAAGATGGCCAGCACCCAGAAGGCGGAAGGCCAGTAAGCCTCCCCGGCCAGGGTGAAGCCGCCGATGGCAGAGAGCGCCATCATCCACGCCTTGGGATTGAGCAGTTGCAGCAGTGCTCCCTGATGGGCCGCAATGAGGGGGCGATGCCCCTCCGCCGGGCCCGATGCCGTGGCCACCTTCCAGGCCAGCCAGAGCAGATAGAGCGAGCCGGCCACCTTGAGCAGCGCATGCAGCAGCGGCAGCCGCTCGAAGAGCACCCCGAGCCCCAGCGCC
>NZ_CDBY01000050.1 GCF_000820125.1 Aeromonas simiae | reverse complement strand
TGGCGGCCGGCCAGCAGCAGCTGGCGCAGTTCACCGTGCATCTGACTGACGGCTCGACCACCACGGTCACCATCACCATCACCGGCACCGACGATCTGCCGGTCATTTCGGCCGGCAGTGGCGCGGTGACCGAGGGGGATCAGACCCCGGTCACCGGCACCCTGAGCGCCAGCGACGCCGACAACCCAGATCTCGCCTTCGTGGCCGGCTCGCAGCAGAGTGACTACGGCCGCTTCGAGGTGGACGGGCAGGGGCAGTGGCGCTTCGTGCTGGCCGATAACGCCCGGGTCGACGCCCTGGCGGCCGGTCAGCAGCAGCTGGAGCAGTTCACCGTACGGTTGACTGACGGCTCGACCACCACGGTCACCATCACCATCACCGGCACCAATGACGCCCCTACCCTAAGCGTCGATCAGGGGGCCGTGCTCTCCGAAGAGGGGCTCACCGGCGGTATCGCCGATACGGCGGGAACCCGTGATAGCACCGATGCGGTGAGTGCCGGCGGCAAGATCGTGGTCGGTGACATGGACAATCATGACAACCTGACCATCAGCCTGAGCGGCCCGGATAACCTAACTTCGGGTGGCGCGCCCGTGCAGTGGTCGTGGAACGCCGCGACCCAGGTGCTGACCGGTTATATCGGCACGCCGGGGAGCGCCGGCTATCAGGTCGTGCTCGATGTGACGCTGACCGCCCCGGCGGGCAGCAGCAAGGGGGAGTGGCGCTATGAGGTGAACCTCAATGGGCCGCTCGATCACCCGGTCAAGGGCGCCGAGGATCGACTCCACTTCCAGCTGGGGGTCACCGTCTCGGATGGCAAGAGCAGCACCTCCGGCAGCTTGCCCATCACCATTGAGGATGATGCGCCGATCGCCGGCGACATGGCGGCGGTGTCGGTCAGCAAGACCCATATTCCCGACACCCTGACCGGCCTGTTTGATCTGACCCACTACAGCGGCAACCAGAGCGCTCTGAACATGGCGGGCTTCACCATTACCGCCCTTGGCTTCACCTCGGCCACGAATGCTGATCTGATCGCGACCAAGGTGAACGGCTCCAGTGCCGGCGTGGGGGTGGCTAGCGTCGATTCGCCCAATCACAACCTCGCTAACGAGATTGATTTTCGCCACTTTGCGGATGGCTCCGCGACCTCAGAGCAACTCGTGATCACGCTGGATGCGGGCAAGGTCGCCTATGGCGTCAACATCAAGTTCAGCCAGATGTTCGGTGGTGAACTGGAGAGCGGTGTGGTCGATTTCTATCGCGACGGCAAGCTTATCGGGAGTCAGACCTTTAGCTCGAATGCGGCCGGTGGCGACTATGCCGAGCACTTCCAGGTACAGCAGGGGGGCTTTGACGCCATGGTGATCAAGGCCACCAATAATGGCAACGGTCTCTATGGCGACAACAGTGATTTCACCGTGAAGAGCATCGAGTTTGTCGGCTCTGCCACGACGGAGGCGATCGCCTATGGCTCTGGCTCCCTCAATCCGCAGTGGGGAGCCGACGGCAAGGGTGCGCTCGAGCTGGTCAGTGCCGAGAGCGGCCTCAAAACGGCCTCCGGCTCGCTCATCAGCATGGTGGCCGATGGGGCCAATACCCTGCTTGGCAAGGATGCCGATGGCAATCTGGTGTTCAAGCTGGAGTTCACCCCGGCCACCGGCAAGTGGGAGTTCTTCCAATATGCCGAGATGCAGCGTCCGGCCGGTGATGGCGACATCGACTTCATCTTCAAGGCGATCGATAAGGACGGGGATGGCAGCGAGGGCAGCTTTGCGGTCAACCCCCTGTTCCGACCCGAGGTGAGCGGGGTCAGCAGCGCCACTGTGACCGAAGGTGGCACGCTGGTGCACTCCGTGCTTCTGGACGGCACCAGCCAGCATCCGACCGAGTACCCTTTCTCGATTGGCGGCAGTGGCAGCAACCCGGCCAGCAGCAGTGACTGGACCCAGCTGCTCTTTAGCCATGGGGTGACCTATGACAGCGTTCGCGGCGTCATCCGGGTGCCGGAAGGGGTGAGCAGTTTCACCGTCACCGTGGTGACCAAGGATGACCACAAGGTCGAGGGCAACGAGACCCTCACCATTGCGGTGGGGGACAAGAGCGGCATCGGAACCCTCATCGACAACGATCGCGCGCCGACCACAACCGGGGGTCATGTCAGCGGCAGTGAAGACTCGGCGACGATCTTAAGCTGGAGCGACTTCAACGCCAGCGACGATCAGGGCAAGGCGGAGCTGAGTCTGGTGATCGGCACCCTGCCTGCCAACGGGGTGTTGCAGCGTCTCGATGGCTCGGGGCTGTGGGTGGCCGTGACGGCTGGCAGCCGTGTCAGCGCCCAGGAGATCGACGCAGGTCACCTGCGCTTTGTGCCGGCGGCAGATGAGTCGAGCAGCTGCATGGGCGATCAAGGGGGGCGCATCACCGGCAACCAGCAGGCCGACTACGCCCTGTTCCACTATCAGATCAGCGATGGCGCGAACGTAAGCGAGGAGGCCACCCTGGTGCTGGATATCGCCGCCGTGGCGGACAAGCCAACCGTGGATATCCGGCAGGCCGGCAATGGCAGCCCTGTCTACGACCAGTTCGCCAGCGACGGCATCAGCACGGCCCAGTTCCAGTCCGGCAAGGTGAATGGGCTCGATGTGGCCCCCGCCCGTTATGATGCCAGCAGCCAGCAGGAGCAACTGGTGGGCGGCAATGGCAACGACTACCTGATCAGTCGCCACGGTGGCGGCGATCAACTGGTCGGCCTCGCCGGCGATGACCTGCTGGTCGGCAGCAACAGCCTGCAGGGCGATGCGCTCTATGGGGGGGAAGGCAACGATATCCTGGTCTCCGGGTTGGGCCATGACGGCCTCTATGGTGAGGGTGGCTCCGACATCGCCGTGTTGCCGGGCAACCGGGCCGACTATGTCATCACCCAGGGCGCCGGCTACTCGGTCAACGACCGCTGGTTCGACTTCTCGGTGCGCGAAGGGGGGCAAGCGGTCACCAAGGCGCTGCATGATGTCGAGTTGGTGCAGTTTGATGACGGCATTTATGCCCTGGACAAGGTGACCGGAACCCTGACGTTGCAGCAGCCCACCCATGTGGAGTACCCCATCGAGATCGATGCCTCACTCACGGACAGGGATGGCAGTGAGGTGCTCGACAGCCTGGTGCTGAGCGGTCTGCCCCCTGCGAGCTCGCTCTACCATAACGGAACCCTGCTGGGGACCGTCGACCCTGATGGCAGCCTGACGCTCAAGGGGCTGTGGAATGCGGCGGCCACCGACGTCAAACTGACCGGGCTGAGCCTGCATGTGCCGGGCAACCAGGCGGGGCTGGTCGAGATCAAGGTGGAAGCCACTTCCCGTGAAAGCGGCAGCGCCCAGCTTGCCACCGCCAGCGCAGAGGACAGCATTCGCCTGAACTACTTCAATGCCACCGAAGGGGAGCCGGGCGGGCAGGTGCGCAGCTTCGGCAGCGAACACAACCTGGTGGTCGGGGATCTCGATGGCAGCATCACGACGCCGGGCCAGAACTACAACCTGGCCTTCATGGTCGACAGCTCCGGCAGCATCGGCTCAAAGGCGATGGAGACCATAGAGGCGCAGCTGCTACAGGTCTTTAACAGCCTCAAGGCCAGTGTCGGCTCGGCCGGGGCCGGGGTGGTCAACCTGTTCCTGGTCGACTTTGACACCTTAAGCAACCGCTCGGTCAGCGTGAAGCTGAGCGATGCCGGCGCCATCGATCAGCTCAAGGAGGTACTCCACAGCATGGATGGCCGCAGTTACTTCGGCGGCTCGACCAACTACGAGGATGTGTTCAAGACCACCGCCAACTGGTTTGCCAGCAGCACCGCCACGTCCAATGTGGATGCCAAGAACCTGGCTTACTTCATCACGGATGGTAATCCGAATGAGTACATGGTGGGGGAGGGGAGCGATCCCGTCGTCGTGGATTTCAGCAAGGAAAATAAGTGGCAAAGTGATCGCAACCTGAGTGATCTGCTCACCAGTTATGTGCCCGGCAAGTCGGTGGTCTATCAGGACGGTCAGGGGGGGCGTGAGTTCATCGACAAGGATGGCAACGTGTATCGCCTCTACTACGACAACAAGGGCAACTATGACGGTCGCTCTTTGGTGGGGATGATGCGCCCTGACGGGCGCGGCGGATACCAGTTTGCCACCTTCGGCTCTTCCCGCGATGACAGCGTCATCCGTGACCACTCCATGGAGGGCTTTGCCCTGCTGGCCGGATTGCAGGTCGCGGTCGAGGCGATCGGCATCGGGCCCAACATCTCCCATGACGTGCTCAAGGTCTTCGACTCCGATGGGGTGCTCAAGACCGGCGTCAATGCCGGCGATCTGGCCGATGCCATCCTCGGCGCCTCGGTCACCAACCAGCCGGGCAGCGATACCCTGAGCGGTGGGGGGGGAGATGACATCCTGTTTGGCGATGCACTGCACTTTGCCGGTGTCGCCGGAGAGGGGTATGCCGCAGTCAAGCAGTATGTCGCCCAGGCGCTGGGTCACAGCTCAGTCAGTGATGCCCAGGTGCATGCCTACATCAGCAGCCATGCGGGCGAGTTTGATCAGTCCGGGGCCAATGACAAGGGCGATCGCCTGTTTGGCGGCGCGGGGAACGACATCCTCTATGGGCAGGGGGGAGACGATGAGCTGCACGGGGATGCCGGTAACGACATCCTGTTCGGCGGCAGCGGCAATGACCTTCTCGCGGGGGATGAGGGTAACGATCAGCTTGATGGCGGCAGTGGCCATGACACCTTGCAAGGGGGCAGCGGCAACGATCAACTGGCCGGGGGGCTCGGCAACGACATTCTGATCGGGGGCAGTGGCGATGATCTGCTGCACGGTAACGGGGGGGCTGACACCTTCGTCTGGCAGAAGGGCGACAGTGTGGCGGGCTCTTTGACCCGTGACCATGTGGTCGATTTCAGCCGCGCTGAGGGGGACAAGCTGGATCTGAGCGATCTGCTCGATCACGATGGCGGCAAGAGCCAGAACGAGTTGAAGGGGTTGCTCTCGGCCATTCAGGACAGTGAAGGGGTGCATCTGCAGATTAAGGATGCCTCGACCCAGAAGGTCACTCAGGAGATAGTGCTGGAGGATCACTCGTTCGGCTCACTGACCGGGGGAGCGGCCGCCACCTCGTCCCAGGTGATCGACTACCTGCTCACCAATCAGATGCTGGATATCGACAAATAAACCGCGCGCGGGGGCGAAAGCCCCCTTTCGCGGCCTTCGCCTGTGGCAGGAAAACGCGCAATAAAAAAGAGGAGCATGGCTCCTCTTTTTTTTCACCAGCGCAAGCGTTAGATGAGTTTTACGTTCTCGGCCTGCGGGCCCTTCTTGCCTTGAGTCACGGTGAACTGGACTTTCTGCCCTTCGGCCAGCGTCTTGAACCCGTCAGACTGGATGGAGGAGAAGTGAACGAAAACGTCCGGGCCTTGGGACTGTTCGATAAAGCCGAAGCCCTTGGTTTCATTGAACCATTTTACCTGGCCGGTGCGAATGTCAGACATGTGTCAATCCTATCAATAACAGAGGTAAAGAGACCCTGGTAGAGGGCCATTACATCTCAAGACTCCGGGTGATCGAACGCTTTTGATAGCGACCTTCCCTGTCCCAAGCGACATCGATTCTACGGAGGGGGTATGACAAGTCAAAGATAGGATTACGGTTTTTTGAGCAAGCTAAAACTATTGAGATGATGGGGAGGTAAAACCTCCCCATCAGGGGGTCAGGAGGCGGGGATCTCTTTTTGCGCAAACCCTTCGTTTTCGCGCACATAACGATAGATGGGCTCGTCGTGGGAGCGGATTTCGACGCGTTGGATGCGGCGGTTGTTGTCGAGCAGGATATTGACCGTCTTGCCTGATTGCAGGCGGGTGAGCGGACGATCCGGCCCTTCAATGGCCACCAGACGGCTCAGCTCGGCGCCCGGCAACTGGTACTTGCGAAACACCGCAAACAGGGTCTCTCCACCGCCGATCTCGTGATCCAGCCACTGCCAGCCTGCGGGCAGCTGTTCAACCGGCTTGACCGGCTTCTGGGGCTGTCCGTCGCTGGTGCGGGCCGCCTGCACCGGCATGGCCAACGGCACCTCCAGTGAGCCGGAGGGGGCGGCCGCGGTGGCGGGTAGTTCGTCGCTCGGTTGCCAGGCCAGCAATATCAGCCACAGCGGCAACAGGATCAACAGCCCCAGGGTATGGCGGCGTGGCAGCGGGCTCTTGTCCAGCCAGTTCCCCCGCGCGTTGGCACTGCTTCGGGAGGCAGACGGTTTGGCAGCGCCGGCGGCGCGCTCCTGACGCGCCTGGCGCCAGTCTTTCATCATGATCTGGATGCGTTGAAGCAGGGATCCCTCGGCGGGCGCTCGGCGCCCCTGCCGGGCACGGCGGTGTTGGCCGCGGGGACGGCGATCCGGAGTCGGCACAGTATTTTCCTCTTACTGCATTGCCACCATCAGGCAATTCGGTGCCTATGGTAAACGGACTCGTCCCCGAGGGGGAGAGTCCGGGCGAGGAATTTTACACCTTCATTGCAATTTGAACTGACCGAGCAGCGCCTGGAGTCGCTCCGCCGCCGCGCGCAGCGCCTGGCTGGCTTGTGCCGTTTGAGCCGCATCATGGGCAATCTCACCGGCCAGCGCATTGGTCTTGGCCAGGTTGCCCGAGACGGTGTCGGAGACCGAACTCTGCTCTTCGGCCGCCGACGCTATCTGATAGGTCATGTCGTTGATGGTCGAGATGGCGCGGTAGATGTGGCCGAGCGCCTCTTCGGCTTGATCCGCCTCCTGCATCGCCTGCTGGGTCAGCTGCTGACTCTGGCCGATGGCCTGTACCGCGTTGCCCGAGCTGTGACGGATCCTGTCGATGAGGGACTGGGTATCTTGCACCGCCTGCTGGGTGTGGCCCGCCAGTTTGCGCACCTCGTCGGCCACCACGGCAAAGCCGCGTCCCGCCTCGCCGGCGCGGGCGGCCTCGATGGCGGCGTTGAGGGCCAGCAGGTTGGTCTGATCGGCGACCCCTTGAATCACGGTGAGGATGTCGGTGATCTGGGCGCTGTCACGGGCCAGACTGTCGACCACCTCGGCGCCGCGGGCGGCTTCGTCGGCCACCTTGTGCATCGCCTCGATCATCTGCTGGAAGCGCCCCTTGCCTTCGTCGGCGGCCTGCTGCGCCTGCTTGGCGGAGTCGGCCGTGTTGTTGGCATGGGTGGCCACCTCCTGGCTCACGTACGACATCTCCTGGACGGCGGTGAGCATCTGATCCATCTCGGCCTGATGGTGTTGCAAGTTGGCATTGGTGCTGGCGGCGATCTGGTCGGTGGCGCCGGCATGGCGATTCACCTCGCCGGCGGTGGTGAGCACGTCGCCGAGCAGCTGTTGCAGCTTGTCGATGAAACGGTTGATCCCCTTGGCAAGGGCCCCCAGCTCATCGGCCGAACGGCTCACCAGGCGCTTGGTGAGATCCCCCTCGCCATCGGCGATGTCATCGACCAGCCCCACCATCTGGCGAATGGGGCCCGTGATGGTGCGCGCGATGAGCAACATGGTCAGCAGAGCCAGCACCAGCACTGCGATAGCGCCGGCCAGCTGCTGAGTGAGGGCGGCGCGGTTCATCTCGGTGAGCTGGGCCGCGAGCTGATCGGCCCGCGCCAGCACCACCTTGTAGGGCAGGGTGACGATGATGGCCCAGTTGCGCTCCAGGCCGGGCACCAGGATCGGCACCGAGATACGAAACGCGCCGTCCAGCTCCTGGCGCTGCACCTCGGGCTTGAGGTAGTCGCGCCACTGCTCGCCAAGCAGGGTGTTGGCGTGCTGGCCCAGCTTGCTGTCACTGCCGCTGGTGCCGGTGATGACACCGGCGGCGCTGATGATGAGGGTCTCGCCCTTGCCGTCGTAGATATGGGCGTTGAGGCTCTTGGCCTGCCGGCTCAGGGCGCCAATCTCCAGATCGACCGCCACCACGCCGCGAAAGGCGCCGCTGGCCATGATCGGGGTGGTGATGGTGCTCACCATCACCTTCTGACCGTTGATATCGACCTGGAAAGGGTCGATGAGACAGGAGCGGCCATGGCTCTTGGGGCAGGCGTAATAGTCATTGGCCGGATTGCCAAAGCTGTCGCGCTCCTCCTTGTCGATGGAGAGCAGCAGATCGCTGCCTATCTTGGCGCCATCTTTGTAGAAATAGGGCACAAAGCGCCCCTTGGCGTCGCTGCCGAGCGGTGCCTGACCGCTGAAGGCGGCATCCTGGCCATCGAAGCCGTTGGGCTCGAAGCCGGCGAAACTGCCATAGAGGGAGTCATCGAGGGAGAGCTGTGCTTGCAGCAGGGCGATGGCGTTCTCGCGGCTCAGGGGGAGGTGACCTGCCTGTTGCAGCGCCATGGTCTTGGCCAGTTGCTGGGTGTAGGAGAGGCTCTTTTGTAGCAGTTGGGTGATGACGGCCGCCTCGGCGCGGGCGTTGGCGGTGACCTTCTGCCATGCCTCCTCTTGCAGTGCCTGACGGCTGGAGTCGATGGTGAGGGTCTGGGTCTGGCGGCCCGAGTATTGGTTGAGAAGGATCAGTAACAGCAAGGCCACCGTCATGGCCAGGCCGGCCATGACCAGGATCTTGGTCTGGATGGAGCGAAACTGCATCTTATGCTCTCCGTGGCTGGGGCAGGAAGCCTGTTATCGGCCGAGGCGCCGGGATCTGAACGGCAAAACTGGCCTGGCACCTTAGCGCCGGTGCCGATGGCTGTCTGCGACGGGATTCAATGTTTCCCATTCGGGGCAGGGATGAAAAATGGTCACGGCTTTTCCCATCTGCCGCCCCCGATGCTAAAATGCCGCGGTTTTAATGGCGAATCGGCCCGCAATGGGTCATCCACACAAGGCTCAACCATGAAAGTCAAAACCCGCTTTGCTCCCAGCCCGACCGGCTTTTTGCACGTCGGCGGTGCCCGTACTGCCCTCTACTCCTGGCTGTTTGCCCGGAATCAGGGCGGCGAATTCGTGCTGCGTATCGAGGATACCGACCTGGAACGTTCCACCCAGGAGGCCATCGACGCCATCATCGAGGGCATGGAGTGGCTGGGGTTGAGCTGGGATGAGGGCCCCTACTACCAGACCAAGCGTTTCGACCGCTACAACGGCCTTATCGACGAGATGCTGGCCGATGGCCGTGCCTACAAGTGCTACTGCTCCAAGGAGCGCCTCGAGGCGCTGCGTGAAGAGCAGATGGCCAAGGGCGAGAAGCCGCGCTATGACGGTCAGTGCCGCGATCACCAGCACGATCACCCGGCTGACGCCCCCCATGTGATCCGCTTTCGCAACCCGAGCGAAGGCTCGGTGGTGTTCGACGACCACGTGCGTGGCCGCATCGAGTTTGCCAACAGCGAGCTGGACGATCTCATCATCCGCCGCACCGACGGCGCGCCCACCTACAACTTCTGCGTGGTGGTCGATGACTGGGACATGGAGATCACCCACGTGGTGCGTGGTGAAGACCACATCAACAACACCCCGCGCCAGATCAACATCTACAAGGCGCTGAATGCGCCGGTGCCGGAGTTCGCCCACGTCTCGATGATCCTCGGCGACGACGGTGCCAAGCTCTCCAAGCGCCACGGCGCTGTGTCCGTGATGCAGTACCGCGACGACGGCTACCTGCCCGAAGCGCTGCTGAACTATCTGGTGCGTCTGGGCTGGTCCCACGGCGATCAGGAGATCTTCACGCTCGACGAGATGATCAAGCTGTTTAGCCTGGATGCCATCTCCAAGTCGGCGTCGGCGTTCAACACCGACAAGCTCTTGTGGCTCAACAACCACTACATGCGCACCCTGGACCCGGCTTACGTGGCCAAGCATCTGGCGTGGCACATGGCCGACCAGAACATTGACACCACTAATGGCCCCGAACTGACCGCCGTGATCACCCTCTTGGCCGAGCGCTGCAACACCCTGCGTGAGCTGGCGGCCCAGAGCCGTTACTTCTTCGAGGAGTACGAGGCCATCGACGAGGCCGCCGCCAAGAAGCACCTGCGCGGTGTGGCTGCCGAGCCGCTGACGCTGGCCAAGCAGAAGCTGGCTGCGCTGGAGAGCTGGAGCACCGAGGCGCTGCACGAGGTGATCGAAGCCACCGCCGCCGAACTGGGTCAGGGCATGGGTAAGGTCGGGATGCCGCTGCGCGTGGCCGTCACCGGTCAGGGCCAGTCCCCCTCCATCGACGCCGTGATGGCCCTGGTGGGCAAGGAGCGCGTGCTCTCCCGTATCGAGCGGGCGCTTGAGTACATCGCGGCGCGCATGGCGGCCGAATAAGAGACGGCACATCTGACAAGGGCTCCTGCGGGGGCCCTTTTTGTTGTCTGCGGCTGGCTGAGGGTGAAACGGTGTTGGCAAAAGCAGCAGCCTGCTCGAAAAGTGGCTAAGCGATGCCTTGGCGTTATTTTTAGTGTTGACAGCGCAAGGGGGGATGCCTATTATGCGCCTCCGTCGCCGGGCAATATCTGCTGGTGATGCCGAGGTGAGTTGGGGTTATAGCTCAGCTGGGAGAGCGCTTGCATGGCATGCAAGAGGTCCACGGTTCGATCCCGTGTAGCTCCACCAAATTCTTCTCGGAAACATCTGGAACGCTGGGGTTATAGCTCAGCTGGGAGAGCGCTTGCATGGCATGCAAGAGGTCCGCGGTTCGATCCCGCGTAGCTCCACCAGGTTCCCGATGCCCAGGGCTTCACAGCCAACCTTTGTGGGGTTATAGCTCAGCTGGGAGAGCGCTTGCATGGCATGCAAGAGGTCCGCGGTTCGATCCCGCGTAGCTCCACCATCATTTCGGTCGACCGGTTCGCCGGGTGATCAGCACCAGACTTGGGGCTATAGCTCAGCTGGGAGAGCGCTTGCATGGCATGCAAGAGGTCGACGGTTCGATCCCGTCTAGCTCCACCAAGTTGGTTCACGCAGGGCGTGAAACGATGACGAAGTCCCACCTTCGCGTCGCTAAAATATGGGGTTATAGCTCAGCTGGGAGAGCGCTTGCATGGCATGCAAGAGGTCCGCGGTTCGATCCCGCGTAGCTCCACCATATCGAAGGCCACCGCATCGCGGTGGCCTTTTTGTTTGGCGCTCGCCGTGACCTTGTCCACACTTCTGCAACCTAGTGCCCTTCGGAAAAGCAGCGATATCACCGTCATAATCGAATGATTTATATGGCTTTATGAGCAATAGGTCAGGATAGCGGCGATCGGAAATAGATGTTTTTCCTCGCGAACAAAGATTGAGCGCTTGTCAGACTGTTCCTATACTCGGGCCGTTCCTCAAGGAACCCGGGACAAGGGCACACCGATGCTGTCGGGACGCAGACCCAGACACCGCTTCAGACGGTGTGGGTTTCCCAGGATTCCGCTTGAGCCGGTGGCATAGTCCAATGCCTGCATTCTGTCCCCAGCGTGGCCTGCTGCGTCTGCCTTGTCTTGGATAACCATGCCAAGAAAACAAGGAAGAAAAAATGCAAAACAGGTTCCATCCTACTCGCCTGGCGGCGTTGGTCGCCGTGGCGTTTATGCCTGCCTTGGCGCAGGCCGCCTATCCCCCCCTATCAAGCGGGCATCGCCTACCAGGCGGGCGATATCGTCAGCAACGTCGGCAATCTCTATGAGTGCAAAGAGTTCCCCTACTCCGGCTGGTGCGGGGCCTCGCCCTATCATTACGAGCCTGGGGTGGGGACGGTCTGGGGCGATGCTTGGAAGCGCTATGGCGGGGAGGTGCCACCTCCGGCCCTGGTCGTCGCCATCGGCTCCCCTGCCGTGGGCAGCAGCGTCAACGAAGGGGCCAGCGTCGCGTTGGCGGTGACCCTGAGCGGGCCGGTGACGGCGCTGGCTAAGGTGGAATACCTGGTCGACGGCAAGCTTATCGCCACGGCCAGCGCTTCCCCCTGGAGTGCCAGCTGGTCTGCCGTTGGCGTCGGTGCCCATGCCCTCAAGGCCAGGGCGCTGGATAACGATGGCAAGGTGCTGAGTGAGGCGGATTCCAGCTTCAACGTCGCCGCCGTGGTGGCGCCCGAGGCGCCCAAGGTGAGCATCAGTAGCCCCGCCACCGGCGCCAAGGTGACGCTGGGGCGCAGTGTGGCGGTGAGCGGCAACGTCACCGACGTCAACAACGATGTCGCCAAGGTCGAGCTGTTTGTGGACGGCAAGAAGGTGGGCGAGGACAACGCCGCCCCCTGGCAGGTGAACTGGACGCCAGACACCAAGGGAAGCGCATCGCTCAAGCTGGTCGCGACCGACCAGACCAATTTGGCCGGCGAGTCGGCCCCGGTCAGCGTCACAGTCGAGGAGGCCGCCTTGCCCCCCACCGGCGGCAACCTCTCCTGCGATGTGCGACAGATCTACCGCCCGGATGGCTACGAGTGCATGGGGGATGACCATGCCCGCCGGGTCATCGGTTATTTCACCTCCTGGCGCACCGGCAAGAACGGCCTGCCCTCCTACCTGGTGAGCGACATCCCCTGGAGCAAGATCACCCACATCAACTACGCCTTCGCCGCGGTGGACGAGCAGAGCCACACCATCAAGGTGGACGACTCGGCGACCAAGATGACCTGGGACGGGGTGCCGGGGGCCGAGATGGACCCTGAGTTCGCCTATCAGGGCCACTTCAACCTGCTGTCGAAATACAAGAAGCAATATCCGGACGTGAAGACCCTGATCTCGGTGGGGGGCTGGGCCGATACCCGTGGCTTCTATAGCGCCACCACCAAGGGGGATTGCTCGGTCAACAGCGACGGCATCAACGCCTTTGCCAACTCGGCGGTGAGCTTCATCCGCCAGTATGGTTTTGACGGGGTGGATATCGACTACGAGTACCCCACGTCGATGAAGGACGCGGGCAACCCCAACGACTTCCCGCTCTCCAACCTCTGCCGTGGCAAGCTGTTTGGCAACTACAAGGTGCTGATGCAGACCCTGCGTGCCCGGCTCGATGCCGCCGGCAATGAGGATGGGCGCAAATACATGCTGACCATCGCCTCACCGGCCTCGGCCTATCTGCTGCGCGGCATGGAGAACTTCCAGGTCACTCAGTACCTCGACTACGTCAACCTGATGACGTACGACTTCCACGGGGCCTGGAACCACTTTGTCGGCCACAACGCGGCCCTGTTTGACAACAAGGCTGACGGCGAGCTGGCGCAGTGGGGAGTCTACAGCCAGGCGCAATATGGGGGCATCGGCTACCTCAACGCGGCCTGGGCGGCCCACTACTTCCGTGGTGCCCTGGCGGCCGGCAAGATCAACGTCGGCGTGCCCTACTATACCCGTGGCTGGCAGGGGGTCACCGGTGGCACCCAGGGCCTGGGCGGTAAGGCGCCACTGCCGAGCCAGAGCGAATGCCAGCCGGGTACCGGTGGCGGCACCATTCCCTGTGGTAATGGCGCGGTCGGTATCGACAACCTCTGGCATGATCTCGACAAGAATGGCAAGGAAGTCGGCGCCGGCGCCGTGCCCATGTGGCATGCCAAGAACCTGGAGCATGCGGCTCGCCTTGGCATCACCACCATGCCGAGTTACGGCCAGGCCTGGGGTCTCGATCCCAACAACCCGGCCCACGTGATGCAAGGCCAGTATGTGCGCTACTACGACGACAAGGCGCAGGCGCCTTGGCTGTGGAACGAGCAGAAGAAGGTGTTCCTCTCCACCGAGGATGAAGAGTCCATGGGCCGCAAGCTCGACTACATCATCCAACGTGGCCTCGGCGGCGTGATGTTCTGGGAGATGGCGGGTGACTATGGCTTCGATCCGGCCAAGAACGAGTACGGCATGGGCGACACCCTGACCACCCTCGCCTATGACAAGTTTGCCAAGGCCAACCGTTACGGCACGGCCCAAAACGATCTGCCGGCCCCAGCTGCCCAGCTCGATATCGCCGTGAGCCTGTCAGGCTTCAAGGAGGGGGACTCCAACTACCCGATCAACCCGACGTTGAAGCTCACCAACCACTCGACCCAGACCATTCCGGGTGGTACCCGCATCGAGTTCCTGGTGCCCACCTCCACCTCCGACACCGTGACTGATCAGAGCGGCATGGGGCTCAAGGTGGTCGAAAGTGGCGGCAACCAGAACGCCGACGGCATCGCCGGCGAGAAGGACTTCCACAAGGTGGCCATGACGCTGCCGGCCTGGAAGGCCTGGGCGCCGGGCACCGACGTGGAGGTAGCGATGACTTACTACCTGCCGGCGGCCGGGGTACCGAGCGGCATGCGCATCGTGGTGGGTAGCCAGAGCATCGGCCTTAAGGGCGAGTTCCCGACCCTGCCCGAGGCCGTGGTGGGCAGCACTGGCTCCGGTGAGACCCCGGGGGGCAGTGGTTGCAGCAGCCTGAATGTGGTGCCGGCGGCCTATCCGGCCTATCCGAGCTGGCCGCAGGGGGATCATGCCAACGCTGGCGATCGCATCACCCACAACAAGGGGGTGTGGCAGGCCAACTGGTGGACCAGCAGCGAGCCCAAGGCGAGCGATGGTAGCTGGAAGCTGGTGTGTAGCTACGAATAGCAGAAAAATAAGTAGCGGGGCTGGAGCCCCGCTCTTTTTTGGTCGCTTTAGTATGAAGTTAAGGAAGTGTCTGCGAACCACGTAGCTTTTCCACCTTATTCACTTCATCAGCGCGTAGGAGCATCATTCACTCTATGGCAAGCATATTGGACTCTGTGGATCAGCGTACCCAACTCGTTGGAGAAAACCGGCTCGAGTTGCTGATGTTTCGCCTTGGCACCCAGCAATTATTTGCTATCAATGTTTTTAAGGTGAGAGAGGTCGTGAAAGTGCCTCCTCTTACCCGCCTTCCTGGTTCACGTCCAAATGTCAGTGGAATAGCTCATATTCGCGGTGTTTCCGTTCCTGTGATCGACTTAAGAACATCAATTGGCATGCGTCCTGCGAATGATCTTAGGGAGAGAAATTTAATCATCACCGAGTACAACCGGAGCATTCAGGGGTTTTTAGTCGGACAGGTAGATAATATCGTCAACGTCTCTTGGACTCATATTCAGCCGCCGCCGAGCTCGACCGGCCGCTCAAATTATCTAACGGCAATCGCCAAGATTGAAGATAAGGGCGTTGCCAATCTGGTTGAAATTATCGATGTTGAGAAAGTACTGGCTGAAATCGTCACTTATGATGTTTCTATTTCACAAGGTGTGCTCGATGACGCGTTAGTCCCCCTGATGTCGGGCACCAAGGTGCTGGTGGTCGATGACTCGGCCACGGCCCATTCGCAGGTCAAGGCCACCTTGTCGCAACTGGGGATCGAGGTGATCTCTTGCAGCAATGGTCAAGAGGCGCTCTCGCTGCTGCAAGCGTGGTGCGATGCTGGCAAGTGCGTCACGGATGAGATCCTGTTGATGATCACCGATGCGGAGATGCCGGAGATGGATGGCTACCGCTTGACCAAAGAGGTGCGCAGTGATGCCCGTATGGCCAATCTTTTCATCACGCTCAATACCTCGCTAACGGGGAGCTTTAATGATGAGATGGTTAAAAAAGTGGGATGCGATCTCCTGATTTCAAAATTCCAGCCCGATTTATTAGTGCAGGCAGTACAAGAGCGACTGCGCAGAGGAAAATAAAATCGACAAGGAGCCAGTGGCTCCTTTTTTATACCTCACCAATCCGAGTGAAATGACCCTCATTGTGGTACGACGCGCCATAAACGGTGACATTGCACCTCGATATCCCAGGGGCGTGAGCATGGCTAAACCATGTCTGATCTTCTTTAAGACGATTGCTATTCCCGCGGCTTATTGCTTGTCGGCCCTTTCCTGAACACTATTTCTTCCATCACCGATCTATTGCCCGAGCGAATGTTCGTGTGGCTTGATGAGCATGGTTGCGCTCTTGCTCCGCCAGCCCGAAAGTCAGGGGGAGACGCGTTTGCGCATCCAGGCCTTTTGCTCACTTCACATGGGGATATCTACTCCTCCCCCTGCAACAGGGGGGCGACGAAGCGGGCCACGGTGTCACGAATGCGTGGCTGAGCTTCTGGCTTGGGGTGGATGCCATCATTCATCATGAGTTCAGGGTGCAGTGCAATATCATCGAGGAAGAAGGGCATGAGCGGCAGCCGGTACTGCTCGGCTAGGCCCGGATAAATCTGTTCAAACTGCCTGACATAGCGCGCCCCATAGTTGGGCGGCAATCTGATCTGGGTCAGGATCACCTTGGCTCCTGCCGCTGTGGCCCTGTCGATGAGTGCGGTGAGATTGCGCTCGGTGACCTGAGGAGGAAACCCGCGTAGCCCATCGTTGCCGCCCAGCTCGATCAGAACCCAGTCTGGTTGGTGCTCCTTGAGCAGGGCGGGCAGGCGCGTCAGCGCCCCCTGAGTGGTTTCGCCACTGATGCTGGCGTTGATGGCGCGGTGGATATCCCCCTCGCGGACCCAGCGCTCCTGCAGGAGTGAGGGCCAACTTTTTTCCAGCGGCATCTGGTAACCTGCACTCAGGCTGTCCCCCAGGATCAGCAGGCTCTGCGCCTGCGCCAGGCCGATTGACCCCAAGTAGCACAACAAGGCAAGCAGGACACGCGCCATGACATTTACTCCCATGATTGAAGCCAGAAACGTTGGAAAAGAGGTCACCCTGGGTCAGGAGACGCTGACCATCCTTGAGGGGATCTCGTTGCAAGTCAAGGTTGGGGAGACGGTGGCCCTGCTTGGCGCCTCCGGCTCCGGCAAGTCGACCCTGCTGGGGTTGCTGGCCGGACTCGATCTGCCGAGTGCGGGGGAGATCTTCATCCACGGCCACTCCCTCGGCGCCCTCGACGAGGAGGGGCGGGCCCGGCTCAGGGCCGAGCAGATCGGCTTCGTGTTTCAGTCCTTCCTGTTGCTGCCGACCCTGACCGCCCTTGAGAATGTCATGCTGCCCGCCGAGCTGCGCGGCGATCGCGATGCCGAGCCAAGGGCCCGCGCCCTGCTCGAACGGGTGGGGCTCGGTGAGCGGCTGCACCACTTGCCAGCGCGCCTCTCCGGCGGTGAGCAGCAGCGGGTGGCCATTGCCCGCGCCTTTATCTGCCAGCCGGCCCTGCTGCTGGCCGACGAGCCGACCGGCAATCTCGACAGCAAGACCGGCGCCCGGATCATCGAGCTGCTGTTTGAGCTCAACCGGCAGCATGGCACCACCCTGGTGGTGGTCACCCATGATCCGGTGCTGGCCGGGCGCTGTGAGCGGCGTATCGAGATCAGTGCCGGCCGGCTGCTCGAGCAGGAGGTCGCATGAGGGGAACGTCTCGTCTCGCCCTGCGCCTGCTCTACCGGGAAGGGCTACAGGGGGAGCTGCGCTGGTTTATCCTGGCTTTGGCCCTGTGTGTGGCCTGTGTGGTGAGTGTGGCGCTGCTGGCCGATCGGCTCGATGCGGGGCTCAAGGCGTCGGGGCGCGAGTTTATCGGTGGTGATCGAGTGTTGGTCTCCCCCCGCCCTGTCGAGCCACTGCAACTCGGTCGCTGGCAGCAGGCCGGCGCCAAGGTGCAGGCCACCGTCAGCTTCAACACCATGCTGTTTCATGGCGAGGCATTCCAGCTGGCCTCCTTGCGCGCCGTACCCGGCGATTTCCCCTTCTATGGCACCCTCAAAACCACCCCGGAGGGGGCCGTTACCCCCGGCACTATCTGGCTTTCGCCCCGACTGATGGCGCTGCTTGGCACCCGACTGGGGGACGAGCTGGAGGCGGGGAACGCCAGCTTGAAGGTGGCCGGCACCCTGCTGGAGGAGCCGGATCAGGGCTTTAGCCCCTTTCAGCTGGCCCCGCGCGCTCTGGTACATGTGGACGACCTCGGGCAGATCGGCGCCCTGTTGCCAGGCAGTCGCCAGGAGTGGCGCTATCTGCTCCAGGCGCCGCGCGAGGCATTGACCTCCCTCGACAGGGAGCGGCTGACCCTGCCGGGGCAGCGCTGGCTTACCCCCGACAGCGGCGAGAGCCGCAGTGGCAAGACCTTGGCCAACGCCGAGCGTTTCTTCCGCCTCGCGGCGCTCACCGGTGTGCTGCTCGGAACGCTCGCCATGGCCATTGCCGTGCGTCAGTTCGCCGAGCGCCAGACCGGCATGATGGCTCTGCTCAAGACGCTGGGGGCCACGCGCGGGTCGTTGTGGCGCCTGCTGGGCAGCCTGCTGCTCGGGCTCACCCTGACCGGCGGGATCATCGGGTTGCTGCTTGGATTCGGTGTGCAGGCGCTGGCCCTCTCACTCCTCGGGAGCCTGCTGCCTTCTGAGTTACCGCCCCCCTCCTGGCGCCCGTTTGCCCTGGCGCTGGCGGTGGCTCTGTTTGTGACCCTGATGCTGGTGTTGATCCCCTTCTTGCGTCTGCTGCGCATTCCGCCGCTCAAGGTGCTGCGCCGGGAGCTGGATGCCGATATTCCGAGCTGGTGGGGAGTCCCGGTGGGGTTGGTCGGGTTGTTTGTGCTGGTGTGGGGATTCATGGGAGATGCCCTGCTGGCGCTCGGGCTGATCGGAGGGATGGGGGGGCTGATGGGGCTGCTAGCCTTGCTTGGCTCCTCGCTGCTGCGCCTCGGCCGACGGATACGGGCGCCGCAGCCACTGCGATTGGCGTTGGCGCATATGGCCCGTGAGCGTGGCTCCGGGCTGTTCCAGTTGGCCGGTTTTTCGCTGGCATTGCTGCTGCTCGGGCTGCTCTGGGCGGTGCGCAGCGATCTGATCGGCGACATCCGCCAGCACCTGCCGGCCGACGCGCCCAACCGCTTCCTGGTCAACCTGATGCCGGAAGAGCGGATCCCGGTGCTGGCCCTGCTCAAGGAGGCGGGCGCTGAGACCTCTGACTTCTATCCTATGGTGCGTGGCCGGCTTACCCGCATCGCCGGCGAAGCGGTGGCCGAGGAGGGCAGAGCGGGGCGCGAGGGGATCGAGCGCGAGCTCAACTTTACCACCACCGACACTCTGCCGGCGGGTAACCGCATCACGGCCGGTGAGTGGCTCAACGGGCCCGGGCAGGTCTCGCTCGATGCCGAGGTGGCGGCAAGGCTCGGCATCCGGCTCGGCGATGAACTGGGCTTCACCATAGAGGGGCGCCCCTTTAGCGCCAAGGTCACCAGTTTGCGCGCCATTCGCTGGGACAGCATGCGCCCCAATTTCTACATGATCTTCTCACCGGATCTGCTGGAGCCCTTCACGCTCACCTGGATGGGGAGCTACCGCTTGCCAAATGGTATGCAACGTGCCGAGCTGCAACTGGTGCGGGAGTTCCCCACCGTGAGCCTCATCGACGTGGATGATCTCATCGCGCGCCTCACCACCATCTCGGCCCAAGTGAGTCGAGCGCTCGCGGTGATGCTGGGGCTGGTGACGGCGGCGGCGCTGCTGGTGCTGCTGGCTCAGACTCAGGCTTCACTGGCGACGCGGCGCAATGAGCTGGTGCTGATGCGCACCCTGGGGGCCCCAGGGCCACTGCTGTCACGCATGCTGGGGTGGGAGCTGATGCTGACCGGCGCCTTGGCGGGATTGTGCGCCGCGCTGGTGGCAGAAGGGTGCGTATTGTTCCTGCAGCAGTGGTGGTTCTCCGGCTCGCTCAGTTGGCATCCGAGCCTCTGGTTTGGCCTGCCGCTGCTCGGCGCCTTGCTGGTGACCCTGGTGGGGCAGGGGTGGCGCCGGCACTTGCTCGGCGGCACCCTGGGCGGGCGGCTGCGCGGCATGGGGCAGGGGACCTTGTAGTAAAACAGGGGGCCTTGGCCCCCTGTTTCATCCTGACGTCATCCTTGGCGAGCGAGCAGGCTGGAGAGGGCCTCCGGCAGGTGGGGGTAGTCGAAGTGAAAGCCCGCCTCGAGCAGCCGTGTGGGCACCACGGTCTGGCCGGTCAGCAGCAGATCGCTGGCCTCCCCCATGACCAGACGCAGCAGGGGGGCTGGCACGCTCAGCAGATGGGGGCGGTGCAAGATGGCCGCCAGCGTCTTGCTAAAAGCCCGGTTGCTGACCGGTTGGGGGGCGGTGCCGTTATAGACGCCGTGGCACTGCTCGTGTTCAAGCAGAAACAGGATGGCGCGCACCAGATCCTGCCGGTGGATCCAGCTCATCATCTGCTCGCCACTGCCCATGGGGCCACCGAGCCCCAGCCGATAGGCGGGCAACATCTTGGCCAGTGCTCCTCCCTCCTTGCCCAGCACGATGCCGATGCGCAGCAAGCAGACCCGGGTGTGCTGGCTCTGGGCTTCCATCGCTAACGCCTCCCAGCGCTGGCAGAGTTGATGGGTGAACTCCAGGTGAGGCGTCTGGCAGCGCTCATCGATGGGCTCGGGCCCTTGCCGGCCATACCAGCCGACCGCCGAGGCGTTGATCAGCACCCGGGGTGGCTGCCCGGAGAGGCGAAACAGATCGACCAGTTGCTCGGTCAGCAACCAGCGGCTGTCACACAGCAGTTGTTTGCGCGCCTCGCTCCAGCGTTGATCGGCGATCGGTTCACCCGCTAGGTTGATGACCGCATCGAAACCATCTAGGTTGTCGAGCCGATCGAGATTGTCGATGAAGCTGTGCTCTTCCCCCAGCAGCGCCTTGGCCTGCTGGGGATGTCGGGTCAGGATGACCAGCCGGTGCTGGGCGAGGCGAGTGACCACTTCACGGCCAATAAAGCCGGTACCGCCGGTGATGAGGATCTTCATGGACGCTCCTGACAGTTGTTTATGTTTACTCTAGTGAGTCGTTTTAGAGCCAACAAGTCATTGTATTAATTAGGCTTGTAGGATCCTTCATCGACGCGGTCTGGCACGTATTGATCTTCGCCTGTTGGTGTTGCTTCCTTACAAACGATCTGAAAACTATCCACAAATTCTGTGGAAAACTCTGTAGATTAGCCGTGCTTCACGATCCATCATCATGATTTACAAGAATAATTGACTACTGAAACCGAATGGGGCCTGAATGCACAGGCTTTGGCGGAAGGTGAGTGGTCGCTGTCATGGCAGAGCCTGATGGAAGAGGGGGGCAGGATCCGACGTTGGATCCAGATTGTTGATCCATGAGATCAGGCATAAAAAAAGCCCCGCAAAAGCGGGGCTTTCATCATTGGGGCACTCAGGCCTGGGCAGCGCTGTCTTGCTGGGCCGCCTGGATCCCGGTCAGGGCGATGGTGTAGACGATGTCGTCCACCAGGGCGCCGCGGGAGAGGTCGTTGACCGGCTTGCGCATGCCTTGCAGCATGGGGCCGATGGAGACCAGCTCGGCGGAGCGCTGTACCGCCTTGTAGGTGGTGTTACCGGTGTTGAGATCCGGGAACACGAACACGGTGGCCTTACCGGCGACCGGGGAGTTCGGGGCCTTGGACTTGGCCACGTTCTCCATGATGGCGGCGTCGTACTGCAGCGGGCCATCGATCACCAGATCCGGGCGCTTCTCCTTGGCGATGCGGGTGGCTTCGCGCACCTTGTCCACATCGGCACCGGCACCGGAGGTACCGGTGGAGTAGGAGATCATGGCCACACGCGGCTCGATACCGAAGGCGGCGGCAGATTCGGCGGACTGGATGGCGATCTCGGCCAACTGCTCGGCAGTCGGATCCGGGTTGATCGCGCAGTCACCGTAGACCAGCACCTGATCCGGCAGCAGCATGAAGAAGATCGAGGAGATCAGGGAAGAGCCGGGGGCGGTCTTGATGATCTGCATCGGCGGACGGATGGTGTTGGCGGTGGTGTGTACCGCACCGGAGACCAGACCGTCGACCTCATTACGCTCCAGCATCATGGTGCCCAGCACCACGTTGTCTTCCAGCTGCTCGCGGGCCACCACTTCGGTCATGCCCTTGTTCTTGCGCAGCTCGACCAGACGCGGCACATAGCGCTCGCGCACTTCGGCCGGGTCGATGATCTCGACGCGGTCGGTCAGCAGTACACCCTGCTGGTCGGCGACGCGGCGGATCTCTTCCGGGTTACCCAGCAGCACAGGGCGGGCGATGCCACGCTCGGCACAGATGGCGGCAGCCTTGATGGTACGCGGCTCTTCCCCTTCCGGCAGCACGACACGCTTGTTGGCCTGACGAGCCAGTTCGGTCAGCTGGTAGCGGAACGCCGGCGGGCTCAGGCGGCGGGAACGGGTCGACTTGGCAGAGAGGGATTCGATCCAGTGCTTGTCGATGTGGCCGGCCACGTAGTCCTGCACCAGCTCGATCCGCTCGCGGTCATCCTCGGGGATATCGACATTGAAGTTCTGCAGGCTGACGGCGGTCTGCCAGGTGTTGGTTCCGATCATCATGATCGGCAGGCCAGTGGCCATGGCCTGCTGGCACAGGGCAACCACCTGCGGCTCCGGATGGTAGTTGCCGGTCAGCAGCAGGGCGCCGAGCTTGGTGCCGTTCATGGCGGCCAGGCAGGCGGAGACGATGACGTCGGAACGATCGCCGGAGGTGACCAGCAGGCTGCCCGGACGGAAGTGCTCAACCATGTTGTGGATGGAGCGAGCACAGAAGGTCACGGTCTGCAGGCGACGGGAGTCCAGCTCACCCTTGTTGATGATCTGGGCCGCCAGGTGCTTGGCGAGATCCTTGGCGCGCGGGGCGATCAGCTGGGTGTTCCAGGGGATGCAGCCCAGGATGCGCAGCGGGCTCTTGCCGAACACCTGCAGCACTTCCAGGTTGTGGGCGGCATCGCCACCCTGGTGGTGCGCCTCGAACATCTCGGTCAGATCCGGGCGGGTCACGCCGTGCTCGTCAACCGGGGCACCCACCTTGTTGATGATGCAGCCGACGATGCGCTTGTTGTGCACGCCGCCGAAGTTGGAGCAGGCCAGCTCGATACGCTCTTTGAGCTTCTGGCTGGAGTCGTTGCCCGGATGGGTGACGAACACCATGTCGGCGTCCAGCGCCTTGGCAACGTCATAGTTCAGCTTGTTGGCAAAGGGCTGCTTGTCGGTCGGCACTAGACCTTCAACCACCAGTACCTCGGCGCCGCTGGCCTTCACGTGCTCTTCGAAGCGGGCCACGATCTCTTCCAGCAGGATGTCGGTGTTGCTGGAGGTGATCATGTTCTCGGCGTAGGAGAGGGCGAACGGCTCGGGCGGATTGATGTTGGCGGCGGCGCGGATCACGGCGCTGGAGCGCTCGGGACCTGTTTCGCCCGGACGCGGCTGGGCGACGGGTTTGAAGAAACTCACGTTGACACCGTGACGCTCCATCGCGCGAACCACGCCCAGGCTCACGGAAGTCACGCCGACACCAGTGCCGACCGGGATAAGCATAATAGTGCGTGCCACTTTATACCCCTTGGTTGTATTGGGATTAGGAAAAGGCCGCCCTTGGGCGGCCTTGCATTACAGCGAAATTAGGCGCCGACCAGTTCCAGCGCATCGTGGGCGATCACCCACTCCTCGTTGGTCGGGATCACCAGGGCCTTGGTGCTGCCCGGCTTGGAGATCTCGCCACCCTTGCCGAAACGGGCGGCCAGGTTGGCATCGTGATCGATGTCGAAGCCCAGCAGAGCCAGCTTCTTGAGGGTGATTTCACGGATCGGGGCGGAGTTCTCACCGATACCACCGGTGAAGACCACGGCGTCCAGACGACCGGCCATGGCGGCGGCGTAGGAACCGACATACTTGGCCAGACGGTAGCAGAACACGTCCATGGCGCGCTTGGCTTCTTCCTTGCTGTCGTAGTTGTCTTCGACATAACGGCAGTCGGAAGTGACCTCGGTCAGACCCAGCAGGCCGGATTCCTTGGTCAGCATGGTGTTGATCTCGTTGACGGAGTAACCCAGCTTGTCGTGCAGGAAGAAGATGATAGCCGGATCGATGTCACCGGAACGGGTGCCCATCACCAGGCCTTCCAGCGGGGTCAGACCCATAGAGGTATCGACGGACTGGCCATTCTTGATGGCACAGACGGAAGCACCGTTGCCCAGGTGGCAGTTGATGATGTTCAGCTCGGAGAGATCCTTACCGAGGATCTGGGCCGCTTCACCGGCAATGTAGCGGTGGGAGGTGCCGTGGGCACCGTAGCGACGGATGCCGTTCTCTTTGTAGAGCTTGTACGGCAGGGCGTACAGGTAGGCCTCTTCCGGCATGGTCTGGTGGAAGGCGGTGTCGAATACGGCCACGTTCTTGTCAGCCAGGTGCGGGAATACCTTGAGGGCGGCACGGATGCCAACCAGGTGGGCCGGGTTGTGCAGCGGAGCGTACGGAATGGCGGCTTCGATGCCGGCGATCACGTCGTCGCTGATCACGACGGAGGCGGTGAAACGCTCGCCGCCATGCACGATTCGGTGGCCGATGGCGATAAGGTTTTCAGCCAGAGCCGGGTTGAGCGGCAGGATCTTGTGAACGATGAAGTCCAGGGCTTCCTGGTGAGCGGCTCCGGCGCCCAGATCGGCGTTGCCTTTCTCGCCGTTCAGCTTCCACTTGATGCGGGCGTCTTCGAGGTTGAAGCATTCGGCCAGGCCGGAGAGCAGGTCATCACCGGTATTGGCGTCGATGACCGCAAACTTCAGGGAAGAGCTGCCACAGTTAAGAACAAGAACCAGCTTACTCATGAATTCATCCTATTACAGGTTGGGTTTGTACAGGCGTCCGGCCCGGGCGCGGGGCGTCTGACGTTTCAGGTAGTTGAGCCATCGGGAGGATTGGCATTTTGCAGCCGTTGCCCTGTATAGTGAAGACAAGGCTCCGATGACGGGCGTTGCTGGCGGCGCCAGACACGCACGAAAAGGCGCGTAGAGGATAACCTGAATGTTGGAAAATAACAAAG
The DNA here is from genome assembly GCF_000820125.1 of Aeromonas simiae. Lineage (GTDB taxonomy): Bacteria > Pseudomonadota > Gammaproteobacteria > Enterobacterales > Aeromonadaceae > Aeromonas > Aeromonas simiae. The sequence goes on along the minus strand of NZ_CDBY01000050.1, from coordinate 39,507 downwards.
TCATCCTCAATGATAGTTGGCCTGCATCAAATTAAGTTGAGGTTTTACGCCTTCAGTGTTGGTTTTGGCGGCGGGAGGTAGGCAGTCATGAGCATAATTGGAAGTAAATTACAGCGTGGGCGCCACTATCTGGCGGTGTGGCCACGCCGCCCCGAACTCAATGCCCTGTTCCCGGAAAATCGCATCATTCTCGCTATCGAGTATGGTATCCGGGTGCTGCCCCCCATCGTGGTCATCTGTTTGATGTTGCAGTTCCAGTTTGGCGATGCCGCCTACTGGCCCTCTGTGCTCACCTCGGTCATCTTCCTGCTCAGCATGCCGTTGCAAGGCTTCTATTGGCTGGGGCGCAGGGCCGAGACACCGCTGCCTCCCTCGCTGGCGCTCTGGTACCGCGAAATCAACGAAAAGATGCGCGAGCAGGCCGGCATTTCCCGCAAACTGGTGGCTAAACCGCGCTACCAGGAGCTGGCCGATACCCTCAAGGCGGCCTTTGACAAGCTCGACAAGACCTTCCTGTTTGAGTAACACCGCTGCATAGCATAAAGGCGCCCGAGGGCGCCTTTTCTGATCTGCATCAGGCATTGAGGATTTTGCGCAGCTCCTGGATCGACAGCTTGTAGCTGCGCGGGCAATCCCGCCATGCCGCCAGCATACGCTGATACTTGTCACGCATGGCGATGTCGCTCGAGAGCTCTTCGCACGGGCAATCCACCTCGGGGAAGCGCTTGTCCACCTCGAGCAGGAAGCAGACGTAGTCGGCCAGCTCTCGCTCCTGACTGCGGCTGTAGCCATTGAACTTGAAGCGGGCGGGGGTGAACTCCGCTTGTTCGGTGGCCGGCAGATTCTCGAAAGAGACCATCATGGCGTGGTGCATCTCGAGGGTGTCGATCACCTCCTGGCAGGTGTCGCGCTCCAGATGACCGAAGGATTTCTCCAGCTCCAGCAGTTGCAGGCAGTAGCCGCGCTCGATGATGGTCTTGGCTCTTTGGTAGAAGTCAGCCTGCTCCGGATTGAGCTTGCTTAAGATCTCATACTGGTTGCTCAGGATCAGGCGCTCGGTGTGGCTCATGTTCATGATGCGGTCTCACTGGAAATGGAGTCTGCAGACACCATAACTCACATCTGGGATGGTTTTTTTGATCTGGGGGGGCAGGAGTGGCAGATAGGCAGGCAGGGCATGAAGGGGGCCGGTGAGGGCCCCCTGTGACATCAGCGGCCAGCCAGATAGTCGAGCACCACCTGATGGTGGTTGCTGGTCTTGAACTTGTCGAAGACATGGGCGATCTGCCCCTGCTCATCGATGAGGAAGCTGATGCGATGAATGCCGTCATACTCCCGGCCCATGAACTTCTTGGGGCCCCACACACCAAAGGCGTCGGCTACCGCATGATCTTCGTCGGCGAGCAGGGTGAAGTTGAGGCCGTCGCGTTCGGCAAATTTCTTCAGGCGCTGCGGGGCATCCGGGCTGATGCCGAGCACGACCAGATTGTGGGCGTCGAGTTCGCTGCGGGTGTCTCGCAGGCCGCAGGCCTGGGTGGTGCAGCCCGGCGTCATGGCCTTGGGGTAGAAGTAGACCAGTACCTTCCTGCCGTGGAGATCGCTGAGGGAGACTGGCGTGCCGTTCTGATCCGGCAGGGTAAAGTCGGGAGCCTTGGCTCCGGCTTGCAGTATAGGCATGGCTGCTCCTTTGTTCAGTTATGGCGCCGTGTGAGGGCGAAGCGGAACGATTCTGCACCGAGTTCACGACAGAAGTCGGCGAAGGCGGTCTCGTGATCGAGATGGCTCTCGCCGACGGCGAGCTTGAGCTCGAAGGTGGCGCGCAGCAGGTTATAGGGCGTCTGCTCTATGGTCTCCGACTGCATGGCGTGAATGTCCCAGCCGTGCTGGCTGAAGTGCTGGGTGCAGCGGCAGACGATGCCCGGCTCGTCACGGATAAGGAGTTGCGCCTCGGCGGAGAGCGGGTAGTCACGGGGTTGATGACGCTCGGTGCGTTTCATCATGGTGATGAGATCCCACTCCTGACTGCGCAGGGGCAGGGTGATCTCGAGTTGCATCAAACTGTTCCAGTTACCCGACAGCAGCATGATGAAGGTGAACTCCTGTCCGAAGATACCCAGCCGGCTGTCGACGATGTTGCAGCCACAGTCAGCGACATGACGGGTCACCTCGCTGACGATGCCGGGTCGGTCGGAGCCGATGGCGGTCACTACCAGGTAGTGGGTCATGAGTCTTATCTCGTCCTGAAATTTGGCCCATGGTAGCACGCTTGCCACCGTGGCTCCTTGTTTTTGCGGTAGCCGCACTTTACCATTACGGCCCTGAATTTCGGGAGAAAAGTCCATGCTTAGCGGTAGTCTTGTCGCACTCGTCACCCCCATGTTGCCCACCGGCGAGGTGGACTGGGCCAGCCTGGCTCATCTGGTCGAATATCATGTGGCAAGCGGCACCACGGCTATCGTTGCCGTCGGCACGACCGGCGAGTCGGTGACGCTGACCGAGGCCGAGCACATCGCCGTGGTCGAGAAGACGGTCGAGCTGGCCGCCGGGCGCATTCCGGTCATCGCCGGTTGCGGCTCCAACAGCACCGCTCATGCCATCGCGCTGTCGCGCCGCTTCGAGCAAAGTGGGGTGGTGGCCGGCCTCTCCGTCACCCCTTATTACAACAAGCCGACCCAGGAAGGGCTCTATCGCCACTACAGCGCGATTGCCGACGCTAGTGGTCTGCCTCAGATCCTTTATAATGTGCCCGGCCGAACAGCCTGTGACCTCAAACCGGAAACGGTAGGGCGTCTGGCTGGCCACGCCAACATCATCGGCCTCAAGGAGGCCACCGGCGATCTGACCCGCACACCCTTGCTGCGCGAGCTGTGCGGTCCGGGGTTTGCGCTGTACAGTGGTGATGACGCCTCGGCGTGTGATTTCATGTTGCAAGGAGGGGACGGGGTGATCTCCGTGACCTCCAACATTGCAGCGGCCCTGATGCGCGACATGTGCCGTGCCGCGCTGGCTCGGGAGGCCGATGCCGCCCGGGCCATCAACGAGAGGTTGATGCCGCTGCACCGGACCCTGTTCATCGAGCCGAGCCCGATCCCGGTCAAGTGGGCCTGCGCCCAGCTTGGTCTGATCGCCTCGGCGACCCTGCGCCTGCCGCTCACTGACCTGACCCCGGAGGGGGAGGCGGCGATGCGCCAGACGCTGCAGACTGCGGAGTTGATTGCGAGTGTCTAAAGCAAACGGAAGAGTACGCACTGCGGGGCTGGCCCTGCTCAGCCTGGCTGTCGTGGCTGGCTGCAGCAGCCCGGCCGAACGTAAGATGGCCAACCGCGGTTTCGATTACGAGGAGGCCAAGCTGGAAGGGCGTGCCTTCTTGGTGCCTGCCGGTTTGCAGGCCCCCCGCTTTAGCAGCGACTACGATGTGCCTCCCCTGCCCGAGGGCAATCGTGAGGGCCCTGTCGGTGCGGCCGTGGATGTGCGTCCACCGGCTCAGTTGCTGACCGTGGTACCCGGTAGTCAGGTAGTGCAGAGCAGCGGCGATCCGACCGTCTCCTTCTATGCCTTGAGCACCTCACAGGATGTGAGCAGCGATGCCTGGGCCTTCCTGATGAACTTCCTCGCCAAATACAAGGTCACCACCGAGCAGCTCGATCGCGCTGCCGGCACCCTGGAGACCGGCTGGTTTAGCAACACCGCCGTGCTGGATGGCTGGGGCGAAGAAGACGACGACTTCCAGATCCGTCAGCGTTACCTGTTCAGCCTCAAGGCCGATCCGGTGCGCCATGGCATCAATGTGACGGCCAAGGTGGTGGAGCATGAGGAGATCGTCGACGGCGAGACCCGCACCACCCTGAGCGAGGCCGAGGCTCGCCGTTATGCGGTGCGGGCGTTGAACCAGTTCAGCCTCTACTACGACCAGCAGATCAAGGCGCGTGATCAGCACAAGTCGACCGAAGGCATGGGCCTGGCGCTGGGCTTTGATAACAATGACCTGAGTGCCTGGGTGGCCGACGCCCCGTTCGATCAGGTCTGGCAGCGGATGAATCGCATGCTGCCGCGCTATGGTTTCACCATCAAGGACTCCCAGCAGTCGCTCGGCTGGATCGACGTCGAGTATGACGATCCGGGTAAGGGCTTCTGGAGCGGGATCGGCGGCGAGCCGTTCAAGCTGGAGGAGGGCAAGTACCGCTTCCAGCTTGGCGAAATGGCGGGGGGCAAGACCTCCATCACGCTGTTCGACGAGGACAAGAAGCCGGTCAAGTCCGATGTGGTGTCGCAGATGCACATCACGCTTTCCCAGGCCTTCGCCAAGGCGCTGGCAGAGCAATCCGAATAAAAACAGGGGCCTTGTGCCCCTGTTTTGTTCCCTCCCACAAACAGGAAGTGTTAATACCATGAGTCTTGCAGACAAAGTATTGGCGGTGAATGACGATCTGCCGATCCGCACCGACCGTCCCGTCCACTCCGGCAAGGTTCGCAGCGTCTACTGGCTGACTGCCGAGGACAGTGCACGCCTCATCCGTGAAAAGGGTTATAACGTCCCGGCCGACACCCCGCTCGCCATCATGGTGATCAGTGACCGCATCTCTGCCTTTGACTGCATCTGGCAGGGAGAAGAGGGGTTGGCTGGCGTCCCCGGCAAGGGCGCGGCGCTCAACGCCATCTCCAGCCACTGGTTCAAGCTGTTCAAGGAGCAGGGGCTGGCCGACAGCCACATCCTCGACATTCCGCACCCCTTCGTCTGGATCGTGCAGAAGGCGAGCCCGGTGCTGGTCGAGGCGATTGCCCGCCAGTACATCACCGGCTCCATGTGGCGTGCCTACCAGAATGGTGAGCGCGAGTTCTGCGGCATCACCCTGCCGGAGGGGCTCACTAAGGATCAGAAGCTGCCCGAGCTGCTCATCACCCCCTCCACCAAGGGGATCCTGCGCGGCCTGGACGGTGTGCCGGAAGCCGATGACGTCAACGTCTCGCGCGCCGACCTTGAGCGCCACTATGCGGCCTTTGGATTTCGCTCCCCGGCGGATATCGATGGCTATGAGACCCTGCTCAAACAGGGCTTTGGCGTGATCGGCGAGGCGCTGGCTCAGCTGGATCAGATCTTCGTCGATACCAAGTTCGAGTTTGGCTACGTCAAGGATGCCGCCGGCAACGAGAAGCTCATCTACATGGATGAGGTGGGAACTCCCGACAGCTCCCGCATTTGGGATGGGGCGGCCCATCGCGAAGGCAAGATTGTCGAGCAGTCCAAAGAGGGCTTCCGCCAGTGGCTGCTGAACCACTTCCCAGACCCGGACATCCTGCTCAACAAGAACCGCATGGAAGAGCGCTTCGCCCTGGCCCGTGATAATCAGCTGCCGGTTGAGGTGATGATGGACATCTCCCGCACCTACATCGGCATCGCCGAGAAGGTGGTCGGCCACAAGATTGAGCTGTGCGCCAACCCGAAGCAGGAGATCATCGATATCCTGAGCGGCTACGGTCTCATCGACTGATTTTTTGGCAAACAAAATCAAACGTTTGCATTGTCTGCGGCAAGGCCTCCCTCGGGAGGCCTTGCTCTTTTCAGCCGACGACCCGCTAAAGGCGCTCACTGCGGATGGTGAGCCGTGGCCGTCTGGAGTCGGTGTTGCCCCACCGCAGCAGGGGCATGGCATCGAGGTTTGGCCGCGCCGCGCGCCTGCTGGGTCAGCGTTGCCGCATCAAGGCGGAGCCCCTGATTTGAGGCGCATCCCCATCATGGGTTGCCCGGCTTTGCCATAAAAAAACGGGCCCGTGGGCCCGTTGTCACTGCGCTCGCTCCATCAAGCCAGATAGCGTTCGATGGCGGCGCGAATGCCGGCTGCATCGAGGCCGAGCAGGGCGTAGATCTCCTCCTGGGTGCCTTGCTCGACGAAGTGATCGGGCAGACCCAGATTGAGGACGGGGCGCAGCAGGCGCTCGCGCATCAGGAACTCGTTCACCGCCGAGCCGGCGCCCCCCATGATGGCGTTGTCCTCGACCGTGACCAGCACCTCGTGTTGCTCGGCGAGCGTGCGCAGCAGCGCCTCATCGAGTGGCTTGACGAAGCGCATGTCGACCAAGGTGGCATCCAGCGCCTCGGCGGCGAGTTGGGCCTGCGCCAGCAGGGTGCCAAAGCCGAGGATGGCGATCCGTTTGCCTTCGCGCAGCACACGTCCCTTGCCGATGGGCAGGGTCTCGAGATCCTGGCCGGCTTCGACCCCGCTGCCGCTGCCGCGCGGATAGCGCACCGCGGCGGGGCCATGGTGATGGTAGCCGGTGGAGAGCATCAGACGGCACTCCCGCTCGTCGGAGGGGGTCATGATCACCATGTTGGGTACGGTGCGCAGGAAGCTGATATCAAACGCCCCCTGATGGGTCGGGCCGTCGGCGCCGACCAGCCCTGCCCGGTCGATGGCAAACAGCACCGGCAGGTTTTGCAGTGCCACATCGTGGATCACTTGGTCATAGGCCCGTTGCAAGAAGCTCGAGTAGATGGCGACCACCGGCTTTTTATTCTCGATGGCGAGGCCGGCGGCAAAGGTGACCGCGTGCTGCTCGGCAATCGCCACATCGAAGTAGCGGCCAGGATATTGCTGGCTGAACTTGACCAGCCCCGAGCCCTCGCGCATGGCGGGAGTGATGCCGATCAGGCGCTCATCCTGCGCCGCCATGTCGCACAGCCACTGGCCGAAGATGGCGGAAAATCCCGGTTTGCCCCCGGCGCTTTTCGGCAGGGAGTGCTCGTCGGGGTTGAACTTGGGCACCCCGTGATAACCGATGGGATCTTTCTCGGCCGGCTCGTAGCCCTTGCCCTTCTTGGTTTTGACGTGCAGTAGCTGCGGCCCTTTGAGGCTGCGCATGTTGCGCAGGGTCTCCGTCAGGGCGTCGATGTCGTGGCCGTCGATGGGGCCGATGTAGTTGAAGCCGAACTCCTCGAACAGGGTGCCGGGCACCACCATCCCCTTGAGGTGCTCCTCGGCGCGCTTGGCCAGCTCTTTCACCGGGGGCAGCCCGGAGAGCACCTTCTTGCCCCCCTCGCGGATGGTGGTATAGAGCTTGCCCGACATCAAGCGGGCCAGATTGTTGTTGAGGGCACCGACATTTTCCGAGATGGACATCTCGTTGTCGTTGAGGATCACCAGCAGATCCTTGTGCACGTCACCGGCGTGGTTGAGGGCCTCGAACGCCATCCCCGCGGTCAGGGCGCCGTCACCTATGATGGCCACCACCTTGCGACCCAGCCCCTCCTCCTCGGCGGCGACCGCCATGCCGAGGGCAGCCCCGATGGAGGTGCTGGAGTGGCCGACGCTGAGCACGTCATACTCACTCTCGCCGCGCCAGGGGAAGGGGTGCAGGCCATCTTTCTGGCGGATGGTGTGCATGCGATGGCGCCGTCCGGTCAGGATCTTGTGCGGATAGGCCTGATGGCCCACATCCCACACCAGCCGATCGAATGGGGTGTTGTAGACATAGTGCAGTGCCACGGTCAGTTCGACGGTGCCGAGTCCAGAGGCGAGATGGCCGCTGGAGCGGCTCACCGAGCGCAGCAGGTATTCCCGCAGCTCGTTGCACAGCAGGGGCAGGCGCTCGCGGGGGAGGGATCTCAGCTCGATCGGGGTATCGGCCAAGGCCAGGTTGGGGTAGTGGCTAATGTCGACGCTCATTTTATGTAGTCTTATCCGGCGCTCAGTGGGTTCGCTCTATGATGTAGTCGGCGAACGCTTCCAGTGTGGCGGTATTGTAAGGCAAGCCCCGCAGTGCCGTTAAGGCGCGTTGGTGCAATTCGCGGGCCAGCTCACGGGCGCCTTCGAGACCGATGAGGGCCGGATAGGTGCTCTTTTCGTGGGCCAGATCCGATCCCTGGCGTTTGCCTAGGGTAGCGGTATCGCCAACGATGTCGAGGATGTCATCCTGTACCTGGAAGGCCAACCCGATGGCATCGGCATAGTCGCGCAGGGCGCGGAGTGTTGCCTCGTCCATGTCGGCATGGCACAGGGCTCCCAGGGTGACGGCGCAGCGGATCAGGGCGCCGGTCTTGTGGCGGTGGATCGCCTCAAGCTGGGAGAGACCCAGCTGTTTACGCTCCCCTTCCATGTCGAGGGCCTGCCCGCCGCACATGCCGGCATAACCGGAGGCGCGGGCCAGCTCGGAGAGCATGCGCACCCGGTTGGCCATCAGCTCCGGCCCCATCGGGTGGTCGGCCAGGATGGTGAAGGCCAGGGTTTGCAGGGCATCCCCGGCCAGGATGGCGGTCGCCTCATCGAAGGCCTTGTGCACGGTCGGTTGACCGCGACGCAGATCGTCGTCATCCATGGCGGGAAGGTCATCGTGGATGAGGGAGTAGGCGTGAATGCACTCTACCGCGGCGGCCGGGCCATCGAGCAGGGCGGCTGGTACCCCCAGCATTTCGCCGACGGCGTAGACCAGAAAGGGGCGCACCCGTTTACCACCGAGCAGCAGGCCGTGGGACATCGCCTGCTTGAGGCGCGGCGCCGTGAGCGGCAAGGTGGCGAGCTGGCGTTCCAGCTCGGCATCGATGCGGCTGCGATACAGCGCGCTGAAGCTTGCCAGTGACACTCACTCTTCTCCTTGCTCGGGCCGAAAATCGGCCAGCTGCGGGTTGCCATTGGCCTCATCCATCAGGATCTGAATCTTCTGCTCGGCCTGCTCCAGCTTTTGCTGGCCTGCCCGCACCAGATGGATGCCCTGTTCAAATTGCTTGAGGGCCTCCTCAAGGGGGAGCGAGCCCTGTTCCAGTTGCTGGACGATGGCTTCCAACTCCGCCAGGGTGGCATCAAAACTCAGGCGATCACTTTTCTTGCTGACCATCATCACTCTCTGGCTGCGAAAAAATCGCCCTATATTAACACCTGCACCGAAGCGGCGGGAGGCTGAAAAGGCGAACTCGGATAAACTTGGCAGCATTGGTGCCGATAGATAACCTGAGTCGCCTGCTGCGAACCGCTCTGATGCTTCGCAGTCAGGGGCTTGACCATCTTTCAACAAGGCAGTGCACGAGTTGCTAACAACAGAGGTATTGGCGTGGATCTGGGTAGTCTGATTGGCATAGTGCTGGGTTTTGGCGTGGTGATTTACGGCATGTTACTGGGTGGTCCGGTCACCATGTATCTGGATATGCCCTCCGTTTACATCACCATTTTGGGGTCGATCTTCATCGCCATGATGAAATTCAACCTGAGTCAGTTTCTGCTGGCGTTCAAGGTGGCGGGCAAGGCCTTCATGTATAAGGGCGACAAGATTGAAGAGCTGATCGCTAAGGCGGTCGAGCTGGCCGATGCCGCCCGCAAAGGGGGCTTTCTGGCGCTGGAGGCGGCCGAGATCCCCAACCCTTTCATGAAAAAAGGGATCGACATGCTGGTGGATGGGCACGATGCCGAAGTGGTGCGTACCGTGCTGGAGAAAGACATTGAACTGACCTCGGAGCGCCACGTCATCGCCATCAAGGTGTTTCGCACGCTCGGGGATCTGGGGCCGGCGATGGGCATGATAGGTACCCTGGTTGGCTTGGTGGCCATGCTCTCGAACATGAGCGATCCCAAGTCGATCGGCCCGGCCATGGCGGTGGCGCTGCTGACCACTCTGTATGGGGCCATCGAGGCCAACATGATCGCCATCCCCATCGCCGACAAGCTTGAGCTGCGTAGCGGCGAGGAGCGTCTGACCCGCACTCTGGTGCTCGATGCCATCATGGGGATCCAGGATGGCCAGAATCCACGAGTCATCGAGAGCATGCTGCAGAACTACCTGAATCAATCCAAACGCGGTAACGACGCAGCCTAGGAGGAGCCATGTCCAAGTGCAAGTGCCCCCCTCCCGGTTTGCCCGGTTACATGGGAACCTTTGCCGATCTGATGTCACTGCTCATGTGCTTCTTCGTGCTGCTGCTCTCGTTTGCCGAGATGGACGTGCAGAAGTTCAAGCAAATCGCCGGCTCAATGGAGAAGGCCTTTGGGGTGCAGAATATTCTTGAGGTGAAGGATATCCCCAAAGGGACCTCCGTTATCGCTCAGGAGTTTCGTCCGGGGCGCCCCGAACCCACCCCCATCGACACCGTGATGCAGCAGACCGTCGATCTGACCCAGGCCGAGCTCGATTTCCAGCCCGGCGAGGCGGATACGGCGGGGGGGGAAGAGAACAAGGCTCCCCGTCAGGATGCGGAGCAGGCTCAGCAGGCGCAGGCTCAGGCCCGTTCGAATGAGCTGGCCAAACGGTTGGCGGAGCAGTTGAAGAGCCAGGTGCAGAATCACTCGATCGAGATTGAGGCGCTGGGCCAGCAGGTGATCATCCGTATTCGCGAGAAGGCTGCCTTTCCGGCCGGTTCCGCCTTCTTACAGCCCCAGTTCTGGCCGGTGATCCACCAGGTGGCGGCCCTGCTCAAGGATGTGCCGGGTGAGATCACGGTGTCGGGTCACACCGATGACAGCCCGACCGAGAACGAGCTGTATCGCTCCAATTGGGATCTTTCCACCCAGCGGGCTGTGGCGGTGGCTCACCAGATGATCAAGGTGCCGGGGCTGGATCAACATCGACTGGTGGTGCAAGGATTGGCTGACAGTAAACCCTTGGCCGCCAATGACAGCGAGGAGCGACGCGGCATGAACCGGCGGGTGGAAATAGCCATCATGCAGGGCAAGCCGAGTGTCTCAGAACCGATTGGCGTGCCTAAGGAATGACCACCTAACTTGGTTTTCTGGTGGCTTCATATTAAGATGAGCACCCACATTACATGACGGTGGCCGGTTTTTGGCCGCCGTCTCTATTCTAGATAACCCAGGTTTCGACTATGAATCATACTCCGATGACTGTGCGCGGCGCTGAGAAGCTGCGCGAAGAGCTTGAATACCTCAAGACGGTGCTTCGCCCGCAGATTATCGAAGCCATTGCCGAAGCGCGTGAGCACGGTGACCTGAAAGAGAATGCGGAATACCATGCGGCCCGCGAGCAGCAAGGGTTTTGCGAGGGGCGGATCCAGGAGATCGAAGGAAAACTGGCCAACGCTCAGGTCATCGACGTGACCAAGATGGCCAGCAATGGCCGTATCATCTTCGGCTCCACCGTCACCCTGCTCAAGACCGAGACCGAAGAGGAAGTGGTCTATCGCATCGTGGGCGATGATGAAGCTGATATCAAACAGAACCTCATCTCGATCAATTCCCCCATCGCCCGAGCCCTGATTGGCAAGGAAGTCGATGACGTTGCTGTGGTTAAGACTCCGGGCGGCGAAGTGGAGTACGAGATCCTCGACGTTCAGTATCTGTAAGTGGCGTGACGCCATGGCGACGGGGAGCCTTTGGCTCCCCGTTTGCATTCATTGCACGCAGCCGGTGCGGATGAAGGTGTCTTGATGACGCTCGAACAGCCACTGTTTGAGGGTGGTGAGCTCGGGCTCAGGCATGGTGAAGGTCAAGGCCCAACCCGAAGGGGGATACGCCTTGCGCACCCAGCGCCCGGTGAGGGGAAGCGCGGGTTGCATGGGCAGGCACAGATCCGCTTCCAACAGGGCGCCGGTTTGTGGCTGAACGTCTTGGGTATCGACCACCATGCCGCGTTCCGACATGTCCAGTACCCGCCAGCAGAATTGTGGCGAGATGAGGTGAGCCTCTTCATGCAGACGCCACGGTCTGGGTTGGAGGCCGGTGAGATCCTCTATGACTGGGGGCCGCAACTGGGGCTCTATCTCTCCCCCCGGTTGGCGTTGCAGTACCAGAGGAAAGCGCAGTCGGTGGGAGGCGACTTCCGCCTCCAGGGTCAGGTGACTGGAGCGTTGCAACAGACTCAGTAGCGAGGCATCGAGTTCGCTGCGTAGCAGTGAACTGACATCCTGCGAAGAGATGGATACATCACCCAGCAGCATGGCCAGTTCATCGGGGGTAAGGAGCGGCTCGTCAGCCATGATCGCCTCTTTACGCTGCATTCATCACAGGTTAAGAGGCCTGACGCTAGCTTGGCAACCGCTTTGGCAAGCGGCGGAGGGAAGGAAAGAGCAGAGCTCTCTCCTTTACTTGCGGGGCAGGGTGATCTTGGGTTCTTGAGCTTGACGGTAGAGCGTCAGAATATGACCCAGGGTCTGCACCTTTTCCGCCTTGGTTTCGCGCACGATGGCAGCAAAGATCAGCTGCTTGGTTTCGCGATCCGAGGTGGCCACCTTGACCTTGATGAGCTCATGATGGGCCAGGGCGATATCGATCTCGGCCAGTACGCCTTCGGTCAGACCGTGTTGGCCGAGCAGGACCACCGGCTTGAGGCTGTGGGCGAGACCTTTCAGGTACTGTTTCTGTTTGTTGTTCAGCGTCATGGCATTTTCTTCGTTAGTCTGGGTTGAAAGGGGCGTATTCTAACCCCACTTAGCCCTCAATAGTAATAACCCTTGCGGTTTTTTGAAGTCGGATAACATGACCCAGAAGAAACGTTCCGCCAGCTCGACACGCTGGTTGAAAGAGCACTTTGATGATCAGTACGTGAAGAAGGCCCAGCAGATGGGGCTTCGTTCACGCGCCGTGTTCAAGATTGAAGAGATTCAGGGAAAGGATCGTCTGCTGCGTAGCGGCATGACGGTGGTGGATCTCGGGGCTGCCCCAGGTGGCTGGTCTCAGTATGCGGCCAGCCAGGTGGGTGAGCAGGGCCGAGTGATCGCCTGTGACATTTTGCCGATGGATCCCATCGTCGGTGTCGATTTCCTTCAGGGGGACTTTCGCGAGGATACTGTGCTAAGCGCCCTGCTGGAGCGAGTCGGCCCCGACAAAGTCGATGTGGTGATGTCCGATATGGCGCCCAATATGAGTGGTACCCAGCAGGTGGATCAGGCCCGTTCCATGTATTTGGTGGAGCTGGCGCTGGACATGTGCCATCAGGTATTGCGCAGCGATGGTTGCTTCGTTGCTAAGGTGTTTCAGGGGGAGGGGTTTGATGCCTATCTCAATGAAATTCGTAAGATTTTTAAAACAGTCAAGATTCGGAAACCAGACTCGTCGAGAGCCCGTTCACGGGAAGTCTACATTGTGGCTACCGGTTTTAAACTGTAGTACCCTAACTTTTGTCGTTAACAGTCAGTCTGCGAGGTTACTGATTTGAGTGACATGGCGAAAAATTTAATCCTGTGGCTGGTCATCGCTGTCGTCTTGATGTCAGTGTTTAACAGCTTCAGCCCCAGTGATACCGCCGGGCGACAGCTGGATTACACCAGTTTTGTCAAGGATGTGTCTCAGGAACAGATCCGGGAAGTGCGGATTGACGGTAAGGTCATCAATGGCGTCAAGCGTAGTGGCGAGCGTTTTCTGACTGTTATTCCTGCGCAGGATGATCAGCTGATCAACGACTTGATCAACCACAACGTCAAGGTTGAGGGGGTCAAGCCGGAAGAGCCTTCCCTTATTACCTCCATCTTCATCTCCTGGTTCCCCATGCTGCTGCTGATCGGCGTGTGGGTGTTCTTCATGCGTCAGATGCAAGGGGGCGGTGGCAAAGGTGCCATGTCCTTTGGCAAGAGCAAGGCGCGCCTGATGAGTGAAGATCAGATCAAGACCACCTTTGCCGATGTCGCCGGTTGCGATGAGGCCAAGGAGGAGGTCAAGGAGCTGGTCGATTATCTGCGTGATCCGAGCAAATTCCAGAAGCTGGGTGGCAAGATCCCGACCGGCGTGCTGCTGGTGGGCCCTCCCGGTACTGGTAAGACCCTGCTGGCCAAGGCCATTGCCGGTGAGGCCAAGGTGCCTTTCTTCACCATCTCCGGCTCTGATTTCGTCGAGATGTTCGTCGGTGTGGGTGCCTCCCGGGTTCGTGACATGTTCGAGCAGGCCAAGAAGTCTTCGCCCTGCATCATCTTCATCGATGAAATCGACGCGGTCGGTCGTCAGCGTGGCGCGGGTCTGGGCGGTGGTCACGATGAACGTGAGCAGACACTCAACCAGATGCTGGTCGAGATGGATGGTTTTGAAGGCAACGAGGGCATCATCGTCATCGCTGCGACCAACCGTCCCGATGTGCTTGACCCTGCCCTGCTGCGTCCGGGCCGTTTCGACCGCCAGGTCGTGGTGGGCCTGCCGGATGTCCGCGGTCGTGAGCAGATCCTGAAGGTGCATATGCGCAAAGTGCCGTTGGCTGATGACGTCAACCCGGCGCTGATTGCCCGTGGTACCCCTGGTTTCTCCGGTGCCGACCTGGCCAACCTGGTCAACGAGGCTGCCCTCTTCTCTGCCCGTGAGAGCCGCCGCGTGGTCTCCATGGCCGAGTTCGAGAAGGCCAAGGACAAGATCATGATGGGGGCGGAACGTCGCTCCATGGTAATGAAGGAGTCCGAGAAGGAGATGACCGCCTATCATGAGGCAGGTCACGCCATCATCGGTCGTCTGGTGCCGGATCATGACCCGGTTTACAAGGTATCCATCATCCCGCGTGGTCGTGCGCTGGGGGTGACCATGTATCTGCCGGAACAGGATCGCTGGAGTCACTCCAAGCAGCATCTGGAGTCGATGATCTCCAGCCTGTATGGTGGACGTCTCGCTGAAGAGCTTATCTATGGTGCCGAGAAGGTATCCACTGGGGCTTCAAATGATATCGAGCGTGCTACCGACATCGCCCGCAAGATGGTCACCCAGTGGGGCATGTCCGAGCGTCTCGGCCCCATGCTCTATGCAGAAGAAGATGGTGAGGTGTTCCTCGGTCGCAGCATGGCCAAGGCCAAGCACATGTCCGACGACACTGCTCGCGTCATCGATGCAGAGGTCAAGCAAGTCATCGATCGCAACTATGCCCGTTCCAAGCAGATCCTGCTCGATAATATGGACGTGTTGCATAGCATGAAAGATGCGCTGATGAAGTACGAGACCATCGACGCTAAGCAGATCGACGATCTGATGGCGCGCCGTGAAGTACGTGCTCCCAGCAACTGGCATGATGAGCATGGCGATACCCCGCAAGGGGGCGCTTCTGCTGAGAGCGACAGCACGCCAGCTGTCGAGCCGCAAGATAAGGGTGATGCCGATATCGGTAAGGCCAATGATCTACCGGCCCAGTAACCACTGATCTCACCAAACCCCGGGCTTGCCCGGGGTTTTTCTTTGTTCCGGACGCATCAAGGAGTTTTATGTTGCTGGAAAGCAAGGGAATTTCTCTTTCTCTCGAACGCCCGCACGTGATGGGGATTCTCAACGTCACGCCAGACTCATTTTCGGATGGCGGCAGCTGGAATCGGCTCGATCTGGCGCTGGCCCATGCCCGTAACATGGTGGCTGAAGGGGCGACCCTGATCGATATCGGGGGGGAGTCGACTCGTCCTGGAGCCCCCGCTGTGAGCGAGCAGGAGGAGCTGGATCGGGTTATCCCCGTGGTGGAGCATCTGGTTCGCGAGTGTGAGGTCATGCTCTCGCTCGATACCTCCAAGGCCGCCGTGATGCGCGAGGGGTGCCGTGCGGGTGCCCATCTCATCAACGACGTGCGTGCCTTACAGGAGCCCGGCGCACTGCAGGCTGCGGCTGAGGCGGGTGTCCCCGTCTGCCTGATGCATATGCAGGGACAGCCGAGAACCATGCAGCAGGCGCCTCATTATGAGGATCTACTCGGTGAGGTGCGCGCCTTCTTCGACGAACGGATCCAGGCCTGCGAAGCGGCCGGGATAGCTCGTGACCGACTCCTGCTCGATCCTGGCTATGGCTTTGGCAAGAACCTCGCCCACAACTACCAACTGCTCGCCTGTCAGGAGCAACTGCTCGATTACGCACTGCCACTCTTGGTCGGAATGTCGCGAAAGTCTATGATAGGCAACCTGCTGGGCCGTCCGGTTGATGAGCGGCTGCCCGGGAGTCTGGCTTGTGCCATGATCGGCATGCAGAAGGGGGCACGCATCATCCGCGTGCACGACGTGCAGGCCACCATGGATGCCCTTCGGGTGGCGTGGATGACCATGACTGGCCGGGATTTTTCCCAAAAATGATACGAGCACGATAACAATGGCAAGAAAGTATTTCGGCACCGACGGAGTGCGTGGCAAGGTGGGTGAGTTCCCCATTACTCCTGATTTTGTGATGAAGTTGGGTTGGGCGGCCGGTAAGGTACTCTCCAAGAAGGGCACCAAGAAGGTATTGATCGGTAAGGACACCCGGATCTCCGGCTACATGCTGGAAGCGGCGCTGGAAGCCGGCCTCTCCGCAGCCGGCCTCAAGGCCACGCTGCTTGGCCCCATGCCAACTCCCGCCGTGGCGTATTTGACTCGCACCTTCCGTGCTGAGGCCGGCATCGTCATCAGCGCCTCGCACAACCCTTTCTACGATAACGGCATCAAGTTCTTCTCTGCCGATGGCACCAAGTTGCCGGACGAGGTGGAAGAGGCCATCGAGGATATGCTGGATCACGATCTGGAGTGTGTTGAGTCGGCCCTGCTCGGCAAGGCGGTGCGTATCGATGATGCGGCCGGCCGCTATATCGAGTTTTGCAAGAGCACCTTTCCCTCCCTGTTGAATCTGGATGGGCTGCGTCTCGTGGTGGACTGCGGTCATGGCGCCACCTATCACATCGCCCCTTCCGTATTCCGTGAACTGGGGGCCGAAGTCATCGCCATTGGCTGTGAGCCGAATGGCCTCAACATCAATGACGGTGTCGGCTCTACCGCACCGGATGCGCTGGCGGCCAAGGTTCTTGAGTGCAAGGCGGATCTGGGGATCGCCTTCGATGGCGATGGCGATCGGGTGGTCATGGTCGACAGCACCGGCTACATCATCGATGGTGACGAAATTCTTTACATCATCGCCCGTGATGCGCTGCGTAATGGTCGCCTCAAAGGTGGCGTGGTGGGTACCCTGATGGCCAACATGGGGCTCGAACTGGCGCTGCAGACGCTCGGTATTCCGTTTGCCCGTGCCAAGGTGGGCGATCGCTACGTGCTGGAGATGATGGAGCAGAAGGGGTGGCGCATCGGGGGAGAAAACTCCGGTCACATCATCTGCCTGGATCAGACCACCACTGGGGATGGTATCGTCGCTGCTCTGCAGGTGCTGGGGGCCATGCGTGCTGCCGAGATGCCGCTCTCCAAGCTGCGCTCCGGCATGTCCAAGTTCCCGCAAATCCTCATCAATGTCCGTTACGGTGAAGGGCAAGATCCGCTCTCTTGCCAAGCGGTACATGATGAAGTCAGCAAGGTTGAGCAGGAGCTGGCCGGTCGTGGCCGGGTACTGCTGCGCAAGTCCGGCACTGAGCCGCTGATCCGCGTCATGGTTGAAGGTGAGCATGAAGAGCAGGTTCGCTCCATGGCCCAGCGCATTGCCGAACAGGTGAAATCGGCCATTTAAGGGTCAGGTAAGGCGGCTTTTTGGCCGTCTTGCCTATATCTCGCTCAAACGATTCAAAAACTTCAAAAAAGTGCTTGTCAGTGGTGGGTGTGGTCGATATTATCTGCCTCGCTTTCGCAAGGGAGTGAGGATTCAAGCCTGGCGCGAGTAAGTTGCTGGGAAATCTAGAATCTGAGAAGGCCGGTGGGCCTCATTCCTAAAGGGTAAGTGCAATGTACGAGATTTTGTTGGTTCTTTATCTGCTTGTTTCGCTGGGTCTGATTGGCTTGGTGATGGTTCAGCAAGGTAAGGGAGCTGATATGGGTGCCTCCTTCGGCGCCGGGGCATCGAATACGATTTTCGGTTCTTCCGGTTCAGGAAACTTCCTGACCCGTACAACTGCGATTTTGGCGACTGTGTTTTTCGTGATTAGCCTGGTGCTTGGTAACCTGTCTACTCACAAGGTAAAACAGAGTGGCGAGTGGGAAAACCTGCAACAACCTCAGCAGGTTGAGAAAACTGAAGCGCCGGTAAACAAGGACGCTGACGTACCCAACTAAGAGTTAATGCCGTGGTGGTGAAATTGGTAGACACGCTATCTTGAGGGGGTAGTGCCCTAGGGTGTGCGGGTTCGAGTCCCGCCCACGGCACCAATTGAGAGTAACCCGATGCTTTAGTTCGGGGAGCCCGTCAAATCTTGAACCTGAGTTTTGATGTGGCTATAATCTCGCACGATTTCGGACGCGGGGTGGAGCAGCCTGGTAGCTCGTCGGGCTCATAACCCGAAGGTCGTCGGTTCAAATCCGGCCCCCGCAACCAAATTTCACGCTTTCCATTGCTCAGGAAGGCGGTCGCTGCGAGGCGACAATCAGGGTAAAGCGACAAGCCCCGATTTGATATCGGGGCTTTTTGTCATGTGCGCTTTATGCTGACCTGATCAGACCTGGGCTTTATGCCCTTTTTTTGTTTTTTCGGAGGGTGACTTTGGCTACGTTGGAACAACGTCTGACCGAGCTGCTCGAGGCGCCAATTCAGGCCCTCGGCTTCGAACTGTGGGGAATCGAATTTGCCCGTGCCGGCAAGCACTCCACTCTGCGCATCTATATCGACAGTGAACAGGGTGTCTCTGTCGATAATTGTGCGGAAGTGAGCTATCAGGCTGGGGCGCTGCTGGATGTTGAGGATCCGATCAGCGAGGAGTACTACCTCGAGGTCTCCTCTCCTGGCCTCGACCGTGCCCTGTTCAAGGTCGCCCATTTCGAGAAATACATTGGCCAAGAGGCGGCGGTAACGCTCCGGATGGCTACCAATAACCGCCGCAAGTTCACAGGCGTAATTAAGGCTGTACAGGGTGACCTGATCACCCTGACGGTAGATGGTAAGGATGAAATGCTGGCTTTCACCAACATCCAGAAGGCCAACATTGTGCCGCACTTCGGTTAACGAGGCTTTTCCACATGAACAAAGAGATTTTGCTGGTCGTTGACGCAGTTTCCAACGAGAAGGCCGTACCCCGCGAGAAGATCTTCCAGGCTCTGGAGACCGCGCTGGCCACCGCGACCAAGAAGAAGTACGAAGGTGAGATCGAAGTGCGTGTTGCCATCGATCGTAAGACGGGTGACTTCGATACCTTCCGCCGCTGGAAAGTGATTGCCGACCAGGCCGAGATGGAAAACCCGTATGCCGAGATCACCCTGGAAGCGGCTCAGGTTGAAGAACCCGAGATCCAGCTGGGCGAGTACGTTGAAGATCAGATTGAATCTGTCACCTTCGACCGAATCACCACCCAGACCGCCAAGCAGGTGATCGTGCAGAAAGTGCGCGAAGCGGAGCGTTCCCAAGTCGTTGAGCAGTTCAAGGATAAGGAAGGCACCATCATCAGCGGCGTGGTGAAGAAGAGTAACCGCGACAACATCATCCTGGATCTCGGCAGCAACGCCGAAGCAGTGATTTTCCGTGACGACATGCTGCCGCGTGAAATGTTCCGCCCCGGTGACCGCGTGCGTGGCCTGCTCTACTCGGTGCGTCCCGAGGCGCGTGGCTCCCAGCTGTTTGTCAGCCGCTCCAGCCCGGACTTCCTCAAAGAGCTGTTCCGCATCGAAGTGCCCGAGATTGGCGAAGAGATGATCGAAATCATGGGCGCGGCTCGTGACCCGGGTTCCCGCGCCAAGATCGCGGTAAAGACCAACGATCGCCGTATCGATCCGATCGGTGCCTGTATCGGTATGCGTGGTGCTCGTGTTCAGGCGGTCTCTGCTGAACTCAGCGGCGAGCGTGCCGACATCGTGCTGTACGATGACAACCCGGCTCAGTACGTGATCAACGCCATGGCGCCGGCCGATGTAGCCTCCATCATCGTTGATGAAGACAACCACACCATGGACATCGCCGTGGAAGCGGCCAACCTGGCTCAGGCCATCGGCCGTAACGGCCAGAACGTGCGTCTGGCCTCCCAACTGACCGGTTGGGAACTGAACGTGATGACCGTTGAAGACATGCGTGCCAAGCACCAGGCCGAAAACGATCGCATCATTAACCTGTTTACCACTGCCCTCGACATCGACGACGATTTCGCCGAGATGCTGATGGAAGAAGGTTTCTCCACCCTGGAAGAGATTGCCTACGTACCGGTGAACGAACTGCTGGCTATCGACGGCCTGGATGAAGACACCGTCGAAGAGCTGCGTGGCCGTGCTAAAGCCGCTTTGACCACCAAGGCGCTGGCCAATGAAGAATCCAAGGAAGCTGTCGAGCCGAGTGAAGAGCTGCTGGCTCTCGAAGGGCTGGACAACGAGACCGCTCATGCGCTGGCCGCGCGCGGTATCGGCACCTTGGAAGATTTGGCCGAGCAAGGCATTGATGACCTTGCCGATATCGAAGGGCTGACCGCCGAGAAGGCTGGTGAGCTGATAATGGCTGCTCGCAACATCTGTTGGTTCGGAGAGCAGTCTTGAGTACAGGATCAAACGGAGGTAAATGAATGGCAGAAGTATCGGTAAAACAACTTGCCACTGACATCGACACACCGGTTGATCGTCTTCTCCAGCAGTTTGTCGCGGCCGGCATCGAAAAGAGCGCGGCCGACGATATGGTTAGCGAGTCTGAAAAGCAGACTCTGCTGGCTCATCTGAAGAAACAGCATGGTGGCGATGTCACCCCGGCCCGCATGACTTTGCAACGCAAGACCAAGAGCACGCTGAGTGTTCAGGGGACTGGCGGCAAGAACAAGGAAGTGCAGGTTGAGGTGCGTAAATCTCGCACCTATGTGAGACGCTCGGCGCTGGAAGATCAGCAGCGTCAGGAAGCCGAAGAAAAAGCGCGTTTGGAAGCGGAAGAGAAGGCCCGCAGCGAAGCCGAAGAGAAGGCTCGCATCGAGGCTGAAGAGAAGGCTCGCCGTTCGGCTGAGCAGGCTCGCCTGGAAGCTGAGGAAAAGGCGCGAATCGAGGCAGATAAGAAGGCTCGACAGGCTCAGCAGCAGCCCGCCAAAGCAGCCGGTAGCACAGCTCAGCAAGAGGCAGAGAAGATGGCCAAGCGCGAAGCAGAAGAACTGAAGCGCCAACAAGAAGCGGCCGCCCTTCAGAAGGCGGAAGAATTAGCAGCCAAGAAGGCGGAAGAAGCCCGTCTGATGGCTGAAGAGAACGCGGCCCGTTGGGCTGAGGAAGAGGCCAAGCGTGCCAGCGAGAGCAGTGACTATCACGTCACCACCTCCAAGCATGCCCAGGCTGCCGAAGACGAACAGGACAGCAAAGAAGAGAGCCGCCGCCGTAGCGCCGCTGCTCCCAAGGGGCCCAAGAAGACCGGCCGTCGTGACGACGACCGCGATGATCGCAACCCGCGTGCCCGTAAGGGTAAGCGTGGCAAGATGGCCACCCCGAACGCCATGAAGCACGGCTTTAACAAGCCGGCTGCTGCCGTGAACCGTGACGTCGTGATCGGCGAAACCATCACTGTGGCCGAATTGGCCAACAAGATGGCGGTCAAGGGCGTGGAAGTCATCAAGGCGATGATGAAGATGGGCGCCATGGCCACCATCAACCAGGTCATCGACCAGGAGACCGCTCAGCTGGTCGCCGAAGAGATGGGCCACAAGGTGGTGCTGCGTCGTGAGAACGAGCTGGAAGAGGCGGTACTGTCTGATCGTGACGAGACCTCCGAAGCCAAACCGCGTGCACCTGTGGTCACCATCATGGGCCACGTTGACCACGGTAAGACCTCGCTGCTCGACTACATCCGTAAGGCCAAGGTCGCGGCGGGCGAAGCCGGTGGCATCACCCAGCACATCGGTGCTTACCATGTTAAGACCGAAAGCGGCATGATCACTTTCCTGGATACCCCGGGTCACGCAGCGTTTACCTCCATGCGTGCTCGTGGTGCCAAGGCCACCGATATCGTGGTGCTGGTCGTGGCGGCCGATGACGGCGTGATGCCGCAGACCGTCGAAGCGATCCAGCACGCCAAGGCAGCGGGTGTACCGCTGGTGGTGGCTGTTAACAAGATCGACAAACCGGAAGCCGATCCGGATCGCGTCAAGACCGAGCTGGCTCGCTATGACGTCATGTCCGAAGACTGGGGTGGTGACTGCCAGTTCGTGCACGTCTCCGCCAAGTCTGGCCAGGGCATCGACGAGCTGCTCGACGCCATCCTGATCCAGGCCGAAGTGCTGGAGCTGAAGGCCGTTTATGACGGTATGGCCAATGGCGTGGTGATCGAATCCTTCCTCGACAAGGGCCGTGGCCCGGTTGCCACCGTGCTGGTACAGGAAGGGACCCTGCGTCAGGGCGACATCGTGCTGTGCGGTCTCGAATACGGTCGTATTCGTGCCATGCGTGACGAGCTGGGTAAAGAGATCAAAGAAGCCGGCCCCTCCCTGCCGGTGGAAATCCTCGGCCTGTCCGGCGTGCCCTCTGCCGGTGATGAAGCCACTGTCGTACGTGACGAGAAGAAGGCCCGTGAAGTGGCACTCTATCGTCAAGGCAAGTTCCGTGAGGTCAAGCTGGCTCGCCAGCAGAAGGCCAAGCTGGAGAACATGTTTGCCAACATGACCGAAGGCGAAGTCTCCGAAGTGAACGTGGTGCTCAAGGCCGACGTACAGGGCTCTGTAGAGGCCATCTGCGACGCGCTGGTCAAGCTCTCCACCGACGAGGTGAAGGTGAAGATCGTCGGCTCCGGTGTCGGTGGTCTGACCGAAACCGACGCCACCCTGGCCGCCGCCTCCAACGCCATTCTGCTGGGCTTCAACGTCCGTGCCGATGCCTCTGCCCGCAAGGTGATCGAGGCCGAGAGCCTGGATCTGCGCTACTACTCCGTCATCTATGACCTGATCGACGAAGTGAAGCAGGCCATGAGCGGTATGCTGGCGCCGGAGTACAAGCAGGAGATCATCGGTCTGGCCGAAGTGCGCGACGTGTTCAAGTCGCCCAAGTTCGGTGCCGTTGCCGGCTGTATGGTCACCGAGGGTGTGGTCAAGCGTTCCAACCGTATTCGTGTGCTGCGTGAGAACGTGGTGATCTACGAAGGCGAGCTGGAGTCCCTGCGCCGCTTCAAGGATGACGTCAACGAAGTCAAGAATGGCTACGAGTGCGGCATCGCGGTGAAGAACTACAACGACGTTCGCGTTGGCGACCAGATCGAAGTGTACGAGACCGTTGAAATCCAGCGTACTCTGTAATTCGAAGGTTCAAGATGGGGGGCTTCGGCCCCCCTTTATCGCAGGTGTAAAAACATGGCGAGAGAATTCAGTCGGACCCGTCGGGTCGGACAGCAGATCCAGCGCGAAATCGCACTGATCCTGCAGCGCGAGGTCAAAGACCCGCGTATCGGCATGGTGACCGTCTCTGACGTGGAGGTCTCCCGTGACCTCAACTATGCCAAGGTTTATGTCACCTTCCTGCAGCTCGACAACGATGCCGAGCGAATTAAGGAAGCCCTGGCCGCCCTCGGCGAGGCCGCCGGCTACATCCGTAGCCTGCTCGGCAGTGCCATGCGTCTGCGCGTGGTGCCCGAGCTGCGTTTCTTCTATGACGAGACGCTGGTCGAGGGGATGCGCATGTCCAATCTGGTGACCAACACCATCCGGGATGACAAGCGTCGTATGGCCGAATCCGGTCGCAATGAAGAGGATGAAAGCTGAAGATGTCTCGCAGACGTCGTTTCAAGGGCCGTGAAGTACACGGTATCCTGCTGCTCGACAAGCCGGCTGGCCTGACTTCCAACGATGTGTTGCAGAAGGTCAAGCGGATTTACAACGCGGCCAAGGCGGGCCATACCGGCGCGCTCGATCCCCTGGCGACCGGCATGCTGCCGATCTGCCTCGGTGAGGCCACCAAGTTCTCCCAGTTCCTGCTCGACGCCGACAAGCGTTATCAGGTGACCGCCAAACTCGGTGTGCGTACCGATACCAGCGATGCGGATGGCGAGGTGGTCAGCGAGCGTCCGGTCAATGTCGCCATGGGTGACATCATCGAGGCGCTCGACAAGTTCCGCGGCCCCATCATGCAGGTGCCGTCCATGTATTCGGCGCTCAAGCACAACGGTCGCCCGCTCTATGAATATGCCCGCGAAGGCATTGAAATTGAGCGCGAGGCCCGCCCCATCACCATCTATGAGCTCAAGCTCATCAGTGTGGAAGGGGATGAGGTGAAGATGGAGGTGCATTGCAGTAAGGGCACCTATATCCGCTCCCTGGTCGATGATCTTGGCGAGCTGCTCGGCTGTGGCGCCCACGTGACCGCCCTGCGTCGTACCCAGGTGGCCAGTTATCCCTATGAGCGGATGCTGACCCTGGAGCAGCTTGAGTGCATCTTCGAGCATGCCCGTGCCCAGACCGTGCCGCCACGCGAGCATCTGGATCCGCTGCTGCTGCCGATGGACACCGCCGTGGCTTCCCTGCCCGAGGTGAATCTGCTGCCGGCGGTTGCCGCCTATGTTAACCAGGGCCAAGCGGTTCAGGTGGCTGGGGCGCCGCAAGAGGGTCAGGTGCGTATGACCGTTGGCCCGGAGCGCGAGTTCATCGGCGTTGGCGAGATTGACGAAGAGGGGCGGGTCGCACCGCGTCGTCTGGTGCGTCTCGGCGGCGAAGAGGCCTGATGGCCGGGTGGTATCGCCATGGTGATTGCCAAGAACGGCAAAAATGGTATGATACCGCCCTCATTTCACGGCTGAATTAGAGATCGGCTGTGAACCTTTAAACACTCTGTTGGAGTAGACTCATGTCTCTAAACGCTGAAATCAAGGCTCAAATCGTAGCCGAACACGCTCGTGGCGCTAACGACACCGGTTCCCCGGAAGTTCAGGTTGCCCTGCTGACTGCCCAGATCAACCACCTGCAAGGCCACTTCAAGCAGCACGCCAAGGACCACCACGGTCGTCGCGGTCTGCTGCGCATGGTTTCCCAGCGTCGTAAGCTGCTGGACTACCTGAAGCGTAAGGATGTAGAGCGTTATGCTGCTCTGATCGCCAAGCTGGGTCTGCGTCGCTAATCGACGGCAAGATTTCACGCAAAAAGGGGAACCGAAAGGTTCCCCTTTTTTCGTTACGGCGTACGCAACCCTGATGCGACGCCGCTTACCTTTTAACTCGAATCAAGTATACTTGGGCGCGAAATTGAAAGGCCAAATTGATAAAAGGAAATTCACGTGAATCCTACTGTTAAGTCATTCCAATACGGTCAGCATACCGTCACTCTCGAAACCGGCATGATGGCCCGTCAGGCTACCGGCGCGGTCATGGTCAGCATGGACGACACCTGTGTGTTCGTTACCGTGGTCGGCAAGAAAGAAGCCGATCTGAGCCGCGACTTCTTCCCCCTGACTGTCAACTATCAGGAGCGTACCTACGCTGCTGGCCGTATCCCGGGCGGTTTTTTCCGTCGTGAAGGTCGTCCGAGCGAGGGTGAAACCCTGATCGCCCGTCTGATCGACCGTCCGATCCGCCCGCTGTTCCCGGAAGGCTTCCTCAACGAGGTTCAGGTGGTTGCCACCGTGATGTCCGTTAACCCGCAGGTTTCCCCGGACATCGTGGCCATGATCGGCGCCTCTGCCGCGCTGGCCGTCTCTGGCATTCCTTTTAACGGCCCGATCGGCGCCGCCCGCGTCGGTTACATGAACGGTCAGTACCTGCTGAACCCGACCGTGAGCGAGCTGGCTAACAGCCAGCTGGATCTGGTGGTGGCGGGTACCGCCAGCGCCGTGCTGATGGTGGAGTCCGAAGCCTCCGTCCTGCCGGAAGATGTCATGCTGGGCGCCGTGGTTTATGGCCACGAGCAGATGCAGACCGTCATCAGCGCCATCAACGAGTTTGCCGCCGAAGCCGGTGCCAAGCCGTGGGACTGGGTTGCTCCGGCCGTCAATCAGGCTCTGAAGGACAAGGTTGCCGAGCTGGCCACCGCCGAACTGGGTGAAGCCTACCGCATCACCGAGAAGGCCGTGCGTTACGAGACCATCGGCGGCATCAAGCAGCGCGTCATCGAGCAGCTGGTTGCGGCTGACGCCACCTTGGATCCGAAGAAGATCGGCGAAGAGTTCCACAACCTGGAGAGCCGCATCGTCCGTGGCCGCGTGGTGCGTGGCGAGCCGCGTATCGACGGTCGTGATCCGCACATGGTGCGTGCCCTGAATGTGGCCACCGGCGTGCTGCCGCGTACCCACGGCTCCGCCCTGTTCACCCGTGGTGAGACTCAGGCCATGGTGGTTGCCACCCTGGGTACCGAGCGTGACGCCCAAAACATCGACGAGCTGACCGGCAACCGTGCCGATCGCTTCATGCTGCACTACAACTTCCCGCCCTACTGCGTGGGTGAGACCGGCATGATGGGCAGCCCGAAGCGCCGTGAAATCGGCCACGGTCGTCTGGCCAAGCGCGGCGTCGCTGCGGTAATGCCGAGCGCTGACGAGTTCCCGTACGTGGTGCGTGTGGTCTCTGAGATCACCGAGTCCAACGGCTCCTCCTCCATGGCCTCCGTGTGTGGTACCTCCCTGGCTCTGATGGATGCCGGTGTGCCGATCAAGGCCTCTGTGGCCGGTATCGCCATGGGCCTGGTGAAGGAAGAAGATGGCTTCGTCGTGCTGTCCGACATCCTGGGTGATGAAGATCACCTGGGCGACATGGACTTCAAGGTGGCCGGTACCACCGAGGGCGTGACCGCCCTGCAGATGGACATCAAGATCGAAGGCATCACCAAGGAGATCATGGAGATCGCCCTGAAGCAGGCCCGTGACGCGCGTCTGCACATCCTGAAGGTGATGGACGAGGCGATTGCCGCCCCGCGTGCCGAGATCTCCGATTTCGCCCCGCGCATCCACACCATCAAGATCAGCCCGGAGAAGATCAAGGACGTCATCGGCAAGGGTGGCTCCGTCATCCGTGCCCTGACCGAAGAGACCGGCACCAACATCGAGCTGGATGATGACGGTACCGTGCGTATCGCTGCTGTGGACGGCGATGCCGCCAAGGAAGCGATCCGCCGTATCGAGGCCATCACCGCCGAGGTGGAAGTGGGCCGCATCTACGAAGGTAAGGTGGTGCGTCTGGCCGACTTCGGTGCCTTCGTCAATATCCTGCCGGGCAAGGATGGTCTGGTACACATCTCCCAGATCACCGAAGAGCGCGTGCAGAATGTGGCTGACTACCTGAACATCGGTGACATGGTCAAGGTGAAGGTACTGGAAGTGGACCGTCAGGGCCGCGTCCGTCTCTCCATCAAGGAAGCCAATGCCGATGCCGCCGCTCCTGCGCCGGCCGCCGCCGAAGCGGCACCGGTTGTTGCCGAAGAGCCGGCCGCCGAGTAAGGCTCCGTCATGAAAAAGCCGCCCGATAGGGCGGCTTTTTTTATGGTGATGGCGCTGGCCCCGTGGAGGAGGGCTTCACCCTTGCCCATCGGTTGTCCCCTCATCGCGTTCTGACGGCGCTCTCTTCGTGCTGTTGCCGCGCCGCTTCTTGGTGGCGGTGAGCCTCGCAGGCCAATGAGCGCGGCGCCGTCTGTTTATACTCTCCTCTTATTCTTTCCTCCTGCCCACCTTGCTTCCCTTTGAGGAGGGCGGTGCATTGCTCTTTTTGGGCATGGGTCAGCACTCGGTATGGTGCGATGGGGAAAGGCTGAGAGCGGCAGATCCCCAGGCTCCAGCGCAGCGGTGCGGCGAGCTCACCCAGGGGTATCCGGTTTTGGTTGTGTCATCGTGTTCTGAAAAACGCAGGGATAAAGAAGATTTTTTTATAAAAAATGTCAGAAGACTTAATTTTTTCAAAGGGACGGTCGTTTCTCTTTCTATGTGATTCGAGAGCTGCTTTGCAGCGTGTAACTTTAAGGAAAACAAGACAATGGCTATCTCCATCCACACCAACTACGCCTCCCTGGTAACCCAGAACCAACTGACCAGCACCAACAGCTCCCTGAGCACCGCGATGCAGCGTCTGGGTACCGGCCTGCGCATCAACAGCGCCGCTGACGATGCCGCTGGCCTGCAGATGGCCACCCGTCTGCAAGCTCAATCCAATGGCCAGGCCATGGGTATGCGTAACGCTCAGGATGCCATCTCCATGATGCAGACCGCTGAAGGCGCCATGGACGAGATGACCAACATCGCCCAGCGTATGAAGGACCTGGCCACCCAGGGCGCGAACGACACGGCCAGTGCTGCTGACCGTCAAGCCATCGCTGACGAAATGACCGAGCTGGCTGCCGAGCTGGTTAACATCCGTGACAACACCCGTTTCGGTGGCGACCAGCTGCTGACCGACGATGGTAAGTTCGGTGACACTGTGACTTTCCAGATTGGTGGCAACTCTGACGAGAAGCTGGTTCTGGATGCCAGCACCAACGTACAAGCGGTCAACGCTCTGATCGATGGCGCTGCTGATGTTGTTGAAGCTCTGGGCGCCGGTACCAGCGCTGACTTCAGCGCCGCCATGGACAGCATTGCTGACAGCCTGGACACCATCGGTGCTGCCCGTTCCCAGTTCGGTGCCAACATCAACCGTCTGGAGCACACCATCAGCAACCTGTCCAACATGAAGGAAAACACCGACGTGGCCAACGGCCGCATCATGGATGCTGACTTCGCTGCTGAAACCACCAACATGACCAAGGGCCAGATGCTGATGCAAGCCGGCATGTCCGTCCTGTCCAAGTCCAACCAGATGACCAGCATGGTGACCTCCCTGCTGAACTAATCCGGTTGCTAGCGGGCCACCCTTGTGGTGGCCCGTTGTTTTGGTCCCCTCATCCGCTTTGGGAGCCTTCCCAATGCCATTTAGGGGTCATAACAAAGCCGCCTCGTGGCGGCTTTGTTATGACTGCCGCATAAAACTCAATGGAGTACTTAAGTTATGCAGATCAATCCCGCTTCTGTTGCCGCCCAGCTGGTCGCCGCCGAACGTCTCAATACCGATGCGATGCATCAAAAACAGCAGAGCAGCCTGCAAGCCCAGAGTGCCGCTTACGGTTCGCTCAATAGCAAGACCAAAGCCTTCCAGAGCATGCTCAAGGATCTGAACGATCCCGCCAAGATGCAGGCTCAGAAGACGACCATCTCCGATGAGGGGTTCCTGACCGTGACCTCCAATGGTCAGGCAAGTTCGGGACAATACAACTTCCAGTCCAAGCAGGTGGCGACCTCCCACCAGGTGGGGATTGAGCTCGATGGTGATTCAGCGCTGCCCGAAGATGGTATTCTGACCGTCAACGTGGGTGACGAGGAGATGGCCATTGATCTCTCGACGCTGCCGCCCAATGCCAATGCGAAGGACTTGGCCGACGCCATTAACAACTCCAGCAGCAACCCTGGGGTGAAGGCGACGCTGGTGCGTACCGATGGCAAGACCAATTTGGTCATGACCAGCACCGAGACGGGTGAAGCGAATCAGATCAGTGTCAACTATACCCCGGTTGCCGGAAGCGAGGCTTCTGAGGCATTTGCCAGCGCCGTGGATAACATGCGTGAGCTGAGCCCGGCGCAGGACGCCATTCTGGTCATGGGCAGCGGTCCTGGCGCCCTGGAGATCAAGCAAGGCAGCAATACCTTCGAGAACGTGGTCGATGGCTTGACCATTGAGCTGACCAAGCCGCAGCCGGCAGATAGCGGCCCTTTGCAGGTGTCGGTCAGCCAGGATAGTGAACAGATGACTGAGGCATTGCAGAAGTTCGTTGATGATTACAACGAACTGATGGACGACCTCAACAAGATGACGGCTTCCGGTGGCGCCTTGTATGGTGACTCTACGGCCCGTGGTCTGAAAAACACCTTGCGCAACAGTGTGCGGGATCTGCCCAATGGCATGACGCTTTCCGATATCGGCATTAAGACTGACCGTGAAGGTAAACTGAGTTTCAGCTCCACTGACTTTAACAAGGCGCTGGAGAAAGACCCGGAAGTCCTCGGTAAGGCCATGCTGGGGGATGATGGCCTGCTCAAGCGCATGGAAAAGAGCCTGGACAGCTATACCGCTCGTGATGGCATCATCAAGCAGCGGGAAGAGAGTATCGAACGTAGCCAGAAGCGTCTGGAAGACAAGATGGAAGCCTTCGATCAGCGAATGGAAGCGGCTTATCAGCGTTACCTGAAGCAGTTCTCCGCGTTGAACCAGATGATGGAAAGCATGCAGTACCTTTAAGCGAGCAAATTATGTTTGGACAAGACGATCCGTTTGCGGCCTATCAACAGGCCGCTACCCATGCCAAGGCGGCCAGTGCTAATCCGCACCAGTTGGTGCTGATGTTGATCGATGGGCTGCTCGATGAGATCTCCCGGGTTGAGGGGCACATGCTTGCCCGTCAGCTTGATCGTAAAGGGCAATCGATCTCCCGCTGTTTGGATATCCTCGGAGGTCTCGACAGCGCCCTTGATATGGAACAAGGGGGGGAGCTGGCGCTCAATTTACACAAATTGTATGACTACTGTGGTCAGCGTTTGTTTGAGGCGAGCGTGAGCAACCGCGTTGAGGGGTTGCAGGAAGTGCGCAACATCATCGGTGAGCTACGCATCGGTTGGGAAGGCATGGCGCGCCATCAGAATCGCTAATGAGTGGACGGATGGCCGTGTTGTCCCTTGGCGAGGAGAGTCTTGATGAAACTAAATGAGCACCAGGCAAAAGTCGGGCAGCAACTGCGCGCGTTGAGCCAGCGCTTGCTGATCCAGGCCCGCAACGGGGGATGGAGTGCGGTGCAGGCGCTGGATGTGACCTTGGCTGCGACCGCTCGCCGTCTGGCCAAGGACCCTGAACTGTGGCAGGCCCTTGAGCCGGTGCGTCAGATCATACGGGCAGAGCATGCCGAAGCGCGTGAGTTGTGCCGTATCGAGATGGAGCGCAGCCTGAAAGTGTGGCAGGCGATGCGCGGACAATCGGAAGGGTTGCGTGCCTATGAGGAGGTCGCGGGAATCTAGCGCGGCGCCTCTTTGCTCTCTTCGCGACGCCATAAGCCTATCCATGACCGGATAGGCTTTTTTATTGCGCGCTGGGGGAGGAAGGGGCCCAGGAAGCGCTTCGTTGTGAGGGCTCCTGCCACAGGGGATCTTGCGCCATCCGCTCCACCAGAAAATCGATGAAACTGCGCAGCAGGGGGGACATCTGCTTGCGCGTGGTATAGATGCCATAGACCCCGAGCCGGCGGGGCTCCAGCTTGGTCAGCAAGGGAAGCAGCTCACCGCGCTCAAGGTGGCCGGCCACCGAATAGAGAGGCTGCATGCTGACTCCGCTGCCCAACAGGGTACTTTTGAGCAGCAGGTTAGAGGTGTTGGCGCTCAGGTTGCCGCTGACCGGCACTGATTCGGGGCCGTTTGCCCCCTCAAACTGCCAGAGGCTCTTGCCAAAATAGGAGTAGGTCAGGCAGTTGTGCAGGGCGAGATCCTGTACCCGCTGCGGTGTTCCGTGAGCCTTGAGATAGGCCGGACTGGCGCAGACCACGGAGCGGCAGCAACCGAGGCGGCGAGCAACCAGATTGGGATCGAGGTCGTTGGTGATGCGCAATGCCAGATCGATGCGCTCTTCCACCAGATTGACGGTGCGATCCAGTTGCAGGATGTCGATAGCCGTCCCGGGCCAGCGGGAGAGATACTCCTGAGCGGCCTGCATCAGAAAGGCATCAGCCAGTGAATAGCTGCAAGTGACCCGTGCCCCTTGGGGGCGTCGCCGGCATGAGCGGCCAGCCGCTCCATCTCCTCACCCAACGCCAACATGCTGCGCGCCCGAACCAGCGTCTCTTCACCGGGGCCGGTCAGGCTCAGACGCCGGGTGGTGCGGTGCAGCAGACGGGCCCCCATCCATCCCTCCAGCTCCCCCAAATAGCGCGACACCATGGCGCGGGACATGTCGAGCCGCTCGGCGGCGGCGCTGAGGTTGCCCTGTTCGACGACGGTGACAAAAACCTGCAGCGCAGTCAGTCTATCCATGTTATCTGCTCGATATATGCAACAGTGAAGTCACTATTATGCGGTATTTGGCATAAAAATGATCCAATAGACTGTTCCCATCGACACCGACCCACGATGAGGCAACACCATGAAACACGCTCTGCTTACCCTGACCCTGGCTTCCACCCTGGGCAGCGCCGCTGCCGTTGCGGCGCCGTTGAACATCCAGGTCTATAACCCCGGTGACAAGGGGATATTCCCGGTTTCCTCCGAGCTGGTGACCGGCGAGAAAGAGGCCATCTTGGTGGATGCTCAGTTTGATGTGAAAAATGGCCAGGCGCTGGTCGAGCTCATCAAGCAGAGCGGCAAGCAGCTGACCACCATCTATATCAGCGCCGGGGACCCCGATTATTACTTCGGTCTTGAGCCGATCCTAGCCGCCTTCCCCGACGTCAAGGTGCTGGCCAGCCAGCACGTGGTCGACCACATCAAGGAGACCAAGGATGCCAAGCTGGCCTACTGGGGCCCGATCCTCGGCAAAGATGCGCCCAAGAGCCTGACGGTGCCGCAGGTGTTGACCGCCTCCCAACTGACTCTGGAGGGCGAGACCATAGAGGTGAAGGCGATGAATACCCCGAGCGCCTTCCTGTGGGCCCCTTCGGTCAAGACCGCCTTTGGTGGGGTGGCGGTCTCCAGCGGCGTGCATGTATGGATGGCCGATAGCCAGACTCAGGCGGTGCGCGGTCAGTGGGTCGAGACCCTGGATCAGCTGCTGGCACTGCAACCTGAGCGCGTCATCCCCGGCCACTTCCTGGGTCAGGAGATGCAGGGGGCCGAGGCCGTCAGCTTCACCCGTGACTATGTACTGCGTTTCGAGGCCGAGCTGGCCAAGAGCAAGGACGCGGCGGCTCTTATCGATGCGATGAAGCAGGCTTACCCGGCGCTGCCGGTGGACGATGGCCTGGCTATCGGCGCCAAGGTCGCGACCGGTGAGATGAAGTGGTAAGCGGCGGCAGGCCGGGCATCGCCCGGCCCCATGAGAGCACCATGATGAATCCGACCCGCCTTCACTATGTTTACGACCCGCTCTGTGGTTGGTGCTATGGCGCCGCTCCCCTCTTGAAGGCGGCGGCGGACGTGCCGGGCCTTACCATCGAACTGCACGCCGGCGGATTGTGGCTCGGCGCTCGCCGCCAGCCCATGGGGGCGGCGCTGCGTCAGCATGTGCGCCCCCATGATGAACGCATTGAGGCGCTGACGGGTCAGCATTTTGGTGAGCGCTATTTCAATGCGCTGCTGCTCGATACTCGGCTGACCCTCGATTCTGAACCGCCTATCCGCGCCATCATGGCGGTGACCGCTCTGGGGGGTGATGGTTTGGCGCTGTTGCAGCGTATCCAGACCTCTCACTATCGAGACGGTCTATGGGTGGGCGATGTGGCATTCCTGGCCGCACTGGCTGCCGAGCAGGGGGGGAGGAGGCTGACTTTCACGCCGCTTATGCGGCGGCGCCACTGGACGAGCACCTGACCCAGAGCCTGCACTGGCTGCGTCGCCTCGGGGGGCACGGCTATCCGACGCTGGGGTTGGAGCGAGATGGCACGCTGGTACCACTGTCGCCCTCGTTTGGCGAGACGGATCACTTCATGGCGCAGCTGAACGCGGCATTGAGATAAACGGCCTCAGGATCCCGGCTGGCAGGCCGATAAGAGAGAGTTAACCCATACTCATTCTGTGTATTACTCTCTCACACTATGCTCTGTTGTGTTGCCGGTAGCCTATGCCGGCATGATGAGCAAAAGGATGCCAGCCATGTTCAAGAATCTGTCGATTGGTCAGAAGTTAGGTTACGGTTTTATCCTGCTGGCGCTCATGGTGGTGGGGTTGGTGTGGTTCTCCATCGCCCAGCTCTCCCGCCTCAATGCCGATGCTTCCCGCCTGGCCGATAACATGCTTCCCTCCGTGGCCAGCTCAGGCAAGATCAACGCCTACCTGCTGGATACCCGCCGCCTCGAGCTGGTGTCGGTGATCGGGGCGATTAGCAATGACCCGGCCGAAGTCGAAGATGGGATCAGTAAGTTCAACAATCTCAAAGAGACCTTTGAAGCCGAGCTGGCACACTACGGCTCTCTCCCCTTCAGCACACCGGAAGAGCGCAGCAATTACGATAAGCTGCGCAGCGCGATCAATCGTTACTTCCAGCTCCATGAGCAACTGGTGGCAGCCATTCGTCAGCAGGAGCTGACCAAGGTAACGGCGCTGCGAAAGAATGAGACCCGCCAGGCGCTGGAAGAGGCGATGGGCTATGCAGGACAGTTGCGTGCGATCAATGAGCGCCTCGCACTCGAGCAGGCTCAGGACAGTCATCACACCTATGCCCAGTCGCGCAACATGGTGTTGGGGGCCAGCTTGCTGACCATCCTGTTGCTGGTAGGGCTGGCCTGGTGGCTGACCCAGCAGGCGCGCCGCCCCGTGATGGCCCTGCTGGAGCAGACCCGCAAGGTCGCTGCCGGCGATCTGGGTAGCCGCCTCGAGCGCCAGCACTTTAACAACGACGAGCTGGGTCAGCTGGCCCATGGCTTTGGCGAGATGCAAGACAGCCTGCGCCGGCTGGTGAGCGAGGTCTCCGGCTCTGTGGTGCAGTTGGGCTCGGCCGCCGAGGAGATCAGCGCCGTGGCGAGCCAGTCGGCTGGCAACATGAACAGCCAGCAGCACGAGCTGAATCAGCTTGCCACCGCCATGAACGAGATGCAGGCCACGGTGCAGGAGGTATCGCGTAATACCAGCGATGCGGCCGATGCGGCCAGTCAGGCTAGCCAGCGCGCCGAGCAGGGGGCGCAGACGGTGCAGGAGTCGATTCGCCGTATCGAGCAGGTTGCGACGGCCATTGAGAGCACCGCCCGCGTCATCGAGCAGCTGGGCGAAGACAGCCGCAACATCGGCGTGGTGCTGGAGGTGATCCGCGGTATCGCCGAGCAGACCAACCTGCTGGCCCTCAACGCCGCCATCGAGGCGGCCCGGGCCGGTGAACAGGGGCGCGGTTTTGCCGTGGTGGCCGACGAAGTGCGCACCCTGGCCAAGCGAACCCAGGACTCCACGACCCAGATCAACTCCATCATCGCCGAGTTGCAGCAACGGGCGGAGCAGGCCGGTAGCACCATGGCGCAAAGTCAGGAGATGATGAACGAGACGGTGCTGACCGCCCGTGAGGCGGGCGGCGCGATTGCCGAAATCAGCGGCGCCGTGGGCAGCATCTCCCAGATGAACATACAGATCGCCACGGCCACCGAGGAGCAGGGAGCGGTCAGTGAGGAGCTCAACCGCAACGTGGTCAACATCAGCCACGCCTCGGAGGAGGTGGGTGCCGGTGCCAATCAGATGGCCCTGGCATGCAACGATCTGAACCATCTGGCGACCCAGTTGCAGGATATGGTGCAGCGTTTTCGCGTTTGACCCTGCTCAGGGCTGGAAAGGGGCGCCGTAGCGCCCCTTTTTTATCGCATCTCACAGGAGCGAGCATCGAGGCTGGTAGCAGGCGGGGTTCTGGTCTAGCTTATTACTCCCATTTTTCAGCAGGGAGAGAAGCATGACCCCCTATCAGGCCATCGCACTGGACATGGATGGCACCTTGCTCACACGGGACCACCGCATCTCGACAGCCACCAGGGAGGCGCTGGAAGAGGCGCGTCGCCGTGGTCTCAAGGTGATCCTGGTTACCGGCCGCCACTATATGATGGCGCGCCCCTTCCACCACGAGCTTGGGCTCGATACCCCCATCATCTGTAGCAACGGCGCCTACCTCTACGACCCGGCGCATGACTGCATCGTGCGGGGCGATCCCTTGCCCAAACCGGCGCTGGCGACCCTGCTCGAGGTGCTGGAAGGGGAGAGCATGGGGGCGCTTATCCATCTTTCTGAGGGGATTGCCTATCTCGGTTGTCAGGAGCAGGTGACCAAGATGCGCGGCTGGTCGGCGCGTCAGCCCGAGCACCTGAACATCGCCCTGTTGCCGCTTGAGGAGCGCCCCGACCTGCTGGCCGAGTCGGTGTGGAAGTTCGAGCTGTTTGGTGACGATCCCGCCCAGCTGCACGACGTGGTGGCCAGCCGGGTGCAGCCGCTGCCACTTAACCAGGATTGGGCCGCTCCCTATGCCATCGAGCTGGTGGAGCGCCGATGCAGCAAGGGAAACCGGCTGACCCAGTGGGCGGCCAGTGAGGGGATCGACATGGCGCAGATAGTGGCGTTTGGCGACAACAACAACGACATCAGCATGTTTGCCCAAGTCGGGTTGGCCGTGGCCATGGGCAACGCGGCTCCTCAGATCCGGGCGCAGGCCCACAAGGTGACGGCGGATCACAACGAGGATGGCATCGCCCTGGCGCTGCAACGCTGGGTGTTGGCCTGATGGCGAAGAGGGCGCGCACGGCGCCCTCTTGGGGTTACAGCTTGAACTCGATCACCTTGGGTGGGTTGCGCAGGCGCCAGATCTCCTCTTGCACCGCCTCGGCGTGGCGTATCATGCGGTAACGCTGGCTGCGGTAGTAGTCGAGTTCGTCCCCATCGCTGCTACGCATCTGCCGTTCAACGGCGCCTATCTCGTCATCCAGGCGGCGCAGCTCATCTTGCAGCTCAGCAATACGCTGGTTCAGCAGGTACTCGTCGCGACCGCGCTGATACTGCTTGAGGAAGCTGGCGTCATTCGGGCAAACCCCGAGATACTCGACCCCGTCGCGCCCCTTGCTGTAGGCCAGCTCGGGGATGCAAAACAGCTCAAGTCCCTTCTGGTAGCCGCGCTTCCACTCCGTTTCATCCACCTTCACCCCATATTCGCTACAGCTCTCCCGGTATTTGGGGATCTCCTGCTGGGTGCGGCCGCGCTCCCCATCCTGGTAGCCAAGGTTGTACCAACTGGCGTTGCGGCACTCCTCCTCGGAGAGGGTCGAGCAGGCGCCAAGCAGCAGCGGGAGGGTCAGGATCAACAGACGTGAGGGCATGGTGAGACTTCCTGGTCATCGGGATGGCGGCATTTTAGGGCTGAACGTGGCCGGCGCAAAGAGGGGAAGTGGACAATCCTGGCCGGGGTCAGCGGCGCGGCAAATGATGCGACCCCTTCGACGGCAAGGGGCCCTACGATGGGGTGGAGGCCGTGGCATCGACCGCGGGCCAGAGGCAGCTGCGCTGGTACTGGATCTGGTGGCCCTCTCCTGCCGGGCTCTGCCAGCTCAGGTGTAGCACGCCGAAGCGGCCGAGGCGGCGCAGTTCGAACTCATAGTCATGGCACGGCTCGGCGCTCACCCGCCCCCCTTCGGGTGGACGGGACAGCCGGTAGTAATAGGTCAGCTCGGGACCATCGGCGAGCCGGGCGCCAATGCCCTCTTGCTCCCGCGCGGCCAGGCGTTGGCGCAACGAGAGTGGGGCATCGATGGCCTTCTGGTAACGCAGGCCGCCCAGGGCGGCGAGCTGCTCCTCGAGCCGGTGCAGTTCATCGTCAAGGGCGCCGATGACGTGGCCGAGCTGGCGCTGCTGGGGGGTGGCACAACCGGCCAGCAGCAAGGTGAGCAGCAGTGGCAGTCGCTTCATGGGGGGCCTAGAGCAGGGGGTGGATGGGAGGCGCGCCGGCCAGCAGATCCCGCAACCGGGTGAGCCCTTCGGCGAGCAGCGCATCGCTCGATGGCTGGCTCAGGCTCAGGCGCACCCCCTGAGGGGCGGCAAACTGGCCGGCGGCGAACAGCTCACCGCTGGTGACTCCGACCCCGGCCGCATCGGCGGCGGCGGCAAACTCCTGGCTGCGCCAGGGGGGCGGCAGTGGCAGCCAGGCGTGCATGGCGCCGTGTTGCCAGCGGGCATCCGGTAGCAGGTGGAGCAGCAGCTCAGCGCGGCGATGCAGGATGCGGCGCTGCTCTTCGAGCAGCGGGGTCAGCCCTTGCCCCAGCAGACGCGCGGCCACTTCGAGCAGCAGGGGGCTCACCATCCAGCTCGACAGGCGCATCGCCTGGGCCAACGCCATGCGCAGCGAAGGGGGGCAGAGCAGAAAACCGACCCGTAAGCCACCGCAGGCGATCTTGGCCAGGCTGCCGAGGTGGATCACCCGCTCCGGCGCCAGCGTCACCATGGGGGCTGGTCGCCCCGCCGGCAGCAAGCCGTTGACGTCATCTTCCACCACCCACACCCCGTGCCGCTCGCACACCGCCAGAATGTCGCGGCGCCGCGCCTCGCCCATCATGCCGGTAGTGGGGTTTTGCAGGGTGGGGGTGAGGTAGACCAGCCGTGGCCGGCGTTGGCGGCAGGCCGCATCAAGGGCCTCGGGCAGCATGCCCTCTTCGTCCATCGCCACCGCTATCACCTGGCAGTTGAGCTGGCGCGCCGCCCCCAGCAGGCCGGGATAGGTCAGCCCTTCGCAGGCGATCGGCTCCCCGACACAGCCGAGGCCGAGCAGGGTCAGCATGATGCCGTGCTGGGCACCATTACAGAACAGGAAGCGGTCGTGGCTGGCCGGGATGCCGAGCCCCGCCAGCCAGTCGATGAAGGCCTGGCGTTGGTGGGGGCGGCCGGCCTCCTGATCGTAACCAAGCAGCCGGTTGAGATCCCCCTCATCGGCCACCTGATGCAGCAGGGGGGCCAGCATGGCAGCCCTGTCGATGGGCACAGGCAAGTTTTGCCACAACTCGATGCGCCCCTCTAGCTCTTCACGCACCGGCCAGTCGGCGGGCTTTGCCTCGCCGTGCTCCCGAACCCAGGTACCGTTGCCGACCTGGGCGACCAGCAGGCCGCGCCGCTCCGCCTCGGCATAGGCACGGGTGATGGTGCCGACCGTGACACCCAGCCGGTCGGCCAGGGCGCGCTGGGTCGGCAGCCGGCTGCCGGGGGGCAACTGGCCGGCGGCGATGGCCTGAGCGATGGCCTGGGCCAGCCGCAGGTAGAGGGGGCCCTCGTGGGCCGAGAGGTCGGGAGTCCAGATTGTCATGGTGACAATAAAACCATTGATCGGATTGTTTCGGCAATATAGCGTGAATTCGAGACAATAAACAGCGCGATGCGTGGATTGTATCGATGCAATCACAGTTCGGGAGCGAGAGATGATGACGATGGAATGGGTGGTCACCCTGTTTGGATTTGCGCTGCTCACCTGCGGGACGCCGGGGCCGAACAACCTGATGCTGACCGCCTCGGGGGCTAACTTCGGGATGCGGCGCACCCTGCCACACCTGCTGGGTGTCAGTGTCGGCCAGCCGGTGTTACAGCTGGTGTTGGCGCTCGGCCTCTATCCCCTGTTTGAGCGTTGGCCCCTGCTGCGGCTCGCCTTGCAGTGTTTTGGCAGCCTCTATCTGCTGTGGCTGGCATGGCGCATTGCCGTGGCCGGGGCGCCCGGCGATCCGGTGCAGCGCAGCCGTCCGCTGACCCTGCTCGAGGGGGTGGCGTTTCAGTTTCTCAACCCCAAGGCCTGGATGATGGGGATCTCGGCCATCAGCCTGTTCACCCGCGAGGGGGCCGGCTACTGGCCGAGCCAGTTGGTGGTGATGGGGGCCTTCGTGCTGGTGGCGCTGCCAAGCTGCGGAGTCTGGGTGCTGTTTGGCCAGCAGTTGGGCCATTGGGTTCGCTCCGAGCGTGGTTGGCGCCGCCTCAACGGCACCCTGGGCGGGTTGACCGCCCTGTGTGTGGTGATGCTTTGGATGTAGGGGCCGCTTGCGCCTGATAAAGAGGGTGCTGCATATTGAGTGCCCTTGCTCCGTAGTAATGAGGTTGAGATGGATCTGAACTGGCTACTGCCCCTGACAGGGTTTGCCCTAGTGACCTGTGGCACCCCTGGCCCTAACAATATGTTGCTGACCAGCAGTGGGGCCGCCCAGGGATTTCGCCGCAGCCTGCCCCTGCTGGTGGGGGTGGTGGGG
>NZ_CDBY01000049.1 GCF_000820125.1 Aeromonas simiae | reverse complement strand
CCTATGGGGTCAAATCCAGTTACCCTGTGCCAGACCCTGGGGGTTCACCGAAGTGGCTTCTACGCGTGGTTGAAACAGCCCACATCGCCACGACAGCAGGAGGACGAACGACTGACCGGATTGGTCAAGCAATCCTGGCTGGAAAGTGGTGCTGTCTACGGTTATCGCAAGATCCATCGCGACCTTCGTGACGCAGGGGAAGCCTGCGGCAAGCACCGTGTGGCCAAATTAATGAAGCGGGAGGGACTGCGTTCGCAAACGGGCTATCAACGCCGCAAGGGGCATTATGGAGGCAAGAGCACGCAAGCTGCCCCAAACACGCTGGCACGTCAGTTTAAGGTGCCAGCCCCCAACATCATCTGGGTGACTGACATTACCTACATTCGCACTCAAGAAGGGTGGCTGTACCTGGCGGTGGTGCTCGACCTGTTCTCTCGCCAGATCGTCGGCTGGGCGATGAAGTCACGCATGACGGCAGACTTGGCGGTTGATGCGTTATTGATGGCCGTCTGGCGGCGCAAACCCAAGCAGCCGGTACTGGTGCATTCGGATCAGGGCAGCCAGTTTACCGGTGGTGAATGGCAAGACTTTCTGAAGGCCCACAACCTGAGTTGCAGTATGAGCCGACGGGGTAACTGTCACGACAACGCGGTCGCCGAGAGTTTCTTTCAGTTGCTCAAACGGGAGCGGATCAAGCGCAGGATTTACGCGACAAGAGACGAAGCCCGCAGCGATGTGTTTGATTATATCGAGATGTTTTACAACCCAATCAGGCGTCATGGTTCCAATGATGGGCTGTCGCCGGTAGAGTTTGAAAGGCAGTTTATTTTTCAGCAACAAAGTGTCTAGAAAACCAGGGGCGATTCAGAGTCAGTTAAGGTTGGTGGCTGTTTAATTAATCGGCAGGTCAGACCGCCTCTCCCTGCCCCCCGCTCGACGGGGATGCCCTATAAGCAGGCAACAATTACAGAACGACTGAACAGAACAGTGTGCTGCGTCACCCCGCAGACACCATACAACGCCAGGAGAAACACCATGCAACTCAATCTGCGTCTTGCGCTCATCAGTGCCCTGGCTTTGCTGCCCAGGATAAGCCACGCGACTGATGGCGAAATCAACATCACGGGCACCATAGTCGCCAACACCTGCGATATCACCTCAGGTACCGGCGGTAAGCACGCCGTGGTTCTCCCCACCGTATCGGCCAATGCCTTGACGGCAGCAGGAACGACGGCTGGCCGCACCCCGATCGCCATCAACTTGACCAACTGCACCCCCAATAGCGGCAAGGTTTCCCTCTACTTCGAACCGGGTAGCGGCACCGATATGAGCACGGGTAAACTGAAGAACACAGCACCATCTGGTGCGGGCA
Organism: Aeromonas simiae; assembly: GCF_000820125.1. Classification (GTDB taxonomy): domain Bacteria; phylum Pseudomonadota; class Gammaproteobacteria; order Enterobacterales; family Aeromonadaceae; genus Aeromonas; species Aeromonas simiae. The sequence goes on along the minus strand of NZ_CDBY01000049.1, from coordinate 123,256 downwards.
ATGTGCAGGTCGGCTTGAGCAATGCCGACTTCAGCCAGATCGCCTTGAATCAACCTCAGGCCGCCCAGAACTCCCAGTGGGTCGATATTACCGGCGGAGCAGCTACCCTCACCTACTTCGCCGAATACTATTCCGCCCTAGGTGGCGTGACGGCGGGCGCAGTCAAGGCAGATACCTTCTTTACCCTGACCTATCAATGAGTCTACTCTGAGCGGTAAACCAGAACGGCATAGTCGGGAGCCCTCACTGCTATGCCGTTCTGGTGCCGAATCCGCCGACTTAACAAGGTATCCGCTCATGTCCCGGAATGTTCGCCGATACGTCTGGCCTTTGATCCTACTGTTACTGCCCCTCGTCGCCCAGGCTGGGATTGTCATCAGCGGTACGCGCATCATTTACCCGGCTGACAAACGAGAGATCACCCTGCAACTAAACAATACCGGTGACAGCCCGGCGTTGGTGCAATCCTGGATCGATAGCGGCAATACACTCTCGCAACCCGAGCAGGAGAAGGCCCCCTTCATCATTCTTCCCCCTGTCTCTCGGGTCGAAGCCAAGAGCGGTCAGACATTGCGCATCATGTACAACGGCAGCCCCCTGCCGCAGGACAGGGAGAGCCTCTACTGGTTCAATCTCTTGGAGATCCCACCGCAACCCGATGCCAAGAACAACGAAAACTACCTGCAGTTTGCCGTCCGTTCCCGCCTGAAATTTTTCTTCCGCCCTGCGGGTCTCAAGGCCGATCCGGCCAAGGTCGCCGAGCAGTTGCAATGGCACCTGGAATCCAGCAGCGAACCGGTGCTCGCGGTTCACAATCCAACGCCCTACCATGTGACCTTGAGTTCAGTTCGCTTGGCCGGGCATGAACTCTCAGGGGATATGGTGGCCCCATTTGCCAACTTGAGGCTACCCCTACCCGCCAAGTTACGGGTTCCACTGCCCCAGACCCTAAACTTCAGCCTCATCAATGATTATGGTGCCCAGCAGGCGCACCAGATCGCCCTGAATAAGTAATCGCCATGCTGAAGCGCGCGTCACGCCCTTCCCCGCTGCTGGTGATGCTGATCGCGTTGACTATGAGCTGCGAAGCCGCCGAGGAGGTGACCTTCAATGCGGGCTTTCTTAACCCCAACCTGGAGGCCATAGATGTCAGCCAATTCAACAAGGGCAATCCGCTCTACGCGGGGAGTTACCTCAGCGATATCTATATCAATCAGAACCTGAGCGGGCGCCTGATGGTGCGGCTAGGCCAGGTGACAGACCAAGCGGAACCCCAGCTCTGCCTAGACATGGCATTGCTGAACCAGGGGCATGTCAACACCGAGCAACTGACTCCAGCCCTGAACCAACGACTGCAAGACCCGGCAGAGTGCGTCACCCCAGAACAGATCTCTCCGGAGCTCAGTTGGCACTACGCCATCGCTGAGCTGGCCCTGCATCTGGACATTCCCCAGAGCCTGCAACTGCGCGCCGACCGGGCCGGAGTCCCCCCTGAGCAGTGGAGCTGGGGCGAGCCAATGGTCAGCCTGGGCTATGACCTGAATGACTACCATAGTGACTATGCAGGGCAAAGTTACACCAGCCGCTATCTGGGGCTCAACGGTGGCGCCAATCTGGGCAATTGGCGTCTGCGCCACCAGTCGAGTCTGCAACAAGGCGACCAAGATGAGGCGTGGAGCAATATTGCCACCTATGCCCAGCGCAGTCTGCCCGATTGGCGCTCACGGCTGACCCTGGGCCAGAGCTGGAGTTCGGGGGAGTTCTTCGATGCCGTCAGCTATCAGGGCATCAACCTGGGCAGTGACCCGCGCATGTTGCCCGAGTCGCAACGGGGATTTGCCCCCACAGTCCGCGGCATAGCCCGCACTCATGCCAAGGTCACCATAGAGCAGAATGGCTACCTGCTATACGAGACCACAGTGCCACCGGGCTCATTTGTCATAGATGACCTCTACCCGACCGGCTATGGCGGCGATCTGCAGGTGACCATCCAGGAGGCCGATGGCAGCCGCCAGGCGTTTCGTGTGCCCTATGCCGCCGTGCCTGGCATGGTGCGAGCCGGCACCACCTTCTACAATGCCACCTTCGGTGAGGTGCGCGATGACGCCTTGCAGGGCCAGCGCCCCCTGTTGGGCCAATTTACCCTGCAACAAGGCGTCAGCAACCTGCTGACCGGTTACAGCGGCCTCTCGCTGCTGGAAGAGTATTCAGCCTTGCTGGTGGGCAGCGCCATCAACACCTCGCTGGGAGCCTTTTCCCTGGATCTGACCCACGCCAACCTGAGCGAGCGAGATAGCTCCAGCCAGGGAGAAAAATACCGGGCCAACTTCTCACGCCAAGTGACCACCACAGATACCCACCTGTCGCTGACCGCATCGCGCACCAGCAATGAGGAGTATTACGGTCTGCAGGAGGCCATCTCCCGGCTGTATGGTCAGAACCAGGATTTCACCCGCCAGTGGCATGAACGGCAGCGGCTGGATCTCAGTATCAACCAGGCGCTGGGCTCAGGTAGCCTCTACCTGATCGGCAGCCGGAGCTGGTATTGGCAAGCACAGCCCGATGAGACCAGCCTGCAACTGGGTTACAGCGACATGCTAGGCAATCTGGGCTATCAGCTCTCGGCCCAACATAGCCAAACGAGCACAGGTCAGCGCAACTGGCTCTATGGTCTCACCCTCTCGCTGCCCCTGGGCAGCCGCGGCCTCAATGGTAGTGTGACTATGCAATTGACTCATGATCCCGCCAACGGCAGCCAACTGCAGACCACTCTGGCAGGCGCCTTCGGAGAAGAGAGTCAGTACAGCTATGGCCTCACCGCCAGCCATCAAGCCCCGCAACAGGGTGAGAGTGTCAGTGGCTTAGGCGTCAACGGCAGCTACCGCTCATCCCACGCCTACTACAACGGCAGCCTGAGTCAGGATAGCCAGCAACAACGGCAATACTCAGTAGGGGTGCGTGGGGCCATAGTCGCCCATGCTGGCGGTTGGCTGGCCGTGCCTGAGCTGGGAGATACCTTTGCCATCATAGCGGCACCTCAGGCGGCGGGAGCCAAGCTGACCGGCTGGGCCGGGGTAACGATCAACGACGAGGGCTATGCCATAGCCCCCAATCTAACCCCCTTCAGCCGCAATCACCTCGAACTCGATCCACAAGGCACCCTGGACACGGTGGAACTCTCGACCACCAGCCAATGGGTGGTGCCGGATGCGGGGGCCGCCGTGCCGGTACAGTTCGCCACCAAGGTGGGCTACGGCCTGCTACTGGACACTCGCCTGGCCAACCAACAGCCCGCGCCATTCGGTGCCCAGGTGTTGGATGCTCAGGGGCAAGAGGTGGGAACGGTTGGCCAAGGAGGCCAGCTCTATGCCCGAGTCAGCCAACTGCGCGGCCAGCTGCATGTGCGCTGGGGGGGCGAAGTCCATCAGCAGTGCCAGCTGAATTACCAGTTACCCGCCGACGCCGCGGGTCTGAGCCTGATAGCCGAGCCCCAAACCTGTCTCCCCCTAACTGCCGACCATCAGGAGTAATCATGACGCTCACTCGCCCTCTGGCATCCCTCTGCTACGCGCTCCTCCTGGCCCTGAGTTGGAACCCTGCTGCCCTGGCCAACTGTAGTTGGAAAGATGGACTGGTTGGCCCCGCTCGCTACAGCGCCCCCAACTCCTCGCTGACGGTCAATAGCATCAACACCGCGGTGGGGCAACGGCTGGGGGATATCGGCGGCATGGATGGCACCCCCTCCTGGAAGAGCAACTGCAGCGGCAGTGAGAGTGCGGGTTACAGCAATCTGGTGGGGGCCACGGCTCCGGCCATCGGCAGCTCGGAAAAAGGACCTATCTATAACATCACGACGATACCCGGCATTGGCTACAGCCTGAGTGATACCGCCCTCTACAACACCCCCAACTACTTTCGCCCCTATGGTGAAGTGAAAGCTCCAATCGGAGACTATTACTTCGATGCCACATCCAAGATCCGGGTCGACTTCTGGAAGACGGGCAACATGACCACGGGCCAGTACTGTCTGCCCGCCGGCACCCTGTTGGGCAATGTGCGTTTCGATAACTTGACCGTGGTGGAAGCGCGACTGACCAACGGCCTGTGTGTCAACATAGTCGGCCCCACCTGTACCGTCAGTACCGACTCAAAAAACATCACAGTGCCCCTTGGCACTCAGCAGGCCCAGCAATTCACCGGGATCGGTAGTAGCAGTGCCAGCCGCAACTTCAACATCCATCTGCAAAGTTGCAGCAACGTCTATGCCGTGCTCATGCAATTCAATGCCAGCGCCGACCCAGACTATGCCAACGCCGCCCAACAAGGGGTCATTCAGCTGCAAGCCGGTGCGCAGAATGCCACGGGGATAGGCGTACAGCTGCTCAATAGCGCCTTGCTGCCACAGCCGCTTAACAACCGGCAAGAGGTATGGCGCGGCGCTCCGGCCTCAAACCTGACCCTGCCGTTTGCCGTGCGTTACCTACAAACACGCAGCCAGGTCACGCCGGGGCAGGCCAATGCCCTCGTTCAGTTTGTGGTGGCTTACCAATAGTCGGCCATTCCAACCACTACACGAAACACACAAGACCACACCCCAACTAAAGATGGAACATTAGGGAAAGTGCGAACAAGTATCCCACGAACAAAAAATGAAAATTTTAGTCATTTAATATCAATGGGTTACCAGTAAATGCTCTCGTGCCATATGACTTATTCGCACCTTCCTTAGTAGTTGGGCTGAAGTGAGAGATGTGGCTGATCAGTCGCTTGATGGTTTGTTACGGTTTTACGAAAAAAAGAACATGCATTTGCCACACGTAAGTCATGAGTTATCCATCACTGGCAAAGACGTCGTAGCTGAATTGGAAATAGCTTGGCCTCATAAAAAAAGAGGGATCGCAATTGCTCAGCAAGACCTTGAGCAGGCTAGGGCTGTTGGTTGGAAGGTATTAACTGTAGGCGAAGCTCTTAAAGAAATGAACAAATGAATTGTAGATACAGAGGGCTATGATGGTTTTCGTTTGAAAGGGATTAAGAGGAGGAGCGATGACTTACTGTCGCCTTATCGGAGCGATCAACCACAAAGCCTTGCTAGGTAAGTGTGGGTTCAAATGTGGGTTCAAAACTAAAAAGGCACTTTCATTAAAATGAAAGTACCTTTATTTTCAATAGCTTAGCTTTTATGGCTTAGTTCATGCCGTAGCGCTTGAGCTTCTTGCGCAGGGTGCCACGGTTGATCCCCATCATCACGGCGGCGCGGGTTTGGTTACCGCGGGTGTACTGCATGATCACGTCCAGCATGGGAGCTTCGACCTCGGAAAGGACCATATCGTACAGATCCACCACTTCCTGACCGTTCAACTGGGCCAGGTAGTTACGCAGGGCCTGTTGCACAGAGTCACGCAGGGGGCGCTGGGTCGGCTCGGCAGCGTGATTGTGAGTGGTCGTTACCAATGCATCAGAAGTCAGGGTTTGTTCGAACATATTCGGTCGGCTCTTATGTTATGCGTTAACCTAATCCATCGAAATAGGCATCCAGTGCCTCGAGTTGTGCCTCAGCACACTCCAGGCCATTGAAATACCTGCGGAATTCTCGGCCCGTCTCTTCTTCTTCCAAATACCAGCCCACATGCTTGCGAGCAATGCGTGCCCCCAGATAGTCACCGTAGAAACGGTGCAGGTTGGCAACGTGCTCCAGCATCAGGGCCCTGACCTCAGCCCGTGGCGGCGGAGGCAGAAGGGTACCGGTTGCCAGATAGTGACGGATTTCCCGGAAAATCCAGGGTCTTCCTTGTGCAGCGCGGCCGATCATCACGGCGTCAGCGCCGGTATAGTCGAGGACATACCGAGCCTTTTCCGGGCTGTCGATGTCGCCATTGGCGACAACAGGAATCGATACGGCCTGCTTAATCGCCCTGATGGTGTCGTACTCCGCGTTACCTTTATAAAGGCAGGCTCGGGTACGACCATGCACGGCAAGGGCCTTGATACCGCAATCTTCGGCGATTCGGGCGATCTCCACGCCATTGCGGTTATCCGGATCCCATCCTGTGCGAATTTTCAGCGTGACAGGCACTGCGACTGCATTCACCACGGTATGGCAGATTTCTCTGACCAGATCGGGGTAGCGCAGCAGGGCGGAACCTGCCAACTTCTTGTTTACCTTCTTCGCCGGGCAGCCCATGTTGATGTCGACGATCTGCGCACCATGCTCCACGTTGTAGCGGGCGGCGTACGCCATCATCTCGGGGTCGGCTCCGGCAATCTGGACCGAGCGCACACCAACTTCAGCAGCATGATCCATCCGCATGCGGGTCTTCTGGGAATCCCAGACATCCGGATTGGCCAACAGCATCTCAGAGACCGCCATGCCAGCACCCAGTCGCAAACAGAGTTCGCGAAACGGCCGGTCGGTGACGCCGGCCATGGGGGCGACGATCAAGGGGGCATCCAGGATGTGGGGACCTATCTGCATCACTACGGTTACTATCGGCTTAGGGCGGCGTATATTACGCATTTTTTAGTCAGGAGAAAAGGTTAGTATTTGAGCGTTAGGCAACTTTTTTTAGGAAAAATATCCCCTTCAAGGCTTGCAATATCTGGATAGCTTGCAAATCAGTCGATTGGATGGGTGTGGTGTCGAGTGAATCATAGGGATATTCTGTGCTGCGGAGCCGGGCGAGTTTGCGTTATGATAGCGGGCTCATTTTGAGCAAAAGCTCCACCCAATAAATTAACAAAACACAGGGTCATGATGAGTAGACGAATCATCACAAGAGTCGGTGCCACGCTGCTCTGCTGCTATGCATGGGGGGCTCCAATGGCGCTGCCTGTCTCGTTTGCAGAGGCATGGAGCCGGGTGTTGCAGCAAGACGACGGGCTGGCCGCCGAGCGAGCCGGGGTGGAGCGGGCAGAATCCCTGCGCGAGGCCGCCAAAGCCATGTACCTGCCCAAAATCGATGTGGGGGCGAATTTCACCCGGCTCGACGATCCGGTTGAACTCGATATGCTGGCGCTCAATCCCGTCCGAGGGCTGAGTCAGAGCGCCCTGGGCGGAGCGCTCATCAACCTGATGGGGGGCGCCAGTGCCTTCGTGACGCCGCTGACTGAGAAAAATGTGGTCACCAGCTCGGTCAAGGCACTCTGGCCCCTGTTCACCGGTGGACGCATCGATGCGGCGCAGGATATCCGTGCCGCTCAGGTGGATGAAGCCAAGGAGATGCTGGCCGTCAAGCAGCAGGCCAGCTTCGAGACCCTCTCCCAGACCTATTTTGGCGTGGTGCTGGCGCGCCAAGTGGTGCAGACCCGTGCCGATATCGAGGCCGGGCTTGCCCGTCACTACGATCACGCCAAGAAGCTCGAGGCGCAGGGGCAGATAGCCAGAGTGGAGCTGCTCTCCGCCCAATCGGCCTATGACAGGGCGCGTATCGATACCCAGAAGTCGCGCCGCAGCCTGGAGATCGCCGAGCTGGCGCTCGATCGCCTGATCAAGCTCGATGGCAGCGAGCCGACCAACTCTCTTTTCATTAACCAGCGCACCCCCGAACTTTCGCCCCTGGTCAGCCAGACCCTGGAAGTACACCCAGGTCTTAAGGTGTTGATGGCCAAGCGCGAGCAGGCCAAGGGGTTGATCCGGGCCGAGAAGGGCAAGTTTGCCCCCGAGGTGTTCCTCTACGGTAACTACAACCTCTACGAGCAGGACACGCTCTCGGCCAAGATGGCGCCCGACTGGATGGTTGGCGTCGGGGTCAGCATGCCGCTGGTGAGCCGCGATGGTCGCTCCGATACGGTGGCGGCGGCCAAGAGTGCCGAGTTGCAGGTCAATCACCTGGAGGCCAAGACCCGCCACGATCTCGAGGTGCTGGTCGAGAAAACCTGGCGCGAAGCGGGCCAGGCGCTGGAAGAGTACAACTCCCTCTCATCGACCCAGAAGTTGGCCGAAGAGAACGTCCTGTTGCGGGACAAGGCCTTCGGCCAGGGGCTCTCCACCTCTCTTGATGTGGTGGATGCCCAGAATCAGTTGGCCGGGGTCAAGACCCAGCGTTCGGCGGCGGCCTATCAATACGTGGTCTCGCTCGCGCGCCTGATGGCGCTGTCCGGGCAGATCGATCAATTCCGACATTATCAGCAAGCGCAGGGCATAGAGGTGACCCCATGAGCCAGTTAAAGCAGAGCATGAATTCCAAGCGTCCCCTGATCGTTGCAGGGGTGCTGCTGTTGGTGGTGGGCTGGCTCGCCTGGCGCTTCTGGTTGGCCTATCGTCCTGAGCCGGTGCGACTGCAAGGGCAGATCGAGGCGCAGCAGTACTCGGTCTCCTCCAAGGTGCCGGGCCGTATCGACGAAGTGCTGGTGCACAAGGGCCAGCAGGTGAAGTCGGGCGATCTGGTCTTTACCCTGGCCAGTCCAGAGCTGGAGGCCAAGCTGGCCCAGGCCAAGGCCGGTGAGGCTGCGGCGGATGCCCTCTCCATGGAGGCGGAGAAGGGGGCGCGAGCCCAGCAGATCGCTGCCGCCAAGGATCAGTGGCAGAAGGCCAAGGCTGCCGCCGAGCTCAGCGGCAAGACCTACCAGCGGATCGCCAACCTGTATCGTGACGGCGTGGTGCCGCTGCAAAAGCGGGATGAGGCCTGGACCGGCTGGCAGGCGGCCCGTTACAGCGAAGGCATGGCGTGGCAGCAGTATCAGCTGGCCCTCGAAGGGGCACGTGAAGAGACCAAGGTGGCGGCCCGTGAGAAGGCGCGCATGGCCGCAGGCTCGGTGGCCGAGGTCGAGGCCTACATGGCCGATACCCGCATCAACAGCCCGCACAACGGTGAGGTGAGCCAGGTACTGCTGCGTAGCGGCGAGCTGGCCCCCCAGGGGTTCCCTGTGGTGACCCTGCTCGATCTGGACGACGCCTGGGCAGTGCTGCATGTGCGTGAAGATCAGCTCTCCCACTTTGCCATGGGGCAGGAGTTTGACGCGCGCATCCCGGCGCTCGGCGATAAGCCGGTGCGTCTCAAGGTTTCGCATGTGGCGGTGATGGGGGATTTCGCGACCTGGCGTGCCACCGATACCCGGCAGGGGTTTGACATGCGCACCTTCGAGGTGGAGGCGCGCCCGGTACAGCCGATCCCGGGGTTGCGGGTTGGCATGAGCGTGCTGGTCGAGCTGTAAATGGGGCGCGAATGGCGACTGCTGTGGCAGGATGGTTGGGGGCGGATGCTGGTGCTCTGGCTGCCGCTCTCCCTGCTGCTGATGCTGTGGTGGATCTTCTCATCGGCCCTGGTGCGCGAGCTGCCCATCGCCGTGGTCGATCTCGACAAGAGCAGCCTGTCGCGCCAGCTGGCGCGGGATCTGGATGCCTCCTCCTTTCTTCGGCTTTCCAACGAGTTTGATTCGGTGGCCGAGGGCACCCGTGCCCTGCGCGGTGGTGACATCTATGCGCTGGTGGTGCTGCCGCTGCATCTGGAGCGCGATGCCCGGCTCGGCACCGCGCCGCGCGTCACGGTGTGGAACAACAGCCAGTACGTATTGATCGCCAAGGTGGTCAATGCGGCGCTGGCGCAAGTGGTGGGAACCCTCAACGGTCAGGTAGGGGTGTTGCAGGCGTTGGCCGGTGGCAGCAGCCTGCCGGGGGCCCTCGGGCAGTCGGTACCGCTGGCTGGCCAGATGACGCCGCTTTACAACCTCAACTCCAGCTATGGCCAGTTCCTGCTGGGGGCGCTGTTCCCCGCCGTGTGGCAGATTTTGCTGACCCTGTACGGGCTCAATGCCCTGGCGCGGGAAGATAGGCTCGGCCTTGCCTGGCATGAGCAGGGGGTCTGGCCGGCACTGTGGCATAAGTTTGCCCTGCACTGGCTGATTGGCTGGGGGTGGGGACTGGCCTGGAGCTATGCCATGTACAGCTGGCTTGGCTACCCCATGCACGGCAGCCCCTGGCTGCTGGCGCTGGCGCTCGGGGTGACGGCCGGCGCCTGTGTGGCCCTCGGCATGGGCTTTTATGCGGTGATCCGCGACGCGGCCCGGGCCATCTCGCTGGCCGGGGCGCTGACGGCGCCCGGTCTTGCCTTCATGGGGGTGACCTTCCCGGCCAGCGCCATGGGGGGCTTTGCCACCTTCTGGCGCGCCCTGCTGCCCATCTCCCACTATGCCGACATCCAGATTGATGTGGCCAACCGGGCGCAGGGGCTGCTGGCCATCGCGCCGCAATTGGGGGCGCTGCTGCTGTTCTGGGGGCTGTTGTGGGTCGCGGGCCGGCGTTATCAGCCCAAGGAGGCCGCATGCTAGGGTTTTTCGATCTGCTGCGCCTCGAGCTGCGCAGCCTGTTTGCCGATCGCGCCATCCTGCTCACCCTGTTTGGCGGTATCCTGTTTTACTCCTTTCTCTATCCCCAGCCCTACCTCAAGCAGACGCCGCGCGAACTGCCCGTGGTGCTGGTCAATGAGGACGGCAGTCAGCTCTCGCGCCGGCTCGCCTTCATGGCCGATGCCACGCCCGAGGTGAAGCTGGTCGATGAGGTGGCCAGCCTGGAGGAGGCGCAGCGGCGCATCAACGCCGGCGAGGCGCGCGGGCTCCTGCACATCCCGCGCCACTTCTACCGCGACATCATGCTCGGGCGCACCGTCACCCTGGGGTATGCGGGGGATTCGAGCTACTTCCTGGTCTATGGCTCCATCGTACAGGGGCTGGCTTCGGCGGGGGGCACCCTGGCGGCGCAGATCAAGGTGTCACGGCTGCTGGCCCACGGCGAGCCTCTGCCGGGCGCCAGCCAGGGGTGGAGTGCGGTCTCGCTCAATCTGGTGCCGGTGTTCAACCCCACCATGGGTTACCTCAACTACGTGGTGCCCGGGGTGTTTGTGCTGATCTTGCACCAGATCCTGCTGATGGGGGCGGCCCTGCTTGGCTCGACCCAGAACCAGATCACGGTGCGAGGCGGTAAGGGGTACTGGCAGCTGGCGCCCACCGGTCCGCTGCTGCTGGCCCGTACCCTGGTGATCGCCGTGCCTTACTTCATCCCGATCACCTATATGCTCGGTTTTTGTTTCGATGCCTATGGCATTGCGCGCGAGGCCAGCGCTTCCGAGGTGCTGCTGTTTGCCCTGCCGTTCGAGCTGGCCACCCTGATGCTGGGCATCCTGATCGGCGCCCTCTGCACCCGCCGGGATATTCCGAGCCAGGCCATCTTGCTCTCCTCCATGCCGCTGGTGTTTGTGGCCGGTTTCATCTGGCCCATCGAGATGGTGCCCGAGCCGCTGGTATGGATCTCTTACTGGCTGCCGAGTACGGCGGGGATGCAGGGGATGCTGCGACTGAACCAGATGGGGGCCGACTTTGCCCAGGTGCAGCCCCTGTGGTGGCGTCTGTGGGGGCTGACCCTGCTTTACGGCGCGCTCTCATGGTGGGCACTGCATTGGCGCAAGCGTTCATTGCCCATGACGGCGATGGCTAACGGCACATAACAAAAGGGCACCTCAAGGTGCCCTTTTTGCCATCGCGAATTGGGGTAGCATGGTGGGGGTCAATCGGTGGCAAGCACGTCAAGGGGGCTCGTCACCAAAGAGGGGCCTCGCAGGGGTTAACGGCACAAGGATGATCTTATGATGACGGCGGTGTGGCTGGCGCTCGGGCTGGCGTGTCTGGTTGGGGGGGCCGAGGCCCTGGTGCGTGGCGCGTCGCGTTTGGCGGTGGCGCTTGGGATCTCGCCGCTGGTGGTGGGGCTGACGGTGGTGGCATTTGGCACCAGCGCGCCCGAGCTGGCGGTGAGCGTGCAGTCGGCGCTGGAGGGGCAGGCCGGTATTGCGGTGGGTAACGTGGTGGGGAGCAACATCTTCAACGTGCTGTTCATCCTCGGTATCTCGGCGCTCATCGTTCCGCTTTCTGTGTCGCTACAACTGGTGCGCCTCGATGTGCCGCTGATGATCGCCGTCTCGCTGCTGGTGCTGCTGATGGGCTGGGACGGGCGCCTCTCGGCGCTGGAAGGGGGGCTGCTGTTTGCCGGCATCATCGTCTACACCCTGTTTCTGGTGATCCAGAGTCGGCGCGAGGGCAAGGCCGGGCAGGCGGAGTTCGCCGACGAGTACGGTGAGCCGGAGCCCCGCTCAGCCAGCCGTACACTGCGTCACCTGCTGCTGATCGTGGGGGGCTTGGCACTGCTGATCCTCGGCTCGCGGCTGCTGGTCGACAGTGCCGTCACCCTGGCCCGCTATTTCGGGGTGAGCGATCTCATCATAGGGTTGACCATCGTCGCTGCCGGCACCTCGCTGCCCGAGGTGGTCACCTCCATCGTGGCGGCGCTGCGCGGTGAGCGCGACATCGCGGTGGGCAACGTGGTGGGCAGCAACATCTTCAACCTTCTCTGCGTGCTCGGTCTGACTGCCGTGGTGGCGCCGGGTGGGCTCGAGGTCTCAGCGGCGGCGCTGCGCTTCGATATCCCGGTCATGATCGCCGTGGCGCTGGCCTGCCTGCCGATCTTCTTCACCGGCTACACCATAGCGCGCTGGGAGGGGGGATTGTTTCTGGCTTACTACGTCGCCTATACCGTCTGGCTGGTGCTGCACGCCACCGGCAGTGCATTGCAGACGAGCTATGCAGCCGCCATGGCGGGCTTCGTGCTGCCGCTTACCGCCGTCACTCTGCTGGTGCTGGCGGTGCGGGCGTGGCGCTCTGTGCCGGGCCGATAAGGCCGGCTGGGGATAAAGCAAGGGCTCCCGAAGGAGCCCTGTTAACGTCAGCCGTGCTTGGTGCCCGAGAGGCGGCACCACTCTTCCTGCACCGCCGTCGGATCCATGGTGAACCACTTGCCGTAGATGGTTTCGAGTTCGGGGGCCTGGCTCTCCAGCACGCCGGAGAGGGCCATGATGCTGCCGGGCTTGCCGAGATCGGCGATGAGCGGCGCCAGCTCGCGCAGGGGGCCGGCCAGGATGTTGGCGACCACCACATCGGCCTGGAGGCCGGCCGGTTGATCTTCGGGCAGGTAGAGCTCGAGGTGCTCTGCGACGCCGTTGCGTTCGGCGTTGTCGCGGCTGGCCTGGATCGCCTGGGGATCGATGTCGATGCCGATGACGCGCTCAGCACCCAGCTTCAGGGCCGCAATGCCGAGGATGCCGGAGCCGCAACCAAAGTCGACCACCGTCTTGCCGGTCAGATCCTGGCCATCGAGCCACTTCAGGCACAGCGCCGTGGTGGGGTGGGTGCCGGTACCGAACGCCAGGCCCGGATCGAGCATGACGTTGACCGCCTCGGGATCGGGCACGTCGCGCCAGCTCGGGCAGATCCACAGACGCTCGCCAAACTGCATCGGGTGGAAGTGATCCATCCACTCGCGCACCCAATCCTTGTCCTCCAGCTGCTCGACCTTGTGGCCGACCTGCTCGCCGAAGATCTGCTGAAAGAAGGCCACGATCGGTGCCGGATCCACTTCGGCATCGAACAGGCCCATCACCTCGGTTTCGCCCCACAGCGGGGTCTCGCCCGGCATGGGCTCGTAGACCGGCACGTCCTTGGCGTCCATGAAGGTGACCGCTTGGGCACCGCGCCCCAGCAGCATGTTGCTCACCTTGTCGGCGGTCTTGGCGGTGGCGTTGATTCGAATTTGTATCCAGGGCATGGCGCTGACTCTTGACGGTAAAACCCGCCGGATTCTACCACCGGGGGCGATGGGTGTCGAAACGCAAAGAGGGAGCCCGTGGGGCTCCCTCTTTGTATACGCGCGAGAGGTGGGCTGATCAGCCCGCCATCTGCTTCTCTTTGATCTCGGCCAATGTCTTGCAGTCGACACACAGATCAGCGGTCGGACGGGCTTCCAGACGGCGGATGCCGATCTCGATGCCGCAGTGCTCGCAGTAGCCGAATTCGTCTTCTTCCAGCAGTTGCAGCGTCTTCTCGATCTTCTTGATGAGCTTGCGCTCACGGTCGCGGGTACGCAGCTCGAGGGCGAACTCCTCTTCTTGTGCTGCGCGATCGACCGGATCGGGGAAGTTGGCTGCTTCGTCTTTCATGTAATCAACGGTGCGATCGACTTCCTGCATCAGCTGATTACGCCAGGCCGCCAGAATTTTGCGAAAGTGCGCCTTCTGGCGCTCGTTCATGTACTCCTCACCCGCTTGTTCCTGGTAAGGCTCAACTCCCGCAATGGCCAGGGGGCCCAGAGATTTCCTGTTTTCGCCTGTTGGCATGCCCTGTCTCCTATACTGCACGCGTCCCGTGCCATCCATAAATTAAGGCCGGTATCTATATCAGATGGGGTGGTGCGTGGCAAACAACCCATACCATTATTGCTACTCCGTCGAGATTTCTGATCCCTTGGGAATAATCCGGCTAACGGTTTCAAACGGGATAAACCCTTGCGGCTTAAAGCCTGTGATCTCAACATGGGGTTGGTAGCATAAAATTTCAACCCCTGCCCCAATCGCTTGCTCAAGAAGCAGACTGTATTGTGGATCAATGTGTGATGCAGCACACATTTTGGTAATCCCCGAGTGCAACACCATGAACAGCAACACGGCCCGGTGGCCGGCTGCCTTCATCGCCATCAGCTCGCGCAGGTGCTTGGCGCCACGGGTTGTCACTGCATCGGGAAAATAGCCCATCCCATCGTCACGCTCAGCATCGAGCAGGGTGACTGATTTCACCTCCACATAGCAGGATGGCCGCTGGTCATCTTCCAGCAGCAGATCGATGCGGCTGCCCTCTTCCCCGTATTTGACCTCGCTGCGCAGGCGCGCGTAGCCGGCGAGCGGGGCGATAGCACCGGCTTCGATCAGCTCGCGGGCAATCTGGTTGGCACGCGCGGTATTGACGCAGATGAGGTGGCCGCGCGGGCTCTGGGCGATTTCCCAGCTGTGGGGCAGCTTGCGCTTGGGATTGTCGGACGTGGAGTACCAGACCCGGGTGCCGGGGTCGGCGCAGCCGGTCATGGCGCCGGTGTTGGCGCAGTGCACCGTGAGGGTTGAGCCGTCGTCGAGCTGCACGTCGGTGAGAAAGCGCTTATAGCGCTGCAACAACAGGCCGCTTTGTAGTGGAGGATGAAATTTCATGCAGTCACTCGCTTGCGAAGTGGCCAGCAGGCGAGGGGCTCATAACGTACCCCCTCCTCGCTGCTGACCGACTGATAGAGACAAAAGCTGTCGGCATGTAGGACGAAATCGGGGGCCGGAGCGGGCTCCGGCGCCGCCGCGGCCTTGCGCGACAGGGTGATGTGGGGGCGGTAGTGCAGCTCGCCGTTGCCAAGGCCGAGGCGGGTGCAGTGGCGTTGTAGCTCGCGCACCAACACCGACAGCTCGTTGGGCCAGCGCTCGGGGCCGATCCAGGCCGCCTTGGCGCGACCAAACCAGCCACAGCTGTCGAGGGGGATGGTCAGTGGCGGACAGTGCAGCCGGGCCGCGATCGCCTCAAGCTGTGTCCGCTGCTGCGCCGTCACCTCGCCGAGAAAGGCCAGGGTGAGGTGCAGGTTGGTTGCCGGCACCGGCTCGCCGGGCCAGGGGCGGGCAGCGCGCCACGCCACGATAGGGTCGGCCAGCAGGCTGACCGGAAGGGCAAAAAACAGTCGGGCCAAGGGGTCTCCTGATGCAGCGGGGAAGGCCCCACGAAGGGGGCAAAGTGTGGCATCATAGGCGCCGTTTTTACCATGACGGAAGTGCTGATTTGTCGACTCTGCCGATCGCCGACCTGTTGCCCGCCATCGAGCAGGCGCTCTTGCTCCACACCCAGCTCATCTTGCAGGCGCCACCCGGTGCCGGCAAATCGACCCTGCTGCCCCTTGAGCTGGTGCGTCGCGAGCGCGTGGCCGGGCGCATCATCCTGCTCGAGCCGCGCCGGCTGGCGGCGCGTAACATCGCGGCCTACCTGGCCGCCCAACTGGGTGAGAAGGTGGGGGAGCGCATAGGCTTGCGGGTGCGCGGCGAGAGCCGGGTGAGCGGCAAGACCCGCCTTGAGATCGTCACCGAGGGGGTGCTGACCCGAATGTTGCAACAGGACCCCGAGCTGTCCGGGGTCGACCTGCTCATTTTTGACGAGTTTCACGAGCGCAGCCTGCACGCCGACACGGCGCTGGCCTTCGCCCTCGAAAGTCAGCAGGCCCTGCGCGATGACCTGCGTATTCTGGTGATGTCGGCTACCCTCGACGGCCTGCCCCTCGAGCGCCTGCTCAGCGAGGCGGTGGTGCTGCGCTCCGAGGGGCGCAGCCACTCGGTCGAGTGCTTCTACCGTCCGTGGAGCCGCCAGCAGCGCCTCGAACCCCAGCTCGGTGCCGTGGTGCTGGAGGCGCTGGCCAACCACGCCGGCAGCGCGCTGGTGTTTCTGCCCGGCCAGGGGGAGATAGAGCGTCTGGCCGAGTGGCTGCGCGAGCGGGTAGGGCCTGAGGTGGACATAGCCCCGCTCTATGGCCGCCTCGATATCCGCGCCCAGCAGGCCGCCATCGCTCCTGCCCCGGCCTGGCGGCGCAAGCTGGTGCTCACCACCAACGTGGCTGAGACCTCGCTCACCATAGAGGGGATCACCCTGGTCATCGACAGCGGTCTGGAGCGGCGCGCCCAGTTTGATGTGCGCAGCGGCGTGACCCGTCTCGAGACCCGCCAGATTGCCCGCGCCTCGGCGGTGCAGCGCGCCGGCCGGGCCGGTCGACTAGGCCCCGGCGTCTGCTACCGCCTGTGGAGCGCCGAGCAGCAGGATCGGCTCGATGAGCAGAGCCCGCCCGATCTGCTGACTCAGGAGCTAACCGGCCTGATGCTGGAGGCGGCCCAGTGGGGCAGCCGGGTTGAGGCGCTGCCGCTGCTCGATACGCCCCCTGCCGGGGCGCTGGCCCAGGCGCAGCGGCTGCTCACTTCCCTCGGCGCCCTCAAAGGGGAGCAGCAGCTCACCCCTCATGGCCGCGCCATGGCCCGTCTCGGCACCGCACCGCGGCTGGCGCATCTGCTGCTGCGCGCCGCCGAGCTGGAGGCCGAGGGTCTGTCAGGGATTGTCGCCGACGCCTGTTATCTGGTGGCCCTGCTGGAGGAAGATCTGCGAGGATCGGAGCGCCTCGGCGTCTTGTTCCAACGTCGCCGCGGCGCCCTGCATGGCCAGGCGCGGCGCTGGTTCGAGCGCCTCGGGGTCAGGCCGGGCGAGGCCCATGGGCAGTGGCTAGGCCTGTTGTGTGCCCTGGCCTGGCCCGATCGCATCGGGCGGCTGCGCAGCGGCAGTCGCTACCAGCTTTCGGGCGGGGTGAGCGCCGATCTGGTGGAGGATCACCCGCTCACGGGGGCGTCAGCTCTGGTGGCGGTCAATCTGGGCCAGAACGAGCGCGGCAGCCGCATCTTCGTGGCCGAGCCGGTTGAGCTGGGTGAGCTGGAGCGCCTCCTGCCCGAGCTTATCGGGGAGCGCGAGCATTTTGCCTGGGACGAGCAGGCCGACCGGGTACGGGCCGAGCGCCAGCGTACCCTGGGCGAGCTGGTGCTCGGCAGTGAACCACTGAGCGCCCTTAGCGATGAGCAGAAGGGGCGCTGCCTGCTCGACGGGGTGCGCGGCAAGGGGCTGCACTGCCTGCCGTGGGACGAGGCGAGCGAGGGGTTGCTGGCGCGGCAGCGCTGCGCCGCCGAGTGGCTGCCCGAACACCCCTGGCCTCAGGTGTCGGACGAGGCGCTGCTCGCCGGCCTCGAGCTGTGGCTGCTGCCGAGCGTGCTCGGCATGACCCGCCTCGAGCAGTTAAAGCGCGTCGATCTGGTGGCGGCCCTGCGCGCCCTGCTGCCCTGGCCGCTGCCGAGCGTGCTCGACGAGCAGCTGCCGGTCTATTTCACCGCCCCGACCGGCACCCGGGTGCGCATCCGTTATGTTCCGGGGCAGGCCCCCGCCATCCCGGTGCGGATCCAGGAGATGTTTGGTCAGGCCAGCACGCCGCGGGTGGCGCAAGGCAAGGTGGCGCTGCTGGTGGAGCTGCTCTCACCAGCCCAGCGGCCGCTACAGATCACCGCCGATCTGGCCGCCTTCTGGGCCGGCTCCTACGAGCAGGTGAAAAAAGAGATGAAAGGACGTTATCCGCGCCACTACTGGCCGGACAATCCGCTGGAGGCGATGCCGACACGGCTGACCAAGAAGCGGATGGAGCAGGGCTGACCCTGCCGTAACAACAACTCAGCGTGAATCGCCCGGGGAAAAAAGGAACGATGGCAACGACACGTAAGAAGAAACCGGCCAAGAAGGGCGCTGCGCGCCGCTCCATCGGCCGTACCCTGTTCTGGCTTGGTTTCAAGCTGGCGCTGGTGGGCGCCGCCTTCATGGTGGTGTTCGGCATCTACCTCGACACCAAGGTGCGCGAGCGCTTTGACGGCGAGAAGTGGCAGCTGCCGGTGATGGTCTACAGCCGACCGCTCGAGCTCTATCCCGGCCAGCGCCTCTCGCGCGACCAGATGTTGCGCGAGCTCAAGATGCTCAACTACAAGCCGGTACGCCAGCCGCACCAGCCGGGGGAGTATGCCCTCACCTCGGCCGGTATCGATCTGGTGCGCCGCCCGTTTGAGTTCTTCGACGGGGCCGACGGGGCCCGCGGCCTGCGGCTGGCCTTCAACGGCCCGCGTCTGGCCACCATCAGTGGCCTCGAGAGCGGTCGTCAGATGGGGTTTGCCCAGATGGACCCGGTGCTGCTCGATCGCATCAATACCGAGGATCGGGAGGATCGCCTGCTGGTGCGCCTCTCCGAGGTGCCGGACAGCCTGCTCATCACCTTGCTGACCACGGAGGATCGCGACTTCTACCAGCATGGCGGCGTCTCGCCGGTGGCTATCTTGCGTGCCATGGTAGCCAACCTGCTGGCCGGTCACACGGTGCAGGGGGGCAGTACCCTGACCCAGCAGCTGGCCAAGAACTTCTTCCTGACCCGCGAGCGCAGCCTGTGGCGTAAGTTGCAGGAGGTCTACATGGCGGTGATCATCGATTACCGCTACAGCAAGGATGAGATCCTCGAGGCCTACCTCAACGAGGTGTACCTCGGCCAGAACTTCTCCCAGGGGGTCTACGGCTTCGGGCTGGCCTCCTATTTCTACTTCGGCATTCCGGCCACCGAGCTCGACATCGATCAGGTGGCGCTGCTGGTGGGGCTGGTCAAGGGCCCCTCTTACTACGATCCCTGGCGCTACCCGGAGCGGGCCCTGAGCCGGCGTAACGTGGTGCTCAAGCTGCTGGCCGAGCACGGCAGCCTGACCGAGGCCGAGTATCAGCTTGCCAGCAAGCAGCCCCTTGGCATCATACCGCGCGGGCAGATGACCTATGGCCGCACCCCGGCCTTCATGACCCTGCTCAAGCGCGAGATCCAGTCCCAGTTCGGCCCCGATCTGCTCAAGCAGTCTGGGGTGAAGATCTTCACCAGCCTCGATCCCATCGCCCAGTTCGCCGCCGAAGAGGCGGTGGCCAAGGGGCTGGTGGAGATAGAGAAGGCGCGCGGCAAGAAGAAGCTCGAGGCGGCCATGGTGGTCTCGGACTGGCGCAAGGGAGAGATAGTGGCCGTGGTCGGGGGACGAGACCCGCGCTATGCCGGCTTCAACCGGGCGCTCGATGCGCGCCGCCAGATTGGCTCTTTGGTCAAACCCTCGGTCTACCTGACCGGCCTTTCCAACGGCATGAACTTGCAGACGCCGCTCAAAGATCAGCCGATCCGCATCCGTGGTCAGGATGGTCAGGTGTGGACGCCGCAGAACTATGACCGCAAGTTCTTGCAGAGCATACCGCTGATGGATGCCCTGGCCGGCTCGCGCAACGTGCCGACTGTCAATCTCGGCATGCAGGTGGGGCTCGACAAGGTGGTCGACACCCTGCACAAGCTGGGGGTGGAGCAGACGATTCAGCCTTACCCCTCCCTGGTGCTGGGGGCGATCGCCCTGAGTCCGCTCGAGGTCAACCAGATGTACCTGCCGATCGCCAATCGCGGCTTGACCCAGCCCCTGTCGGCCCTGCGCGCGGTGATCGACGGCAGTGGCCGGGTCATGTACAAGCAAAACAGCGTCGCCAAGCAGGTGGTGGATGCCGAGGCAAGCTGGCTGACCCTGTTTGCCATGACCAAGACCGTCAGCCAGGGCACGGCCCGCTCCCTGAATGCCCGCTTCCCCGGCCTGACCATGGCCGGCAAGACCGGCACCACCAACGAGCTGCGTGACTCCTGGTTCGCCGGCATCGACAACAACGAGCTGGTGAGCGTCTGGGTTGGCCGCGATGACAACACCCCGGCCGGACTGACCGGCTCCAACGGGGCGTTGCAGCTCTTTTCCAACTACATGGGCCAGCGTGGGGTCAACAGCCTG
Organism: Aeromonas simiae; assembly: GCF_000820125.1. Classification (GTDB taxonomy): domain Bacteria; phylum Pseudomonadota; class Gammaproteobacteria; order Enterobacterales; family Aeromonadaceae; genus Aeromonas; species Aeromonas simiae. Next base: position 103,013 of record NZ_CDBY01000049.1, on the reverse strand, counting down.
TCGCTGACTCTGCCCAAGGGCATCGGCTGGGCCAGCTTCTCGCGCAGCAGCGGCGGCCGGGTCGACAGCAGTTGCCCCGGCAGCGTGTCGGTACCGGCCAAGCTGGCGGGGCTGGGCGAGGCCATGTCGTGCGCCGGCTCGCCCCAGAGCGTGCTGGATGGCTGGTTCAACAACTTCTTCAACTAGGTGGGAAGCATCATGAGTGACAAGAGCGAAGGGGCGCTGCTGGGCGCCATCCACCACGTGGCGCTCATCGTGAGCGATTACGATCGGTCGCGGGCCTTCTATCACGAGCTGCTGGGGCTGCCGATCATCGCCGAGACCCTGCGCGCCGAGCGCCAGTCGTGGAAGCTGGATCTGGCCCTGCCGGGAGGCGGCCAGCTCGAGCTGTTCAGCTTTCCCGCCCCGCCGCCGCGCCCTTCGAGTCCGGAGGCGTGCGGTCTGCGCCACCTGGCGTTTCGGGTGGCGGCGCTTGAGCCGGTCATCGACCATCTGGAGCAACACGGCGTGGCCGTGGAGCCGGTGCGAGTGGACGCGCTGACCGGCCGGCGTTTTACCTTCTTTGCCGATCCGGACGGGCTGCCACTCGAGCTCTACGAGACTCCCGCATGCTGACCCAGGCCCTCCTCGTGAGGGCCTGTTTTTTCTGCGGCCCTGACGCTGGAGTGGCCACGATGAAGTGCTTGCTGGAGGCCCCGACGTTACGGTTATAGTGGTGACCTAGCGACAGGGAGAGCTGCAATGGCCGACATGGATGATGACAACGAGGTGTGGCTGATCGATGACGAGGAGGTTGAGCAGGAGAGTCAGGGCGCCGCACGCCCAGCCCCTCCTTGGTGCGTACTGATCGTCGATGATGAGCCGGACGTCCACGCGGCCACTCGGTTGGCCATCCGCGACATTCACTACAAGGGGCGCGCCCTCGAGCTTATCAGTGCCTACTCGGCAGCGGAGGCGGCGACCGTCTTGCGCCAGCGCACCGATATTGCCCTGATCCTGCTCGATGTTGTCATGGAGAGCGACGATGCGGGATTGCGGCTGGTCGAGCAGATCCGTAGCGAGTTCAATAATCAGCTGGTGCGCATCGTGCTGCGTACCGGCCAGCCCGGTCAGGCGCCCGAGCGCAGGGTGGTGCTCGATTACGACATCAACGACTACAAGACCAAGAGTGATCTCACCGCCCAGAAGCTGTTTACCACTGTGATTGCCTCCCTGCGCGCTTACGAGAGCCTGCGCGCCCTTGAGCGCAGCCGCCAGGGGCTCGCCTGCATTCTGGAGGGGGCGGCGGATCTCTATCAGCTGCGCTCGCTCAAGGAGTTTGCCTCCGGAGTGCTGCGGCAGGTGAGTGCCCTGCTCGATGTGGGGGCCGAGGGGATCGTCTGTGCCGAGCGCAGCTCGCGCCAGGGGGTGCCCCAGGTGTTGGCGGCCACCGGTATCTATATGCCGCTGTTCGGCGGCGCCCCGCTTGAAGACTTTCCCCAGCTGCTCGAGGCGTTGAGCCACGCCGAGGAGGCCGGCGCCCACCCCTTCGCCGAACCGCGCGAAGCCGTCTACCTGCGGGCACAGAACGGCCGCGAGTTTGTGCTCTGCCTGACTCCGGCATGGCCGCTGGAGCAGCTCGAGCGGGATCTGCTCGGTATCTTCTGCCAGCGCATGTCGGCGGCCTATGACAACCTCAACCTCAACCAGCAGCTACTCAGCGCCCAGGAGGCGACCGTGGTGGCGCTGGCCGCGTTGGCGGAGTTTCGTGACAGCGACACCGGCGGCCATGTGCTGCGGGTGCAGCAGCTGTGCGACGCCATCGTGCAGGAGTTACAGCAGGAGGCGGGGTATCGCGAGCAGCTCTCGCCCCGTTTCGTGGAGATGATCGGCATGGCGTCCATTTTGCACGACGTCGGTAAGGTGGGCACACCCGACAGCATCCTGCACAAGCCGGCGCGCTTTACTTCGGAGGAGCGGCAGGTCATGGAGTTACATGCCGGGATCGGTGCCCGCATCCTGCAAGAGGCCAGCAGCAGGGTGGAAGGGATGAGCTATCTCTCGCTGGGGGCCGAGATAGCTCGCCACCACCATGAGCATTTCGACGGCCGCGGCTACCCGGACGGGCTCGCCGGTGAGGCCATTCCGCTGTCGGCGCGCATCGTGGCGGTGGTGGATGTGTTCGATGCGCTGCTTAGCAAGCGGCCCTACAAGGAGCCCTGGCCGCTGGCCGAGGTGATCGACTATCTGCACGAGCGTGCCGGCAGCCAGTTTGATCCGGGCATAGTGGCGGCTTTGCTGCGCCTGGTGGCGCATGGGCGCATGCCTTACCCGCTGGAGGGGAACCGCTAATACAACGGGGAGCCAAGGCTCCCCGTTGTATTAGCGCAGTTCATTGCGTCGGCGTGGCGCCGGTCGAAACGGCCAGGCCAGGATGGCGTAGAGCAGATCCCCAAGCAGTGAGCCGAGCACGCCGGCGAGCAGACCACAGAGGATGGCCTCCTGTTTCAGGGGCACCACGTAGCTGTAGTGGGCCAGGGTATCGCGAACCAGTGCGCGGTCGGCGCTGCCGAGCAGGTGCAGGGTTTGCCGATACCAGGGGGCGGCGGCCAGGGATTGCTCCTGCTTGAGCAGGCTCTGCTGCTCGATCAGCAGGCGGATGCTGTCAGCATCGCCACGCATCACCGGGTCCGGGCTTTGCTGATAGTGGCGTTGTAAGGCGCCCAGATCGCCGGCGAAGTGGCGCTCGGCATTGGCTTGAAAGGGGGAGAGGCTGAGCTCGGCCTGTTGCAGACGAGCATCGATCCGCTGGAAGTAGAGCTCGAGCAGACCGGGCAACTGTACGCCGGCCAGCAGGCCGAGGGCAAACAGCACCATTCTCAGATAGCTGCGCATGACGAGATCCATGTCGAATAAGGGCGGGGCATACTAGATCGAAAAGGGCCCGCGCGCCAAGGCAGCATGTAACACCTGGAAACAGTTGACGGGTTGTTTTTCTCGGGGCGCGCGTTAACATTTGCCCCTTCGTGACGCTGACGAGAGAAGAATCGAGCATGAACAGACAAACTGGACTGTATGCGGCTCCGCTGCTGGGGGCCCTGATTGCCCTGAGCTGGTGGCTGCTCCCGGGGCACGGTTTCTGGGCTCGCTGGGATGTGGGGATCTTCCAAGGCTTCAACGCCCTGCTCGCCGAGCCGGGCCCGTGGCGACTCGCGATGGCCATCACCAATAACCGCCTGTTCGATCTGGTGTCCCTCTCTTGCATGGTATTGCTGTTGCTGACGCTGTTTTTACGCAGCGACGGTGCCGGGCGGGCTCGCTGGGTGGCCATTGGCCTGTTGATGGTGATCACGGCCCTGCTGCTCAACCGTATCGGCCACATGGTGCCGGTTGAGCGCCCGAGCCCGACACTCAGCGTACCGGGGGCCCTGCGCTTGACCGCGCTGATTGATTTTCCGACCAAAGACTCCTCCGGTGACAGCTTCCCCGGCGATCATGGCCTGATGCTGATGATCTTCGCCGCCTTCATGCTGCGCTTCGCGCCGCGCTGGATGGGGCTGACGGCCTGCCTCATGGTGGTGGTATTTACCCTGCCGCGCATCATGGTGGGGGCCCACTGGTTCACCGATATCTACATGGGGTCGCTCGCTATCTGCCTCATCTTCCTGCCCTGGCTGCTGCTCACCCCTCTCGGTGAAAAGGTGTTGGCCAGATTGATACCGCCAGTGGATCGCTTGTTCGGGCGCTGGTGGCGCTGAAGCAGGCGATGAAAAAGGCCGGGTTATCCCGGCCTTTTTTTTACCTATGCCATCGGAACACCCGGTGAGTCGTCGCGAATGACTCACTCCGATGGGGCTCGGATGCATCTACCGCCGAGCCTTTCATGCATAGCAGATCCTGGTGTGGGTGACTCGAGTGCTCGCGATTTTTTCTGCTGTCACTCTTTTCCTACCTGGCAGGCTGGCCTAAAATCGCCGCCCTGCTGAGGAGTATCCCCCATGTTGATGTTGTCTTTGCGGCTGGTATTTATCGCCGGCGCCCTCGTCTATCTGTTTCTGTTGTTGAGTGCATGGCACCGCCGTTGGCGCAGTGGCACGCTCGAATCGACCCCTTTTTGGAAGGTGGCGGCCATCGGTGGCTTTGCCAATTTTCTCGATACCCTGGGAGTGGGCAGCTTCGCGGTCAAGACCGCCTTCTACAAGCACTTCAAGATCATCGATGACAAGGTGTTACCGGGCACCCTCAACGGTCAGTGCGTGTTGCCGACCGTGGTGCAGTCCCTCATCTTCATCGGCGTGGTCAAGGTCGACCCCACCACGTTGGTTGGCATGATGATCAGCGCGGCCCTCGGGGCGGCCATCGGCGCCCGCTATGTCTCCTCGTTTGATCGCCAGACGGTGCGCATCGTGATGGCCAGCTCCCTGCTGGTGGTGGCGGGCCTTATCTTTGCCGGCCTGCTCGGCTTGTTCCCACTCGGTGGCGAGGCGATGGGGCTCACCGGTGGCAAGCTGGTGGTAGCGCTGGTGGGCAACTTCCTGTTCGGGGTGCTGATGAACGTGGGGATCGGCCTGTTTGCCCCCTGCATGACCATGCTCTATCTGCTCGGCATGCACCCCATCGCCGCCTTCCCCATCATGATGGGCTCGACGGCGCTGCTGAGCGTCTTCTCGGCGGGCACCTTCATCCGCCGCGGCGCCTTCGATGCCCAGGCGGTACTGGCAGTCGCCCTATTTGGCCCCATCGGCGTGGTGCTGGCCGCCTACCTGGTCACCTCGATGGACTTGGCCATGCTCAAATGGCTGGTGGGGGGCGTGGTCATCTACACCGCCTGGAGCATGTATGCCGCCTGGCGCGGTGAGCGGCGTCAGGGCCGCGTCACCATGACGGCGCAGCCGAGCCACTAAGCGGGCATTAACAGCGTGGGAACGAGGTGATGACATGGATGTACCTCTGCTGAATCGCTTCCCCCTTTTCTGGCCAGCAGAGGAGACAGCTGAGTCACCTTGTTCTAGGATCGAGCCGTTTCAATCGAAGAGATAAACACCATGAAATCACGCGTATTGTTGCTCTCCATGTGCCTCGCCGCCCCGGCGTGGGCAGGCATCCAGATCGACTCCAATGGCATCCACGTCAATGTCGATAACCAGACTGAGGTGCGCAAGTGGAAGGAGAAACATAAGAACGACTGCTCATGGATTGAGATCGGCGGCATCAAAGTGACCAGCGATGGCTGCACCGGCAAGGAAAATCAGAACAACCAGAACCGCAGTGTGCACGGCAACAACAACCCGGGTAAGGGGCACAACAAGGGTAATGGCAATCACTGATTGCAAAGGGCGCCAGCGGCGCCCTTTTCATGGCTAGAAACTGACCCCGAGGCTCAATAGCTGGCGCCACTCCCGGCCATTGACGTTGCGGCTGACCCCCTGATAGTCCACATAGACATCATCCCATGTGAGGTTGGCCGACCAGGAGAGGCGCAGGTTGTCGCTGATGTAGTAACGCATCCCCAGCTCACTGTCTACGGTGCGCTCATAGGTCAGGAACTCGGCGGGCTGGCTCAGGTAGTGGATGTATTCGCCACTGCTGAACAGCTCGAAGCGGGTATCTTCGATACGGTGCTGATAATCCCAGGCGAGGGTCATGGTCGGATAGGCGACGTGATCCGAGTTAAACAGCCGATAGAAGGTGGGATTGGCACGCCAGTACGCCTCGCGCAGGCCTCCCAGCAGCAGGAATTCGAGCTTCTTCTTGCTCTCCTTCCACACCCGGTAACCGGGCCCTGTGTTGTAATCCACCTCGAGATAGACAGGATCTTGCAGATCGCGCTGATAGTCGATGGTGCCCCGCCAGTACCAGCGGTCGGTAATGAAATAGTCGACTCTGGGTTTGAGACGGTAGTTGTGATCCGTGGTGACGCCGTTGGAGGTGTCGTATTCGTACTCCCCCTCCAGACCGCTACGCCAATCCGGGTTCTCCAGCTCCAGCTTGCCCTTGGTGCTGAGGCTGTTGGTGCGGTTGGTGCTGTCTTTGATCTTGAGGTTGATATCCCCGCTGCCGGTCAGGTGCCACTTCTCATCGTCAGGGGTGAGCAGGGTCAGATCGATCCCCTTGTTGCTGAGCTTGGGGGCTGCCTTCGGTTTGGCGCGCCAGCGCTTGACCGCACTGCGCGGGATCTCCACCTCTCCGCCAAAGGGAAACGTCAGGATGAGGCTCTCTTCATTGGCCTGCACCTCACCGGTCAGGCGATCGCCGTTTTTGAGCCAGATGACATCGGCCGCCGCAGGCAGGGCCAGCAGCAGGAGCAGAGCGAGGAGGAGTGGTCTCATGGGTTGCTTCATCTAAGGAAAGGGGTCACCGGCAAGAGAGGCGCAACCGGGGGCGCCTCTCTTGCTCATCAGCCAGGCTGACCTCAGCCGTGCAGGCGAGCGAATTTCTCCAATAACTGCGCCTCGGTCTCCACGTGGTTGGGGTCCCAGATGATGCAGTCGATGGGGCAGACGCTGATGCAGGTCGGCTTGTCGTAGTGGCCGACACACTCGGTGCAGCGACTGGGATCGATCTCGTAGATCTCCTCACCGAGGCTGATGGCCTGGTTGGGACACTCCGGATCGCACATGTCGCAGTTGATGCACTTGTCGGTGATAAGCAGTGCCATCTCAGGCCGCCGTGTGAGGGTTGCGGGTATCCTCGCGCTCACCGAGGTTGCGCAGCAGGATGCCGTAGTTCACGTCGACCTCCTTGGGCACCGGCACATAGACCACGTGGCCGTTGCCCGGCGCGGTGTCGATGAGCTCGCCCTTGCGGTTTTGCATCTGCTCCAGATTGAAGCGGATGTTGCCCTGCGGGGTCATCAGCTCCAGGCTGTTGCCGACCAGGAACTTGTTCTTCACCTCGACCTCGACCATGTCGCCGTTGCGGCCGGTGATCTCACCGACAAACTGCTGGGTGTCGGAGACCGAGTAGCCGTAGTCGTAGTTCTGGTACTCGCTGTGGGTGTGGCGGCGCAGGAATCCCTCGGTGTAACCGCGGTGGGCCAGATTCTCGAGGGTGGTCATTAAGGTCGGGTCAAACGGCCGGCCGGCCACCGCATCGTCGATCGCCTTGCGGTAGACCTGGGCGGTGCGGGCGCAGTAGTAGAACGACTTGGTGCGCCCCTCGATCTTGAGCGAATGCACGCCCATCTTGGTCAGGCGCTCCACGTGCTGGATGGCGCGCAGATCCTTGGAGTTCATGATGTAGGTGCCGTGCTCGTCCTCAAAGGCGGTCATGAACTCGCCCGGACGGTTGGACTCTTCGAGCAGCACCAGGGCATCGGTCGGCTTGCCACTGCCCAGGGTCGGGTCGACCTTCTGCACCACGATAGGCTCCTGACGGTGCACAATCTGGCCGACTTCGTCTTCCTTGCCCTCGTGCACCTTGTACTCCCAGCGGCAGGCGTTGGTGCAGGTGCCCTGGTTAGGGTCACGCTTGTTGATGTAGCCAGAGAGCAGGCAGCGGCCGGAGTAGGCCATGCACAGGGCGCCATGGACAAACACCTCCAGCTCCATCTCCGGCACCTGCATGCGGATCTCTTCGATCTCGTCGAGCGACAGCTCGCGCGACAGGATGGCGCGGGTCAGCCCCATCTGATGCCAGAACTTCACCGTGGCCCAGTTGACCGCGTTGGCCTGCACCGAGAGGTGGATGGGCATGTCGGGGAACGCCTCGCGCATCATCATGATGAGGCCGGGGTCGGACATGATCAGCGCATCGGGCTGCATCTCGACCACAGGGCGCATGTCGCGCACGAAGGTTTTCAGCTTGGAGTTGTGGGGCTGGATGTTGGCCACCACGTAGAACTGCTTGCCGAGGGCATGGGCTTCGTTGATGCCGAGCTGCAAGTTCTCGTGATCGAATTCGTTGTTGCGCACCCGCAGGCTGTAGCGGGGCTGGCCGGCATAGACGGCGTCGGCGCCATAGGCATAGGCGTAACGCATATTCTTGAGGGTCCCGGCCGGGGAGAGCAATTCTGGCTTGAACATGAGGTTCTCTCTGGTCTGATTGCAAATCAGGACACCGCCACCTGATGGCGGTGCGTAAGGGGTGCAAGATTGTACTCGTCCCCACCACCTCATGCAATTTTGCTACGCCTAGTGCCACTGCTCCAGCGGGGAGGGGCGGCCATAGGCAAACCCCTGGGCATAGTCGCAGCCGATATGCTCACACAGCGCCCCGTGATGGGCGTTTTCGATCCCTTCGCAGACCACTTCCATATCCAGCCGATGCAGGTAGTCGACCAGACCGCGCAGCATCTCGGTCGCGTGCTGGTCATCGCAGGCCTGTAGCAGCAAGGAGCGATCGAGCTTGATGATGTCATAAGGCTGCACCAGCATGCGCTGGAAGTTGCAGGCCTCGGTGCCGAAGTCATCGAGGGCGATGCGGGCACCATGGCTGCGCAAGGTGGCGATGAACTGCAACTGGTGGCTGTGCAGCGGGGCCACTTCCAGCACCTCGAACCAGATGGTGATGGCGACCTTGCGGGCCCGCGCCAGGATCAGCAGCAGCAGGTTGCGATAGACGGAGCTGGTGCGATCCGGCGTCAGGTTGATAGAGAGCACCCGGACGTTGTGGGAGGCCAACGTCGGGAGGTCATCGATGATGGCGTGCAGCATGGTGATGTCGATGGCCAGCACGGTATCGGCATCGAGACGCTCGAAAGGGATGCTGTCATAGCGGTCATGACGGTGGTAACGTGCCAGCGCTTCCACACCGACTCGCCGCTGTTTTCTGTCCAGGATGGGCTGATAGCAGGGAACGACGGCCCCTTCTTGTTTCAGGCCGGAAGTGGGCTCGACGTAGTGGGTAAAGTCTCCTTCTAACATGCATCCTCCTCCTATGTTCCCATAGTGTCACCATATCAGGAGTGGCGACCCCATGGGTGTAGGAGGCCTCTGAACCGAAAGCAGGAGGGGGATGGAGCGATGCAAAGCGTGCACCGCTCCAGGGGGTCAGCGAGCCAGCACCATCATCATGCCCGGCAGGGCGAAGAAGAGACCGACGACGTAACCCATGGCGATCAGCTTATTGCGGCTGCCGATCTCGGCAAGGTGTTCGGCCGCGCGCACCGGTAGCTCGCGCAGGAAGGGAAGACCATAGATGAGCACCACGGCAAACAGGTTGAACAGCACGTGCACCAGGGCGATGGTCAATGCCAGCTGGGCTCCGTCACCACTGATGGCGGTGGCGGCCAGCAGGGCGGTAATGGTAGTGCCGATGTTGGCCCCCAGCGTGAAAGGGTAGAGCTGGCGGGTGCTGAACACGCCGCCGCCGGCCAGCGGGATCATCAGGCTGGTGGTGGTCGACGAGGACTGCACCATGACGGTGACCAGGGTGCCGGAGGCGATCCCGGCCAGCGGGCCGCGTCCCAGCGCCTTGTGCAGGATCTCGTGGGCCTGGCCAACCAGCACGGCGCGCAGTACCTTGCCGAGCCAGGTGACACTGCCAAGGATGAGCAGGATCCCGATGGCGATGGTGGCGAGGGCGGCCGCCTTGCCGGGCATGAAGGCGGTGATGCTGTCGATGAGGGTGAGCGCCGGCTGGGTCAGCGGCTTCATGAAGTCCAGCCCTTTCATCGAGAGATCGCCGCTGCCCACCAGCAGGTTGGCCAGGGTATCGGCGCTGCGCGAGAGCAGGCCGAAGGCGAGCTCGAGCGGCAGGAAGATGGCGACCGCCATCAGGTTGAAAAAGTCGTGCACCGTCGCGGCGGCGAAGGCGCGGCGAAACTCTTCGCGATCCCGCACATGGCCGAGCGAGACAATGGTGTTGGTGATGGTGGTGCCGAGGTTGGCGCCAAGCACCATGGGAATGGCCATGCTCATGGGCAGGCCGCCAGCCACCAAGCCGACGATGACCGAGGTCACCGTGCTGGACGATTGCACCAGTGCCGTGGCCAGAATGCCGAGCAGCAGGGCGACGAAGGGGTTGCTGGCGAAGGCGAAGATCTCGGCTGCGCCCTCAGCGCCTCCCGAAAAGCCCTTAAAGCCATGGGAGACAGCGGCCACGGCCACCAGGATGAGATAGACCAGCGTCACTACGCCAAACCAGTTGAGTATCTGCCCGCGGGGGCGTGCTGCAGTGTCGTGCATGGAACCTCTTGATGCGACATCACGGGTTGGATGAGATGGGGGGCATTACAACAACGGTTTATGACAGTGAAATGACAATTTGACACTTTTATGATGCTTCAGTGACAGAGTCTGACTTTGTGATGACAGCCCTTTCCTACCATCCGGGAGCCGTGTCAGTAGAGGGGGTTGCCATTCGAAGCAAACGGCCTATGCTTCTCCACCGTAAGCAAACACAGGAGTCAAAGACTATGCGTGCGTTGATACTCGGCCTGACATTGGGCCTGATTGCAACCGGTGCCAATGCCGGCCTGCTCCATCGCGAGTGCACCCTCGACAAGGCTGTCAAGAATGAGGCAATGAACGCCACGCTGGGTGTGAAGAGCAATTGTGATGCGAACAAGCTGGTCGATCAAAAGACCCAGAAGGCCAAGGACAAGGTCGCCGACACCAAGCACAACGTGCTGCGTGACGAGCGCGATGCGGTGCAAGAGCGCAAGGATCAAGTTGAGCGCACCACCCGTCAGGTGCAAGAGACCCGCGACACGGCCAAGAAGATTGCCAATGATCCGGTCAAAGCGGCTGCCACTGCGGTGATCAACAAGTAAGACGAGTGCGAGTGCATTTAAAAAGGGAGCCATCGGCTCCCTTTTTGTTGTTCCACGGTGAGGTGGCAGGGGGAGCATGGCTCCCCCTTCTTATTAGCCTTCCAGCTCTTCGTACTGGCGGAACGGGATACGGAACACCGCCAGGCGCAGGAACAGGTAAGTGACGCCGAGCCCGGCCCAGATCAGCCCCAGCTCGAGGGAGCTCTGCTCCAGGTTGATCCACAGCGCGCCTATGGTGGCGGCGCCGAGCAGCGGCAGCAGCAGATAGAGCAGGTGCTCTTTCAGGGACTTGTTACGCTTCTCGCGCACCCAGAACTGGCCGATCACCGACAGGTTGACGAAGGTGAAGGCCACCAGGGCACCGAAGTTGACCAGCGCCAGCGCCATGTCGAGATCGAACGAGACGGCGGAGAGGGCCAGGGCGCCCACCAGCAGCACGTTGATGGCCGGGGTGCGCCAGGTGGGGTGGATGTAGCCAAACACCCGCTCCGGGATCATCCGATCGCGCCCCATCACATAGAGGATGCGCGACACACCGGCGTGGGCCGCCATGCCGGAGGCCAGCACCGCCGCCGTGGTGCACACCAGCACGATACTCTGGAACAGGGTTCCCCCCACGTAGAGGGCGATCTCCGGCAGCACGGCATCCGGCTCCTTGAAGCGGGCCAGATCCGGGAAGAACAGTTGCAGGCCGTAGGAGACGGCGACGAAGATGACGCCGCCGATCAGCGCGGTCAGCACGATGGCGCGCGGGATCACCTTGTCGGCGTTCGGGGTCTCCTCCGACAGGGAGCTCAGGCCGTCGAAGCCGAGGAAGGAGAAGCAGAGGATGGTGGCGCCGGTGAACAGCGGCAGCATGCTGGCCGACTCCACATGGAACGGACGGCTGCTCACTAGGGTGGCGGCGCCTTCACCGTGACTCACGCCCCAGGCGATGAGGCCGAGGAAGGTGACGATGATGGCGAGCTGGATCAGCACGATCGCCCCGTTGAGGTTGGCCACCAGCTTGATGCCGCGCAGGTTGAGGAAGGTCATCACGGTCACCAGGCCGAGGATGAAGATCCAGGGCTCGACGCCGGGGAACCTGGCGGTCAGGTAGATCTTGGCCAGCAGGATGTTGATCATCGGCATGAACATATAGTCGAGCAGGGAGGACCAGCCGACCATGAAGCCGATGTAGGGGTGGAACACCTTCTGGGCATAGGTGTAGGCAGAGCCTGCCGAGGGGAAGCGGCGCACCAGGTGGCCATAGCTGAAGGCGGTCAGCAGGATACCGGCCAGCGCCAGCAGGTAGGCGGTCGCGACGCGGCCGTCGGTGATCTCGCCGACGATGGCGAAGGTGTCGAACACCGCCATGGGGGTGAGGTAGGCAAGCCCCATGACAACCATCTGAAACAGGGTCAGGGTCTTGAGCAGCTTGGCACCGGCCATCATGCTTTCTCCTCTGGCAGTGCCTGTTGGGCACGTGGCAGCAACGAACCCAGGGACGCTATCGGAGCGTGAGCCTGGACATCAAGGGCGCCGGGGAGGCGCATACCGGTCATCGCCGGCAGGAAAGCAGTGAAACGCCCCATTTTCTTCCTCTTAGCGTCGGGAGATTGTGTGCAATCTCGGTATCATTTCCGGAGTGGTTCCGGCCTCTTTTGATGAATGTGGTACTGCCAGTAAAAGAAAGAACCGATGCCTCTGGCACCGGTCCTTTAATTCGGCGCGTATTCTGCCCAAAGAGAGGGGGGGAGACAAGCAAAAAGGCGCACGCTGACGCTTTTTATTTTGGGTGTGAGCAGTCACTATCGTTGTTGTTGTTTTCCCCTTTGATGAGTGCTTTGTTAGCAATAAAAAAAGAGCCCGCGAAGGGCTCTTTTTAATGGCGCACAGGGGCTTATTGGGCCTTCGCCTCCTGAGGCAGCAGGTTGACCCGGAACACCGTCAGACGCAGCAGCAGATAGAGGGCACCGAGGCCGGCCCAGATCACCCCCAGCTCGAAGGAGGCGGGCTCAAGGTTGAGCCACAGCACCCCGATGCAGGCGGCGCCACACAGGGGCAGGGCCAGGAACACCAGATGATCCCGCAGCGTCTTGTTGTGGCCGAGCTTGACGTAGAAGTGGGCGATCACCGCCAGATTGACGAAGGTGAAGGCCACCAGGGCGCCGAAGTTGATCAGCGCCAGCGCCATCTCCAGATCGAACGAGATGGCCGAGAGGGAGAGCACCCCCACCAGCAGTACGTTGAGGGCCGGGGTCTGCCAGGTCGGATGCACGTAAGAGAAGAAGCGCTTTGGCAAGGCGCGGTCACGCCCCATCACATAGAGCAGGCGCGACACACCGGCATGGGAGGCGAGCCCGGAGGCGAGCACCGCCACCGTGGTCGACACCAGCACGATGGTCTGAAACAGCTTGCCCCCCACATAGAGGGCGATCTCCGGCAGCACCGCATCCGGGTGCTGGAAGCGGGAGATGTCCGGGAAGAACAGCTGCAAGAAATAAGAGACGGTGATGAACAGCACGCCGCCGATCAGCGCGGTGAGCACGATGGCGCGCGGGATCACCCGGGAGGCGTCCGGCGTCTCTTCACACAGGGTGCTGATGGCATCGAAGCCGAGAAACGAGAGGCACAGGATTGAGGCGCCGGTCAGCAGCGGCAGCACGTGCATCTGCTCGGAGAAGAAAGGCCGGCTGCTCGCCATGGTGCCAAGCCCTTCGCCGTTGTGCACGCCCCAGGCGATGAGGCCGATGAAGACGGCGATGATGCTGAACTGGATCAGCACGATCAGGCTATTGAAGTTGGCCACCAGCTTGATGCCGCGCAGGTTGAGGAAGGTCATCACGCTGGCCAGCGTCAGGATGTAAGTCCAGGGGGCGACACCGGGCAGCAGGGTTTCCATGTAGATCTTGGCCAGCAGCATGTTGATCATCGGCATGAACATGTAGTCGAGCAGGGAGACCCAGCCCACCATGAAGCCGACATAGGGGTGAAACACCTTCTGGGCGTAGGTATAGGCAGAGCCTGCCGAGGGGAACTTGCGCACCAGGTGGCCATAGCTCAGGGCGGTGAACAGCATGCCGAGCAGGGCGAACAGATAGGCGGTCGGCACGTGGCCTTCGGTGATTTCGGTGACGATACCGAAGGTGTCGAACACGGCCATCGGGGTGAGATAGGCCAGCCCCATGATCACCACATGCCACAGTTTCAGGGTCTTCTTCAGACCAACAGCCTGGGTCTGCATCATGCATCCTCCCCTGTCTGCGCCATCCGGACGCAGTGATTCAACGACAGCAGGGCCTGACGGCGCTGGGTCTCAGAGGCGCCATATTGGCGCACACCGGCATGGGCCGGCAGGAAAGCATGCGGATGCTTCATGGTGTTCCTCACTGCGGCAAGAGATGGTGTGCCATCTCGCTATCACTTCCGGACGGGATGCCGGCCTCTGGTTATGGGTGGATCTACCATGGAAGAAGGACCGAGCGCACGGGGCGGCATCGGTCCTTCAAAGGCGGCGCATTGTGCCTCCACTCCCCCCCCTTGACAAGCGCAAATCAATGAGAAAACAGCATTAATTTTCGCTTGTAAGCGGTCACTTTCCCCCTGGTCAGGCCAGTACGGCCTCCAGGGATTGTTCGAGGAGATAAAGTCCTTCCGCGATGAGCGGCGCCGGGGTGGTCAGGGGGGCCAGAAAGCGGATCACGTTGCCGCGCACTCCGCACGAGAGCAGCACCAGGCCGCGCTGGCCCGCCTCGGCCACCAGCCGCTTGGTGAGATCCGGATCGGGCCGGGTCGCATCGCCGTTTTTCACCAGCTCCATCGCCACCATGGCGCCGGGGCCGCGGATCTGGCCGATGCAGTCGAAGCGCTCGGCCAGGCGGTGCAGTCCCGCCTTGAGCTGCTCGCCCTGAGCCAGCGCTTTTTGGTTGAGCTGTTCCTCCTCGATCAGATCCAGCACCGCCAGGGCGGCGGCGCAGGCAATCGGCGCGCCGGCGTAGGTGCCGCCGAGGCCGCCCGGCTTGGCGGCGTTCATCACCGCCTCCTTGCCGACCACGGCCGAGAGCGGGAAACCGCCGGCCAGGCTTTTGGCCAGGGTCATGATGTCCGGCTCGATGCCGGCGTACTCACAGGCGAAGGTCTTGCCGGTGCGGCAGAAACCGCTCTGGATCTCGTCGCAGATGAGCAAGATCCCGTGCTGGTCGCAGAGGCGGCGCAGGGCCTGCAAAAAGCCGGGGGCGGCGACATAGAATCCCCCTTCCCCCTGCACCGGCTCGATGATGATGGCGGCGACCCGGGTTGGCTCGATGTCGGCGGCAAACAGGGCTTCGAGGGCGGTGAGGGAGTGCTCCTCACTGATGCCGAGGTAATCGCAGGGAAAGGGGAGGTGGTAGATCTCGGCCGGGAAGGGGCCAAAACCCGCCTTGTAGGGGGCGACCTTGCCGGTCAGCGCCATGCCCATCAGGGTGCGGCCGTGAAAGCCCCCCTTGAAGGCGATGACGCCGGGGCGCCCTGTGTAGGTGCGGGCAATCTTGACGGCGTTCTCCACCGCCTCGGCACCGGTCGAAAGCAGCAAGGTGCGCTTGGGAGTGGGGCCGGGTACCAGGGCATTGAGCCGCTCGGCTAGCTCGACATAACCGCTGTAAGGGGTCACCTGAAAGCAGGTGTGGCTAAAATGCTCGAGCTGGGCGCGCACCGCGGCCACCACCTTGGGGTGGTTGTGGCCGGTGTTGAGCACGGCAATGCCGGAGGCAAAGTCGATGTAGCGCTTGCCCTCGACGTCCCACAGCTCGGCGTTCTCGGCCCGAGTGATGAACGCCGGCAGCAGGGTGCCGACCCCCTGGACCACGGCGGCCTCGCGGCGCGCCTGCCACTCCCGGTTGCTGGATGGATGGCTCATGTCTCCTCCCTGAGACGGGCGCCGGGCGCCCTGATGTGTGGATGAGCCGGGCCCAAGGCCCGGCGTGTCACGGCTAGCGGATGCCGCCGAAACAGAGGTACTTGGTCTCCAGGTACTCCTCGAGCCCCTCGGCCGCCCCCTCGCGACCCAGCCCCGACTCCTTGATGCCGCCAAAGGGGGCCAGCTCGGTCGAGATGAGCCCCTCGTTGATCCCCACCATGCCGTATTCAAGCCGCTCGGCCACTCGCCACACCCGGGCGATGTCGCGGCCATAGAAGTAGCAGGCCAGTCCGTAGGGGGTGTCGTTGGCCAGGGCTATCGCCTCCTCTTCGCTGGCGAAGCGCACCACGGGCGCGACCGGGCCGAAGATCTCTTCGGTCAGGATCGGGTTGTCCGGCTGCACCCCGGTGAGCAGGGTCGGGGCATAGAAAAGTGCCCCGGCGCCGTGGCGCTCACCACCGCACACCAGGGTGGCGCCGGCGGCGCGGGCGGCGGCAACCAGCCCCTCCACCTTGTCGATGGCCGCCGGGTTGATGAGCGGCCCTATCTGGGTGCCCTCCTGCATGCCGTCGCCAACCTTGAGGGCGGCGATGGCGGCGCCATAGCGGGCGACAAACTGGTCGTGGATGCCGTCTTGCACCAGGATGCGGTTGGCACAGACGCAGGTCTGGCCGGCGTTGCGGAACTTGGAGGCGATGGCCCCGGCCACGGCGGCATCGAGATCCGCATCATCGAAGACGATGAAGGGGGCGTTGCCGCCGAGCTCCAGCGACAGCCGCTTCATGGTGTCGGCGCACTGGCGCATCAACAGCTTGCCGATGCCGGTCGAGCCGGTGAAGGAGAGCTTGCGCACCGTCTTGTTGCTGCACAGCTCGTTGCCCACCGCGCTTGCCTGATGGGAGGTCACGATGTTGATGACGCCGGCCGGCACGCCGGCCTGCTCGGCCAGGGCCGCCAGCGCCAGGGCGCACAGCGGGGTCTCGGCGGCCGGCTTGATGACGATGGTACAACCGGCGGCCAGCGCCGGGCCGGCCTTGCGGGTGATCATGGCAATTGGGAAGTTCCACGGCGTGATAGCGGCAACCACCCCGACCGGCTGCTTGATGGTGGCCAGGCGGCGATCGCCGGAGAAGCCGGGGATGGTGCGGCCATAGGCGCGCTTGCCCTCTTCGGCGAACCACTGGATGAAGCTGGCGCCGTAGGTGACCTCCCCCTTGGCCTCGGCCAGCGGCTTGCCCTGCTCGCAGGTCATGATGCGCGCCAGCTCGTCGGCATGCTCGGTGATGGCGTCAAACCAGGCGTAGAGGCAACGGCTGCGCTCCTTGGCGGTGAGGGCGGCCCAGGCCGGCTGGGCCGCGGCGGCCGCGTCGATGGCGCGGCGGGTGTCGGCGCCGTCCATGTCGGGAACCCGGGTGATGATGGCGCCATTGGCCGGGTTGAGCACGTCGAAGGTGCGGCCGCTTTCGGCCGGGCACCAGCGACCGTCGATGAAGGCCTGGGACTTGATGAGGGAGTGGGACATGGGAACCTCAGGTGGTTTTCAGAATCCAGTTGAGCTCAAGCTCGGTGACGTGCCGCTCAAATTGCAGCAGCTCGTCATTCTTACAGACGTGATAGATATGGCAAAACTCCTCACCCAAATAGTGTTTGAGCACGTCGCACTGCTCGAACTCGGCCAGGGCATCGCTCATGCGAAACGGGAAGCTGTCCCCCTCGACGATGAGGCCGTTGCCCACCACGGGGGGCGGCGGCTGCAATCGGTGCTCGAGGCCGTGTTGCAGGGCGGCCAGGATGGCCGCGACCACCAGATAGGGGTTGGCATCGGCGCCGGCCACCCTGTGCTCGATGCGGCGATCCTGGCGATCGCCGCACGGGATGCGCAGGGCCACGGTGCGGTTGTTGTGGCCCCATGAGGCGTGCAGCGGCACATACATGCCGGGCTGGAAGCGGCGGTAGGAGTTGACGTTGGGGGCGAGCAGGGCGATCGAGGCGGGCAGCAGGTCTATCATGCCCGCCACCGCGTGCAACAGCAGCGGCGAGTCGTCCCCCTCGGCGTCGGAGAAGAGGTTGTTGCCCTGCTCGTCGACGATGCTGATGTGAATGTGCATGCCGCTGCCCGCCTGATCCGGGTAGGGCTTGGCCATGAAGGTGGCCTCCATCTCGTGACGCTCGGCCACCCCGTGAATGAGGCGCTTGAGGGCCAGCGCCTCGTCACAGGCGGCCAGCACATCGGCGCTGTGGCGCAGGTTGATCTCGAACTGGCCGGGCGCGGCCTCGGCCACGGCCCCATCGAGCGGCAGCCCCTGCTGCTCGGCCAGGGCGTGCACCTCTTGCAGGAAGTCGTCGAAGTCGTTGAGGTTGTCCACCGAGTAGACTTGGGCACCGACATCGCGGCGCTGGGTCACCGGCGAGCAGGGGGGCTGGATGCGACCACTTTCGTCCCGCTCTCGGTCGATGAGGTAGAACTCCAGCTCGACCGCCACCACGGGGTGGATGCCGCGCGCCTTGAGCGCCTCCCACTGGCGCTGGAGAATATTGCGTGGCTCGATGGGCATGGGGGCCTCGTCGTCCCCCTGCATGGTCAGCAGCAGCTGGCCGACCCGCTCCGGATCGCTGGCCGCCGGCATCAGGGTGCCTGGGATGGGCACGCAGCGGTGATCCGGCTCACCGAGATCCTGACCAAGCCCCGACTCTTCAACCGTATTGCCGTTGATATCCAGGGCAAACACCGAGACGGGGAAGTAGCACCCCTTCTCGAGTTTTTCCAGGGAACCAATGGGAATGCGCTTGCCGCGCAGGATGCCGTTGAGATCCGGCAGCAGCATGTCCATGTACTGCAGATCCGGGTGGTGCTCGAAGAAGCGGATGGCCTCCTCCATGAACGGACTTCGCACGCCATCCTTGGTCGTGTGATGCATAGGTCACCTTTGCGGGCTGTCAAGAATATTGAGCATATTCTGACCTTATGATGGCCCCCCCTGTTTTGCAAGTGTTAAATATATTTGAAAGTTAATGGGGCCGCATGCTAGAAAAAGGCCATATCAGCGGGAAATATGGCCTCGTTAGCGGTTTTTTAAAACGACAGGTGTTTATTATTTTAATCAACCCCTGTTGGCTATCGCGAACGGCCAGGATGGCTGCAAGGAGCAGGGAGATGACAGGACACGTCAACAGTTACTACGCCGCCAGCGCCAACCCTCACGTGCCATGGCCCCGTCTCGAGGAGGGCCTGACATGCGATGTCTGCGTAGTGGGGGGCGGCTACACCGGTCTCTCCAGTGCGCTGCATCTGGCCGAGCGGGGCTACAAGGTGGTACTGCTCGAGGCCAGCCGCATCGGCTTTGGCGCCAGTGGCCGCAATGGCGGCCAGATCGTCAACTCCTTCAGCCGCGACATCGACACCATAGAGCGCAACTGCCCCCCCGCCCAGGCCAAGCTGCTCGGCAGCATGCTGTTTGAGGGGAGCGAGATCATCCGCGAGCGGATCGAGCGTTACCGCATCCAGTGCGATCACCGGGTCGGCGGGGTGTTCGCCGCCGACACCGAGCGGCAGCTGCACGAGCTTAAAGCCCAGCAGGCGCGCTGGCAGCGCTGGGGCAATGAGCGGCTGGAGCTGCTCGATCGGGAGGGGATCAGACGGGTGGTGCAAAGCGATCGCTACGTGGGCGGCCTGCTCGATCTGAGCGGCGGCCACCTCCATCCGCTCAACCTGGCCCTTGGCGAAGCCGAGGCGATCCGCTCCCTCGGCGGCCTTATCTTCGAGCAATCCCCGGTGACGGATCTGGTGGCGGGGGAGGTCGTGACGGTGAAGAGTGAGCGGGGCTCGGTCAGGGCACGCTTCGTGGTGGTGGCCGGTAATGCCTATCTCGGCAATCTGGTGCCCGAGCTGGCGGCCAAATCGATGCCCTGCGGCACTCAGGTGTTGACCACAGAGGTGCTCGGTGAGGCGCGGGCCCGCGAGTTGTTGCCGCAAAACTACTGCGTTGAGGACTGCAACTACCTGCTCGACTACTACCGCACCAGCGCCGATCACCGCCTCATCTATGGCGGTGGGGTGGTCTACGGCGCGCGCGATCCGGCCGACATAGCGCGGCTCATCATGCCTAAGCTGCTCAAGACCTTCCCGCAGCTGGCCGGGGTCAGGGTGGAGTACAGCTGGACCGGCAACTTCCTGCTGACCCTGTCGCGGCTGCCCCAGTTTGGCCGCATCGGCAGCAACATCTATTACATGCAGGGCTACAGCGGCCACGGGGTCACCTGTACCCATCTGGCCGGCCGGCTGCTGGCCGAGGCCCTCGCCGGCCAGGCCGAGCGTTTCGATGCCTTCGCCAACCTGCCTCACTACCCCTTCCCGGGCGGGCGCCTGCTACGGGTCCCGCTCACCGCCATGGGGGCGGTCTGGTACAGCCTGCGCGATCGGCTCGGCATCTAGCACCCGAAACAAAGAAGTAAGGCCACCTCGCGGTGGCCTTACTGGTGGTGGCTGCGCTTACGCCAGGGCAGCACTGCGGCTCATGCGCCCTTTTTTGAGTGCGACGGCGACGATCCCTGTGATGACGGCGCCGGTCAACATGCACAGCAGCGCCAGCAGCGGCTTGTTCATGGCGCCGAGCAGGGCCACGATCGGGCCGCCGTGGGCCACGCTGTTGGTGATGCCGAGCAGGAAGGCCATGACGGCGGCGACCATGCTGCCGAGCACGTTGGCCGGAATGACCGCCAGCGGATCGCGGGCGGCAAACGGAATGGCCCCCTCGGAGATCCCCACCAGCCCCATGGCGGCGGCTGCCTTGCCCGCTTCAATCTCGCTCTTGTCGAAAAGATTGAGCTTGCGGCCAAGCACGGTAGCCAGCCCCATGCCGAGCGGCGCCACCGGGATGGCACAGGCCATGGCCCCCATGAACTGGGTCTGGCCCGAGGCGATCATCCCGACCGAGAACAGGAAGGCCACCTTGTTGACCGGGCCGCCCATGTCAAAGCCCGCCATGCCGCCGAGCACGATGCCGAGCAGCACCAGGCTGCCGCCGCTCATGGAGAGCAGCAGGGCATTGAGGCCGGCCATCATATCGGCGATCGGGGCGCCGATGATGAAGATGAAGACGGCGGCGATGAACAGGGAGGCGGTGATGGGGGCGATCAGGATCGGCACCAGTGGCTGCACCATCTTGTGGTAGTGGCGGGTGGCGATCCAGCGCACCAGGTAGCCGACCAGCAGGCCCGCTATGATGGCGCCGATGAAGCCGGTGCCGGCATCGGCGCCGTAGAAGCTGCCGTCGTTGGCGATCCAGCCGCCGATGAAGCCCGGTGCCAGGGCCGGGCGGTCGGCGATGGCGTAAGC
The DNA here is from genome assembly GCF_000820125.1 of Aeromonas simiae. Classification (GTDB taxonomy): domain Bacteria; phylum Pseudomonadota; class Gammaproteobacteria; order Enterobacterales; family Aeromonadaceae; genus Aeromonas; species Aeromonas simiae. The sequence continues at coordinate 82,106 of NZ_CDBY01000049.1, read as the reverse complement.
GATATAGCCTGCCAGGATCGGGATCATCAGCTTGAAGGCGACCACGCCGACGTTGAGGATCTGGTTCCACATGCTCCCCTCGGGGATCTGCATCCCGTTCGGGGTCGGGTGGCCGCCAATGGCCAGCGACAGGGCGATGAGCAGGCCCCCGGTCACCACGAAGGGGATCATGTGGGAGACGCCGTTCATCAGGAAGCGGTAGAGATCGGTGCGCCCCGACCCCGGCTTCTCGGTGGGTTTATCTCCCTGGCTGGCCACGTAGGCGGGGGCCTTGAGTGCCTGCTGGATCACCCCCTTGCCATCCTTGATCGGCGCCTTGACGCCGGTCTCGATAAGGGGCTTGCCGGCGAAGCGGGAGAGATCGACCTGGCGGTCGCAGGCCACCACGATGGCGCTGGCCCTGGCTATCTCCTCCGCGCTCGGGCTATTTCTCACCCCGATGGAACCGTTGGTTTCGACCTTGATCTGATAACCCAGTTCGGCGGCGGCCTGCTCCAGTGCCTCGGCGGCCAGGTAGGTGTGGGCGACGCCGGTCGGGCAGCCGGTGACACCGATGAGAAAGCCCTGATCGGCCACCCTGTCGATGGTGCGATCCTGTTTGCCCTCAAGCAGCATGGCCAGGGCATCGGCCGGGGTGGTCGCCCGCAGCAGGCGGGCGATGAAGCCCTCCTCGATCAGCTTGGTCGAGAGCTCGGCCAGCACCTCGATGTGATGGTCGGCCCCGCCGGCGGGGGAGGCGATCATGAAGAAGAGGTGCGAAGGCTGACCATCTTCGGCGCCGTAGTCGATGCCGGCACGGCTGATGCCGATGGCCACCGCCGGTTGCAGCACGGCGACACTCTTGGCGTGAGGCAGGGCCACCCCCTCCTCGAAGCCGGTGTTGCCGAGGGACTCGCGCTCCCACAAGTCGGCCACAAACTGTCGCTCGTCGCCGATGCGCCCCTGGCGGGCCAGCAGGCGGGCCATCTCGCTAAATACCGCTTCCTTGCTGCTGGCCGTCAGGTTCAGGCAGATCAGCTGCTCGTTGATCAAAGACGTGATCATGTCGCTCTCCCCTTCCTCGTGGAAGTTCAGTTATCGATGGGGTCTTGGAGCGATTATCTGCCGCCTCATGGCGATAGGAAATTGCACTGGCGTTGCATTAACTGGACTTATGTTGCATCGAATCCGCTATGTGATCGCCCTCGCAAATAGCCGCCTCTCTGTCACCATCTACAGCTGATGAATAAAATTGTTACTATTCATATAGATGTGTGCATTTCTTGATGGGGATGCGATCTGTGTCGGTGGTCAACGAAACGAGTTGGGGGGCGAAATCTGTAAATTTGTAGCACTGATAAGGCGGTGGAAGGGCGCTCTCCATGTGGATGTTGCGGCTCTCTCTTAGCGGCTGGCCGAGGGGAGGAGGGGCACTGCGATATCCGTTCCGTTGTGATTGATATCTAACTCATTGATCGAATATGAGAAGTTGAACATGGGGCTGGAGTATGACACCGTCTGATGGTTTTTTGTTCGAGACGGGGCGCATCCATATGACACACAGATCACTGCTGCTGGCGCTGGCCTTGCTGGCTGGCTGCCAAGGCAACGGCCACCACGAAGCCCGCTTTCACTATGAGCCCACGGCTCAGGTGCCGGTTGATCCCGAGGCGGCCAGTGGCTGGCACGCCAAACCGGGTTGGCAGGGCCGCGAATTTATGGTGGCGGCGGCTAATCCGCTGGCGGTCGATGCCGGCTATCAGGTGATCCGCGCCGGGGGCTCGGCGGTGGATGCCGCCATTGCGGTGCAACTGGTGCTGACCCTGGTCGAGCCGCAATCGTCCGGGATTGGTGGGGGCTCCCTGATGCTGGTGTGGGATGGTCATCAGGTCAGCGCTGTGGATGGTCGTGAAACGGCGCCGGCCGCAGCAAACGAGCAGCTCTTCATGCAAGGGGGCAAGCCGATGCCCTTCTTCGCCGGTGTGGTGGGGGGCCGCTCGGTGGGAACCCCTGGCACGGTGCGGGCCCTGGCGCTGGCCCATGAGCGTTATGGCAAGCTGCCCTGGAAAGATCTCTTCACTCCCGCCATCACGTTGGCCGAGCAGGGCTTTTTCATCAGCCCACGACTGGCCTCCTTGCTGGCGGTTGAGCCCTATCTGGCCAAGGACCCCGAGGCGCGCGCCTATTTCTTTTTGCCCGATGGCTCACCCAAGCCGGCTGGCACACGCCTGACCAACCCCGCGTTGGCCAAGGTGCTGCGCACTCTGGCTGAGCAGGGGCCCGATGCCTTCTACCGGGGCGCCCTTGCCGAGGCCATGGTGGCCAAGGTGCGCCAGCACCCGGACAATCCCGGCCTGCTGAGCCTGAGCGATCTGACCCACTACCGCGTCAAGCTGCGTGACGGCCTCTGTTTTGACTATCGCCAGCACCGGATCTGCGGCTTCCCACCCCCCAGCTCAGGCACCCTGGCCCTCGGCCAGATCTTCGGCATGCTGGAGCACGTTGACATGGCGGCCCTGCCCCCAGTTCGGGGCGAAGATGGCCGGTTGGCTGCTTCAGCCGACGCCATCCACTACTACAGCGAGGCGGCGCGGTTGGCCTTTGCCGACCGGGATCGCTACGTGGCCGACAGCGACTTTGTGTCGGTGCCACAGGCCGGGATGCTCGACAAGGGGTATCTGGCCGAGCGGGCGCGCCTCATCGGTGCGCGCAGCATGGGTAAGGCGGTGCCCGGTACGCCCCCGCAAGCCGTGGTACGTGGGCAGGATGCGACCCCAGAGTTTCCCTCCACCACCCATGTGGCCATCGTCGATCGCGACGGCATGGCAGTCTCCATGACCAGCACCATAGAGAACGGCTTTGGCTCGCGCCTCATGGTCAACGGCTACCTGCTCAACAACGAGCTGACCGACTTCTCCTTTACCCCGGTGGATGAGGCGGGCCTGCCGGTGGCCAACCGCATCGAGCCCGGCAAGCGGCCACGCTCCTCCATGTCTCCCTTGCTGGTGTTTAGTAAACCAAGCGGCGAGTTGGTGATGAACCTCGGCTCGCCCGGTGGGTCGGCCATTATCAACTACGTGGGCAAGACCCTGCTCGGTACTTTGGATTGGGGGCTGAACCTGCAACAGGCCATCGATCTACCCAACTTCGGCAGCCGTAATGGCCCGACCGAGCTTGAAGAGAAGTACACGCCGCCTTCGGTGATCGAGGGGCTCAAGGCCAAGGGGCATGAGGTGATTCTCGGGGAGCAGACCTCCGGATTGCAGGGAGTGCAGCGTAACGCCGAAGGGTGGTTTGGCGCCGCCGATCCCCGGCGTGAAGGGGTCGCCAAGGGGGAGTAGTGCCCTTTGCCACCTTGTCGCAGCGCCGCCCGATGGGCGGCGTTTTTCATCGGCGCAACCCAGATGCCCGGTGTCATATCACATCAAGAGGATGGCTCGCCTCTTTCGCCCCCTTTAGGGGCTGCGGTTTTACACTCCGCGCCCCCTTTGACTAAGGTGATAGCGCTCAACCCACAACAACAGGTAATTCAAGATGAAGCGAATCATTGTGTTACTGGCGCTGTGCGCCATGGGGATCGGCGCGGCTCAGGCCGCTCCTATGCAGAGCTGCGCCGATCAGGCGGCAGCCAAGAAGCTGGCCGGGGCGGCCAAGACCAGCTTTGTCGACAAGTGCATGCGTACCCAGAATCAAGCCAGCCCCATGGCCCGTTGTGAGCAGGCAGCCAAGGAGAAGAAGCTCTCGGGGGCGGCCAAGACCAGTTTCATCAATAAATGCGTCAAGGATGCTGGTGGCCCAGGAATGCCAGGCATGGGCAATCACTGCGAGCAGTCGGCGGCCGACAAGAAACTGGCCGGGGCAGCCAAGCAGAGCTTTATGCAAAAGTGCATGAAGGACATGAAAGGCATGAAGGACATGAAAGGCAGTTGATGCGCTGCCAATACCGACAGGGGAGCCCGAGCTCCCCTTCGTTTTTCTGGTAGGTCACCAGTTGAGTGCAGGCGAGCCCATGTGACGGGTGGGGATCAAGTGACCACGCCAAGGCGCCAGAAACGTGACGCTGGGCACGAAATGAAAAGGGGGACCCTCGTCCCCCTTTCGCATGTGGCAGGATCGCTCAGCCATTGCCGGCCCGGGCAAACCGCCCCTTGGCCTGCACCCGATAACAACCGGTGACCGCGGGCACGAAGGCCGATTGTCCCGGCTGCAAGCTCAGGGACGCGCCCTCCTGCACCAGCGACAATTCGCCATCGATGGCCAGCAGCACCTCGGCGCTGGCGCTGTGCAGCTCGTGCTGCCCGGCCGGGTAGACGCTGAAGGTGAAATCCGGCACCGGCACGTCGAAGTGCTGCACCGCCCCCTCCAGGCGGGGCGCCAGCATTATCTTCTCCGCCGGCGTGGGCTCGCAGCGGGTGCAGGAGAGCAGCTCCTCCACGTCCATGTGCTTGCCGGTCAAGCCGGCGCGCAGCACGTTGTCCGAGTTGGCCATGATTTCCAGCCCCGCGCCACGGATGTAGGCGTGCGGCGTGCCGGCGCCTAAGTACATGGCCTGGCCCGGCGCCAGGGTCACCACGTGCAGCAGCAGCGGCGCAAACAGCCCCACGTCCCCTGGGTACTGCTCGAACAAGTCGAGCACGGCGGCGAAGGTCTCCTCCTCGCGGTGGGCCATTGCGGCGGCGTGCAGTGCCGCGAACGCCTCCTCTTTGGCGTGCCCCTGCAAGGTCAGCAGGGCGCGAAAAAAGCACGCCAGCCCGGAAGGGGTCTGCTCGGCGGCGAAGGCGCTGACCAAAGACGCCAGGCTCGGCGCGGCAACCAACTGGAACAGGGCGAGGATGGCGGCGAAGTCGCGAAAACCGTTCATCGCCTGATAGGGGGTGAGGGCGAACACCAGCTCGGGCTTGTGGTTGTCATCGCGGTAGTTGCGGTTTGGCGCGTTGGCGGCGAGCCCGGCGGCGTTATCGCGGGCAAAGCCGGCCTGAGCTTGCCCCTTGCTCGGGTGCACCTGTACCGAGAGGGCTTTCTCGGCGCACAGCACCTTGAACAGGAACGGCAGGGCGCCAACAGGCGCGGCGCTGGCGCCGAGGGTGGCCTCGGGGTGGGCGGCGATGAGGTCGGCCAAACGAGTGGGGGCACCGTCCACCTCGACCAAGGAGCAGCCGTTGGGGTGGGCGCCCATCCACAGCTCGGCCTGGGGCGCCCCTTCGGGGTTGGGTAGGCCAAACAGGGTGGTGAGGGCCGTGCGGCTGCCCCACTCGTAATGCTGAACCGGGTTGGTCATGCGGTAGAAGGCGTTCAGGCTCATGAGGGCCCCCTCGTGTGGCTATATGGGTCTGGCGCCGGACTATAACACGGGGTGATGGGGCGGCAACCCGTGCCGCCCGCTTCCCCCCTTAATCGGGATCAAGCATGAATATTATCTTTACCCAGTTGCTGGATGGTCTGCTTGGCGATGAGGCCGGGTTCGCTTCGCCACCGATCAGGGGGTACCGCCTGGGTTCAGTTATCAGGTTAACTTTCCCCGTCTCGAACTGGTGTTCAGTGGCCGTTATGTCAACCAGCTCTGGTCACCGGAGGGGACGCAAGAGGTGGCGATCCTGCCCGGTGAAGCCCTCTATATTCCCCCCAATGCCTGGAACAAACCCGACTGGGCCCATGAGTGCTCGGTGCTGAGCCTGCTGTTTGGCAAGCGTCAGTTGGGGTTTAGTCTGGTGGCCAAGCACAAGGGGGAAGAGGGGTTCTTCGATGTGCAAAAGCACAGCATTCCGGCGGGGGCGGGGCGAGCGCTGGAGCACATTCTGCTCTCCCTCAACACCCTGGCTCAGGAGGCGGTGACCGCTCCCATGGATAACCACTTGCTGCGGGCACTGCTCTCTTACTCACGGCAACTGCTGGCTGAGTCGGCGCAGGGCAGGCCACGCGGGGCGGATCTGTTCCACGGCATCTGCATCTACATTCAGGAGAACTTCCACCGCCCGATCAGTCGCGAGAGCATCGCTCAACGTTTTAATCTGTCGCCGAGCCACCTGTCGCGCCTGTTTCGCCAGCAGGGGCACATGCGCCTGGCCGATTACATCAGTTGGGTGCGGCTGGAGCGGGCCAAGTTCATGCTCAAGAAGTACCGTTTTCGCCTCGAAGAGGTGGCCAGTCGCTGCGGCTATCGCGACGTGAACTACTTTTGCCGGGTCTTCAAACAGAAGACGGGGCTGACGCCGTCCCAATATCGTGGTTTGTGCCCGCCGGGATGAGCCCCTCGAGCAGAATGGCGCGGCGGGCGGCGGGGGTACTGGCGCGTAGCAAGGCGGGGCAGAAGCGATCGTCCAGCAGGGCGCGCACCAGATGAGAGAGGGGACGCAGGTGCTCCTCGTGAGAGCGCTCGGGCAGGGCCAGCAGGATGACCAGCTGCACCGGGCCGAGCGATGACTGCCACTCCAGCGGGGTGGGGCTGTAGACCATGTCCAGGCAGGGAGCCAAGACGCTGCTGCTCATCACGTGGGGCATGGCCAGTCCGGGGCGCATCACGGTGGCGCACACCTGCTCACGGGTTAGCAGGTGGCGCATCAGTTGGGCCGGATCTCGCAGCCGCGAGTCGGGGAGCTGATTCACCAGCTGCTGCAAGCACTCCTGCTTGTCAGCACGCTTGAGGCGATCTGGTCTGGCGGGAGGAAAGTGGTAATCGGGCAGGTGCTGGCTCAGCCGCCGGTCTATTTCGTCATGGTCGGTTGGGCGGGGGCCCAGCAGCGCGCCCTGCTCGTTGACCCAGGAGGTCAGCACCAGATGGGCTAACTCGGCATCACAGCCCTCAATGACCAGCTGGCACAGATCGCCTGGGCATACCCCTAACGCCAGCACGGTGAGCGGTTGCGCCGGGTTGGCCTGTTGACGGCGGGTGAGGTTGAGCAGCAGCAGGCGGGATTGAAACAGCCCCCCCAGTCGGCGGAGTCGCTGGGCCTGGCAAATGGTCAGTGGGTGCCGGCAGTAGAAGGTCAGCTCACGCTGCAACATGCGCGATGGCGGCCTTGAGCACGGCGGAGGCATCGAGTAGGACCGCCTCCAGCGACACGACCCGTTGCGGGCAGCCGAGGAAGCGCTCTTTTTGCTCGATATCGGTGTCCGAGGCGATGAGCACCAGATCGGCCTGCGCGATGTCACGGGCGGTGAGGATATTTTCGATCCCCATGGCCCCTTGAGTCTCCACCTTGAGCCTGAGTCCCAGTGCGGCGGCGGCCTTTTGCAGGGCATCGGCCGCCATATAGGTGTGGGCTATGCCTGTCGGGCAGGAGGTAATGGCGATCAGCTTCATGGATGACCACTCGTTAGCAGGAAGAGGCTCAGGATAGCGCCAATCCTCTGTGCTGCCAACGCACCGGGATCAGCCATCACCCAGCAGCGCTTCACGCTCAGGGGGTTGCTGCCAGTTGATGGGCCCGTGCAGCAGGCGCCAGCGCAAGCGTGGCAGCAGCACGTTGAACCACTCGTCGCGGAAGAACTCGAAGGCTTCATCCCACTGGGGATCGTCGGCCCAACCGGTCTGGAACAGATAGAGGCGGGTGCCCATTCCTTCAGGCATGAAGCGCAGGCAAACCTGGGTTTTCTGGTGGCGGATATGGGTGAAATGGGGGGGGAAGTTCCAGCTAAAACTCAGCAATTGATAAGGCATGACCGCCATGACCCTGCACCCTTCAGTGCCCCGCTCGCCATAAGCGGCATCGGGACGAAAGAAGATCTCAAATGGGCCATTTGGCTCGGGGACGACCAGGCAATCCGGGGCGAAGAAGCTACGAATTCCGCACTCCGTTGTCCATGCATTCCAGACCGACTCTAACGGTGCCGGCAGTAGTATGTTCCCGGCAAGCTGTTTGCTGTCCATCTCAACCCCTGTTCACTGGTGGTTAATCCACCAATCATCATGCCTCTTTGAGACCGAAAGGGGTAGCGCTATGACGCGTCAATGAACGTCAGAGCAATCTATCAATAGCAGGGTGTGAGAAGGGTCACGATTGCCACCAGGAGGGCGGACTCCTAATGTAGAGGCGTCCTTTCACTGGAGTTTGTGCCATGGCACCGCTTATCAAGATTTTGCTCGCTATATTCCTGCCCCCCGTATGCGCGTTTATCCAGGTCGGGCTCAGCCTGCACTTTCTACTCAACATCGTGCTAACGCTGCTCGGAGGTGTGCCCGGTATGGTGCATGCACTCTGGTTGGTCGTGACTGACAAGCGAGGTTGAACATGATCATCCGAATGGCTGAAGCGTGCGATCAGGCCGCCCTGGCGGCCCTCTTTCTGCGGGTTCGTCGCGAGACATTTCATTGGGCCGATGTCAGCCGCTTCCACCTGCAGGACTGGGCCGAGCAGAGTGAGGGGGAGCAGGTCTGGGTCGCAGAGCAAGGGGAGCGGCTGTGCGGCCTGGTCTCCCTCTGGCAGCCGGATTGGTTTGTTCACCATCTCTATGTCAGCCGGGAGCACAGAGGCATGGGGATTGGTCGTCGCTTGCTGGAGGTTGCACTGGATCAGCGCAGCGCGGCGGCCACGCTAAAGGTGGCGAGCCACAACTGCGTGGCGTTGGGTTTTTATCATCGCCTCGGTTGGCATAATAGCGATGAGCAGGGAGAGTGCGAGCTGACGGGGCCCTGGGTGAAATTGCGGCTGCCGTGAAAAGGCGTCAATTAAAAAGAAAAAGAGTGCAATATTGCCTGTTGCCTATTTGGGGAGGTGATATTTCTCCCAGACAATATTGTCTCTATTCTATTCCGTGTTATTCTCTGAATGGTTAATCCCTGTCTTTTTACTCCCCGTGAGGAAGCAATGAACGAATTCCTTAAGGTTCTTCTGAACGTACGCAGTCTGCGTGCAGCTCTGCGTGAACTCTCTTTTGAACAACTGCAGGAAGCTCATGAAAAATTTGAGCTGATTTATAACGAGCGCATGGACAGCGTCGAGCAGGAGCGCGCCGAGCAGGAAGAACGCAAGCGCAAGCTGGCTGAATTCAGCGAGCTGTTGCAACAGGCGGGTATCGATCCGCGTGAGCTGGTGGGCAGCGCTGCCGCCGAAAAGAGTGAAGTGGCCTCGAAGAGCAAGCGAGCGCCGCGCCCGGCCAAGTACAAGTATCAAGAGAATGGCCAGGAGAAGACCTGGACCGGCCAAGGCCGTATGCCCAAGGTGATCGCCGAGGCGGTGGCCGCTGGTGGCAGCATCGATGATTTCTTGCTCTAAGCGTTATCGCAATAAAAATGCCGCCTGAGGGCGGCATTTTTATTGGTCAATGGATGACGGATTAATCTGATTGAATAACCACTAATAATAAAAACGGGCTCATCAAGAGCCCGTTTCCGTTTGATTACCCCTTATTGGGATACTGGGGGGGGCGGCAGTGAGGATCGCGATTCGATCTTCTGTTCATCCCCCTGCAGATTCTTGATATAGACATCCATCTGGTTGAAGGCGATATCGATATTGTTTTCCCTAAATAGCACATCGATTCGCCGGTTCAGCTCATCAATAGCCGGGTTACGATCGCCCAATTCGCTCACGAAGAAGCGCAGCTCATGATCCAGCGTGCTGGGACCGAAGGTCAGGAAATAGACGATGGGGTCGGGATCTTTGAGCACACGGCTATTTTCGAGCGCCGCTTGCTTGAGCAATTGGCGAGTCAGTTCGAGATCCGAGCCATAGGCCACCCCGACCCGCACGATCACCCGGGTCACCGTATCGCTCAACGACCAGTTGATGAGCCGTTCGGTCATCAGCTGCTGATTGGGGATGATCACCTCTTTACGGTCGAAGTCGGTGATGGTGGTGGCGCGGATGCGGATCTTGGAGACGGTGCCAGAGAAGGTGCCGATGGTGACGGTGTCACCGATGCGAACCGGACGCTCGAACAGGATGATGATGCCCGAGACGAAATTAGACACGATCTGCTGCATACCAAAACCGATACCGACCGAGAGACCGGCGGCCAGCCATTGCAGTTTGTCCCACTGCACGCCGAGCAGCGCCAGTGCGCTGAGGGTACCTATCCCCATCAGCACATAGTTGAGCATGGTGGTGATGGCGTAGGCGGTACCCTGACCCAGGCGCAGGCGTGAGAGCACCAGCACCTCAAGCAGGCCCGGCAGGTTGCGGGCCAACGACCAGGCGGCGCCGAGCACGAAGAAGCCGGTCATCACGTCGCGCAGGCTGATGGGGTAGAGCACCGCATTGGCGCCGGCGCCCTCGCTCTTGTGCCACAGCACGATGCCGTCGAGGTAGGAGAAGACCGCCACCAGATCGGACCACAACCAGTAGAAGGCGATGCCAAACACGCCGAGCAGGGCGATGCGGGTGAGGCGCAGCGACTGCTGGCTCACCTCTTCCAGCGCCATCGGCTGCTCTTCAATGGTCTCGCCCCCCTCGGCATCCTCGCTGGCCTTCTCTTTTTGCTCGCGCTTGGCGACGGCGCGGCGCCAGGCGAGGCGTCGCGCTGCCAGCTCGAGGCCACGCAGGGCGGTGCGATAGACTAGGCTCCACACCAAAATGAGGTAGAAAGACTCGATCAGCCGGCCGGTGAGCTTGAGCGCCGTGTAGTAGTAGCCCATCACCACCAGCACGATCAGCGCCACCGGAGCCAGTGCCAGCGCGATGGCGGTGACAGAGTGCAGCAGGCTTCCCTCTTCCCCCTGCATGCGCGCGCGCGAGATGGGGAAGACCAGATAGGTGGTCAGGCCAAGCAGCAGCAAGGTGAGGGTCTGGCCGATCACATCGTTGCCGAGGGTCGAGGGCTCGACCACCCCCTTGGTCGACAGCATGATGAGGGGCAGCAGGGGCAACCACAGATAGCGCATGCTGCCGTACTTGGCCTGCAGTTCGGCCTTGCTCAGGCGAAAATGGGTTTCGGCGATGCCGCCCGGACGCATAACATCCAGATAGAGGCCGAACACCAGATAGCCGAGCGCCAAGTTGACCGTGATGAGGAAGATCAGTTTGGCGCTGAGCAACCCGCAATAGGTCAGCAGCAGGCCGCTGGCTCCGATGAAGAGGCTACCCGGCAGGCGGGTGACCAGCGCCCATAGCAGCGCCTTGGGGGTGTGCCACTGGCTGTCATGGCGAAAACGCCCCAGATCCTTGGCGATCTTCTCCTGCTTGTGACGCAGTAGCGGACGCTTCCAGCGCAACAGACCACCCACCAGCAGCATCGGCAAGGCCAGCAGGCTGATGGGGAGGAGCATCTCCCCCCAGTGTTTCCAGTCAGGGCGCAGCACCCAGTCGGAAGACTGTTTGAAAGCCTGGGCTGGCCAGCTCAGGAACCAGCCGAGATCGATGGGTTTATTGCTGCTGACCCAGAAGATGTGTTGCTGCAGGGTAAACTCGATCTGGTCGTAGACGCGCTGGATCTGCTGTTGGGTCAGTTGCAGGCTGATGGCCGTGGTGAGCTGGGCATCGAGCTGGCGGTTGAGCTGATCGAGCAGATCGACCCGAGTGTCGATGAGCTCGCCGAGCGCCTTCTTGTCCTCTTCGCTGACCGGATCCGGATTCTGGGCGATGAGGGCGTCGATGAACTGGCTCTTCTGGAACAGCTCATCGCGCTGCTGGCTCAGCTCAAACTGGGCCAGATGCAGGTCGGCGATCTGCTCTTCCAGATTCTTGACCATCTGGTTGGGGGCGCTCTCAAGTTGCTGATAGAGCTGGTAGAGGATGCGCGAGAGCAGCAGGTTGCCCTTGAGCATCTGCACCTGCTCGTTGAGGTTGCGCTCCATCTGGGTGCCGCGCTCCAGCCAGCTCTTGGCTTGCATGTTCTTCTGGGTCAGCTGGTTGAGCTTGCTGGTGGCATCGATAAGCTGTTGGCTGAGCTGGTAGTTAGTCTCCTGCTCCTGCTGTACCAATGGGTTATTTTGTCTCGCCACCAGCTCACCGCTCTGCTCGGCGGCCTTCTCGGTATCACCGAGTCGTTTGGCGCTGAGCAAGCGTTGCAGCAGTTCGAGGCGCTTCTCTTCCTGATTGAGGTGGGCCGTCAGCAGATCTCGCTGCTTGGTGGTGAGCTCCTGAATGGCGCTCCGGCTGTCGAGATCCTTCTGCAGCTGGGTCAGGTTGAGTTCGATCAGCGCCTGCTCGCTCTCCAGCTTCATCTTCTCGGCGCTACTGACTCCGTCACCGCTGCCGAGGCGGGTACGGATCTCCTGGCTGCGCTGGTAGCCCTTGCTCATGTTGGCCTGGGCCCGCTCCGGCAGGGTTTGCAGGTTGGTGAGTGTGCTGTTGATCGCGCCCAGCTTCTCCTGCATGTCCTGCAACTCGGTCAGGGTGGTGCTCTGTAACTGCTCCAGCCGGGCCAGGCTGTAGTTGGCGTACTCTTTCTCGAGGGACTCAGTTTGGCTCTCCTTGCCAATGGCAAGCAGCTTGCTGTTGGTCTCTTCCAGCTCATTAGGCAGGGTTTTGACCCGCAGGGTATGGGCCTTGGCCTTGCTCTTGGCCTTGTCGATCGCCTCCAGCGTGGTCAGGGTTTCATTGAGCCATTTCTGGTCGTTCTGCTGGGCTGCCGTCAGTTTGTCCACCTTGCCGAGTTCGTCAAGTTGGCGCTGAACCTGGGCATGGGTGGGAAGCTCCTGCGCATGGAGCGGGAAACCAAGCAGCGATACGACGATGCATAGGGTGCTCAGTATGGGGGCTAAACGAAAACCTGATTTCTTGGGAAACATAGCGGTTCCGGATCTACGCGGTGGATATCAAGGGAAAAGCGCGCGGATTCTATCACTGGCTACTGGAGGGGGGCAGAGGGGGACAAAAAAAAACCGAAGCCACTGGCTTCGGTTTTTTTATGACCAGCGCGGTGAGACCGCGTCAGGCTTACTTCTTGATACGCAGAACCGGGGTTTCGCCCACGGTGACGGTACCTGTCAGCTTGGTCAGTTCTTTGATCTCATCCATGTTGGAGATGACGACCGGAGTCAGGGTGGACTTGGCCTTCTCTTCCAGCAGAGCCAGATCGAACTCGATAACCACGTCGCCCTTCTTAACCTGCTGACCTTCCTGAGCGATACGCTTGAAGCCTTCGCCCTTCAGCTCAACGGTGTCGATACCGAAGTGAACGAACAGCTCGATGCCGCTGTCGGACTCCAGGGAGAACGCATGGTTGGTCTCGAAGATCTTGCCGATGGTGCCATCGCACGGCGCAACCATCTTGTTGCCAGCCGGTTTGATAGCAATACCGTCGCCCACGATCTTCTCGGCAAACACGACATCCGGTACATCTTCGATCGGAACAATTTCACCGGACAGCGGGGCAAAAATCTCGATGCCGCCGGTATCGCTGCTGTCGTCGGAGACCAGTTTCTTCAGTTTGTCGAACAGACCCATAGTAAAGCTCCTAGAGAATTATTGTCGCTGTTTGCAGCCGATCTTAGCAGACTGCCTTCTGCTTGATAAAGCTATCGACGCAGGCTTCGATTTCGGCGGCGGTTGCAAAGCTCAGTGCTTGGTCTGCCATCGCCTTCACATCATCGAAGTTGGTATTACGGATAAGCTTCTTGATGCGCGGAATGGAGATGGCGCTCATGGAGAACTCATCCAGCCCCATCCCCAGCAGCAGCAGGGTAGCTCGCTCATCACCGGCCAGTTCACCACACATACCAGTCCACTTGCCTTCGGCATGGGAGGCGTCGATCACCATCTTGATCAGCGTCAGGACGGAGGGCGACAGCGGGTTGTACATGGCGGAGATCATCTCGTTGCCACGGTCAACCGCCAGGGTGTACTGGGTCAGATCGTTGGTACCGATGCTGAAGAAGTCTACTTCCTTGGCCAGGTGGCGAGCCATCACGGCAGCCGCCGGGGTTTCCACCATGATACCTACTTCGATGTCCTCATCAAAGGCATGGCCTTCGGCACGCAATTCGGCCTTGAGCTGTTCCACGGTAGCCTTGAGGCTGCGGAACTCTTCGACGGAGATGATCATCGGGAACATGATGCGCAGCTTGCCGAAGGCAGAGGCACGCAGGATGGCGCGCAGCTGGGCATTCATGATGTCGGTACGGTCGAAGAAGATGCGCACGGCGCGCCAGCCCAGGAACGGGTTCATCTCCTTCGGGAAGTTCATGTAGGGCAATTCCTTGTCACCACCGATGTCCATGGTGCGGACGATGATCGGTTGGTTCGGCATGGCCTCTGCCACTTCTTTATAGGCCTGGAATTGCTCATCTTCGCTCGGCAGGGCGTCGCGATCCATGAACAGAAATTCGGTACGGTACAGACCCACGCCTTCGGCGCCGTTGCGGATGGCGCCGTCAGTGTCCTTGACGGTACCGATGTTGGCGCAAACCTCGACCTGATGACCATCCAGGGTGATGGCCGGCAGATCCTTGAGCTTGGCCAGCTCTTCCTTCTCCGCCAGGTGACGAGCCTGGGTCTCTTTGAACTGGGTCAGCTCGGCTTCGCTCGGATTGAGTACCACCTTGTTGTTGATGGCGTCGAGCAGCATCATATCGCCATTCTTGACGCGACTGGTGATGTCGTTGGTGCCCACGATGGCCGGCAGCTCCAGAGAGCGGGCCATGATGGAGGTGTGGGAAGTACGGCCACCGATGTCGGTGACAAAACCCAGCACGTATTTCAAGTTGATCTGAGCGGTTTCGGACGGGGTCAGGTCTTTGGCGACCAGGATGACCTCTTCGTCGATGGTGCTCAGGTTGACAACCGGAATACCCAGCACGTTCTTGATGAGGCGGGTACCGATGTCACGAAAGTCGGTCGCACGTTCGCGCAGATAAGGGTCATCGAGCTCGGCCATCATGTTGGCGTACTGCTCGATGACTTCATGGATCGCTCGGTCGGCGGTCGCATTGTTCTCTTTGATGAAGGACTTGATATCGCCTTCCAGCTCTTCATCTTCGAGCAACATGATGTGGCCTTCGAAGATGGCCTCTTTTTCTTCCCCGAAGGTACGACCGGCCATCTCTTTGATGGCTTCCAACTGGGTAGCCGATTTGGCTCGGGCTTCAATGAAGCGATTGATTTCGGTGTCAGCCTGCTCGCCAGTGATGGGCGTCTGGTTGATAACGATTTCTTCTTCTTTCAAAAGAAGCGCCTTGCCGAATGCGATACCGGGAGACGCAAGAATGCCAGATATCATAACCCTTCCTAATAGAACCGAAGACTGTGGGGGTAAGGAAAAGCTGGATTACTCCAGCTCGTCCATCAGGGCTACCAGTTTCTCAACTGCTTGCTGGGCATCCGGGCCGTCAGCCTGGATGGTCACCTGGGTGCCCTTGGTCAGACCCAGGGTCTGCAGCTTGAACAGGCTCTTGGCGCTGGCAGACTTACCACCAGAAACCACGGTGATTTCGCTCTGGAACTCTTTGGCTTCTTTGACGAACTGAGCTGCCGGACGGGTGTGCAGGCCGTTTTCAGCAGTGATAACTACAGACTTCTCGTACATGGTTTAACCCCATATTATTGATATTTTTGCGTCTGGAAACGGTTGCGGAACCGTTTTCCTGACAGTCGTAAACTGGATATGTTGTAAAGTAACGAAATCGAACCTGCAATGGTTTAATCCAGGTCAATTTTCTGTGTACTAGTTCTCATCGAGGTTAGAACATTTTCTAACCAAACACATCATAACCCGCGCCACGCTTGGCTTCTGATTATTTCACGACAAAAATTAACACTTTGTTACTTTATGATACCTGCTCGGAATACAGCTGGCGACGGCCCATAGAATATGAGATTTATCACAGATTGTCTGCAATTTTTGTCAGTTGAAAATCCGTTTTTTTACCCATAAAAAAAACGGCCTCATGAATGTCTGTCGGGGGTGAGGCTAGTCAATAGCAACGCGGCGCTCAAGGGAGCGCCGCGTTTTGCTAACCGGATTGGTAGGAAATGGCTTATTGCTGGAGTTCCTGCTCGGAGAAGACGCCGGCAAACAGGGCGCTGGAGAGATAGCGCTCGGCGGCACTCGGCAGGATGACGACGATGCTCTTGCCCTCGAACTCTGGCAGCTTGGCCAGACGGTTGGCGGCAACCACGGCGGCGCCTGAACTGATCCCGGCCAAGATCCCTTCCTCTTCCATCAGGCGGCGCGCCATCTCGATGGCGTCATCGCTGGTGACCTTCTCAACCCGGTCGATGAGTGACAGGTCCAGGTTGCCCGGGATGAAGCCGGCCCCGATCCCTTGGATCTTGTGCGGGCCGGGTTTGAGCTCTTCGCCGGCCAGTTTCTGGCTGATAACCGGGGATTCTGCCGGCTCGACGGCGACCGAGACCACGGCCTTGCCCTGGGTCTGTTTCAGGTAGCGCGAGACGCCGGTCAGGGTACCGCCGGTGCCGACACCGGCCACGAACACGTCCACGGCGCCATCGGTGGCTTCCCAGATTTCGGGGCCGGTGGTCTTCTCGTGGATCTCCGGGTTGGCCGGGTTCTCGAACTGCTGCAGCAGCACATACTTGTCCGGATCAGAGGCCAGGATCTCGTCGGCCTTGGCGATCGCCCCCTTCATGCCGAGCGGACCTTCGGTCAGCACCAGCTTGGCGCCGAGTGCCTTGAGCAGCTTACGGCGCTCGAGGCTCATGGTCTCCGGCATGGTGAGGGTAATGGGATAACCACGGGCTGCGGCCACAAACGCCAGGGCGATGCCAGTGTTACCGCTGGTCGGTTCGATCAGCTCCTTGCCCGGCTTGAGGACGCCACGTTTCTCGGCATCCCAGATCAGGTTGGCGCCGATACGGCACTTGACGCTGAAGCTGGGGTTACGGCTCTCAATCTTGGCCAGGACACGTCCCTTGGTCACACGATTGAGACGCACAAGGGGGGTGTTGCCGATGGTCAGGCTGTTGTCCTCGTAAATCTTGCTCATGGTGCTGATCCCTGTGGTTTCGGTCAAATATGGGTCAAGAGTAACGCTTCGTCCCCGAATGGGAAGTGACGAATTGTTATAACCATATGTTATTAGTACCTATGTGGCTTATGCTGCGGATCTCCACCCCTGCCGGGGCCATCTCAAGGAAGGTCGCAACACTACCCTGCATCAGAGGCAGCCAGTGCTTCCATTGGAACGGGAAACGCCGTGGCTCATCAAGGTGAGCCGGGTCTCGGCAGAGCATGCTTGCCGGGGAGGGGCGCTGTGAGCCGATATCCCGGCATATCAAGTTCCCGCTGGGCGTTTGATGCCGCTGCGCGCCGGTATGGCCCTGGTCGAGTGGCCACTCGCGCTGCTGCGGTGGGGTCTGCAATCGATGGCTGCGGCTGAGCTTCTTCAATGTGGGGAACCGCTGAGTCCCACTTGGCCGGGGAGCGCGGCTCTTTTCGGCCCTGGGTCACGAGTTTAAACATCTGGAGTACATCTATTTCCACCACTGTCTTTATGATTTCGTCTGGCAAGATAAGGTGCCATGAGGAGTGCATCGCTGCGGCATGGCCATGGCGACGATCAGCGGGGATCTTAGTCGGTGATGCTACAGTGGCCCTACGCTATCACCTGGCCGGGCGGCTCGGGCGAGCCGCGAAGCGAAGATCCGGGTTAAAGGTCTGGGTTACGTCATGCCACCTTTCTAAGGAGAAGTGGCGTCATGCCACCCCGCGCCGGGGCTCTGTCCCCTCTTTCTGACCGATGCGCTCGCTGCTAGGTGAGCGCATCTCTCCACTGAACTTGGTAGGCTGAGGCGGTGGTGCAACGATAAACGAGGTCGCCAAGCGACCCATCAAGGAGCTGAAATGACATCCATCGTGATTAGCGGCAGTGGCCTCTATACCCCACCCCATGCCGTCTCCAATGACGAGCTGGTTAAGGCGTTCAACCGCTGGGTTGATCTCTATAACGAGGAGAATGCCTCGGCCATCGACGCCGGCCAGATCCCAGCAAAACAGTATTCCAGTTGCGAGTTCATCGAGAAGGCGTCGGGGATCAAGAGTCGCTATCTGGTGAGCCGGGAGGGGGTACTCGACCCCGAGGTGATGCAGCCGCTCATCCCGGAGCGTGGCGATGAAAAACCCTCGGTCATGGTGGAGATGGCGGTGGCGGCGGCCGAGCAGGCGCTGTTGGCCGCCGGTCGTGAACCGGGCGAGATCGATCTCATCATCGTCGCCGCCTCCAATATGCCGCGCCCCTATCCGGCGCTCGCCATCGAGTTGCAGCACTATCTGGGCGCAGGCGGGGCAGCGTTCGACATGAATGTGGCCTGCTCGTCAGCCACCTTTGCCATCAAGACTGCCGCCGATATGCTGGCGGCCGGCACGGCCAGGGCGGCGTTGGTGGTCAACCCAGAGATCTGCTCCGGCCACCTTAACTTTCGCGATCGCGACAGCCACTTCATCTTCGGCGATGCCTGCACCGCCCTGGTGCTGGAGCGTGAGGCCACGAGCCGCCAGCCGCACCCGTGGGCGCTGGTCGATGCACGTCTGGTGACCCAGTACTCCAACAACATCCGCAACAACTTCGGCTTTCTCAACCGGTGCAGCCCAGACACCCGCTACAGCCACGACAAGCTGTTCGTGCAGCAGGGGCGCAAGGTGTTCAAGGAGGTGCTGCCGATGGTCAGTGAGCTGGTCACCACCCAACTGGCCGAGGCGGGCTGGCAGAGCCAGGCGCTGGCGCGGCTGTGGTTGCACCAGGCCAACCTCACCATGAACCAGTTCATCGCCCGCAAGATACTGGGGCATGACGCCAGCACCGACGAGGCGCCGGTGATTCTGGATCGCTACGCCAACACCAGCTCGGCGGGCTCCATCATCGCCTTCCACCTGCACAATCAGGATCTGCCTGCCGGGGCGCGCGGCGTGCTCTGCTCGTTCGGCGCCGGCTACTCGGTCGGCAGTCTGCTACTCGAGCGGCGCTAGCCTTGGTAAAACACAACGCCACCGTAAGGTGGCGTTGTCGTCATAGGGGCTCGATGGCCGTGATCTCGCACTCGGGCTCATGGATGCGAAAGCGCACGTTCATGTCGTACAGGCGCACCCCGTACTCCTTGTCATCCGGCTTGCCCTTCTTGTAGGCCGGGCGCGGATCTTGGGCCAGCACCTCGCTTAAAAAGGTGCGCAGGGTGGGCAGATCGCGGCGCCGTGCCAGCACCGCCTCGGCCTCGGGGTGAAAGCGCACGCTGAGCAGATCCCCTGGCGGCTCAGGCGCGAAGCCACCCCGGGCGTGGGGCAGGCTGTCGGCGTAGGGGAGGTAGGGCTTGATGTCGACGACAGGGGTGCCGTCGAGCAAGTCCACGGCGCCGAGCTCGAGCCAGACGCCCCCCTTTTCCAACGTGACGCCGAGCAGGGGCACCACGGAGAGGCCGAGGGGGTTGGGGCGAAAGGTGGAGCGGGTGGCGAACACCCCGACCCGTTCGTTGCCGCCAAGGCGCGGCGGGCGCACCGTGGGGTGCCAGCCCTGCTCCATGGTCTGGTGGAACACGAAGCTGAGCCAGAGGTGGGAGAACTGCTCGAGGCCGCGCACCGCATCCGCCTGATTGTAGGGCGGCAGCAGCTCGAGCCGGGCGGTGGCCGAGCGAACCAGCCCCGGCTGGCGCGGGATGGCGAACTTCTCCTTGTAGGGGGAGTGGATCACCCCCAGGGTATCGATCTCGAACTTCATGACACATCCCCTGCAAAAAAAACGGGGCAATCTAGCACAGCTGTCCGGGTCACACCATTCATGCCAGTCGGGCGCCGAGAGCCAGCAGCTCATCGCGCAGCACACTGCGATGGCAGCGCGCGGCCTCTTCGCAGTAGCAGCCGATGGCCAGATCCGTGCTGTGGGAGAGGGCGGCGAGCAGGGCCAGGTTATGGCGCGCCTCGGGGCATTTCAGCTCGGCTTTGTAGCGACGCACGAAGCGCTGCCAGCTCTGCTCGTCTTCGGCCGCCTGGCCGAGCTTCATGGTCTCGCTGCTCGGCGCCAGATTGGGATACCAGACATCGAACCAGTCGCCGCTGGCGTAGTCACTCTTGGCCACGCCGCGCGGTGGCCGGCGCACCGTGCCGATGCGCAGCCCCTCGCCGGGCTGGCGCGGCGAACCGAGACGAACGATGGAAAGGGCCATGGGATCAGCTCCGGGGTTACTTCTCTTCGGCGACTTTCAACGCCTGACCGTAGCAGACGATCTGCTTGAGGCAGCCGGAGGTGCCGGTCAGCTCGCTGCACTTATCCAGCACCAGACCGTTGCCGCCCATGTCGGCGACCTTGGTGCGCGCCTCGGTGCGGGCGGTGGCGGCGCTCGGTACCGGTTGATCGCTCTTCTCCTGACAAGATTGCCCCTCGACGGTGCCGAGATAGAGGTAGTTGAGATCCGCCAGCTGGGACTGCTGGTAGAGCTCGACCCCGCTCGGTTTGAAGTAGTCGTCGAAGTTCTTCTTATCGAGATTGGTATTGAAGGCGAAGTTGGCGCAGCCGCTGGCCAGCAGGGGCATCATCAGGATCAGGCGTTTCATGGTCGCATCTTGTGTCGGGATCGGAGGGGCCATTATAGGGGGGGGCGAGCTTGCTCGGCCAGCCCCCTCCACATCAGGCTGGGGTCAGCCGCTGGTGCAGGCGGCGGTAGTGATCATCCTGGCGCAGTAGGTGGGCGTGGCTGTCGCACAAGCGTACCTTGCCCTCTTCCATCAGGGCGATGCGATCCATCCGCTCCAGCCCGCCGAGGCGATGGGTGATGAGCAGCACGCTGCGCCCGGCGCACAGCTCGTGCAGCAGGGCCATGATGGTCTGCTCGGTCTGGCGATCGAGCCCTTCGGTCGGCTCGTCAAGCAGCCACAGGGGGGCGTCGTGCAAGATGGCGCGGGCGATGCCGATGCGGCGCAGCTCGCCGCCGGAGAGCGCCCGTCCCCCTTCGCCCAGCCAGCCATCCAGCCCGTCATCGTCCAGCAACTGGCCGAGCCCGACTTGGAGCAAGACCTCGGTAAGCCGCGCATCCGACGCCTCGGGGGCGGCTAGGCGCAGGTTGGCGCGCAGGGTGTCGCTAAAGAGATGCACCCGCTGGCTCACCACCGTCATGGCACCGCGTAGCGCCGCTTCACTCAGGTTGGCCAGCGGTATGCCCCCCAGGGTGAGCCGGCCGGCGCTGGGCTCCCACTCCCGGGTCAATAGCGCCAGCAGGGTCGACTTGCCACAGCCGGTTTGACCGAGCAGCGCCACCTTTTCACCGGCGCGCAGGGTAAGGGAGCACCCTTGCAGCACGGGGGCGGTGGCCCCCGGATAGGCAAAGTGCAGATCCTCGATCACCAGCTCACCGTGCGCACCGCTCTCCTGCTCGCCAAACGCCAGTGGGGTGGCCTCTTCCAGGATCTGGTTGAGACGCCGAGCGGCGGTGAGGCTGGCGGTGAGGTGCTGGAAGGCGCCCGCCAGCGGCATCATGGCCTCGAAGCTGGCCAGGGTGGCGAACACCATCAGGGCGGTGAAGGGATCTGGCGCCTGGCCGGCCACCCCGTGACCAGCCAGCCACAGCATCAGCACCAGACTCCAGCCACTGATGAGCCCCATCAGCGCCGCCGACAGTCCCGTGATGCGGGCCATGGTGCGCTGGGAGGCGATCAGGGCTTGCTCCTCTTCACGCAGCCGCGTGAGCTGGGCGGGGGCCGCGGCGAACATCTGTAGCTCGGCCTGGGCGCCCAGGTAGTCGAGCACCCGGATGCGCAGGGCGGCGCGCCGCTCGATCAAGGCTTTGCCCGGCCCCTTGCCGAGACGGTAGAAAAGCAGCGGCAGCAGCAGCAGGGTGGCGAGCAGGATGGCGCCGAGGATCAGCGCCAGCGAGCGGTCAAACAGGGCGAGGAACCCCACCATGGCGAGTGAGCCGAGCAGGGCCACGCCGATGGGGGTGATGAGGCGCAGGTAGACGTGATCGAGCGCGTCGATATCGGCCACCAGGCGGTTGAGCAGGTCAGAGTGGCGAAAGCGTCCCAGCGTTGCGCTGGAGAGCGGTGAGAGACGCTGCCAGAACCAGACCCGCAGCCGGGTCAGCACCCGGAAGGTGGCGTCGTGGCTCACCACCCGCTCACCCCAGCGTCCGGCGGTGCGGATGATGGAGAAGAAGCGAACCCCGCCCGCCGGCGTCATGTAGTTGAAGTGATCGCGAGTGAACACGCTCAACCCGGCCACGGCGGCCGCGCTTAAGAACCAGCCGGAGAGTGACAGCAGACCCATGCCGGCTATCAGGGTCACCAGGGCGAGCAGCAGGCCGAGGGAGAGGCTGCCCCAATGTTGGCGATAAAGGCGCAGGTAAGGGAGCAGATCACGCATCGAGGTCACCTCCTTCACGTTCGGCCAACAGGGCGGCAAAGGGGCCGTCAGCCCGGCTCAAGGTGCGCCACGGCCCCTGCTCGACCAGTTGCCCGCGTGCGAGCACCAGGATCTGATCCATGGTCTCGAGCTGCTCGATGCGATGGGTGATCATCACCAGGGTCTGGCGGCACATCACCTCGGCCAGACTGGCCATGATGGCGCGCTCGGAGTGACGATCCAAACTGGCGGTCGGCTCATCGAGCACCATCAGGGCGGTGGGTTTGAGCAGCGTTCTGGCCAGGGCGATGCGCTGGGCCTGACCGACCGAGAGGCCGGCCGCTGCATCGCCGAGGCGGTAGTCGAGCCCCTTGGCGGCGACGAACTCCCAGGCCTGGGCGCGGCGCAGGGCAATCTCGAGGGCGGCATCGTCGGCTGCGGGATCGGCCAGTAGCAGGTTGTCGCGCACCGAGGCGGTCAGCAGCTGCGGGTTCTGAGAGAGCCAGCCCACATGGCGGCGCCATTGTGGCATGTCGAGTTCGCGCAGCTCCTGGCCGTTGACCTTCAGATTGCCCCGATAGGGCATGAAGCCAAGCAGGGCGTTGATGAGCGAACTCTTGCCGGCCCCGCTCACCCCGACCAGCGCCACCTGTTGGCCTGGCTCTATGGTGAAGGAGAGAGGGCCGACCAGGGTCTTGCCCTCGGCACTCAACACCTCGAGGGCTCGCGCCTCAATGTGAATGGGGGCCGAGGCCGAGAAAGGCTCAGTACCAGAGGCCGGCTCGGTCACTTCGGCTTCGAGGAAGGTGAGCAGCTGCTCGGCGGCGCCGATGGCCTGCGCCCTGGCATGGTAGTGGGTGCCAAGCTCGCGCAGGGGGGCGTAGAACTCGGGGGCGAGGAAGAGCACGAACAGGCCGGTGAAGAGGGTGACCTCGGTACCGTAATGGCCGAAATCGAGGTGATCGATATAGGTAAAACCAAAGTAGACGGCCACCAGCGCCACCGAGATGGCGGCGAAAAATTCCAGTACGGCGGTACTGAGGAAGGCCAGCCGCAGCACCTCCATGGTGCGCTCGCGAAACTCCTCTGAGGCGCGCTCGATCACTCTGCCTTCGGCCGCGGCGCGCAAAAACAGTTGCAGGGTACGCAGCCCCTTGAGTCGATCGAGGAAGTGGCCGGAGAGGCGCTCGAGCGAGCGGAAGTTGCGCCGGTTGGCATCGGCCGCACCGACGCCGACCAGGATCATGAACAGCGGGATCAGCGGTGCGGTGCCGAGCAGGATGATCCCCGCCGCCCAGTTGACCGGAAAGACCGCAACCAGGATCACCAGCGGGATGAAGACGGCAATGGCCATCTGCGGCAGGTAACGGGCGAAGAAGTCCTGCATCTCTTCTATCTGCTCGAGCAGCAGGCTGGCCCAACTGCCGGCCGGACGACGCTGAACATAGGCGGGCCCGAGGGCGGTGAGACGGGTCAGCACCAGATCGCGAATGGTCTGGCGCACGGCGGCGCCGGCATGGAACCCCGTCACCTCGCGGCCATAGGCAGCGAGCGCCTTGAGGGCGGTGACGACCAGTAGGGCGGCAAAATGGGGGAGATACTGCTCGGGGGTATGCCCCAGCATGATGAAGCCGTGCAGCAGGGTCGCCAGTAGCCAGGCCTGGGCAACCATCAGCATGCCCTGAACCAGCCCGAGCGTAATGCAAAGGGCTATCCAGCGCCGGCCATGGGCCGACTGTTTGCGCAGCCAGCCGTACAGGTGCCGCTGTGTCTGTTTATCCATGCCACCTCCGGATGCGTGGGGTGGCGCAAGACTATCCTCGCTCCATGGGCTTGGCAACCTTAGTGCATGGAGTAGGGGAGATGTTGAGGGTGAAAAATAGCCGTTTTGGATGAAGAGCGTGCAAACGCACGGGGGAAGTGCAAAAAAATGGTGAAATGGCGTTGCGCTTATCCTTAAAAGTCATATAGTAAGGCGCACAAAGCGGGTGTAGTTCAATGGTAGAACGGGAGCTTCCCAAGCTCTTAACGTGGGTTCGATTCCCATCACCCGCTCCATACATTGATGTTTGGCGGGCATCGTATAATGGCTATTACCTCAGCCTTCCAAGCTGATGATGCGGGTTCGATTCCCGCTGCCCGCTCCAGTCATGAAAAACCCGCTCATCGAGCGGGTTTTTTGCTATTGGCCGTTTGCTAGCGCCAAGGCAACAAAAAAGGGCGCCTTAGGCGCCCTTTTTGCATCAGCTGGATTATTCCACTTCCAGCTCGCCGCAGAAGCGATAGCCTTCGCCATGGATGGTGGCGATGATCTCCGGAGTGTCGGTGACGCTCTCGAAGTGCTTGCGGATACGGCGGATGGTCACATCCACGGTGCGGTCGTGGGGCTTGAGCTCGCGGCCGGTCATCTTCTTGAGCAGCTCGGCGCGGGTCTGGATCTGGCCCGGGTTCTCGCAAAAATGCAGCATGGCGCGAAACTCGGAGCGCGGCAGCTTGAACACATCGCCGGTGGGGCTTACCAGGGCTCGGCTGTTGATATCCAGCGCCCAACCGTTAAAGGTGTAGCGCTCGACCTGCTTCTTCTCTTCACCCAGGCCGTTGACGTTCATGGTACGACCCAGCAGGTTGCGGGCCCGAATGGTCAGTTCACGCGGGTTGAACGGCTTGGTGATGTAGTCATCGGCACCGATCTCGAGGCCGAGGATCTTATCCACCTCGTTGTCGCGGCCGGTCAGGAACATCAGGGCGATGTTGTCGTGCTCGCGCAGCTCGCGAGCCAGCAACAGCCCGTTCTTACCGGGCAGGTTGATGTCCATGATCACCAGATTGATGGTGTGCTCGGTGAGGGCCTGGTGCATCTCATCGCCGTTGTTGGCTTCGAGCACGGTATACCCTTCGGCCTCGAAGATGCTCTTGAGGGTATTGCGGGTGACCAGTTCGTCTTCGACGATCAGAATGTGTGGTGTTTGCATGGATGTTCCCAAATTCGTAGCAACTGATTATTCAAAATTTAACACTGGTTGGTGCATCCGACTCTGAATCCCGGTGTCCTGAAAAAGAATTACGTCATCCTGAGGGAACATGTCAGGTCGGCAAACCTGTAATCTGGTTGTGGCACAATCCATGGCCGTTGAGCAGTCTCGGGTGTCGAAGGCAGACTGCATCTGTGAAAGTAGTCCGTAACAGCAGATGCCGCATTTTAGCAATTAACAGAGGCATAACAACACTCTTTGCGGTTGGATAGCAAGTTTTTAACTCGGGTTTGATATAAGTCAAAACAGTGTTGACACCTGGATACGTGCCTGTGAGTAAAGCCGAAACGATCTCCCTTGATAGCTCAAAAGAGGTATCTGATATGTGGGAAAACTACAAACAAATCTGCTTTATCGCTCCATCTGCGCCTCCTGAATGGGACTATTACGCCATCATCACAGCTTGGAATCCTGGTAGTCTGCCCTTGCCGCAGGAACAAAATGAGGGGCGGCATCGATCTTTGCGGGAGCGGGTGGGCCATTTTCCCTCCCAAGAGGTGTGGGGGAGTGCCCCGGATCGCTCATGGCAGGAGTTCAGCCTGGCGGTGGCCTGTCCTCTGCCCTTGGCCCTCTCGCTGGCAGAGGAATTTGGACAAAATGCCCTTTACTGGGTCGAAAAAGGGGAGCTTTTCTTGCTGCCAGTGCGGC
The DNA here is from genome assembly GCF_000820125.1 of Aeromonas simiae. Taxonomy (GTDB): domain Bacteria; phylum Pseudomonadota; class Gammaproteobacteria; order Enterobacterales; family Aeromonadaceae; genus Aeromonas; species Aeromonas simiae. The sequence goes on along the minus strand of NZ_CDBY01000049.1, from coordinate 56,291 downwards.
TACGGCATGAGGGGGAGAGCTTAGGGAGGATTGCGCACTGCTGGATTGCCGATGCAAATTAGAGATGAAATAATGAACATTCATTTGTCAAGGATGATAAAGGAATGTTCATGTCTCTTCCGACTCCCTTCGATCTGCTTCCTGATCTTTGTGACAACCATCAGGAGTTGCTCCACGTCGCAGCCCCTGGTTTTGTCGACTTCGGCGGCAAAAAAACGTTTCATGGCGTTGCGGTGACCCTTTCATGTTTCGAAGATAACAGCCTGGTCCGCGACCTGGTGGGACAAGAGGGCCATGGCAAGGTGCTGGTGATCGATGGAAAGGGGTCGCTGAGGCGGGCGTTGCTTGGCGATTTGCTGGCACAAAAAGCCGTGGACAATGGCTGGGAAGGGATCGTTATCAATGGCGCTGTGCGTGATGTGGTGACACTGGGTTCCTTGCCTCTGGGGGTCAAGGCATTGGCAGCCTGTCCGGTGAGAACCGAGAAGCTAGGTGCCGGGGAGCATGGGCTGGCGGTGAGCTTTGCCGAGGTGACGATTCATCCCGGTGATTATATCTATGCCGATCCCAACGGACTGGTTGTCAGCCAGGTTCTGTTACCCGTTTAGAACTGAAACCCAAGGCCAAGACTCAGGCTCTGTTCGGTGCTGACACCAATGTCGGCTTGCAGGGAGAGCGATGATGGTAATTGGTAGACGCCGTTGAATTGCAGCTGGGTATGGGCTGATGCCCGGTGGAGCTGTCGTACTTGGCTGCCCAAGCTCAACGATGGCATCAGCTGATAACGTACGCCGGATCCCAGTGTGTAACCTTGGGCCTCTTTCCCGCTGGAAGAGGCCATTGAGCCGGCCTCGACAAACCAGTGCCAGCTCTCTGACAGGGAGAGCTGATACCCTGAATTGATGATCCAGAGATCGAAATGTTCATGCTCTGTATCGTTTTGTTTTCCCATCAACACGCCGGAATAGCCGTGGGTATAGAGTGACTCGGTCGTACTGCGTTCACTCAGCACATCGTCCCATGTCGCGGCGCTAGCGCCGACTGAGAGCAGTATGCTCGCCCACCCCCACAATACCGGCAATGTGCTCATTAGGCCTCTCCTTGTTGCCAGACGAGGTACAAGCATGGCACATGCAACCTGCTCGGCACCGAGTATTTTATCAGCAGTTGCTATCGTGGCGACAACAAAAAGCCGGCCATAATAGGCCGGCTGCTGGTTCATGAATGCGCTCAGGCTGCCTGAGACTTCTCCTTGATGAGCTTGTCGACGACTCCCGGATCGGCCAGGGTCGAGATATCACCCAGGCTATCCGTCTCGCCGGTGGCAATCTTGCGCAGGATACGGCGCATGATTTTTCCTGAGCGGGTCTTGGGCAACCCCTCAGCCCAGTGGATGATGTCAGGCGTGGCGATAGCGCCAATCTCTTTGCGCACCCACTCTTTGACCTCCTTGTGCAGCTCTCGACTGGGCTCTTCGCCTGCGATCAAGGTGACATAGGCATAGATCCCCTGGCCCTTGATGTCGTGAGGGACGCCGACCACGGCCGCTTCGGCTATCTTCGGGTGCGCCACCAAGGCTGACTCGATTTCGGCTGTTCCCATTCGGTGGCCGGAGACATTCAGCACATCGTCGACCCGGCCGGTGATCCAGTAGTCACCATCAGCATCACGGCGAGCGCCGTCACCGGTGAAGTAGCGACCGGGGAAGGTGGAAAAATAGGTCTGCTCGAAGCGTTCGTGATCGCCATAGACGGTGCGCATCTGCCCCGGCCAGGAGTCGGTGATCACCAGATTGCCTTCGGTGGCGCCATCCAGCGGTTCGCCAAGGTTGTCGACCAACGCGGGTTGTACCCCAAAGAAGGGACGGGTGGCCGAGCCTGGTTTGAGAACGGTCACGCCGGGGAGCGGGGCAATGAGAATGCCGCCGGTTTCGGTCTGCCACCAGGTATCGACGATGGGGCAGCGCTCATCACCTATGGTGCGGTAGTACCACTCCCAGGCCTCCGGGTTGATGGGTTCCCCTACTGATCCCATGATGCGCAGGCTCTGGCGCGAGGTACCTTGTACGGCTTCGTTACCCTTGGCCATCAAGGCGCGAATGGCGGTGGGGGCGGTGTAGAGGATGGAGACCTGGTGCTTGTCCACGACTTGGCTCATACGATTTGCAGCCGGATAGTTGGGCACCCCTTCAAACATGAGGGTAGTCGCACCGTTAGCCAGGGGGCCATAGACCAGGTAAGAGTGGCCGGTGACCCAGCCCACATCGGCCGTACACCAGTAGATATCCTCGTCGTGATAGTCGAAGACATACTTGAAGGTCATGGTGGCATAGACGAGATAGCCACCTGTGGTGTGCAGCACCCCCTTGGGTTTGCCGGTGGAGCCGGAGGTATAGAGGATAAAGAGCGGATCTTCGGCGTTCATCGCCTCCGGCGGGCAGTCGCTGCTGACGGTGGCGGTCGCTTCATGCCACCAGATGTCGCGGTGGTTGTGCCAGGCGACATTGCCGCCGGTGCGCTTGAGCACGATCACTTTGTTGACCTGGGTATCCGGGTTGGTGAGCGCTTCATCCACATTTTTCTTGAGTGGCACCGGACGGCCGCCACGCAGTCCCTCGTCGGCGGTGATGACGATGCGCGAGCCCGAGTCGATGATGCGGCCAGCCAGCGCTTCTGGCGAGAAGCCGCCAAAGACGATGCTGTGTACTGCGCCGATGCGGGTACAGGCCAGCATGGCGATGGCGGCTTCGGGCACCATCGGCATATAGAGGCAGACCACGTCGCCGCGGTGAACCCCTTGTGCTTTCAATACGTTGGCAAACTTGCACACTTCGCTGTGCAGTTCGCGGTAAGTGAGTTTACGATCTTCGGCGGGGTTGTCCCCTTCCCAGATGATGGCGACCTTGTCACCGCGCTCACTCAGGTGGCGATCCAGGCAGTTGGCCGAGACATTGAGCTGGCCATCTTCATACCACTTGATGGAGACGTGACCTGGGTCGAAGGAGGTGTTCTTGACCTTGGTGTAGGGCTTGATCCAGTCGACGATCTGGCCGTGTTCACCCCAGAAAGCATCAGGGTTGTCCACCGAGAATTGGTACATGGTGTCGTAGCTGGCCCTGTTGATGAGGGCGTGGGAGGCAATCTGTTCTTTGACCGGGTAGACCTTGCTGTCGCTCATGGCTGCTCCTTGGCGAATCGTCCTTTTAATAATTAGGTAACAACTTATACCTTGCGGCCACAGGGACAATTAGACTTTTGGATAGACCGGTGAGCCATGCATTCGCCTATCCCATTGATCTGTCATGTTTACTGCGGGCTGTGGTTTGCTGAAAAGGTAACCTTGGCCATCTTCACACCCCAGCTGTTGCAAGAAATGATACTGCTCCTCCTGCTCTATCCCCTCCGCAGTAACAGTGAGATCCAGATTGTGCGCCAGTGTGAGAATGGTGCGGCACAGTTCGCAGCTGTGACGATCATGGGGAAGTGGTTGCACGAATGAGCGGTCTATCTTGATGCGATCGATGGGCAGGGACTTAAGCAGACTGAGCGAGGAAAAGCCGGTGCCAAAGTCGTCGATGGCGATCATCACGCCGAGCTGTTTGAGGCGACTGAACAGGGTCAGGCTCTGATCCACTTGCTGCATGATGCTCTCTGTGACTTCCAGCTCCAGACGCTCGGGGGGAAACCCCGTCTCATCGAGAATGCTCTGCAATTGCTCTATGTAGTCACTGGCGCGTAGTTCACGCACCGACACGTTGACGGCCAGCCGGGTCAGTGGAAACCCGGCTTGTAGCCAGTGTTGCCCCTGTTGGCAGGCTGTGCGCATCACCCAGCGCCCTAACCTGTCGATGAGGTCGCTCTCCTCTGCGATGGGGATGAATTTGTCCGGCGTCATCAGCCCTCGTTCGCCGTGGTGCCAGCGCAATAGCGCCTCGACGCCACACAGCTGGCCTGAATGCAGGGCGATGATGGGTTGGAAGAAGAGTTCCAGCTCCTGACGCTGAATGGCTTGCGAGAGACCCTGCTCGAGTTTGAGCTTATCGAGGCTGCGGCGGGCCATGTCGGGGGAGTAAAGCAGGCAGCGATTACGTCCCTGGCTCTTGGCTTCGTACATGGCGCTGTCGGCTGCTTGCAGCAGGGCCTCAGGGGTGGTGCCATCGTTGGGAAAGATGGAGATACCGATGCTCGCCGAGATGGTCACCGGATCTGAGCAGAGCATCAGCGGTAGGCGAATGGTGTTGAGGATCTTGTCGGAAAGTATCTCAAGCTCCTGAGGGTGGGTAAGGCGGGGCACCAGGATCAGGAACTCATCGCCGCCGAGGCGGGCCACGATATCGGTGCTGCGGATGATGCCTTGCAAGCGACATGCGAGCACTTTGAGCAGTTCATCCCCCGCGCTATGACCCAGGGTGTCGTTGATCAGCTTGAAGCCATCGAGGTCGAGAAACAGCAATCCCAGGCTGTGATGATTGATGCGGGCGGTCTGTAGCTCAATCCCCAGCCGCTCCTGAATGAGGTTGCGATTGCCAAGGCCGGTCAAGGCGTCGTGGTAGGCAAGATGGTTGAGCTGTGCCTCGACATGGCGCATGGCGCTGATGTCAGAAAACGCGATGACATAGTGGGTGGTCTTGCGTCCCTGCCCATACACGATACTGACGTGCTGCCAAGCCGTGAAGGGTTGACCATCACGGCGCAGGCAGCTCATCTCTCCGTGCCAGACCGGGTTCTTGCGTCCGAGCGAGTGCCAGGGATATTGGGAATCCCCCTGCCTGCGCGTCTGCATGAAGCGGTCGGGGGTTTGGCCGAGCACTTCATCGCGGGAGAAACCGGTGAGTCGGGTAAATGCTGGATTGACCGAGATGATCTGCTGCTGCTCATCCATGATGATGATCCCTTCTGCCGCCGTGTCGAACACCACATTGGCTTGCCGGAGCAACTCTTCACGTCGGCAGCGCTCGGTGACATCGAGAAAGACGCCGATCATCCCCCTGTGGCCATCTCCCAAGTCGCGGTAGTCGGCATAGAGATCGATCCAGGCCAGATCGCCCTGCGGCCGCAGGTAGCCGAGCGTCAGGTTGAAGGCGCAATTGCCACGCAGCGCCTTGCGCAGTTGCTGCTGTGAGGGCAGGAGCAGTAACCGGGTAAATTGCTCAATTCCCTGGCAGTGCCCGTCCGGGAACAACCGGACCAAAGGATCATTTCCGCTCAGATGCAGGATGTCGCGCTCCATGTCCCACTCCCACAGCCCCAGCGCTGCTGCCTGCATGGCCAGCCGCAAGCGCTGCTCCGTCTGGCGTAAATTCAGCTCGGTGCGGCGGCGGGCCAGTGCCATCTGCAAGGTGGCCTTAAGCTCGCGCAGGTCAAACGGCTTGAGCAGATAGCCATAAGGCAAGCTGGCCTCGGCCCGCTCCAGACTCTTCTCTTCGGCATAGGCGGTGAGAAAGATGACCGGCAACTGCCAGCGCTGGAAGATGGTGGACGCCGCCTCGGTGCCATCCATCTCGTCTTCCAGATTGATGTCCATGAGGATCATGTCCGGTTGCAGTGAGCCGGCCAACTGGATGGCGTCGCTCCCTCGTGAGGCCATGCCCACCACCTCGTAGCCGAGATGGGTCAGGCTGTTTTTCAGGTCGAGCGCCACGATGCGTTCATCCTCGACAATCATGATGCGTTGCTGCATGACGTAATTCCTAAGCAATGTGGGGAAGGGAGAGCAGGAAGTGGCAACCGCGTTCACACGGCTCGACACTCAGGTGCCCGCTGGCCTGTTCGGTCAGCAGCGGCAGCAGTTGGAAGCCGAGAGTCAGCGTCTCGCCGAGGTGTATGTCGCTGGGCAGCCCGATGCCATCGTCTCTGACCGTGATGAAACACCCATCCTCACAGGGGCTGAGGGTGATACAGATTGTGCCGCGCTGTTCATTGGGAAACGCGTGCTTGAAGGCGTTGGAGATGAGCTCGTTGACCAGCAGGCCACAGGGAACGGCCCGCTGTAGATCCAGGGTGATGGGGTGATCTGGTTGCTGGATATGCAGACGGATGCGGTCGCTGTGGGATTGGAAGGTCTCTGATTGCAACCGTGCCAGACGCTGAAGATAGAGGCCCAATTCCACCTGGGCATAGTCATTGCGTTCATAGAGCAATTGATGGATGAGGGCGATGGCCTTGACCCGCCCCTGGCTTTCGCTGAGCAGTTGGCTGGCTTCGGGGCTGGCGTGCCGGGTCTGCAAGTTGAGCAGGCTGGAGACCACTTGCAGGTTGTTCTTGACCCTGTGATGCACCTCGTTGAGGAGGGCGGTCTTCTCCTGGAGCGCCTTCTCCAACATGGCTTGGTCGGCTTTGCGCTTGGTCACATCCTGTATGGTGGCGAGCACATGCAGGCGATCGGCCGCTTGCAGCGGATTGAGGCCGATTTCGACGGGAAATTCGCTACCATCCTTGCGCCTGGCATAGAGCTCTTTGCGCCCCGCCATGTCACGCGCTTCGGGAGCGCGCAGAAAATGGCTGCGCCGCTCGAGATGGCCCCCCCGATAGCGCTCCGGCATCAGAAACTCGATGGGGTGCCCGATCATCTCTTCACGGCGATAACCGAACATGCGCTCCAAGCCGGCATTGACCAACACCAGCAGGCCGTTTTCATCGACCATGGCCAGCCCATCTGGGGCGGCCTCCACCACCTGGCGAAAGCGCTCTTCCGAGCTGTTAACCGCATCCCGATCGAGATGTTGTGCCGTGATGTCCTGCACTATGGCCAGTATGCCGTTGGGCTCGCCGCTCTCATTGAGCAGGGGAGAGTAAGTGGCCAGCCAGTGGCGGGAGCTGCCGCCATGGGCCGCGGTGTAACCGCTCAGTGGTAGCTCGACAAACTCTTCGCCCGTGGCGAGCACTTGCAGCAGCAGGGGCTCGATGGTGGGGGCCAGCGTGGGGATGACCTCCCTGATGTGACGCCCCCGGTGCGCTTCGATAGCACAGCCATTGATATCGGCCAGCTCCTGGTTGACCTCGCAATAGTGCAGCTGCTTATCGATGATCCCAATCCCCAGCGGGGCGACGGCAAACAGCTGCATAAGCAGTCTGTTGTCACTGAAACCATGGGTGAACAGGCTTTGCGGCTGGTTGAAGAGTCCCGGCGACATGGATGCCCCCTTCTGACAAGGTTGTCAAAGGAGTATGCGTCATCCCGCTGGATGTGCCAGATAGAGGAGATCAGCCCTTGGTTCGAAAACAGGCCTGGATAGAGCGTGACAGTACCAGCATGCACAAGAGCAGAAAGGGGAGTGCCGACAGCCAATGCAGCAGGGGAGAGCCGGTAAGCTGGCTCTTGTCGGCCAGCTCCAGCCAGGCTGAGAACAGGACAAACATGCCCATGCTCTGAAAACGCCGCCTCAGCACCACCTCGACACCGAGATTAGCCAGATAAAGGGTCAGCAGCATACCGGCCAGGGCCGCCAACTGGCCGGTGCCATAGAGTTCCCGATCCGTATCCAGCAGGAGCATGCCGAGAACGCGCCACCCCTGCTCGGTGGGTTGCAGGATCAGCAACCAACTGGCGATGAGCAGCCAGGCCGTCTTCACTGCGCCGGCTGAACCAGCGTGAGGTAGTTGGCATCCATGGTCAGGAATACGCCGAGCAGGCGGGCACAGGCGCCGTAGAAACCAAATTCATCCTGGCTGCGGCAGCGGGCCTCAAAGTCGGGGTACCAGACGAGCAGGTGCTCGTGCAGCAGTGAGGCTTGCTCATCCAGCCACTGGGTACGCTCTTCGGCGCTCTGGGCCTCGGCGGCGCGAATGATGAGGCTCCCCATCAGATCCAGCTCGACCGAGAGGTGATCGAAGGGAGGCTCATATTTGTCGTCGACGGCGATGGCAAGACGCTCGAGACGCTCCTGCATCCGAGTCGCACTGTGAGCCGCGTAATGGTAGGTGGATTCAAAAGGCGGCACGCGCGCCGCACTGCTGCGGCTAAACAACGCGGTGAACTCTTGTGCCAGCGCTTCCTGCCGAGTCGGGCGAACCAGCAGACGGGCGATGGCGTCATTGAGCTCGGCAACGGCCTCACGCATGGGGTCCAGGGTCGAGAGGCTCTTGAGGAAACTGCGCACGTCATAGCTGTCGTATTCGGCAATCTCTTCATCGCACAGCGGGTGTGCAAACAGAGTGGCAAACCACCAGTAGAGCTCGGCGCGGCGTTCGCTGGTGGCCATAAATTCCTGCATTCATTCCTCCGTAGACGGCAATCGAGGCGTATTGAGCCCGATTTTAACGGCTTTGCTGATAAAGGCTACCCTTGCAGGCTCACTCCTCGCCGGGACGTGTCGTGAAGCGGGGCAGCGTGTCACTGATCTCGTGCCAGGGCGCCTTGGAGCCGACGAAGATGTGGAAGGTCGGTGTCTGACTCGGAGGGGTGTCGAGCACCCCAAGGCGCAGGTTGAGTTTATTGCTCGAGCGTTTGAGGCTGTAGAGGCTGGCGCCGCAGTGACGGCAGAAGGCGAGACGGGTTTCGGCGGATTTTTCATACAGGGCGATGGCCTCGGCGCCGCGTACTGTGGTGACCAGGGCGGCATCGAGACCACCGACGCTGGAGAAGGCGGCCCCGGTAAATTTGCGGCACTCACTGCAATGGCAGTGGCCGACATAGTCGAAACGATCGGGCAGACGCAGTTGGACGGCGCCGCACAGACAGCTGGCGGTGAGCTCGGTCATAAAGCCTCCTGGTTGGGACGGGGAAAAAGATCATGGCGCATCAGCTGGCCACGGGCATCTGGAGTGCCGACAGGTTGCCAGCCGAGACGGCGATAGAAATTGACCGCCCGGGTATTGCCGGGGCCAACCCGCAGCCCCGCTCGGTGGCTGCCGGCAGCGCGGATGCGCGCCAGCGCCTGGTCGTGCAGCCACAGCCCGGCCCCGCGACCGCGCCACGGCTCGCACAGATAAAGGAGGTAGAGATAGCCCTCCTGCGCGCCGTCCGGGCGAACCAAGGCAGGGCTCAGCTCGAGCTGACCGATGATCTCCTCCTGATGCCAGAGGTGATACAGGCGTCCGAGCTCGTGCAATCGGGCAAGCCAGGCCAGGGTGTCCTGCTCATCGAAGGTATCGAGCTGGCCGAAGCTGATGCGCCAGGCATCACGGCGAAAGGGGAGGGCGTGGCTCAGGTGATGGCTTGGATGGGCGGGAAGCAATCGATACATGGTGGCGGGCAGGGAGGTGATGGCGGAATGCCCATCGTATACCCCTTCTTTAATGCGACGCAATTTACAAGTTATAAACATTTTTTTAAGTGGTCGGGCTGTCGCTTTGATCCCTGTCACGTTACAATACCTCGCCTTGATTACACCCCACGCGCAAACGATTTTCAGGAGATAAACGGATGTTGAAACGTGACATGACCATCGCCGGCTATGATCCCGAGCTGTGGCAGGCCATCACAGACGAAACCCGTCGTCAGGAAGAGCATATCGAGCTGATCGCGTCTGAGAACTACACCAGCCCCCGTGTCATGGAGGCTCAGGGCTCCCAGCTGACCAACAAGTATGCTGAAGGCTACCCGGCCAAGCGTTACTACGGTGGTTGCGAGTATGTCGACGTGGTCGAAACCCTGGCAATCGAGCGCGCCAAAGAGCTGTTCGGTGCCACCTACGCCAACGTGCAGCCGCACTCTGGCTCCCAGGCTAACAGCGCCGTCTACATGGCCCTGCTGCAACCGGGCGATACCGTGCTCGGCATGAACCTGGCCCACGGCGGTCACCTGACCCACGGCTCTCCGGTCAACTTCTCCGGCAAGCTCTACAACATCATCCCCTACGGCATCGATGAGTCCGGCAAGATCGACTACGACGAGATGGAGCGCCTGGCCGTCGAGCACAAGCCGAAGATGATGATCGGTGGCTTCTCCGCCTACTCCGGCGTGGTCGACTGGGCTCGCATGCGTGAAATCGCCGACAAGATCGGTGCCTGGCTGTTTGTCGACATGGCCCACGTGGCCGGTCTGGTGGCCGCCGGTGTCTATCCGAACCCGGTGCCGCACGCCCACGTCGTCACCTCCACCACCCACAAGACCCTGGCCGGTCCGCGCGGTGGTCTGATCCTCTCTGCTGCCGACGACGAAGAGCTCTACAAGAAGCTCAACTCCGCCGTCTTCCCGGGTGGTCAGGGTGGCCCGCTGATGCACGTCATCGCCGGCAAGGCCGTCGCCTTCAAAGAAGCGCTGGAGCCCGAGTTCAAGACCTACCAGGCCCAGGTAGTGAAGAACGCCAAGATCATGGCCGCCACCTTCATCGAGCGCGGTTACAAGATCGTCTCCGGTGGCACCGACAACCACCTGATGCTGGTGGATCTGATCGGCCGCGAGCTGACCGGTAAGGACGCCGATGCTGCACTCGGCAAGGCCAACATCACCGTCAACAAGAACTCGGTGCCGAACGACCCGCGCTCCCCGTTCGTGACCTCCGGTGTGCGGATCGGTACTCCGGCCATCACCCGCCGTGGCTTCAAGGAAGCCGAGTCTCAGCAGCTGGCCCACTGGATCTGCGACGTGCTGGATAACCACGACAACGACGAAGTGCTGGCCACCGTGCGCGAGAAGGTGCTGGATATCTGCCGCCGTCTGCCGGTTTATGCCTGATAAGACGCGAGTCTGACCAATGCCGCCTTCGGGCGGCATTGTTTTTTCTGGATTTTCTTACCCGTGCTACACTGGCGCTCATTTCGTGAGACAAGCAGCGGAGGCACCATGCATTGCCCCTTTTGTAGTGCCGTCGATACCAAGGTGATCGACTCGAGGCTGGTGGCTGACGGGCATCAGGTCCGTCGTCGGCGCGAGTGCCTGCAGTGTCGCGAGCGCTTCACCACCTTCGAGATGGCCGAGCTGGTGATGCCGCGGGTCATCAAGAGCAACGGCTCGCGCGAGCCGTTCAATGAGGACAAGCTGCGCGCCGGTATTCTGCGCGCGCTGGAGAAGCGGCCGGTCAGCATGGAGGCCATCGAGCAGGGGATCAACCGCATCAAGTCGGCCCTGCGCGCCACCGGCGAGCGCGAGGTGCCGAGCAAGCAGGTCGGTAACCTGGTGATGGAGGAGCTCAAGGCCCTCGACAAGGTGGCCTACATCCGCTTCGCCTCCGTTTACCGCAGTTTTGAAGACATTCGTGAGTTCGGCGAAGAGATCGCCAAGCTGGAGATGTGATGTTTAGCCAAGACGATCATCGCTGGATGAGCCGCGCCCTCGAACTGGCGCGGCGCGGCGTCTATACCACGGCCCCCAATCCCTGCGTCGGCTGTGTGCTGGTGCGTGATGGCGAGGTGGTGGGCGAGGGGTATCATCAGCGTGCCGGTGAACCCCATGCCGAGGTGCACGCCCTGCGCGCAGCGGGCGAGCAGGCCCGTGGCGCCACCGCCTACGTGACCTTAGAGCCCTGCTCCCACCATGGCCGCACCCCGCCGTGCGCCAACGCCCTGATTGAGGCCGGTGTCGCCCGGGTGGTAGCCGCCATGGTCGACCCCAATCCCCAGGTGGGCGGGCGCGGCCTGCGTCTGCTCTCCGAGGCCGGTATCGAGACGGCTCACGGCCTGCTGGCGGCTGAGGCCGAGGCGCTCAATCCGGGCTTTTTCAAGCGCATGCGTACTGGGTTCCCGCGCGTCACCCTTAAATTAGGGGCGAGCCTGGACGGACGTACCGCCATGGCGAGCGGCGAGAGCCAGTGGATCACCTCCCCCGAGGCGCGCCGCGATGTGCAGCGCCTGCGCGCCCGCCACGATGCGGTGCTCTCCACCGCCACCACAGTGCTGGCCGACGATGCCTCGCTCACCGTGCGCTGGGACGAGCTGCCCGAAGGGGTCAAGGCCGCCTACCCGCGGGAGCGTCTGCGCCAACCCAAGCGCATCGTCATCGACTCGAAAAACCGCCTCACCCCGGCCCAATCCCTGTTTGCCCGTGAGGGCGAGGTGTGGCTGGCGCGTCACACCGCGCAAGGGCAGTGGCCTGCGTCGGTCAACGAGCTGCTGGTGCCGCGTCTGGGGGAGGGGCTCGATCTGGTGAGCCTCTTCATGCTGCTGGCCAAGCAGAACATCAATTCGGTACTGGTGGAGGCGGGGGCGTCGCTCGCCGGTGCCCTCATCAGCGCGGGGCTGGTCGACGAGCTGGTGCTCTATCAGGCGCCAATTCTGATGGGCGATGCTGGCCGTGGCCTGTGCCATCTGCCGGGGCTGGAGAAGCTTGCGCGCGCCCCCAAACTCGAGCTGAGCGACGTTCGTCGCGTCGGCCCGGATATCCGTATCACAGCCAAGGTAGTCTGACATGTTTACCGGCATCATCGAGGCGGTCGGCACCCTGACCGCCATGCAGCGGCAGGGGGATGACATGACCCTCACCGTACACGCCCCCGGGCTCGACTTCTCCGACGTCAAGCTCGGCGACTCCATCGCCACCAATGGGGTGTGCCTGACCGTGGTCAGCCTTGGCGATCACAGCTACAGCGCCGATCTGTCGCTCGAAACGCTCTCGCGCACCCGCTTTGCCGAGGCGAAAGTGGGTGACACCGTCAACCTGGAGAAGGCCCTGCTGCCCACCACTCGCCTGGGCGGCCATCTGGTCTCGGGCCATGTGGACGGCATCGGCGTGGTCAAGAGCAAGAGCAGCAGCGGTCGCGCCATCGAGTACTGGATTGCGGCGCCGGAAGCGCTGGCCCGTTACATCACCGAGAAGGGGTCGATTGCCGTCGATGGCATCAGCCTCACGGTCAACGGTGTGAAGGGGCGTGAGTTTCGCCTCACCATAGTGCCGCACACGGCCCTTGAGACCACCATAGCCCAGTGGAAGCCGGGTACCCGGGTCAACCTGGAGGTGGATCAGATTGCCCGCTATCTGGAGCGGCTGATGCAGGGGCGCGCCGAGAGCGGCTCGACCCTGACCCTGGAGAAGCTGGCCCAATCCGGCTTTTTGTGATCGCAGTAGCATTGAAACGGCCCGGTTTGCCCTCATCTTGACCGGGTACCCTAGACGACTTCTGGAGAAGCACATGGCACTGAGCAGCACCGCCGATATCATCGCCGACATCAAGGCCGGCAAGATGGTGATCCTGATGGATGACGAGGACAGAGAGAATGAGGGGGACCTCATCATGGCCGCCTCCTGCGTGCGCCCCGAAGACATCAACTTCATGGCGCGCTATGGACGGGGCCTCATCTGCCTGACCCTGACCCGGGATCGCTGCAAGCAGCTGGCGCTGCCGCTGATGGTCGATCGCAACAACGCCCAGTTCTCCACCGCCTTCACCGTCTCCATCGAGGCGGCCGAGGGGGTGACCACAGGGATTTCCGCTGCCGACCGCGCCGTGACCGTGCAGGCGGCCGTCGCGCCGGATGCCAAGGCGGCCGATCTGGTGCAGCCGGGCCACATCTTTCCGCTGATGGCCCAAGATGGCGGCGTGCTGACCCGTGCCGGCCACACCGAGGCCGGTTGCGATCTGGCCCGTCTGGCGGGCTTTGAGCCGGCTGCGGTGATCGTTGAGATCCTCAACGAGGACGGCACCATGGCCCGCCGCCCGGATCTCGAGAAGTTCGCCGCCGAGCACGACATCAAGCTCGGCACCATTGCCGATCTCATCGAGTACCGCAACCAGCACGAGACCACGGTCGAGCAGGTGGCCGCCTGCAAACTGCCGACCGAGTTTGGCGAGTTCGACCTCATCACCTTCCGCGACACAGTCGACAATCAGGTGCATTTTGCCCTGAAAAAGGGCGAGGTGCTGGCCGAGCAGCCGACCCTGGTACGGGTGCACCTGCACGACGTATTAAGCGATCTGCTGCTGACCGACCGCCACGCGGCGCGCAGCTGGCCGCTGGCCAAGTCGATGCAGCGCATCGCCCGTGAGGGCGGGGTGCTGGTGATCCTTGGCGCTGAGGCCAGCGGTCAGGACATCCTCAACCGGGTGCGCCAGTTCGAGGCGGTGGACAAGGGCGAGCAGCCCGAAGGGGCCAAGTGGCAGGGCACCTCGCGCCGGGTCGGTGTGGGCTCGCAGATCCTCAAGGCGCTCGGTGTGCGCCAGATGCGCCTGCTGAGCAACCCGAAGAAGTATCACGCCCTCGGTGGTTTCGGCCTCGAGGTGGTGGAGTACGTCGGCGAATAACCGATCTCACCACGCTTGAAAAGGGATGGGCTAGCCCATCCCTTTTTACGTTTCACGGGTGCCGGGACGAGCCCCTTATAGCGGTTTTTGTCCCCCACCCTTTGTGCTAGACTGTGCCCACTTTTGACTAGGCCCGTTTGACAGGATTGCCCCATGAAGGTTATCGAAGGGAACATTGCCGCCCCCGAGGCGCGCGTCGCTATTGTCGTTGCCCGTTTCAACAGCTTCATCAATGAGAGCTTGGTGGAGGGCGCCCTGGACGTGCTCAAGCGTCAGGGGCAGATTGCCGACGACAACATCACCCTGGTGAAGGTACCGGGAGCAGTCGAAATTCCGCTGGCGGTCAAGAAGCTGGCCAAGAGCGGCCAGTACAATGCCATCGTGGCACTGGGCACCGTGATCCGGGGTGGCACCTACCACTTCGAACTGGTGGCGAGCGAGAATGGCAAGGGTCTGGCCCAGGTGATGATGGAGTTCGAAATTCCCGTCGCCTTCGGCGTGCTGACCACTGAGAACATCGAACAAGCTATCGAGCGCGCCGGTACCAAGGCGGGTAACAAGGGTGCAGAGGCTGCACTGAGCGCACTCGAGATGATCAACGTCCTGAAGCAACTGGGCGTGTAACGAGGAGAGAAAGATTGAAACCGTCTGAGCGCCGCAAGGCCCGCCACTTCGCCACCCAGGCCATCTACCAGTGGCAGATGACCAAAGACAACGTGGGTGATATCGAAGAGCAGTTCAAGATCGAGCAGGACACCAAGGGTGTGGATCTCGCCTACTTCCGCGATCTGCTGTTCGGCGTGTCGCTGCACTGCAACGATCTGGACAAGGTCTTCTCCCCCTTCCTCTCCCGCCCGCTGGAAGAGGTCGATCTGGTGGACAAGGCGATCCTGCGTCTGGCCACCTATGAGCTGACCCGCCGCAACGATGTGCCGCCGCGGGTGGTCATCAACGAGGCGATCGAGCTGGCCAAGTCGTTCGCCGCCGAAGACAGCCACAAGTTCGTCAACGGTGTGCTGGACAAGGTGATCAAGTCCCTGGGCAAGCAGTAACTGCGGCCCGATACAGAATAAGAGAGGAGCCAGCGCAAGCTGGCTTTTTACTGCATGGGTGAATTCGAGCTGATCGACAAGTACTTCAAGGTGGCCACGCAGCGCAAGGACGTGGATCTGGGGCCGGGGGACGACTGTGCCCTGCTCAGCGTCCCTCCCGAGACGCAGTTGGCCGTGAGCACCGATACCCTGGTGAGCGGGGTGCACTTCCTGCCGGACATGGATCCGGTGAGCCTCGGTTACAAGGCGCTGGCGGTGAACCTCTCCGATCTCGCCGCCATGGGGGCCGAGCCGCGCTGGGTCTCGCTGGCGCTGACCCTGCCGGCCATCGACGAGCGCTGGGTCGCCGGGTTTGCCGAAGGGTTTCTGGAGCTGGCCGAGTATTACAACGTGGCGCTGGTGGGCGGCGACATGACCCGTGGGCCGCTCTCCATCACGGTGTCGGTCAAGGGGACGGTGCCGACCGGGCGCGCCCTGCTGCGTAGCGGTGCCAAGGCTGGTGACGGCATCTATGTCACCGGCACCCTGGGCGATGCCGCGCTGGCCCTCTCGCACCTGCTGGGCCGGCGCACCCTCAACGAGAACCAGCTGGCGGCGGTGCTGCCGCGCCTTGAGCATCCCCATCCGCGTATCCTGGCCGGACAAGCCCTGCGCGGTATCGCGGGGGCGGCGCTCGATCTCTCGGACGGGCTGGCCTCGGATCTGGGCCACGTGCTGCGCGCCTCGGGCGTGCGGGCCCTGATCAACCTCGACAAGCTGCCCCTCTCGCCGGTACTGCACGATGCGGTGAGCCGCGAGGAGGCGTGGCAGTTGGCGCTGGCCGGTGGCGACGACTATGAGCTGCTGTTCACCGTGCCCGAAGAGCACCGCGGCGTGCTCGACACGGCGCTGGCCCACAGCGGGGTTAAGTTCACCCGCATCGGCCGCATTCTGGCCGGCGAGCCGGGTATCGAGTGGCAAGATGGCGAGCAGCCGGTGGCGCTCGCGCTCAAGGGATGGGATCACTTCGCATGATAAAGCCTGAGTTGAAGCGACTGGATTTGCGCAATCCGCTGTATCTGCTGGCGGTGGGGTTTGGCTCGGGGCTTTCCCCCAAGGCACCCGGCACCATGGGGACGCTGGCGGCGATCCCGCTCTATCTGCTGGTGAGCGGCCTGCCCACCCCCTGGTTCATTGCCCTGCTGGCGCTGGGGTTTGTGGCCGGCATTCGCATCTGCCAGGCGGCTACCGACGCCATCGGCATGCCGGATCACGGGGCCATCGTCTGGGACGAGATCATCGGGTTTGGCGTCACCATGATAGCGGCGCCGGCAGGCTGGCTCTGGGTCGCCATCGGATTTGCGCTGTTTCGCCTGTTCGATGTGCTCAAGCCCTGGCCCATCTCCTGGTTTGATCGCCGCATTCACGGCGGGCTTGGCATCATGCTCGATGATCTGATCGCCGGCTTGTTTGCCCTGCTGGGGATGCAGCTGCTGGCATTCTGGCTCGCCTGAGTCAGGCTCAGTCGAAAAGGGGGCGCCAAAAGCGCCCCCTATTTTTTGCTGTTGTGAAATACTCGGGCCGCAGATCGCGCTGAAAAAGACAATGTGTGAATAAACATTCACTGGTACACCGGGTGATATGCGTGATGAAAAAACAGTGCAGCCTGCTGCATGGGAAGTGTATGCATAATGCATATACAAAAAAGTGGTTTGCAAATAGTGTTTGTATCTGCCATTTAATTTGTTAGCGGTATTATTTTCTGATGATGTGGGTAAATATCCGCTTTCTTGCAATGAAATTGTATAAATCCAGCATTTACAGGAAGCAGCAAACAGTTTAGGTTACAAGCGGGTTATACCAAAAAAATGTAAAAAACCCGCGCGGAACGCTGGTTTGCCTGTCTCACGGAGTGAGCCTGCCGAGGCTCGAGACTATCCCGGCACCTGCGGTCTGTTTACGGATGAATTTTGTTTGGGACGGATGTCCCCCGCAGAGGTAAACATGTCCTTGCTCGAAGTGAAGAACTTGCGGATCGAGTACCCCTCCCGCTATGGGGTGCACGCCGCGGTGAAGGATTTCTCTTTCTCCATCGAAAAGGGGGAGATTGTCGGTGTGGTCGGTGAATCCGGCGCCGGCAAGTCCACCATCGGCAATGCCGTTATCGATCTCCTGAGTCCCCCGGGCCGCATCGCCCGCGGCGACATCTATCTCAACGGCGAGCTCATCTCGGGGCGCAGCCAGCGCGAGATGCGCGCCATTCGCGGCTCGCGCATCGGCTTCATCTTCCAGGATCCGATGACCTCGCTAAACCCCCTGTTCACGGTGGAGCAGCAGCTGGTCGAGACCATCCTCGCCAACACCGAGCTGACCCAGAAACAGGCTTTTGACAAGGCACTCGGGCTGATGCAGGCGGTGGGCATTCCCAAACCGGAGCTGCGCATCAAGCAGTACCCGCACCAGTTCTCCGGCGGCATGCGCCAGCGGGTGGTGATCGCCATCGCCCTCTCCTGTGACCCCGAACTCATCATCGCCGACGAGCCGACCACGGCGCTGGACGTCTCCATCCAGGATCAGATCCTCCAGCTCATCCGCACCCTGTGCAAGGAGCGCCAGGTGGGCTGCATGCTGGTGACCCACGACATGGGGGTGGTGGCCAATGTCACCGACAAGGTGGCGGTCATGTATCGCGGCGATCTGGTGGAGTTCGGTCAGACCGAGCAGGTGCTCGGCGCTCCCACCCACCCCTACACCCGCAGCCTCATCTCGGCGGTGCCGCGCTCCGATGTCAAGCTGGTGCGCTTCCCGCTGGTCTCTTATATCGAAGACGCAGGGGCGCCCGACACCAGCATCGATCTCAAGACCCACTGGCTCGGTCAGAGCCAGGATCAGCGCGCCTATGAAGGGGCGCTGCTGCGGGTCGAGCACGTCGATCTCAAGTTCGTCACCAAGGATTCGCTGTTTCCGAGCCGGCGCGAGTATGTGCAGGCGTGCAGCGACATCAGCTTCGAGATCTTCGAAGGCGAGACTTTCGGCCTGGTGGGGGAGTCGGGCTCCGGCAAGTCGACCATCGCCCGCGCCATCACCGGCCTCTATCCGCCCGATGCGGGCAAGATAGTGTTCGAGGGGATCGATCTCACCGCCCTCAAGGGGGAGCATGAGCGCCGCCCGCTGCGCCGCCAGATGCAGATGGTGTTCCAGAACCCCTACTCATCGATGAACCCGCGCATGAAGGTGCGCGACATCATCGCCGAGCCGATCCGCTTCCATCGTCTGGCCGAGAGCGAGCGCCAGATTGAACAGATAGTGGGGGATCTCCTCGATCACGTGGGCCTTGGCCGTGGCGCCGGGGTCAAGTATCCCCACGAGTTTTCCGGCGGCCAGCGCCAGCGCATCTCGATCGCCCGCGCCCTGGCCACCCGCCCGCGTTTTCTCATCTGCGACGAGCCCACCTCGGCGCTGGATGTGTCGGTGCAGGCCCAGATCCTCAACCTGCTCAAGGATCTGCAAAAGGAGCTGGGGCTCACCATGCTGTTCATCAGCCACGATCTGCCGGTCATCCGCCAGATGTGCGACCGCATCGGGGTGATGCAGCACGGTCATCTGGTCGAGGTGGCCGAGACCGAGACCCTGTTTACCAACGCCGCCCATGAGTACAGCCGCAAGCTGATCTCGCTCATGCCGGAATTTAAGGGAATGTCCCGCGAGGGGCTGGAAATCGCAAGCTAATACAAAGAGATAAGCATGGAGAACAAGATGAAGAATGGATTGTCCAAGATTGCACAGGCGCTGCTGGCTGCCGGTCTGGCCTTCAATGTCTCTGCCGCCGATATCAAGGTGGCCGTGGCCTCCGATCCCACCTCGCTGGACCCGCAGGAGCAGCTCTCCGGCCAGACCCTGGAGATGTCCCACCTGGTGTTCGATCCGCTGATCCGTTACACCCAGGATCTGCAATTTGAGCCGCGTCTGGCCGAAAAATATGAGCGTATCGACGACAAGACGGTGCGCTTTCACCTGCGCAAGGGGGTCAAGTTCCACTCCGGCAACGACTTTACCGCCGATGACGTGGTGTGGACCGTCAACCGCCTGAAGGCCTCACCGGACTTCAAGGCGATCTTCGACCCGATCGCCGCGGCCAAGAAGGTCGATGACTTCACCGTCGATATCATCACGGTCAAGCCCTATCCGCTGGTGTTGCAGACCGCCACCTACATCTTCCCGATGGATGCCAAGTTCTATAGCGGCAAGACCAGCGAGGGCAAGGACAAGGCCGAGATCATCAAGAACGGCGCCTCGTTTGCCTCGACCAATGTCTCCGGCACCGGCCCTTTCACCGTCAAGTTCCGCGAGCAGGGGGTCAAGCTCGACTATGCCCGCAACCCCAACTACTGGGACAAGGCCTCCAAGGGGAACGTGGATAACCTGACCCTGGTGCCGATCAAGGAAGACGCCACCCGTGTGGCCGCCCTGCTTGGCGGTGACGTGGACGTGATCTATCCGGTGGCGCCGAACGATCTGGATCGGGTCAAGAAGGGGGCCAACACCCAGCTGGTGACCCTCTCCGGTACCCGCGCCATCATCATCGAGCTGAACCAGAACACCAACCCGGCCCTTAAGGACAAGCGGGTGCGCCAGGCCATCGACTACGCCGTCAATCAGGTGGGGATCGTCCAGAAGATCAACAAGGGCTTCGGCACCCCAGCCGGCCAGCTGAGCCCGAAGGGCTACGCCGGTTACAACGAGGCGCTGACCCCCCGTTACGATCTGGCCAAGGCCAAGGCGCTGATGAAGGAGGCCGGTTACGAGAAGGGCTTCAAGATGACCTTCATCGCCCCGGCGGCCCGTTACGTGAACGACGTGAAGATTGCCCAGGCCGTCTCCGCCATGCTCTCCAAGATCAACATCAAGGTGGATCTCAAGACCATGCCGGTGGCCCAGTACTGGCCGGAGTATGACAAGTGCGCCGCCGACATGCAGATGATTGGCTGGCACGCCGACACCGAGGACAGCGCCAACTTCTACGAGTTCCTGACCTACACCAAGGACGCCAAGACCGGCATGGGCCAGTACAACTGCTCCGGCTATGCCAACCCGGAGGCGGACAAGCTGGTCAATGAGGCCAACAGCGAAACCGATCCGGCCAAGCGGGCCGCCCTGCTGCAAAAGGTCGAGGCCATCTTGGCCGAAGACGCGCCGTTTGTGCCGCTGCACTGGGAAGACCTGGCCTATGGCGCCAAGAAGAGCGCCGACATCAAGCCGGTGGTCAACGTGATGAACTTCCCGTACTTCGGCGATCTGGTCATCAAGCCGTAAGCGCTGGCGGCTCAGTTAGCACCAAGGACACGGCGGGGGCGCGGGCCCCCGCCTTGATACAGAAGCCTGTACTCCTATAAAGCAGGCCACGTAGAAGGATCAGCATGTTCACATTTCTACTCAAACGGTTTTATCAGGCGGTGATCGTGATGTTCGTCATCAGCCTGGTGGCCTTCGCCATTCAGGACAACCTAGGCGATCCCCTGCGCGAGATGGTGGGCCAGTCGGTCTCCGAGGCGCAGCGTCAGGTCCTGCGCGACCAGATGGGGCTCAACGATCCCTTCTTGGTCAAATACGCCCGCTTCCTCAAGGGGGCCGTTCACGGCGATCTCGGCACCTCCTACTTCTTCAAGCGGCCGGCACTCGAGGTGATCCTCGACAAGCTGGTGGCGACCCTGGAGCTGGTGTTCGGTGCGTCGCTCATCATCGTCTTGGTTTCGATCCCACTCGGCGTCTACTCGGCCATCCGGCCGCGCAGCGTGCTGACCAAGATCATCATGGGGGTCAGCAGCATCGGCATCTCGATCCCGGTGTTTCTCACCGCCATCATGTTGATGTACCTCTTCTCGATCCAGCTCGGCTGGCTGCCCGCCTATGGCCGTGGTGAGACCGCCAATCTGCTGGGCTGGGAGTCCGGTTTCTTTACCTGGGATGGCATCAAGCACCTGATCCTGCCGAGCGTGGCGCTCTCCTCGATCATGTTGCCGCTGTTCATTCGGCTGGTGCGCTCCGAGATGCTCGAGCAGCTCTCCTCTGAGTACGTGAAGTTTGCCCGCGCCAAGGGGCTGGATGACCGGGTGGTCTACTATCGCCACGCCCTGAAGAACACCATGCTGCCGGTCATTACCGTGGGCGGCGTGCAGATCGGCACCATGGTGGCTTACACCATACTGACCGAGAGCGTGTTCCAGTGGCCGGGCACCGGTTTTCTGTTTCTCGAGGCGATCCATCGGGTCGATACCCCGCTCATCACCGCCTACGTCATCTTCGTCGGGCTCATCTTTGTGGTGACCAACACGCTGGTGGATCTGCTCTATGGTCTCATCAACCCGACCGTCAACCTGACCGCCAAGGGGTAAGCATGACTCACGCCGTGACGACGGGCCGCTGGGCCCGCTTCAAGAATTCCGACATCGTCTACTACTTCCTGCGCGACAAGGTGGCGATGTTCAGCTTTGCGCTGTTTCTCATCTATGTGGTGGCGGCCCTGCTGGCTCCCTGGGTGGCGCCGCACAACGTTTATGACCAGACCAGCTTCGATCTGATGGATGCGGAGCTGCCCCCCTCCTGGCTGGAGGGCGGCGAGGAGCGCTTCTGGCTCGGCACCGACAACCAGGGGCGCGACATCTGGAGCACCATCCTCTATGGCTCGCGCATCTCGCTGACCATCGGCCTGTTTGCCGTGGGATTGCAGATGGCGATCGGGGTGGTGGTGGGCCTGCTGGCCGGCTACTTCGGCGGGCGGCTCGATAACCTGCTGATGCGCGTGGCCGACGTGCAGCTGTCGTTCTCCACCATGATGGTGGCCATCATCATCTCGGCCATCTTCCAGGCGGCGTTTGGCTCTGAGTTCTACTCGAAGTACGCCATCTTGATGCTGGTGGTGATCATCGGGGTGGCCGAGTGGCCCCAGTACGCCCGCACCGTGCGCGCCTCGGTGCTGGCCGAGAAGAAGAAGGAGTATGTGGAGGCGGCCAAGGTGATGGGCTTTCGCGCCCCGCGCATCATGTTCCGCCACATCCTGCCCAACTGCCTGTCGCCGATCCTGGTGATCTCCACCGTGCAGGTGGCCAACGCCATCATGAGCGAGGCGGCGCTCTCCTTCCTCGGGCTCGGCATGCCGGTGGATCAGCCTTCGCTGGGGTCGCTTATCAGCGTGGGCTTTAACTACATCTTCTCCGGCTCCTGGTGGATCACCGCCTTCCCCGGCGTCTGCCTGGTGGTGCTGGTGCTGGTCATCAACCTGCTGGGGGACTGGCTGCGCGACGTGTTCAACCCCAAGATCTACAAGGGGTAACCCCTCTCTCCAACAGGGCCTGCGGGCCCTGTTATTTTTCTGTCATCTGGCTCGGGTAAGGTGCCAGCCAGTCAACATGACAGAAGGATGTCACCCATGAACACACCGCTGACCGCCGCCTTGTTCGCCACCCTCTGTGCCACTGGCGTGCAGGCCGAGGTTCGTCTCACCCTGCCCGATGAGGTGCGGCTGCTCAGTGCCGGCCAGGGCCATCAGGAGGGGCCGCAGCTGGTGCTGCCCGATGGCATGAACCAGTTGCTGGTGCAGTACGACGGGGTGGAGGAGAGCCGCTCTTCAGGTGAGAGCGATCGCCATTTTCGCTCTTCACCCCAGGTGCTGCGTTTCGAGGCGGCCGGTACGGCGCTCACGTTCGGGGCCTTGCCCCATGGCTCGGCGCAAAAAGAGGCCTTTGCCCGGCAGCCCGGCTTCACTTTGCAAAACGCTCTGGGCAAGGGGGTACCCCTGATGCAGGATGCCATGGTGGTCAACGGATTGCAGATCGGCGTAGACTGGGGCAGCAAGCTGGCCGAGTACAACCGTAGCGGCGGCAAGGTGGCCCTGGTGGAGAGCCTGGGGACACCAGCGCCGGGGGGCGAGGCGTTGCCGGCAGGCACCCTTGAGGGGGAGTTGCAACGCTTGTTCCGCAGCGCCGATCCGGCCCTGCAACGCCGCTTCATCGGCTGGGCCGCCAACCAGCTTTGAGTTCGCCCCGGCTTGCAGTAAGGTGGGCACGATGTCGTGTCCACCGGAGTTCTGCATGTTTGAACTGCATCCTCGCCTTGCCGCCGATACCCGGGTGGTGGGCGATCTTCCCCTCTGCCGGGTACTGCTTTCCCGTGACAGCCAATATCCCTGGCTTATTTTGGTGCCGCGTATTGCACAGCTGCGCGAGATCCACCACCTCGGCGAGGCCGATCAACAGCAACTGATGCGCGAGTCCTGCGCCGTGGCGGCGGTGATGGAGGCGAGCCTGCATCCGGACAAGATCAACGTGGGGGCGCTTGGCAACCTGGTGCCCCAGCTGCACCTGCACCATGTGGCCCGTTTTGCCTGCGATGCGGCATGGCCTGGGCCTATCTGGGGTGCCAAGCCGCCGCAGCCTTATAGCGAGGCGCAGTTGGAGCCGCAGGTGGCGCTCTGGCGCGAGCGGCTGGCCGGGGTGGATGGCTTTATTCCGGCTCAGTGACCCACGGGGGAGGTGCGCGGCAGCGTGATCCCCTCTGCGTTTACCCGCACGGGACTATGGTATAGATAGGGCCACAACAACAGAGTCAGGAAGTCAGAAGATGTTTCATAGTCAGGATGAAGAGATCAGGGTCGTGACCACAGAGGATGTGTTGCTCGGCCTCTGCCATTCGGTGACCGATGTGCTGAGCGCCGCGACCCAGAGCCAGGTGCGTTTTTCCGGCATGGTGCAGCGCATCAGCAAGACCTGTCTTAAGCCCGATATCGGTTGTTTTGTGCTGTTCGACGGCGGTTTCTCCGGGTTGGTGGTGATCAACTTCTCCGCGGCCGCCGCCATGGAGCTCTATCAGGACTACATGCTGAGCATGGGGTTGTCGAAGGAGGATCTCGCCATCTCCCACACCTCGGACGAGGTGAGCAACGTGATGGGGGAGCTGATGAACCAGATTGTCGGCAGCTTCACCAACAAGGTGGGGCGCGAGTTGCAGACCCACATCACCCAGAACCAACCCAAGATGCTGGCCCTCAACAAGCAGGTGATGCTGAGCGTCGACACCAACCTCGACAATCCGGAGACCCGGCGGGTCACCTTCTTCACCGGTCGCAACAACATCTTCTATCTGGAGTTGGCGATGGATCGCACCGAGTTCATCAAGATCCACGATAGCGATGTACAAGAAGAGGTTGATCCGGACGAACTGATCGCTCAGGCCAAGGGACAAAGTGCCGGGGTCGTGGTGTCTACGCTCGCGCCGAGTAAGAGCGAGCGCAGTGCGCATGATGATCTGCTCGATTCACTCGGTATCTAGGGCGCGGCAATAGCGCCGCGTTGTTGCAAGGCGGGTGGCCACTAAAACGGGTGGTCATCCGGCTGCAAGATATCCCATAGGGTCATTTGGCGACGAGAGTGTCGACCTCGCAGCAACAAGGCAGCGGTTTGCAACCGCTGCCTTATGTTTACTAAATAGATATAAACTCATCGACCCAGTTTTTATTTTGTTACATGTTGTTTTGTTTTGGCTAATGAATGAATGAATGCGTCGTCAGCCGTCGTGGCTCGTCCCTGAGGCTTTGTCCTTTACGTGACGATGGTATAGGGTGTCAGGCCCTTTATCGCCAGGACATTTGAAATGCATCATAAGCATGATGACGCGACCCGAATTTTGACTACAGACGATGTACTGCTGAGTCTTTGTAACTCAGTGACTAAAGTACTGACGTCTGCCGCACATAATAATATTCGTTTTTCTGGCATGGTTCAGCGAATTAAAAAGGCGGGTCTCAAACCGGATATCGGTAGCTTTGTGCTGTTTGACGGTGGATTCTCTGGGCTGGTGGTCATCAATTTCTCTGCCGCTGCGGCAATGGAACTCTATCAGGATTATATGAAGAGCATGGGCTTTCCTCAGGAAGAGCTGGCCATCTCTTACACTTCTGATGAGGTGGGGAATGTGATGGGGGAGCTGATGAATCAGATCGTCGGCCGTTTCAGCAAAAAGGTGGGCCGCGATTTACAGACTCATATTTCCCAGAGTCAACCTAAGATGCTGGCACTGAATATGCCTATTTTTCTGAGTATCGATACCAACCTCGATAATCCAGAGATGCGTCGTGTGACTTTCTTCACCGAGAAGAACAATATCTTCTACATGGAACTGGCGATGGATCGTACCGAGTTTATTAAGATCCACGATGGCGCCATGCTAGAAGAGGTCGACCCGGACGAACTGATTGCGCAGGCCCGGGAGCAGAGAGCCGAGCAGGGGGCCGCTGCAGTGCCTGTTGAGAGTGGTGAGCATGACGCACTGCTCAGCTCCCTCGGTATCTAAAGAGCCAGGCTTTTTGCTGGTTCAGTTTCAATGACGTGTTGGAAGGCCAAGCCTAAAGTGAGTCGTTACTTCAGACTCGGCGCTTGAGCTTTCCAACATGGATTGTCTCTCTGTCTACACGTTCCGATATTCCATTCTCAAACGTACCCCCATCCTCTTTATATCGCGATTGGGTGATCTTCTCTGTTTTAACTATCACAGCGAGCCAATTATTTTATATTTCACGCTGAGTCGCGTAGTGAATATTTATCCCTGTGCTGATAAGCATCGTCGTGCGATATCTTGGGTTATTATTAATCCTGATAGGCATATGGCGCATGATATTACCCCATAACCCCCCTCTCTTTTTATTGCACTCCTTATTTTATAAAGTCAGCGGCAAAGTAATAGCCGCCTGGATGCTATTTTAGTCTGAATGAAATAATAAAATGACAAGGCGCATGGCGCCATATTATCCACCGTGTTGCCTAGAAACAGGTATTTGTCTCCTATCTTATTTAGCATTGCGAGATGATGTCGGTGACGGCCACGTCATTAATCATTTATTTATATGGCTTAATGAGATGGACGAATTTCTTGGACGCTTGCCGTCATGAATAGGGGGGCGTTGGGCATACCTGAGTCATGGTTGCGGCAGCATGCCGGGTCGCGAATGCGATGAGATAGTCAACATGTTGTGCATGGGGCGCCGAAGCGCCCCATGCTGCTGTCGTGTGTCAGGGGGCGGGGTAGAGGGTGCCGAGCACGGCGAGGCGGCGGGCTCCGGTCACCGCCGGCAGGTTACCCGGCTCGCGCAGCAGGAAGCGGTGGGCCAGCCAGGCAAAGGCGGCGCCCTCGACCCAGTCGGGATGGATGCCAAGGGCACTGGTGTCGGCGACCCGCCAGCCGGGCAGCAGGGCGGCGAGGCGCGCCAGCAGCAGTGGATTGTGGGCACCGCCACCGCAGATGAACAGCGCACCGGGCTGGCCCGGCAGGGCGTCTGCGATGGAGCGGGCGGTCAGCTCCAGCAGGGTGCGCTGCACGTCGGCGGGCACCACGCCGATGTGGTGGGCGAGGCGCTCATCGAGCCATTCGGCGGTGAAGGTCTCGCGCCCGGTGCTCTTGGGGTAGGGTTGGGCGAAATAGGGGTGAGTCAGCAGATCCAAGAGCAGCGGCTCATGCACCTTCCCTTGCGCCGCCCACGCCCCACTGGCATCGAAGGTGCCGCCATAGTGACGTCGGTACCAGCCGTCGAGCAGGGTGTTGCCGGGGCCGGTATCAAAGCCATAGACCGCTTCGGCCGGGCCGGGCAGCACCGAGATATTGGCGATGCCGCCGATGTTGAGCACCACCCTGGGCTCGCTCGGGCTGCCAAAGCAGGCCTGGTGGAAGGCCGGCACCAGCGGCGCCCCCTGACCCCCTAACGCCATGTCCATACGGCGAAAGTCGGCCACCACGTCGATGCCGGTGCGGGCCGCCAGCAGGTTGCCGTTGCCGATTTGCAGGGTAAACCCGAGCTCGGGGCGGTGACGGATGGTCTGGCCGTGGGAGCCGATGGCGCGCACCATGGTCGGGGCGACGCCGGCCTGCTCCAGCAGGACATGGGTGGCGGTGGCGAAGCACTCGGCCACCAGATTGTCGGCCACGCCCATCCGGTCGATTTCGTTGTCACCCGGGGTGCACAGGGCGTGCAGGGTGGCCACTTCGTGCTCTGCCCAGGGGTGGCAGAGGGCGGATTCAACCTCCCAGCCATCGTTCCCCTCCTTGAGCAGCACCGCATCGATGCCATCCATGCTGGTGCCTGACATCAGACCGATGTAACGCGGGATCATGGGCGTTCTCCATTCATGGCTAGGCGCGGCTCATCCGGCCGCTCCAGCCGTGCCAGCAGGGGGGCACTGCCGGCACGAAAGCGCGCCAGCTCGCGACCGCTCAGGGCATCGGCCTTGGGTAGGGTGACGGTGCGCGGGTTCTTGTGTACGCCGGCGACCAGGAATTCGTAGTGCAGGTGCGGCCCGGTGACGCGGCCGGTGCCGCCGAGCAGGCCGATGGTCTCCCCTTGCTTGACCCGCTCCCCCTTGTTCACGGTGCGCTTGGAGAGGTGCAGGTATTTGGTCACATAGGTGCTGTCATGGCGGATGAAGACGTAGTTGCCGTTGAACGGGTTGTAGCCGGCGGCCACGACCGTGCCCGACCCTGAGGCCATGATGGGGGTGCCGACCGGCGCCACATAGTCGATGCCGTTGTGCGGGCGCACCTTGCCAGTGACCGGATGCAGCCGGCGCGGATTGAAGTTGGAGCTGATGTAGCGGAAGTTGACCGGTGCGCGCAGGAAGCTCTTGCGCATCGCCTTGCCCTCCGGGGTGTAGTAGTTGCCATCGGGCCCCAGCACGGCGCGGTAACGCTCGCCCTGATTGACGAACTCGGCGGCCAGTATGTCGCCGGCGGCCACCTTCTCGTCATCGCGAAACTTCTCTTCGTAGATGACGGTGAAGTGATCGCCGGGCTGCAAGTCCTGAGCAAAGTCGATATCCCAGCCAAACAGGGTCGCCAGCGCCATGATCTGGATCTCGTCCATGCCGGCATCGACCGCCGCATTCCAGAAGCTGGAGCGGATCTCGCCGTGGGCCACCGCATCGCGGGTATCCAGATCGATCTTGAGGTGACGGGCGTCGAATCCCTCCTCGGTGCGGTTGACCCGCAGGGTCTGCTCGAGGGAGTGGGGGTAGTCGAGGCTGTGCAGCCGTCCTGCCGGGGTGAGCTTGAAGGTCAGCTCATCGCCGGGCTTGATGCGCCGCAGCGGCTCGGCGGCGGCCAGCTGGTCGATTTCATGCAGCTCGGCGGTGTCGAGCCCGAGGCGCTGGAAGATGACCCCCATGTTGTCGCCACGGCGCACCCGCACGCTGCGGGTCTTGAGGCGTGGGCGTTCGACCTGCGGCTCGGCACGCGGGGCGGGGGGAGGGGTGAGCTGCGCTTCGGGTAGGGCGGCAACCCGCGTGGCCTCGGTGTGTTTGCTGGGCCAGGCGGCCAGCATCATTGTCAGGATCCCCAGAATGAGCACCATCTTGCGATGCCAATGGGGAAGGGTGTTGAAGGCGGTCCAGATCACCATGCAAAAAGGGGGCAAACGAGCACAATCCCGCGATTTTACAGGCTTTCCAATTGTCCTGCCATTCCAGTAAGATGAGCGGTCTTGTGGAAACGTGATTGGAGAGACGAAACATGTCCCAGCTCGAGATGGCGCTGGCCGAGATTAAGCGCGGAGCGGAAGAGATCCTGGTCGAAGAGGAACTGGTTGCCAAGTTGAAGGAAGGGCGCCCGCTGCGCATCAAGCTGGGGATGGATCCGACGGCGCCGGACATTCACCTGGGTCACACCGTTATCCTCAACAAGCTGAAGACCTTCCAGGATCTGGGGCATGAGGTGATCCTGCTGATCGGCGACTTTACTGCCCAGGTGGGTGACCCTTCCGGCAAGAACGCCACCCGTCCGCCGCTCTCCGAAGAGGCGATCAAGCACAACGCCATGACCTACGCCGAGCAGGCGTTTAAGATCCTCGATCCCAAGAAGACCCGCATCGAGTACAACTCCAGCTGGCTGGGCGAGTTGGGCGCGGCCGGCATGATCAAGCTGGCGGCCAAGCAGACCGTGGCGCGCATGCTTGAGCGCGACGACTTCAAGAAGCGCTACGCCGGCGGCCAGTCCATCGCCATCCACGAGTTCCTCTATCCGCTGCTGCAAGGCTATGACTCGGTGGCGCTGAAGGCCGACGTCGAGCTCGGTGGCACCGACCAGAAGTTCAACCTGCTGATGGGGCGCGAGCTGCAAAAGGATGCCGGCATGGCGACCCAGTGCGTGCTGATGATGCCGCTGCTGGTGGGGCTGGACGGGGTCAAGAAGATGTCCAAGTCGGCCAACAACTACATCGGTGTGCACGACAGCCCGAGCGAGATGTTCGGCAAGATCATGTCGATCAGCGACACCCTGATGTGGAACTACTACGAGCTGCTCTCGTTCCGCCCGCTCCCCGAGATCGAAGGGTTCAAGGCCGGCATTGAGGCGGGCACCCTCAACCCGCGCGACGTGAAGATCTGGCTGGCTAAAGAGATCATCGCCCGTTACCACGATGCGGCGGCGGCCGAGGCGGCCCATGAAGACTTCACCCAGCGCTTCTCCAAGAACGCCATCCCGGACGAGATGCCGGAGCTGACCCTGGCGCTGGAAGGGGAAGGCATGCCGGTGGCCAACCTGCTCAAGGAGGCCGGCCTGGTCGAGACCACCTCCGAGGCGCTGCGCATGATCAAGCAGGGCGCGGTCAAGATCGACGGCGATAAGCTTGACGATGGCAAGGCGCTGATCGGTGCCGGCACCGCCGTCTATCAGGTGGGCAAGCGCAAGTTTGCGCGCATCACCCTGGCGTGATGGTCACCGGATAGAAAAAGGCCTCCCAAGGGAGGCCTTTTTCATGGGCGCTTCACAGCGTCTGTCGCAGATGACCGATGGCCGAGAAGAGCGGGGCACTGGCCAGGATGCGGCCGTGACCGAGCCCCTCTGTGGTAATGAGAGAGACATGCTCCCCCTGCTCGGCGGCCCGGGCTGAGTCGAGATAGGGGGCGAAACGATCCTCCCGGTCGTGGACTATGGTGGCGGGGCTGGTCCGTGCCAGCAACTGTCCCAGCGGGTCCAGATTGGCCAAGGGGAGCTGGAACTCCTCTTCGATGTCGCGCACCACGGCCTTAAACAGGGGCATGGAGTAGCCGGAGCGCGCCACCATGCCATAGAGTTGGGGCACATAGTCGAGCACAGGGGCGATCAGCAGCAGCGGCACACCGGCCAGTGCCGGATGGTGGCTCGAGAGTACCACGGCGGCCCCCATGCTGTGGGCGGTGACCGCGACGGGGGGCGCCTCGTGCTCGAGCAGGGTCTCCAGGGTGTGCAGAAACAGCGGCAGGTGGCCGTGACGACCGGCACTCTGGCCATGAGCCGGGTGGTCGTAGGCCAGGGCGGTGAAGCCGGCGGCGGCAATCTGCTCCATCAGGGGAAAGAACTGGCGGGCGCTGCCTGACCAGCCGTGCACCAGCAGCCACACGGGGCCGCTGCCGAGGCGATAGGTCATGATCTCGCCTTGCGGGGTGGCGAGCGGTTGCTCACTTAGGCCTGCCGGCGCCGCGATGGCGCGCTGATCGCGCTGCGGGGTCAGCAGCAGATCCCGGGCGACGCGTTTGGCATGGCGCGGGGCCAGGCGGTGGTGCAAGGTGGTGGCCATGCCGGTCATCATGCGGCGCAGTGAGAGACGCCGCCCCGTGTTGAAGTAGATCTTGCTGCTCATGGAACCTCTTTAGTACGGTCGTGCTTTTTTGTCGCTTTTTAAAAAATCAGGGATGCCAGCTCGCCATCAGCCGCTCCACTTCAGGCCAGAAGGGGGCGGGCAGGGCCAGCGCATCAAATACCTGAGCGCCCAGATAGAGGCTGTAGAGGCGGTAAACCGCCTGCCAGGGGTCGAGCGCGCTATCCCAATCGCCCTGCTGCTGGCCGAGAACTATCTGGCGTTGCAGGTAAGCGAGCCATTGGTGCACGAAGTCGCGCGCGGCCTGTTGCACCTCTCCTTCATGGGGCGCGCTCCAGGCATCGAGGAACATGCAGCGACCGCTGAAACTTTCGTTCCAGGCCAGCCAGGCCTCGAGCAGGGCGTGCAGCTTCTGCGCCGAGCCCGCGGGCTGAGCCATGCGCACCGGTGCGATGACCCGCTCGCGAAATACGGTGGCGGCGTACTCAAGCACCGCCAGTTGCAGGTTCTCGCGCGAGCGGAAGTGGGCAAACAGCCCGCTCTTGGAGAGGCCGCACTGCTTGGCCAGCTCACCGATGGTGAGGCTCTCGAGACCAAAACGGCTGGCCTGCTCGAAGGCACTGGCCAGTATGTTCTCGCGGGTGGCGCGCCCCTTGCCCATGGGTTCAACTCCTCGTCACAAGGGGGCGAGGATAGCACGCTCGTGCTGTTTGTCGATCTAATCCTGGGGCAGGTCGAGCTGTTGCAGGGCGATCACCGCCTGGGTGCGGTTCTTGACCCCCAGCTTGCGGAAGATGGCGGTGATGTGGGCCTTGATGGTGGCCTCGGAGACATTGAGCTCCCAGGCGATCTGCTTGTTGAGGCTGCCATCGCGCAGCATCAAGAGCACCTTGTACTGTTGTGGCGTCAGGCTGGAGAGGCGCTGGGCCAGCGACTCTTTGCCGGGGGCACTGTCGAGTTCAATCCCCTCCGGCAGCCAGGTATCCCCCTGCAATACACAGCCAAGCGCCTCGATGAGCCGCTTCATGGGGGAGGATTTGGGGATGAAGCCGACGGCGCCCATCTTCATCACCTGGCTGATGATGGTCGGGTCCTCGGTGGCGGAGACCACCACCACCGGCAGATCGGGATATTGGCCGCGCAGGTGGGCCAACCCCTCCAGACCGTTGGCGCCGGGCATCTTGAGATCGAGCAGCAGCAAGTCCACCTCATCCTCTCCGCCGAGCAGGGCGAGCAGCGAGTCGATGGAGTCGGCTTCGAGCAGGCGAGCGTCGCTCATGGCCATCTGTACGGCCTGATAGAGGGCGCCGCGAAAGAGGGGGTGGTCATCGGCGATGACGATGGTCTGGGTGCTGTCCATGGCGTGACCTGTCAGGGATTTGGTCTGCACGCTAGCACCCGGCCCTGGCAGGGTCAAATGGAGTTGATGGAAATGTGAGGAGACAGAAAAGCGAAACCCCGGCAAGGCCGGGGTCTCTGAAGAGTGGTGGAGGGAGAAGGATTCGAACCTTCGAAGGCAGAGCCGTCAGATTTACAGTCTGATCCCTTTGGCCGCTCGGGAACCCCTCCACAGGGGCATTGCATATTGTGTTCAGGAAGATGGTGGAGGGAGAAGGATTCGAACCTTCGAAGGCAGAGCCGTCAGATTTACAGTCTGATCCCTTTGGCCGCTCGGGAACCCCTCCACGGGGTATTTCCTGATTGTTGCACTTGATAGATGGTGGAGGGAGAAGGATTCGAACCTTCGAAGGCAGAGCCGTCAGATTTACAGTCTGATCCCTTTGGCCGCTCGGGAACCCCTCCCCAAGTGCGAGGCGCATACTACCAGAATCTTGGCGCTTGTGAACCCCGAGAACGAAAAAGATTGATGGTAAAAGCCCGTTTGGCGGTTTTTTGAGTATGTTTGCTTGTTTTTCGCCCTTTAATGGGCGTTTCATGACCCGTAGGCGGACTGTTGCACCATCAGCAGGATGGGGTCCATGCGGCGGGCCTGCCAGTAATGCTTGCGCCAGTAGACGTTGTCGAGGCGCGAGCGGATCACCCCCTTGCTGGTGGAGGCGTGGATAAACTCGCCCGCTCCGGTATAGACCCCGACGTGGTACTGGTTCCAGCCGGTCTTGAAGAAGACCAGATCGCCGTGACGCAGCTGGCTGCGGGTGATGGGCTGACCGAGGTTGGCCTGGGAGGTGGTGGTGCGCGGCAAAGAGAGGCCGAACACCTGCTGGTAGGCGAGCTGAGTGAAGGCCGAGCAGTCGAGGCCGGCGCGCGAGTTGCCGCCCATGCGATAGGGTACGCCGCGCCACTGCTGGTAGAAGCCGTCAAACGCCTGGTTGCGGCTGGTGGGAGGCGGTGCCTGATCCGGCGTACTGGAGCAGGCGGCGAGCAGCAGTGTGACACAGCACAGAAGAAAATAGCGCATCCGGCCTCCTTGATGGGGGAAGAACGGCATCAGTGTAAACAGAGGCTCAGTCAAATGGAACCCGGCGGGCTAGGGGAGCCGGATGAGGTGCTGTTCATCTATTTGCCGCCATCCAGGGGGTAGCGTGGGCAGTGGCGTGGGGCGCAACAGGTAGAGCGGCGCCCCCGGCTTGAGCAGGGCGGGCAAATGGGGCAGCGCCTTCTCTACAGAAAAATGGGCCGGCTCGAGCCAGGCGGCGGCGAAGGGCACCGGCGTGCTGAGCTGCTCCAAGCGGCAGACGCGAACCGGCAGGCCGGCCGCCAGCGATGCCGCCTGAGCGGCCGCAATGTCGTGATGGTAGAGGCTGACCACCATGCCGGCTTGCAGCAGGCGGGCGGCGAACTGGCCATCGTCACCGAGCAGCAGCAGGTGGCTGCCGGCCGGTAGGGTGGGGGGGGCGTTATGCATGCATGCCACCGGTCTGGCGCAACAGGGCAAACAGGTTGTCGAGCAGGAAATCGGCCTCCTGCTCCAGACTGATACGCTCGGGGAAGTGCATCCAGTTGAGGATGTAGCCATCCAGCGTACAGTGCAGCAGGGTGGCGCAGCGGGCGGTATTGGTGTGGGGGGGCAGCTGACCCTGCTGCTTGGCGTTGTTCAGGGTGGCTTCGAGATCGCGGAAGAACTGCTGCGCCTGTTCGCGCATGTGGGCGCGCAGGGAATGGGTCTCCCCTTCCATCGACTCGAGGCTGAACATCAGGCTGAACATCTGGCGGTGGGCCGGCGCCGTGGTGACCTGGTGCAGCGCTTCACGCAGAAAGATTCTCAGACGCCCGAGCGGGTCGGCTTCGGCCGGATCGATGCAGGCATAGAGCTGCTGGGCCAGCGGCGCGCACAGCTCCTCCCACAGCGAGGCAAACAGCTCGTCCTTGTTCTTGAAGTGCCAGTAGATGGCGCCCCGGCTCAGGTCGGCGGCCTGGGCGATGTCGCTCAGGCTGGTCTTGGCCAGACCGTGGCGGCAAAAGAGATCGAGCGCGGTGTTCATGATGCGCTCGCGGGTCTGCTGGGCTTCTTCTTTGGTTCTTCTGGCCATATAAGGAAGGGCGTTCTCCACCTGATTGCGTAGTGTAAAAAGAAGGAAAAGTAACTTACATACATTCGTGAATGTTTGTATATTAACCCACTCACGTTTTTTTGCCAGCCGGCTTCGTCGCGAAACGGCTGCCCGATAGGTAACAGAGGCGTAGACTCTTCATGCAAAAACATACTCTTGCTCTGCTGTTGGCCGTGATGGCCGGTGGAGCACTGACAGGTTGCGGTGAGCAGGCCGGCCCCACCCAGGGACAGATGCCGCCGACCGCGGTGGACGTGGTCACTCTCGGTGCATCCACCGTGACGCTCGACACCGAACTGACCGGCCGCACTTCCGCCTTACGCATCGCCGAGGTGCGTCCTCAGGTGAGTGGCATACTGCAAAAACGCCTCTTTACCGAGGGCTCCGACGTCAAGGCCGGCGATCTGCTCTATCAGATCGACCCCTCGCTGTATGAGGCCGAAGTGGCCTCGGCCAGGGCCAATGTGGCCAAGGCGCAGGCCAACGAGCGTACCGCCCAGCTCAAGGCCAAGCGCTACGAGTCGCTGCTCAAGGTGAAATCCATCAGCAGCCAGGACTATGACGACGCCCTGGCCAGCTGGAAGCAGGCGCAGGCCGAGGTGATGGCCGCCAAGGCGGCGCAGCGCACCGCCGAGATTAATCTGGGTTACACCCGCATCACGGCTCCCATCAGCGGCCGCATCAGCAGCTCGGCGGTGACCGAGGGGGCCCTGGTGACCGCCCAGCAGGCCACCGCTTTGACCACCATCCAGCAGCTCGATCCCATGTACGTGGACGTGCGCCAGTCGACCGCCGATCTGCTGCGTCTCAAGCAGCTGGCTGCGGCCGGCAAGCTCAAGACCGATGAACGTCATGGCGCGCCGGTCAACTTCACGCTGGAAGATGGCAGTGTCTACCCCGAGGCGGGTTCGCTGCAGTTCTCCGATGTCTCCGTCGACGAGACCACCGGCATGGTGACCCTGCGGGTCGTGGTGCCCAACACCCACAACCTGCTGATGCCGGGCATGTTCATGCGCGCCACCTTGCAGGAGGGGCAGCGTCAGGATGCACTGCTGGTGCCGCAGGTGGCGGTCAGCCGCACCCCGCGTGGGGGCGCCTCTGTCATGGTGGTGAGCGCAGAGAACAAGGTCGAGGCGCGCGAGGTGCAGGTGAGCCGCATGGTGGGCAACAACTGGTTGGTTGAGTCCGGACTCAAGGCGGGCGAGAAGGTGATCGTCGCCGGCCTGCAGAAGGTCAAGCCGGGCGCCGAAGTGAATCCCAGTGAAGCAAAGGCCGCCGCCACCCCAGCCGCGCCCCAGAGCAAGTAATGGAGTAGTCGCCAAATGGCACGATTTTTCATAGACAGACCCATCTTCGCCTGGGTGATCGCCTTGGTGATCATGATGGCGGGGGGGCTGGCAATCCTGAAATTGCCGGTGGCCCAGTATCCCACCATCGCCCCGCCGGCGGTGGGGATCTCGGCCAGTTATCCGGGCGCCTCCGCCAAGACGGTGGAAGACTCGGTGACCCAGATCATCGAGCAGAACATGACCGGGCTGGATCACCTGCTCTACATGTCCGCCGAATCGGATTCATCGGGCAATGCCTCGGTGACCCTCACCTTCCAGCCGGGGACCGACCCCGACATTGCCCAGGTGCAGGTGCAAAACAAGCTGCAACAGGCCATGTCGCTGTTGCCGCAAGAGGTGCAGTCCCAGGGGATCCGGGTTGAAAAGACCTCGAGCAGCTTCCTGATGGTGATGAGTATCATCTCCACCGATGGCTCCCTGAGTGGTCAGGATCTCTCTGACTATCTGGTGAGTAACCTCAAAGAGCCTCTCAGTCGTCTCGACGGGGTGGGTGAGGTGACAGTGTTCGGCAGTCAGTACGCCATGCGCGTCTGGCTCGATCCGCACAAGCTCAACCGGGTGCAGATGACACCGAACGATGTCAAGGCGGCGATCCAGGCACAAAACGCTCAGGTGGCGTTCGGTAAGCTGGGGGGCACCCCGGCGGTGAGCGATCAGCAATTTACCGCCACCATCATGGGGCAGACCCGTCTCTCTACCGTGGAGCAGTTCCAGAACATCCTGCTGCGGGTGAATCAGGATGGCTCCAAGGTCCGTCTGGGGGATGTGGCGCGAGTTGAGCTCAATGGTGAGCGTTTCGATGCCGAGGCACTCTATAACGGCCAGGCCAACGGCGCCCTGGCGATCAAGCTGGCGACCGGCGCCAACGCGCTGGATACCGCCGAGAAGGTGCGGGCCAAGGTGGACGAGCTGTCGGCCTATTTCCCGAACGGCGTCAAGGTGGTCTACCCCTATGACACCACCCCGTTCGTCAAGATCTCCATCGAGGAGGTGGCCCAGACCCTGATCGAGGCGATCATCCTGGTGTTCTGCGTTATGTATCTGTTCTTGCAGAACTTCCGCGCCACCTTGATCCCGACTATCGCGGTGCCCGTGGTGCTGCTTGGCACCTTCGGCGTCATGTCGGCGTTTGGTTTCTCCATCAACACCCTGACCATGTTCGGTATGGTGCTGGCCATCGGCCTCTTGGTGGATGACGCCATCGTGGTGGTTGAGAACGTGGAGCGTCTGATGAGTGAGGAGGGGCTCTCCCCCCTCGAGGCGACCCGCAAGTCGATGGACCAGATCACCGGCGCCCTGGTCGGTATCGCCCTGGTGCTTTCGGCGGTGTTCGTGCCGATGGCCTTCTTTGGCGGCTCGACCGGTGCGATTTACCGGCAGTTCTCGCTCACCATCGTCTCGGCCATGACCCTGTCGGTGCTGGTGGCGCTGATCCTGACCCCGGCCCTGTGCGCCACCATGCTCAAGCCGCTCAAGCACGGCGAGTTCGGCCAGCAGCGCGGCTTCTTCGGCTGGTTCAACCGTCTGTTTGACGCCAGCACCCAGCGCTATCAGAGCGGGGTGCGCAAGGTGATCAGGCAGGGGGCCCGCTACAGCATCATCTATGCCGCCATGCTGGTCGTGTTGGGTATCCTGTTCATACGCCTGCCCAGCTCCTTCCTGCCGGAAGAGGATCAGGGGGTGATCATGTCCATGGTGCAGCTGCCAGTGGGGGCCACCAAGGAGCGCACCGAGACCGTACTGAGCGACATGCGAACCTACTTCCTCGAGCACGAGAAGGATAACGTCGAGTCGGTGCTGACCATCGCCGGGTTCAGTTTTGCCGGTAGCGGCCAGAACACCGGGATGGCCTTTATCAAGCTCAAGGATTGGGATGTTCGTCAGGGAGCCTCGCGCAGCGCCAATGCCATCATCGGCCGCGCCATGGGCTATCTGCTCAGCATCAAGGAGGCGCAGGTGTTTGCCTTTAACCTGCCTTCTATCCCGGAGCTGGGGACGGCCACCGGTTTCAACTTCTATCTGCAAGATCGCGGCGGCATTGGCCATGACAAGCTGATGGAGGCGCGTAACCAGCTGCTCGGCATGGCGGCGCAAGATCCGACCCTGGTGCGGGTGCGCCCGAACGGGATGGAGGACACGCCGCAGCTCGATATCAAGATTGACTACGACAAGGCGCTGGCCCAGGGGCTCAGCATCAGCGACATCAACACCACCCTGGCATCGGCCTGGGGCTCCTCCTATGTGAACGACTTCGTCGATCGCGGCCGGGTGAAGAAGGTCTACATGCAGGCCGATGCCCCCTTCCGGATGAACCCGGAAGATCTCAGCCTCTGGTACGTGCGTAACAGCAGCGGCCAGATGGTGCCCTTCTCCTCGTTTGCCACTACCGAGTGGAGCTTCGGCTCCCCGCGCCTGGAGCGCTACAACGGCGTGGCGGCGATGGAGATAGTGGGTGAGGCGGCCCCCGGCAAGAGTACCGGTGACGCCATGGTGGCCATCGAGAAGCTGGTAGAGAAACTGCCGGAAGGGGTGGGCATCGAGTGGACGGGGCTCTCTTATCAGGAGCGCGAGGCGGGAGCTCAGGCGCCTGCCCTCTACGCCATCTCGCTCCTGGTGGTGTTCCTCTGCCTGGCGGCCCTCTACGAGAGCTGGAGCATTCCGTTCTCGGTCATGCTGGTGGTGCCGCTCGGGGTACTCGGGGCCATTTTGGCCGCCACCCTGCGCGGGCTGGAGAACGACGTCTACTTCCAGGTGGGCCTGCTCACTACCATCGGCTTGTCGGCCAAGAACGCCATCCTCATCGTCGAGTTCGCCAAGGAGCTGTACGACAAGGGGATGAAGCTCGGTGACGCCGTGCTGGAGGCCTCGCGTCAGCGTCTGCGCCCGATCCTGATGACCTCGCTCGCCTTCTGCCTTGGCGTGTTGCCGCTGGTGATCAGTACCGGTGCCGGCGCCAGTAGCCGTAACGCCATCGGTACCGGCGTGATGGGGGGGATGATCACGGCCACCGTGCTGGCCATCTTCTTCGTGCCCATCTTCTTCGTGCTGGTGATGCGTTACTTCACCAAGGGGCGCAGCGAGCACAACCAGCTCTGATCCTCCACGAACATAACCAAGGGCCCTATGGGGCCCTTTTTCATGCTTGGCTTTCGACCCGGTTGCGCCCCTTGTGCTTGGCGCCGTAGAGCAGGTGATCGGCCTCCTGCAACCAGTCATCGACCGATGCCAAGGTGGGGCGATAGGGGGTGACGCCGGCACTGATGGTCAGATGCAGGGTCAGTGACTCACAGACGAAGGGGTGGTCGGCAACGACGAGACGCAGCCGCTCCAGCGTGTTGCGCGCGTTGTCCAGGGCGACATCGTGCAGCAGTACGGCAAACTCCTCGCCGCCGATCCTGGCCACCAGATCCTGCTCGCGCAGGGTATCGAGCAGCACCTTGGCGAGCCCTTTGAGCACGGCATCCCCGACCAGGTGGCCATGTTCGTCGTTGATCCGCTTGAAGTGATCGATGTCGAGGAGCGCCAAGCAGTGGCGCCCAGCCTGACGCCGACGAGGGCCGGCGAACAGGGCGCTGGCCTGTTCGAAGAAGAGGCTGCGGTTGGGGAGCTGGGTCAGAAAGTCATGGCTGGCGCTAAAGCGCAGGTCGCTCTC
The DNA here is from genome assembly GCF_000820125.1 of Aeromonas simiae. GTDB lineage: Bacteria > Pseudomonadota > Gammaproteobacteria > Enterobacterales > Aeromonadaceae > Aeromonas > Aeromonas simiae. Next base: position 17,021 of record NZ_CDBY01000049.1, on the reverse strand, counting down.
CATCCGGTTGCGCTCATCTTCCAGAGTGCGGGCGTGGATCAGGGTGCCGAGGGTGGCAACCAGTGGCTCGAGCTGTTGGATCACCGACGCGTCATACCCCTGCTGGCGGTTGGCCAGCGCTATCATGCCGATGGCTCTGCCGCCATAGGTGACGGGAATGCCGAGGAAGGAGTGCAGCTGGGGGTGGCCGGGAGGAAAACCACGGCTGGCCGGGTGGCTGGGGAGGTGGTTGGTGCAGACCGTGGTGTTGTGAGTCACCACATGGCCGAACAGGTTGTTGAGGTTGTTGAAGATGAGGCCGCTGCGGGAGCGGCTTTGGCGCTCGTACCACTCCCGGGTGGCCTCGTTCCAGGAGAGGTTGGAGATGGAGGGGAGGTAGAGGCAGGCCTGCTCGCCGCTGCCTTGGACGATGCCGATGAAGCCGAACTCGCTCTCGGTGACGCCGAGCAGGCGGGAGAAGAGCTTGTCACAGGCGCCTGCCAAGTTGTGATCGAGCAGGAATCCATCCTGGGCCGACAGCATGATGTCGAGCAGCTCTCCTTGGCGCAGCACCTTCTGCTCGGTCTCGACGCTCTGCGTGACATCGTGGGCATACTTGACGATGCGGCTGACCCGGCCATCGTTGCCGATGAGCGGGGTGTAGCTGGCCTGGATCCAGTAGTGGCGGCCTTGGTGGCCACGGCGCGGGAAGCGGCCGCTGCACGGTTGGCCTTGACGCAGGCGCTGCCAGAAGAGGCGGTATTCATCGCTGGCCACATAGTCGGGGGGGGCAGAGCAGGCTGTGGTGCTGGCCGAGCAGGGCCTCGCGCGGATAGCCGGTCAGTTTCAGGTAGTGATCGTTGACCCGCTCGATGACCCCGTCCGGGGTGAACTCTATGATGCCGTGGCTGCGCTCGATGGCGGCCAGCCTGGCCTTGAGTTCATCGAGGGAGGGTTCGGCGCCGAGCGCCTCTGGTTGCAGGTTGAGTGTGGCGGCGTCAGCAAGGTGGGCATGAGAGGGGGGAAGTAAGTCTGGCTCTTTCAACGGTTCATCCATGGAGTCTCTCCCTTCTGCCGACATTGTGAGATTAAACAGTAGCATATGAAATTGGGCCGGCAGCGGGGGGCCATGCCCTTCACGGCTGTACTTGGGCAGAGATATATCTATAATGGAAACCGGTTTCCAATTTGTTCCGCCCAGGTATCGGCGCCGCGCGTGCCGATCGCCCCTTGCCATGGATGCAGCATGACACAGACCACCCTCTCCCCCTTCTACCGCATGACCAACCTAGTTCAGCATTACGAGTGGGGCAGCCGCACGGCCCTCACCACCCTGTTTGGCCTACCCAACCCCGAAGGGGCGCCCCAGGCCGAGCTGTGGATGGGCGCCCACCCCAACGGCTGCTCCTTGGTCGAGGTGGACGGTGCGCCCACTCGTTTGGCCGACCTCATCGCCGCCCATCCCGAGGCTACCCTCGGCGCCAGCGCCGCGCCTGTTGGCGCCCTGCCGTTCCTGTTCAAGGTGCTGTGCGCCGAGAAAGCCCTCTCGGTACAGGTGCACCCGAGCAAGGCGCAAGCTCAGGCCGGCTTTGCCCGCGATAACGCCGCCGGGCTCACCGCCAACGCGCCAAACCGCAACTACCGCGATGACAACCACAAGCCCGAGCTGGTGTTCGCCCTCACCCCCTATCAGGCGATGAACGGTTTTCGCGACTTCGCCGCCATCCTCGCCCTGTTCCAGCTGGTTGCCGCGCCGAGTCTGGCGTCTTTGGTCAGCGCCTTCGCCGCCGAGCAGACCCCGGCTGGGCTGGCGCGCTTTTTTCGCGCCCTGCTGACCTTGCAGGGGCACGCCAAAGAGGAGGCGCTCGCGGCACTGCACGCCGCAGCCCTGGCCCACCGCGAGGAGGAGACCTTCGCCGCCGTGCTCGACTTGTTCGAGCAGTACCCAGGGGACGTGGGGCTGTTTGCGCCGCTGCTGCTGCACGTGGTGACCCTGGCGCCGGGCCAGGCCATGTACTTAGGCGCCGGCACGCCGCACGCCTACATCCGTGGTGCGGGGCTGGAAATCATGGCCAACTCGGACAACGTGCTGCGCGCCGGGTTGACCGGCAAGCACATGGACGTGGAGGAGCTGCTCTCCTGCACCCGCTGCGAGCCCACGCCGGCGGAGAAGATAATGCTGGCGCCCCACCTGGAGGGGGCGGTGCAGCACTTCGACGTGCCGGTGCCGGATTTCACCTTCAGCGTCTACCCGGCCGGGCTGCACGAGCTGCACAGCGCCAGTGCCGAGGTGCTGCTGGCCATCGATGGCGAATTGTCGCTGGTGCAGGAGGGCGCGTCCCTGAGCTTGCAACCGGGCCAGTCGGCCTTCGTGCCCGCGGCCACCGGCCGTTATCGGGTACAGGCTAAGGGGCGGTTTGCCCGGGCCGGCAACCGGGTGTGAGAGGGGAAAGATTGACCACCAAGAGGGGCCATCAGGCCCCTCTTCGCGTTGGGGGCTATTGGCCCCTGTTCGCCCGCTGCTGGCGCGCCGCCTCCTGCTCTAGCAACATCCGCTCGTGGGCGATGAAGAAGGGGCGATAGAGCACATAGCTGTTGAGGATGCAGACCAGCACCATCAGGGCGTTGGCCCAACTGCCGTTGGCCGCCCAGGCGGCGCCGAGGGGGGAGGGCATCGACCAGGGCAGCATGGCCACGAAGCGATCCAGATAGCCCCACTGGGTCAGCAGCCAGGCCAGGGTGGCGTTGATCATCGGCACCCCTATGAAAGGCAGAAAGAAGAGCGGATTCATGATGATGGGAAAGCCGAACAGGATCGGCTCATTGATGTTGAACAGGGAGGGGATGAAGCCGAGCCGGCCGACCGAGTGCAGGGTGCGGCTGCGGCTGCGCATCGCCATGAACACCAGCGGCAGGGTGGTGCCGATGCCGCCGATCAGCAGGTAGTAGTCCCAAAATCCCTGCAAGAAGATGTGCGGCAGCGGCTCGCCCGCCATCAGCGCTCCTTGGTTGGCGCTGAGCCCCGCCATCCAGAAAGGGGAGAGCAGGCCGTTGACGATGAGGGCGCCGTGCACCCCCATGAACCAGAGCAGGTGGGCCACCAGCAGGGCGATGAGCAGGGCCGGCAGGGTGTCGGCGCCGGTCACCAGCGGCTGGAACAGTTGCTCCATCAGCTCCGGCATCGAGATGCCGAAATGGCTCTGCAACCACAGCCGTAGCAGGCTCAAGGAGAGGGTGACAAACAGCAGCGGGATGATGAGCTGAAAGCCCTGCCGGGTCATCAGTGGCACCTCGTCGGGAAAGAAGATGATCCAGCCGGCGCGGTGAAACAGACGGATCACCTCCACCGTGTAGAAGGCCGCCAGCAGGGCGGTGAAGATGCCCAGCCCCCCGAGATAACCAAACACCCCGCTTTGCAGCGACCGAAAGTCGATGAGCAGCAGGAAGGCGACGCAGCCGCACAGGCCGCTGAGCCGCTCCGGCATCTGGTAGGCCTTAGCCAGGCTGGCCGAGGCGCCGAAGGCAATGATCAGCGCGATGAGCCCGGTGGTGTGGCTGTAGACAGGGTAGAGCCAGGGGGTGAGCTGTTGCGAGAGCTGGCGCAGCCCGGTGGCCAGCGGATGCAGGTTATCGGAGGCGATCGGGGGATAGAGCAGCGGCACCAGCAGGCTGCCGACGATGATGAAGGGCATCGCCAGCTGAAAACCGTCGCGCAGGGCCATCACGTGGCGGCTGCGGGTCAGCCAGTTGGCCACAGGCACCATTCTCTGCTCGATGATGCTGACCAGCATCCCCATGACCTGCATGTTCATTCGTCTCTTGCGTCCTCACTGGCCCCACGGCGATGGTGTGTCCATTTTGCCCCTTTTCTTGGAAACAGTCCTGCCGCTTCGGTTTCCGCTCCTATTTTTCCAACCCGCCTCACAGAAATCATGGCCAAGCCTTTCCCTTGAGCGATCTCGATCACAAAGCATACGGAAAACAATGGAAACCGGTTTCCGTTGTGTTTCAATGGCCCCGTAATTTCATCGTCCATTACTACTCAGGGAGATTCGTTGATGAACAAGATCATGCTGTGCTGCTCCTCCGGTATGTCCACCGGTCTGCTGGTCAAGAAGATGAAGGAAGAGGCGGCCAAACGTGGCCTGGCGGCGGAGATCAACGCCTTCGGTGCCAGCGAGTTCGATGCCCAGATGCCCCACTACCAGGTGGTGCTGCTGGGGCCGCAGGTGAAATACATGCAGGCCGAGCTGGCCGGCCGCGCCGCACCGCACGGGGTGCCGGTCGCCGTCATCGACATGATCGACTACGGCATGCAACGGGGTGACAAGGTGCTGGATCACGCCCTGTCGCTGATCGGCTGATTTTGCTTACCACTACAAGGAAGAGTCCATGAGTACCTTTTACGACCGCTTCGTCTCACTGATCGAGCAGAAGATCAGCCCCCTGGCCGGACGCCTAGGGCAGCAGAAGTACATCCAGGCCATCCGCGATGGCTTCATCGCCGCACTGCCGTTCATGATCGTCGGCAGCTTCATGCTGGTGTTCATCTACCCGCCCTTCTCGCCCCAGACCCAGTGGGGCTTCGCCCGTGCCTGGCTCGATTTTGCCAGCACCTACCAAACCCAGCTGCTGTTGCCGTTCCAGCTCAGCATGGGGCTGATGACCCTGTTCATCTCGGTCGGCATCGGCGCTAGCCTAGCCCGCCAGAATGGGCTGGACCCGGTGACCACCGGCCTGCTCTGCCTGATGGCCTTCATGCTGGTGGCCGCGCCGGTCAAGGAGGGGGCTATCTCGATGCAGTACTTCTCGGGCCAAGGGATCTTCACCGCCCTGCTGACGGCCATCTATGCCTCCGAGATGTATGCCCTGCTCAAGCGCCGCAACGTCACCATCAAGCTGCCGCCCCAGGTGCCGACCGGTGTGGCCCGCTCCTTTGAGGTGCTGATCCCGGTGCTGGTCATCATCCTGACCCTGCATCCGCTCAACCTGCTGATCGAGAGCAGCACCGGCATGATCCTGCCGCAGGCCATCATGTCGTTGGTCGAGCCGCTGGTGGCTGCCTCCGACTCGCTGCCTGCCATGCTGCTGGCGGTGCTGCTGTGCCAGATCCTCTGGTTTGCCGGCATCCACGGCGCCCTCATCGTGACCGGCATCATGAACCCGTTCTGGATGGCCAACCTGGCCAACAACCAGGCCGCCATGGCCGCCGGCGAGGCGCTGCCGCACATCTTCCTGCAAGGTTTTTGGGATCACTACCTGCTGATCGGCGGGGTTGGCTCCACCCTGCCGCTGGCCTTCCTGCTGCTGCGCAGCAAGGCGGCGCACCTGCGCTCCATCGGCAAGATGGGGGTGGTGCCCGGTCTGTTTAACATCAACGAGCCGATCCTGTTCGGGGCCCCGATCGTGATGAACCCGGTGTTCTTCCTGCCCTTCATCCTGGTGCCGATGATCAACGCCACCCTGGCCTGGTTCGCCCTCGATCTGGGGCTGGTCGCCCGCGTCGCCTCGCTGACCCCCTGGACCACCCCCGGCCCTATCGGCGCCTCCTGGGCCGCCAACTGGGCCATCAGTCCGGCGGTGATGAGCGTTCTGTGCATGTGCTCGGCCGCCGTCATGTACTACCCGTTCCTGAAGGCCTATGAGCGCACCCTGCTCAAGCAGGAGGCCGACGACCAGAGTGACGAGGCCGTCAGCGCCCCCATGGCCACCGCCAACGCCCGTTAATCCCTATTGCCGCCGGCCGCCCTGTGGGGCGGCCCAGAGGAGAATCACCATGCAGTACCGTTTCCCCGACACCTTCTGGTGGGGCAGTGCCTCATCCGCCCCCCAGGCCGAAGGCGCCAGCTTGCAAGGGGGCAAGGCCCCGACCATCTGGGATCACTGGTTCGCCATCGAGCCGCACCGTTTTCACCAGCAGGTCGGCCCGGCCGATACCTCGACCTTCTATCAGCACTTTCGCGATGACATCGCCCTGATGGCGCAAATTGGCCACAACAGCTTTCGCACCTCGATCGCCTGGGCCCGTCTGCTGCCCGAAGGGCGGGGCGAGCCCAACCCGGAGGCGGTGCGCTTCTACCACGCCATGCTCGACGAGCTGCTGGCGCGCGGCATCACCCCCTTCATCAACCTGTTCCACTTCGACATGCCGATGGTGATGCAGGAGAAGGGGGGTTGGGAGAGCCGCGAGGTGGTCGATGCCTTCGCCGAGTTTGCCGCCACCTGCTTCCAGCTGTTCGGGGGCAAGGTCAAGCACTGGTTCACCTTCAACGAGCCGATCGTGCCGGTCGAGGGGGGCTATCTCTACGACTTCCACTACCCGAACGTGGTCGATTTTCGCCGCGCCGCCCGCGTGGCCTATCACACCATGCTGGCCCATGCCAAGGCGGTGCAGGCTTATCGCAGTCAGGGTCAGGATGGCCAGATCGGCATCATCCTCAACCTGACCCCCTCCTATCCGCGCTCTCAGCACCCGGCGGATCTGAAGGCGGCCAACATCGCCGATCTCTTCTTCAACCGCAGCTTCCTCGATCCGGCGGTGCGCGGCGAGTACCCGAGCGAGCTGGTGGCGCTGCTGCGGGAATATGATCAGCTGCCGCCCTGCGAGCCGGGCGATCGCGAGCTGCTGGCCGCCGGCAAGGTGGACGTGCTCGGGGTCAACTACTACCAGCCGCGCCGGGTCAAGGCGCGCAGCAACGCGGTCAACCCCGCCAGCCCCTTCATGCCGGAGTGGTTCTTCGACTACTACGAGATGCCGGGGCGCAAGATGAACCCGCACCGGGGCTGGGAGATCTACGAGAAGGGGATCTACGACATCCTCACCAACCTGCGCGACCACTACGGCAACATCCCCTGCTTCATCTCCGAGAACGGCATGGGGGTCGAGGGGGAGGAGAAGTTCCTCGGCGAGGATGGCCAGATCCAGGATGACTACCGCATCGCCTTCGTCAGCGACCACCTGCGCTGGGTACACAAGGGGATCGGCGAGGGGTGCCAGTGCCTCGGCTACCACTTGTGGACCTTCATCGACAACTGGTCGTGGAGCAATGCCTACAAGAACCGCTATGGCTTCATCCGCCTCGATCTGGAAAGCGGCGAGCGCCGCATCAAGAAAAGCGGCGAGTGGTTCGCCGACGTCTCGCGCCGCGGCGGCTTCTAAGCCGGCCCCGACAGCAACACAAGGAGTACAGCATGTTTGATCTCGAAGAAACCGTCATGGGCATCATCATCAATGCCGGCCAGTCCCGCAGCCTCTGCTACGAGGCGCTGCTCTGCGCCAAGCAGGGCCAGTTTAGCGAGGCCGACGATCTGCTCAAGCAGGCCACCGAGGCGGCCAACGCCGCCCACGCGGTGCAGACCAAGCTGATCGAGGCCGATCAGGGCACCGGCGAGATCGCCGTCACCCTGGTGCTGGTGCACGCCCAGGATCACCTGATGACCTCCATGCTGGCCAAGGAGCTGGTGGTCGAGCTCATCGACATTTACCGCCGTCAGGCGGCCTGATCAGGCAAAGGAGTAGCAGCATGTTACGACTGGGACTGGATATCGGCGGCACCAAGATGGAGGGGCTGCTGCTCGATGCCGCCGGCAACGAGCGCTGCCGGCGCCGCATCGCGACCCCGCAGCAGGGCTACGCCACCTTCATCGAGGTGGTGACTGGCTTCATTCGCGGTTTTGCCGAGGAGGCCGGCGCCCCCTTTAGCATCGGCATCGGCCTGCCCGGCGCGGTGCGCAGCGATAACGGCTGCATCAAGAACGCCAACTGCCTGTTCCTCAACGGCCACCCGCTCAAGGCCGATCTGGAGGCGGCGCTCGGTCAGCCGGTGTGGATGGCCAACGATGCCGACTGCTTCACCCTCTCCGAGGCGCTCGACGGCGCCGGCAGCGGCGCCAACCTAGTGTTCGGGGTGATCCTCGGCACCGGCTGCGGCGGCGGGATCGTGGCGCACCAGCGCCTGCTGGTGGGCCCCAACGCCATCAGCGGCGAGTGGGGGCACAATCCGCTGCCCGGCTATGCCCCCCAGTTCGATGGCCCGGCCCAGCCCTGCTACTGCGGGCGCAGCAACTGTATCGAGCGCTTCGTCTCGGGCACCGGCTTTGCCGGGCGCTTCGTCGAGCGCCATGGCCGCAGCCTGTCACCGCAGGGGATCCTGACGGCGGCCGCAGAGGGGGATGCCGAGGCGCAGGCCCACTACGGCCACTTCATCCACGCCTTGGGGCGCAGCCTGGCGAGCGTCATCAACCTGCTCGATCCGGACGTCATTGTCTTCGGCGGTGGCCTCTCCAACGTGGCGAGCCTCTATGAGGATCTGCCAGCCGCCATCACCCCCTGGCTGTTCACCGACCGCTGCCTGACCCGGCTGTTGCCGGCCCGGCACGGTGACAGTAGCGGGGTGCGCGGCGCCGCCTGGCTGCCACAGCGCTAGTCATGCCGTCGCCCTGCGGGGCGACCCTCAACCACACAGAAAAAGGACATGGTGCCGCGCCACCGTGCGGGGATGTGCTGCCCGCAGGGGAGCGTTGCCGGTGGTGCGGCGCGGCTTACGCCACTTCAGTTGGACGTTATAAAAAGGAAGAGAAAATGGAAAACATCAACAAAATCATGCCTCTGTCTCTGCTCACCTTGGCCATGTTCAGTGGCACTGCGCTGGCAGACAAGTACGACTTCGCCATGCACGGCTATGTGCGCTCCGGCGTGCTGGCCAACCAGGACGGCAACCGGGTCGACTCCGTCAGCCTGATGCCGGACGGCAAGTGGCGCCTTGGCAACGAAGACAACACCAAGCTCGAGCTGATCCCCCAGGTGACCCTCACCTCCGACGCCGGCCCGGTGGCCAAGATCCAGGCCAACCTGACCCACGAGACCGACTGCACCGCCGACTGGAACTGTATCGACGACGATGGCCATGAGTTGCAGGTGCGCGAGGCCTACGCCCAGCTGACCAAGCTCGACTTCGCGCCGGACGTGGTGTTTTGGGGCGGCAAGCGCTACAGCAGCTCCAACACCTCCAGCCACCAGTTTGACTGGGAGTACATCCAGTACAACGGCACCGGCGGCGGGGCCGACAACATCGATCTCGGCTTTGCCAAGTTCGACGTCGGCCTGTACGCCTTCACCCCGAGCGACGAGGCCAAACGCTATCCCCACGATAAGGATGAGCAGGGCTACCCGGACGACTACTCCCTCAACCTGTGGTTCAAGAAGCTGGGCGGCGGCCCCATCGACCTGCAACTGGTCGCCCACCACATGAACCAGAACGAGGGCAACGGCTGGAAGCAGAGCGCCGAGAAGGGCTACGGCATCACCGGTATCTATAACCTCGACGGCTTCTATGGCCTGAGTGGTGGCTATTCGCGCATCGTCGCCCAGTTTGGCCGCGGTCTGGCGGCTGGCGACTCCCTTGGCAAGAACGGCTGGGGCTGGGCCAACCTCGATGACACCCAATCCTGGCGCCTGGTGCTCGATGGCATGGCCTCCCTCGGCAATGGCTGGGATGTCTCGACCTTCGCCTTCTATCAAAAAGACAAGAACTACCGCTGGTGGACCGGTGATGAAAGCGGTTGGGGCCGCAGCATGTGGGTGGCCGGCGTGCGTCCGATGCAGCAGATCACCAAGAACTTCGCCATGCAGTATGAGGTCGGCTACGAGTACCTCGACGACGACAACTTCAAGGGAGTGGAGGGGAGCAAGGGCAAGGGCGGCATGACCAAGGCCACTATAGCGCCGACCCTGACCTTCGACTCCGGCTTTTGGAGCCGGCCGCAGCTGCGCCTGTTCGCCACCTACGCCAAGTGGGACCGCGATGTAGCCGATGCCATCGACGGCAACTACGACTGGGGCACGGGCACCCTCTCGGCCGGCGCCTATTCGCGCAGCGGCAAGACCAGCACCTGGAACTTCGGTGTCCAGGGCGAAGTGTGGTTCTAAGGAGAGCAAGCATGAAACGCGTATTACTCAATACCCTGAACTTGTGTGTGCTGTCGGCCCTGGCCGGCAGCGCCCTGGCCGCCCCCTCGCACTTTGAGCACTTCATCACCCGTGATGGCGCTGCCCTGATGGATGGCAAGCAGGCGTTTCGCTTCGCCGGCATTCACGCCCCCGAGCTGCACCGCATCGAGGATGATGCGCGCGGCGTGTGCAAGGCCGACCCGCGCGGCTGGGGTCAGTACTTCAAGTGGCCGACCGCCGAGGAGCAAGCCAACTGGATCCGCGCCATGGTGCAGACCGGCGCCAAGGCCCAGCGGGTCTATGTCCTCTCGGTGCAGCAAGAGAGCGACAAGGCGTGCGGCCGCGAGACCCACATCCTGGCGCCCGCCACGGCCGAGGGGATGCCGCGCCTCAACGAGAAGGCCATGGTGGTCTATGACAACATGATTGCCGAGGCCGACAAGCAGGGGCTGCGCCTCATCCTCCCCTTCATCGATCACTGGTGGTGGTGGGGGGGCCGCGAGCAGCTGGCGGCCTTCTATAAGGAGAAGGCCGACGACTTCTACAACACCTCGAGCAAGACCTATCAGGCCTATCGGGAGATCATCCGCCAGGTGATCACCCGCAAGAACACGGTCACCGGTCGTCACTACTACGACGAGAAGGCGATCATGGCCTGGGAAACCGGCAACGAGCTGGAGAGCACCAACGAGGCCTTCTTGACCCAGACCGCGGCCTGGATCAAGCAGCTCGCCCCGCACCAGCTGGTCATCGACGGCACCTACAAGAAGATCAATGACTTTTCCCTCAAGGATCCGAACGTCGACATCATCAGCAACCACTACTACACCAACGCCGGCAACAACCACCCGGATCAGGTGAAAAAGGATCTGGCGGCCATCGCCGGCAAGAAGGTCTATCTGGTGGGGGAGTTTGGCCTGCTCGATCACCAGGAGCTCAATCACATCATGCAGTCCATCGTCCACAGCGAGGTGAACGGCGCCAAGGCGGCGGGGGGCTTTATCTGGGGGTTCCGCGGCCATCGCCACGACGGCGGCTTCTACTGGCACAAGGAGTACACGGGTCACTACAGCTATCACCTGCCCGGCTTCCCGGTCGAGGGCAAGGCCAATCAGGAGATGGAGGTGGTCAACCTGGTGCGCCAGGCCTCGGCCCAGATGGCCGGCCTTGAGCAGACCCCTGCGTTGCCGGCACCGGATGCGCCCGTGCTGCGCCAGAGCCACTCACCGTTTGCCATCAACTGGATGGGGGCGCCGGTGGGGCGGAGCTATGACATCGAGCGCGCCCCTGCCGCCACGGGGCCATGGAGCCGGGTCGGCAAGGATCTCTCGGACGGTCGCAACGAGTGGGACCCGAGCAAGATGAGCCTGTTTAGCGATGACTACCGCTCGCTCACCTTGGGCCAGACCTACTACTACCGGGTCATCGCCAAGAATGAGTCGGGGGTCTCCCAGCCCTCCAACGTCATCGCAATCAAGCACACCCAGCAGAACCTGCCGCCGGTGGTGGAGGCCGGGCGCGATCTCACCACCACGCTGGATCAGGGGGTCTTGCTGCACGGCGCCTGGCGCGACGACCAGCTGCCGACCCCGCAGGTCAAGGTGGGGTGGCGCAGCAGCGGGCCCCTCAAGGCCCACTTCTGCCACGCCGATCAGGCGGCAACCCGCGCCTGGTTCCCCCAGGTTGGCGAGTACCAGCTGACCTTCAGCGCCGATGACGGCCTGGCGCAGAGCGCCAAGTCCATCAAGGTGCAGGTGACAAAGGCCAATGGCGAGCTGCCGGCCAGCTACTGCGCGTTCAGCTCTGCCGTGCTCGGTGTCAAGGAGGGGGCGCTTCACGTGGTCAAGAGCGCCGAGAACCAGCTGGCCGTGGCGGCGGACGGTTTTGCCGGCCCATTTGCCAACGAGGGCGACCATATCAGCTGGCATGTCGAGGCTCCCTGGGCCGGTGCTTTCAACCTGCACCTGCACTTCAACGGCAAGTGGGGCGGCAAGAAGAACAGCGTGGTCATCAACGGCAGCGACAGCTACCCGATCGAGTTCCCGCAGACCGACGAGGCCGGCCAGGTGCAGGTGATCCCGGTGCAGCTCAAGCAGGGCAAGAACGAGATCCGTTTTGGCAAGTTCGCCGGTGACTGGGGCTACATGTTCGTGAAATCCATCCAGGTGATGGCGCAGTAATGCAAGGCGGGCAGCCCCAGTGCTGCCCGCTTCATGTTTTGTCGCGGCGAGGGGCCGTGCCCACCTCGCTTAGCCAAGGAGCCAAAAATGAAGAAACGCGTGTTGATGGGGGCCGCGCTGGCGGCGCTGCTCAGCGTGCCGAGCATGGCGCAGCAGGTGCTGGCCGAGCAATCGGCTAAGGAGGGCCAGCTCAATGTGGTCGCCAGCCCTAAGGATCAGCTGGCCATCGGTGCCGACGGCTTTCTCGGCCCGTTTGCCAGCGAGGGGGACAAGGTGACCTGGACGGTGGCGCTGCCCAAGGCGGGCCAATACCGGCTGCACCTCTTTTTCAACGCCAAGTGGGGCGGCAAGAAGAACACCCTGGTGATCAATGGGGGCGAGCCGCAGCAGATCGATTTTCCCCAGACCAGTGAGGTCGGTGAGGAGAAGGTGATCCCGGTGACGCTGCAAGCGGGCAGCAACCACATCAGCTTTGGCAAGGCGCCCAATGACTGGGGCTATATGTTCGTGAAATCGATCAAGGTGACGAGCGACTAATCATCAATAGGGCTGCGTGCGTGAGCCGGCAGCCATTTTTTGCCCAGCAAGACCCATCACAACAAGGGCCCTGATTATCTGTGGTTGGCCCTGCCGGCCCCGGATAAAACACCGGTGGTGTATTTCCATCATGCCGTGGCAATGAGTCGTGCGGTATCGCTGTCCAGGTTATGGAATGACCGCTTATCCCGTGGATAAACAAAAGGATAGATACGTGAAGAACAAGACAATTATCGCTGCCATGCTGCTTGGCTGCTGCACGCTCCCCGCCTTGCTGCTGAGCCCATCGGCCCTGGCCGCGACCACTTACCCGACCTGTGCCTCATCGGCCAGCGACCCTGACGGCGACGGCTGGGGTTGGGAGAACAACCAGAGCTGCAAGGTGGCCAGCACCACACCGCCCCCCGGCAGCGGCGATATGTACGTGAAAGAGGGCCAGCTTTATTCCGCCACTGGCCAGCGCTTTGTCGCCCGTGGCATCAACTTGCAGTACGGCGACAACCCAGGGGCGGCGCTGGCCGCCATCACGCCGATCGCCAATACCGGCGCCAACCTGGTGCGCCTGCAACTGCGCAAGAGCACCACGGCGCAGCAGCTGCGCAGTGCGCTCGATGCCATCGTCGCGCGCAACATGGTCGCCATGCCCATGTATTGGGAGAGTGACGTGACCTGCCAGAGCAATCCGCAGCCGCTGCAAAGCGCCGTCAGCTCGCTGTGGCTCGGCAGCTGGAAGGCGGTGATGCAGGATGCCAAATACAAGGGCAAGATCCTGCTCAACATCGCCAACGAGTGGGGGGAGGACACCAACAATTACGCGGATTTCGTCGCGACCTACAAGGGTCTCATCAAGCAGCTGCGCGATGGTGGCTACACCATGCCGCTGGTGATTGACGCGGCCCACTGTGGCCAGTATGTGCAGAGCTTCCTCGCCGGACGCGGCAGCGAGCTGCTCACTGCCGATGCCAGGAAGAACCTGCTGTTTTCCCTGCACGCCTACCACTGGCTGTGGGACACCAGTGCCGAGATCGATGCCGCCATCGCCCAGATGAAGGCCCAGAACCTGACCTTCCTGTTCGGGGAGTTCGGTGACAAGCGCTTCCAGGCGCCCAACAACGTCGATCACTACTACCTGCTGAACAAGGCGCAGGATGAGTCGGTCGGTTGGATTGCCTGGTCTTGGAAGGGAAATGGCGCCGGCGCCGAGGAGGTGCTCGACATGTCCTACGACTACGGCAGCATCAATCTCTCGCCGCGCGGCAACGACATCGTCTATGGCAACGGGGGGCTCCAGCAGACCTCCATCCTGCTCAAGTAACTCATCTGGCCTCCTGCCGCTTTCCGGCGGTGGGGGGCCCGTTGCATGGCGTGGCGATCCCACGCCTCTTTTGAAACCCTTTTCTGCTGTCACCTTGTTGATAAATCGGCCAATCGCATTGGCCGTCGGTGGGGGATCTGGTACGATGAAACAAGTTGTAAACCGGTTACCGGAATCACTCCATGGCTAATATCACCGATGTTTCACGTCTGGCAAATGTCTCGAAGGCGACCGTCTCGCGGGTGCTCAGCGGCTCGCGCGGTGTGCGTGAAGAGAGCCGCCTGGCCGTATTGCAGGCCGTTGAGCAGCTCAACTACCGCCCCAATGTGCTGGCCCGCTCGCTGGCGACCCAGGCAACCGACTGCATCGGTCTGCTGCTGACCAGCCAGAGCCATCAGCTGCTCACCACCTTGTTGCCCGCGCTTGAATCTCAGCTGACCCAGGCCGGTAAGAGTTTGCTGCTGCGCTTTGCCGACAGCGAGGAGACCCAGCAACAGGCGCTCGACGAGCTGCTCGGTGGGCGCTGTGATGCGGTGCTTGGCATCGGATTGATGGTCAACCCGCCCGATGAGGAGCGGCTGCTGCTGCTCGATGACATAGGGGGGGTGATCAGCTACGACCTCACCTTTGCCTGCGAGAGCGCCTGCCGCTTCCTGCTTGGCAAGGGACATCGTCAGATAGCCTTGCTGCTCGACGATCGCCGCTCCCCGACCGGCCAGCAGATCCTGCGCGGTTATCAGGAGGCGCTGCAACAGCAATCCCTGCCTTATAACCAGCAGCTGGTGATCGATGCCCAGGGCAACGCCCAGGCCCTGCTCGGTCTGCTCAACCGCTATCTGCCCTTCACCGCCCTGGTGGTGCAGCACGACGTGCAGGCCGCCGAGGCGATGCAGTTGCTGCGAGAGTTCAATATCCAGGTGCCTGAAGAGGTCTCTCTCATCACGCTGGAGGGAAGCCCGCTCTCGGCCGTCCTGCAACCGGCATTGACCTGTATCGAGTACCCGGTCGAGCAGATTGCCCGCGAGTGCGCCCAGGCCCTGATTGCCAGAGGCGAGGGGCGGGAGGTGCTGCACAAGGAGAGCCGGCTACATGGGCGGCTGGTGACCCGCGACTCGGTGCGCGCCTGCTGATCGCCGCGCCGCGAGCGGTTTGAACCGGTTAGCGCCGGGAAATAAAAAACCTCTGCCAAGGCAGAGGTTTTTTTATGGCCGAAGGTGGTCGCGGGAGGGGATATTCCCTTCACGTGGCGCGCTGCCCTGGCCTGCTTGGCTCTTTGTGCTGAGCCAAGGACTCAGAGGTAATAGGCCTCGACGCTGCCCTTGACGGTGATCAGCATGGGGTTGCCGTAGCGATCCTTGGCCTTGGGGGAGGGAATCTTCACCCAGCCTTCGCTGATGCAGTACTCCTCGACATTGGTGCGCTCCTTGCCGTTCACACGAATACCGATCTCGTGCTCGAAGCATTCGGCCACATAGTGCGGGCTGCGCGGGTTGGCCGCCAGATGATCCGGCAGGGCCGGTTTGTTGTCGCTCATGGTCATTACCTGTTGTCGATGCAAAGTGCGCCATTGTAGGCAATGGCCGTAGTGGGCTCAAGGCCATCTCTCGCATTGATAAGTTGGTACTGCTGAGCCCTCACCAAAGGATGCCTGTTAGCCTACAGATTGACGAAGCGGTCTCGACGAGTTTATTCCGCCATCTTTTCTTTCTTTATAAAAAAAAACCGCACGACAAGGTGCGGTAAAGGGAAGGTAAACATGGATTTTTAATAAAGAGAGTTTTTATTTTAAAGACTCAATTGACAGAGACCATAGATGCCGGGACTATTTCTGCCTACGACTGATTTACCTCCTTTTGTTTCTACCATGTAGACGGTGTCAGCAAAGGGGTAGGTTTCAGCTGTCCAATAGTAACTGGAGACGAATTGAGAGCCAGCATAGGCTGCCGTATCTCCCCATTCTGAAAACAGTGCACCCATTTTTCTAATAATAATATTTTGCCCACCCACCGGGCTTGGTATGAAATCCATGCCTAGTGTGAGATCGGATACGATGGGTTGACTTTGTCTTAATGTTGCACACCAGTATGCGGTGTCATCCCAAGACATTGGCTCTATACCATGATTGGTAAACCAGCGGTTGAGTGTAAAGGTATAGGTCAGAGGAAGGCCGCCCGCGGTCGGGGTGGCGGTGATGGTGACCGGTGAGGCGTTACCCTGAGAGATAAAGCTCACGACCCCTTCGTTATTCACTGTGACCCAGTCGGCGTCGCTCACCCAACTGTAATCGCTGGCGTGACTCGGAGTATTGAGGGTAAAGGCGGCACCCATAAAGCCGGTGCTCGGAAACCCTGCATGGATATTAAAGGTAAAGCCGTTTACCTCAACGCCAGTAAATGCCTGGGTCACAGTAATCGTCACAATATTGCTGTCTATGCCGTCCATGCTGGCCGTGACCGTGGTGTGTCCGACCTTCTCGGCTGTCAACAAACCGGTCAAGGTCATAGTCGCGGTGTCATTATCGCTGAGTAACCAAGCGACATCATTGCTGAGATCAGCCGTGCTGTTGTCGCTGTACATGGCTGTTGCGATCAGCTGCTGCGTCCCTCCCCTGGGGAGTGACACCTGCTCTGGCGTTATCTGGAGTGCCGTGATGGTCGCTGCGGTGACATTGACCGCAACGGTGTTACTGGTCACCCCCTCTTTATGGGCCGTCACTGTGGTACTGCCCATTGCCACACCGGTCAGCAGCCCGGCAGGGGTCACTGTGGTTGTGGCGGTATCGCTTGGTAAGAACCAGGTGACGTTATTGCTCACGTCTGCGGTGGTGTTGTCGCTGTAGGTGGCGATGGCGGTCAGTTGTTGTGTTTGTCCCTTAGCCAGCGATATCTCTTCCGCCGTTATGTGCAGGGCGGTAATGATGGCTGCGGTGACATTAATGGTGACCGTGTTACTGCTTAGCTCATCCATGCTGGCGATGACCGTGGTGTTGCCAACCTTCTCGCCGGTTAATAGACCGGTTTGAGTTAAGGTGGCGGTGGTGGTGGATTTGACCCCATAGGTC
>NZ_CDBY01000048.1 GCF_000820125.1 Aeromonas simiae | reverse complement strand
CGGAAAATCCCTAGAACCCCCGAGTGGCGGCAGCGGCTCCTCGATGCAGGCCTTCAGTTGGATTGAAGGGAGGTGGTGCCGATGTGGTTGAGCGATAGATTTCCGGGGTTGATGTTGTGGCACACAGTGGCGGCGCTGGCCGCCGTGTTCGCGGCGAAAGCCCTGCTGTACTGGGCGGCTGACTGGCTGGCGCTGGGGCCACTTTACAGCGCCTTGGCGGGGCCTTCCTGGAACGTGGCGGCATGGATTGCGGCGCTGGCTCTGTTGCTGCGCTGGATGAAGGTCTAGCCCGCTCTGCCGCGCTGCGCTTGGCGGCCCCCGAGCCAGTGGCGATAGACTGCGCTAGTCGCCCCAGTTCGGGGGCGACATTGCAGTACTGCAATCGGGTTGTGACGGCGCTTAGATTGCGTGGTAAATTTAGGTATCGCTAGGTAATACCTTTGGCTAACAGTGAGGTCTTATGTCCGCAGCTACCAAACCCATGTCTATCAAACTTGATAGCGATACCCAAAGCCGGATCAAGCAGCTAGCTGCTGCCCGCGACCGTTCAGCGCACTGGATGATGCGCGAAGCTATCACCCAGTATGTTGAGCGCGAAGAGCGCAAGGAGGCGTTCCGCCGCGATACCCTCGATGCTTGGCAGGAGTTTCAGGAGACTGGTTTGCATGTCTCTCTTGAGGAGACCGATCAGTGGTTGGCTGGTTGGGGCACCGAGATTGAAGGTGGTGCACCTGCATGCCACAAGTGATCCTCTCTCCGGCTGCTCTGCGTGACCTTAAACGGCTGCGCGAGTTCTTGCACAGTAAGAGCCCAGTTGTTGCACAGCGAGCAGCCCAAACCATCCGTTCGGCGCTGGCCCAGCTCGGGCAACAACCCGCGATGGGGCGTCCTATTGAAGGGCTCCCGGAGGTGTTCCGCGAGTGGGTCATCCCCTTTGGGGACAGTGGTTATCTGGCGCGTTACCGCCTAGAGGGCGAAACCGTAGTGATCTTGGCTCTGCGTCACCAGCGCGAAGCCGGGTTTATTTAGGGAGGCGTAATGGGCTCCGGAAGCCTCTTTGCCGCCCACCCAATAGGTGTAGCCCGCGTCCCAGTAACCGGAAAGGTGCCCCGTGCCGCTGTCGAACCAGCGCGCTTCCCAGGGCTTTGACGCACCGATGCGCAACGTGGCGCCGCCCTGGCCCGTGGCGCCCACCGCGGCAGACAATTCTGCACCAACGGCGGGCGTGGCAAGCAAGGCCGCAGCCAGTGCGCCGGCCGGCAAGGATCTCAACAACATGATTTGTTTCCTCATGAAAAACAGATGACAACACTTCATGCTTCGGGATCGGCGCTGGCGGCAGCTGGCGCCACTGACGCCGTGTGCCAGCCGCCGCCCAATGCCCGGTACAGATCGATCTCGCTATTGAGCTGCGCCAGCTGATTCAATACCAGCTGCTGCTGCGAGCTGAACAGCAGGCGTTGCGCGTCCAGTACGGCCAGATAGCTGTCGACGCCTTCCCGGGGTTCTAGGGATTTTCCGTCCAAAAACGACAAAGTGCTCTGGAGGCCACGCCGTCCGCGGCCTCCAGAGGGGTATTACTTTTTTGGCGCTTCACATAGCCAGTCACAATAAATCAATCACTTAGCAGTCTGAATGTCGCATTTGGACGGAAAATCCCTAGAACCCCATAGACGGCCGCCAGCCCAGCGGCGAGGGCAACCAGCCCGGTGAGCGTCGGAAAGGCGCTGGAAGCCCCGTAGCGACGCGGAGAGGGGCGAGACAAGCCAAGGGCGCAGGCTCGATGCGCAGCACGACATAGCCGGTTCTCGCAAGGACGAGAATTTCCCTGCGGTGCCCCTCAAGTGTCAATGAAAGTTTCCAACGCGAGCCATTCGCGAGAGCCTTGAGTCCACGCTAGATCTATCTCATCTGCGCAAGGCAGAACGTGAAGACGGCCGCCCTGGACCTCGCCCGCGAGCGCCAGGCGCACGAGGCCGGCGCGCGGACCCGCGCCACGGCCCACGAGCGGACGCCGCAGCAGGAGCGCCAGAAGGCCGCCAGAGAGGCCGAGCGCGGCCGTGAGGCTTGGACGCTAGGGCAGGGCATGAAAAAGCCCGTAGCGGGCTGCTACGGGCGTCTGACGCGGTGGAAAGGGGGAGGGGATGTTGTCTACATGGCTCTGCTGTAGTGAGTGGGTTGCGCTCCGGCAGCGGTCCTGATCAATCGTCACCCTTTCTCGGTCCTTCAACGTTCCTGACAACGAGCCTCCTTTTCGCCAATCCATCGACAATCACCGCGAGTCCCTGCTCGAACGCTGCGTCCGGACCGGCTTCGTCGAAGGCGTCTATCGCGGCCCGCAACAGCGGCGAGAGCGGAGCCTGTTCAACGGTGCCGCCGCGCTCGCCGGCATCGCTGTCGCCGGCCTGCTCCTCAAGCACGGCCCCAACAGTGAAGTAGCTGATTGTCATCAGCGCATTGACGGCGTCCCCGGCCGAAAAACCCGCCTCGCAGAGGAAGCGAAGCTGCGCGTCGGCCGTTTCCATCTGCGGTGCGCCCGGTCGCGTGCCGGCATGGATGCGCGCGCCATCGCGGTAGGCGAGCAGCGCCTGCCTGAAGCTGCGGGCATTCCCGATCAGAAATGAGCGCCAGTCGTCGTCGGCTCTCGGCACCGAATGCGTATGATTCTCCGCCAGCATGGCTTCGGCCAGTGCGTCGAGCAGCGCCCGCTTGTTCCTGAAGTGCCAGTAAAGCGCCGGCTGCTGAACCCCCAACCGTTCCGCCAGTTTGCGTGTCGTCAGACCGTCTACGCCGACCTCGTTCAACAGGTCCAGGGCGGCACGGATCACTGTATTCGGCTGCAACTTTGTCATGCTTGACACTTTATCACTGATAAACATAATATGTCCACCAACTTATCAGTGATAAAGAATCCGCGCGTTCAATCGGACCAGCGGAGGCTGGTCCGGAGGCCAGACGTGAAACCCAACAGACCCCTGATCGTAATTCTGAGCACTGTCGCGCTCGACGCTGTCGGCATCGGCCTGATTATGCCGGTGCTGCCGGGCCTCCTGCGCGATCTGGTTCACTCGAACGACGTCACCGCCCACTATGGCATTCTGCTGGCGCTGTATGCGTTGGTGCAATTTGCCTGCGCACCTGTGCTGGGCGCGCTGTCGGATCGTTTCGGGCGGCGGCCAATCTTGCTCGTCTCGCTGGCCGGCGCCACTGTCGACTACGCCATCATGGCGACAGCGCCTTTCCTTTGGGTTCTCTATATCGGGCGGATCGTGGCCGGCATCACCGGGGCGACTGGGGCGGTAGCCGGCGCTTATATTGCCGATATCACTGATGGCGATGAGCGCGCGCGGCACTTCGGCTTCATGAGCGCCTGTTTCGGGTTCGGGATGGTCGCGGGACCTGTGCTCGGTGGGCTGATGGGCGGTTTCTCCCCCCACGCTCCGTTCTTCGCCGCGGCAGCCTTGAACGGCCTCAATTTCCTGACGGGCTGTTTCCTTTTGCCGGAGTCGCACAAAGGCGAACGCCGGCCGTTACGCCGGGAGGCTCTCAACCCGCTCGCTTCGTTCCGGTGGGCCCGGGGCATGACCGTCGTCGCCGCCCTGATGGCGGTCTTCTTCATCATGCAACTTGTCGGACAGGTGCCGGCCGCGCTTTGGGTCATTTTCGGCGAGGATCGCTTTCACTGGGACGCGACCACGATCGGCATTTCGCTTGCCGCATTTGGCATTCTGCATTCACTCGCCCAGGCAATGATCACCGGCCCTGTAGCCGCCCGGCTCGGCGAAAGGCGGGCACTCATGCTCGGAATGATTGCCGACGGCACAGGCTACATCCTGCTTGCCTTCGCGACACGGGGATGGATGGCGTTCCCGATCATGGTCCTGCTTGCTTCGGGTGGCATCGGAATGCCGGCGCTGCAAACAATGTTGTCCAGGCAGGTGGATGAGGAACGTCAGGGGCAGCTGCAAGGCTCACTGGCGGCGCTCACCAGCCTGACCTCGATCGTCGGACCCCTCCTCTTCACGGCGATCTATGCGGCTTCTATAACAACGTGGAACGGGTGGGCATGGATTGCAGGCGCTGCCCTCTACTTGCTCTGCCTGCCGGCGCTGCGTCGCGGGCTTTGGAGCGGCGCAGGGCAACGAGCCGATCGCTGATCGTGGAAACGATAGGCCTATGCCATGCGGGTCAAGGCGACTTCCGGCAAGCTATACGCGCCCTAGGAGTGCGGTTGGAACGTTGGCCCAGCCAGATACTCCCGATCACGAGCAGGACGCCGATGATTTGAAGCGCACTCAGCGTCTGATCCAAGAACAACCATCCTAGCAACACGGCGGTCCCCGGGCTGAGAAAGCCCAGTAAGGAAACAACTGTAGGTTCGAGTCGCGAGATCCCCCGGAACCAAAGGAAGTAGGTTAAACCCGCTCCGATCAGGCCGAGCCACGCCAGGCCGAGAACATTGGGGTTCTAGGGATTTTCCGTCCAAAAACGACAAAGTGCTCTGGAGGCCACGCCGTCCGCGGCCTCCAGAGGGGTATTACTTTTTTGGCGCTTCACATAGCCAGTCACAATAAATCAATCACTTAGCAGTCTGAATGTCGCATTTGGACGGAAAATCCCTAGAACCCCGCTCACCTCGCTTTGGTGCACACGAGTATTGAGCATAGTCGAGATTGGTGCAGATCACTTCTGATATTGAACTGTCAGGAGCTGGCTGCACAACAGCCATTACGCCCAATCAACTGGTGCAGTCGTCTTCTGAAAATGACAAAAACGCCCCTTGCGGCAACTGTCCAACAAACCACCGTTTTCTGAACAGTCGGCAGGGCTACGATGAAACACAAACAAATGCCCGCAGACGGGCGACAGGATCACGCCTTGCCCTCGGTCAGCGGCGTTTTCGTCACCCAAATGGGCAATTCCAGCGGCAGGGCGATTTCGGCCCGGTCGCGGGCCTGCAATTGCGCCCGCGCCCATTGGCCGTCTCGTTTCATCTCCGCTCGCAGAGGCAGGGGGTGGGTGTGCTCGAACTGCTCCCGGTCAAATGGCACCCCGGCTACGGTCAGCCGCTCAGGCATGGGCCGTTCCTGGCCGTGCTCGCGGACTAACACGTCATCGCCGCGCCGGATGATGTAGTACCCGGTCGCATCAGCGTTCATCCGCTCCGGCGCAGCATCTACGAAATCGGCCCGGTTCTCATCGAATGCCCAGACTTTCATGCGCAACCCTCCCGAATCGACATCAGATGGTGGCAGGAATGTGGCTGCATTGTGGTGAAGTGCCACGCTATTGCCACCGTATGCACACACAGCCGCCACAGTGTCGCCACTGTCTTACCAATATCCCGCCACCATCGTTCCACCATGTCACCACCTTGTTACCGTCATCATTGACACCATGCCGCCACCGTCTTTCCACACTGTTCCCACCATTGCCGGTGGCATCATGGGGTGGGAGTAGAAACAGGGGAGTCCTCTTGTGGCTGTTTGGGATCGGCATCCCTCGCCGCCTGTTCCTGCATAGCCCGCCGCTCCTGTTCGGCCATGCCTTTTGCGCAGGCCTGAGCGAACATTTCCGGCGTCATGCCTTGCTCCGCAGCGGTATCCATGTACGCCGCGAAACGTGCTTTGAGTCCGGCAAGCGGTGCGGCCAGAACGGTCAAGCTGAGGTAGTGCTCGAACTGGGCTGCGTGCATGAAGGTGCGTTCAAACGCCGCCCAGCGAGGATCATCATCGCTGGGCTCCGGCTGAGTGGCGTCAGCCTCTTGCGCGGCCCGCAGTTCCGCTAGACGGTGCTCCAGCGCGGCCATCGACTCTTCCTCGCGCTCGCGCTCGATGCGCTGCTGCTGTAGCCGCTTCGCCTCGGCCTCGCGCTCCTGGCGGGCCTTCTCCTTCTGCAAGGCTTCCAGCTCGGCCAGCTTCGCCAGCGTCGGCTCCTGCTCGGCGGTGATGCGCTGGTGCGCCTGCTGGCGCACGTGCTGCACGCGCAAGCTGGCCTCCTCGATGCGCTGCCCAAGTCGCTGCCACTCGGCGCGGTGTTCCTCGCGCTGCTGTTCCAGCTCGCGCAGCTTGGGCGCATGACCAATGCCCTTGTCGTGGAACCACGCCTGCACTTTGTGCGCCTCCCGCCATGCCTGCGCCTGGTCGCGGGCGCGGGCTGCGGCGCTGCCCGCCTCGGTGTGCTGGTTCTGTAGCGCCTGCCGCTCGGCCTCGGCCTGTAGTACAGCGCGGTCGCGCTCTACCAGGTCGATCACTCGCGGCGGGCGCAGGCGGGCAATCTCCTGGGCCAGCTCGCGGCTGCTCATGCGCTCCAGGCGCTGGCGCTCCTGCTGCGCCTTCTCCCGCTCGGCCCGCTCTCGGGCCTCCCGCTGGGCCTGTTCGCGGCGCTGCCGCTCGGCTTCCAGGTGGATGATTTCGGCGCCGGTATCCGGCACCGCGCGCCGCAGCTCGGCGGCGGCCTGGGCCACCTCGGCGCGGGCGGCGCGAAACTCGATCACCTGGGCGCGACCTTCGCCGCGCCAGGCGCTCGGCAACTGCTTGCGCTCCGGCTCCAGGCCGGTGCCGCGCTCGGCGTGGCTGCGCATGTCGATGCGCTGCTCCACCCCGGCCCGCTCCAGGTGCGCATTGCACATGGCCTCCCAGCGCCCGCGCAGCTCTTTCAGCTCGGCGGCCCGCTCGGCCTTGGTCAAGGTCTGGCCCGCGCTCGGGCCGTAGCCCTTGCGTGCGCCGCCCTTCTCCGGGGCCTTGGCGTTGTACCGCTTGAAGTACTGCTCCGGGTCGCGGTCGATGCCATCCACCTGTCGCTCCGAAAACATCAGGTGGAAGTGCGGCTGCTCGCCACCATCGGCGGCGGTCGGTACATGGAGGGCCCACTGGTAGGCGTGCCGGTCGCCTATCTCCTGGCGTACAAACTCGCGCACCAGCTCGATCCGCTGCGCGGCGCTCAGCTCGCGCGGCAGGGCAATTTCCATCTCCCGGTAGGTCGTGCCGTTCTTGCGCTCGTAGGCGTCGGCGGCCTGCCAGAAGGCAAGCGGGTTGGACTGCGCCCAGGCGGGCATGTTGCCCGCCTCGGTCGCTTCCAACTTTTCGCCGCGCTCTAGGCGGTTGGCGTACTGGCCTTCGCGGGCGATGTAGGCGGCATGAGGCCCGGCCTTACCGGCCTTGCCTACCTTCATGCTCAATCGCCCGATTGCCACCGCCGCCGCTCCTCGTGTTTTTTGCGCCGTAGGCGCTGGGGTGCAGGGGCTTCCCCTGCCGCGCGTTTCTCGGCTTGCCGAGAAACAACTAAGCGCGCCTTCCGTAAAACGGAAGGATACCGCAGCCGTCGCGCCCCGGCCACCTTCCGCGTAAAATGGGAGCCTCCATCACAGAGGGAGACGCACCCATGACACAAGATAAGTGGCTGGCCGAACGGCTGGCATACCTGCGCGGCTTGAAGGCTCCCAGCGATCAACAGCGCCTGCTGCTGATGCTGGCCGACAAGCCCGACCGCACCGCCGACGATGGCCGCAAACTGGCCGCCCTGGTACGCGCCGAGAAGGCCGCCGAACGCGCCCAGAAGGCCCGCGCCGACGCCGCCCGCATCATCAACGCCGAGAGGGCCGCCGAGAGGAAGGCCCGCGACCATGAGCTGTACGAGTCGGCGGGCCTGATGATCCTGGCCGGGCTGATCGATACCAAGACCGGCAAGCCGACCCGCGACCGGGGCGAACTGCTGGGCGCTCTGGTGTCGCTGGCCGAGGCCCAGGTCGATGACGCCAAGAGGGCAGCTTGGAAGGCCAAAGGCGATGCCCTGATGGCCGAGAGGGCGCGGCGATGACGGACTACGGCTATGCCATCGACCCCCGCCCCGCCGAACTGGGCGGCGGCTGGCATCACTCCCCCCCTTTCCCTTTCGGTGCCTTGGTGGCCTTCTCGGCGGCCTCGGCCTTGTCCTGCTGCCGTTGCAGCGCCTCAAGCTGCCCGGCAAGTCGTGCGGCCTGCTCGCGGGCCTCTGCTGCCACCTTGCGGGCCTCGTCACGCTCGGCCTGCGCCTGCCGGATTTCCTGCGCCGCTGCTGCGCGGGCGGTGTCGTGGGCCTGTGCAGCCTTGGCGGCCTGCTGCTCGATCTGCTCGGCGCGGTCGGCGCACGCCTCCAGCTTGGCGGCCAGCACGGCGGCCTGCTGCTCGGCGGCGGTGCGGCCCTGCTGTGCCTCGGCCAGTGCGGCGCGTAGGCGCTCTATCTCTGCGGCCTGCTCCGTCTGGCGCTCGGTCTGCGCTTCGATCTTGAGCCGTGCCGTTGCCACCTCCACGCGGGCGGCCTCTGCCGCCTGCTGCTCGCGCTCGATGCGCTGCTGCGCCTCGGCCAAGTCGGCGGCCTGCTGGGCGGCTTTGCCTGCCAGCGTGTCGCGCTCCGTGGTGAGGACGGCCACCTGCTCGGCCAGCTCGTCGCGCTCGGCCTCCAGCGCCTCGCCTGCGGCCCCAAGTTCGGCGGCCTCGGCCTGCGCTTGCTGGAGTTCTTGCTCTTTCTCGGCCCGCGCCTTCGCTGCGGCCTTCTCGATCTCGCCAGCAATGGCGGCAGTCAGCGCCTGCGGCAACTCCGGGGCCGCAACGGCAGCCACCGGGCGGGCCTCACGCCATTGCACAAGATGCTTGTGGATCGTGTTTGGCGACCCGGTGCCGCCCAAACGCTCCCGGATCGCATTGATGGTGGGCTGTTGCCCGTCGCCCACGAGGGCGTCAGCGGCGGTGAAAACTTGATCCCGAGTGATGCCTTGACGTGCCATGATCCTTTCTCCTTTCGTATCGTATTACTGTATTTCGTATTGATACGATACCATACAGCTATACAGTACGATACACAAGCGGTTTTCGTAACGTACCGCTGCCCGGTCGGCTGCTCGTTTTTGGTGAAACACCGTGCTGACGCCTCGCCTTCGGCTCGTTGTCGGCCAGCCGTCGAACGAAAAGCGGAGCTTTCCGCCCGCCGCCCGGCTCCACTTGGGCAAAGCGGCCAGAAACGGGCCTACAGCGCGTTTTCCGGTCTTGGGGTGGCCTGGGTTATGCCAGACCCCTAAAACGGCCCTACGGGCCGCTGTGGCGCTTCCTGATCGCTTTTCGAGTGGAAAGGGGGGTCAAGGGTCTCCGGGGCGGCCCGGCCCTTGACGCCCTTGGAACGACCCAAGCCTATCGGCAGACGGGAGGAAGAAGCCGAAGGCGCACATCCTCCCGGCTAGCCCCCACGGGCAATGCAGTGCTCCCCTTCCCAGCGGGAAGGGGAGCACTGCATT
>NZ_CDBY01000047.1 GCF_000820125.1 Aeromonas simiae | reverse complement strand
TTTGCGCGCTGATCAACACTTCTATCAGGATCTAGTGGAAGCCGGTGGCTTTGAATTGGAAACGGCTGGTTCGCTCAAAGGCGGTCGCAAGTTGTGGGCGCTGGCCCGTACCGGCCAGGATATGAAACTCAAGGGTGGGGATGTGGTGAAGTCTTACCTGCTGCTCGCCACCAGTTGCGATGGCACCCTCTGTACCACAGCGCAGTTCACCTCCCTGCGAGTGGTCTGCAATAACACCCTACAGATGGCGCTACGCGACAGCAGCGGGGCGATCAAGGTCCCCCACTCCACCCAGTTCGATGCGGCTACGGTGAAAGAGTCGCTGGGACTCGGCCTCTCCCATTGGGATGAGTTCAAAGCCCAGACCAAGGCATTGGCGCAGCGCCCGGTCGCTCCTGAAGAGGCCCTGCGCTTCTTTAGCGACCTGCTGGCCCAACCGCTGGATGACGAAAACATCATCCTCACTCGTCCTGTGCAGCGCCTGTACGAGCTCTATCAGGGCGCCGGGATGGGGTCTGATTTATCGAGCTCCCGCAATACCGCCTGGGGGCTGGTTAATGCGGTGACCGAGTACGTGGATCACCATCGCCGTGCCCGTAGTCAGGATCACCGGCTCGACTCCGCCTGGTTCGGACAAGGGGCGCAACTGAAAATCCAGGCGTTAAACCGGGCCCTCAACCTGTTGCAGTGATGGCCGTATCCATCTAGGATATAAACTAAAGATTATATTGGTGCGCTATGTGGACAGTAAAAACGACCGAGCTGTTTAATGCTTGGTTTGATGTGCAAGATGAAGCGACGCAGGAGAAAGTCTTGGCTGGGCTACTCGCCTTGGCACAAGGTGGCCCATCGGTAGGGCGTCCCCTGGTCGATACCATCAAGGGCTCGCGTTTTACAAACTTAAAAGAGCTGAGGGTGCAGCATCAGGGAGAGCCGCTACGTGCATTCTTTGCCTTTGACCCGCTGCGACAAGCCATCGTGCTTTGTGCTGGCAACAAGGGCGGGAACGAGAAGCGGTTTTACAAAGAGATGCTGCCGTTGGCTGAGGCACAGTACGCCAGGCATCTGGCTGAGTTGGAGGAAAAGTAATGGGAAGAACACTTGACGATTTGCTGGCCTCCCGTTCAGAAGAGAGTCGGCAACGCATCCAGGAAATGGCAACCGAGCTGTTGCTGGAGGTGCGTATACAGGCGCTGCGCGAAGAGCTGGAGGTGTCGCAGGTTGAGTTGGCTAAGGCACTCGGTGTCAGTCAGCCTGCCGTCGTGGCGATGGAGCAGCGTGGCAGTGATATCAAGCTCTCCACCATGAAACGCTATGTTGAAGCGATGGGCGGCAAGCTGCGTGTAGATGTGGAATTGCCTACCGGCCGACACATCGGGTTCAACGTCTGACGCCGTTGCGACGACCCGTTAACAGACATCTAGCGATTTAGCTCGCCCATCAACACCCCATCCTGAGGCTGCAAATGCAGCCTATTTTCATTCCACCAGAAAGCAAAAATCCCCTCACCCGGACTGGCGTAAGCCAATCCGGGCGGGAGCATTTATGCCGTCAAGCAGGAGTCACGATGAAAGCAAAAGCCAAATACGGTCAGGCCATTCGTTTAGCCTCGACCTCCGACCTCCCTCGCGAACAGTGGCTGGCGATCCGCAAGCTGGGGATCGGCTCGTCCGATGCCGCCGTGGCGGTGGGCCTCTCACCCTATAAATGCCCGCTGTCGCTATGGCTGGAGAAAACCGGTCGCAAGGAGCCGGAAGATATCTCCCACAAGGAAGCGGTGCTGTGGGGTATCGAGCTCGAACCGGTCTTGGCGCAGGTCTACGCCAAGCGAACCGGTTACCGGGTACGCCGGGTCAATGCCGTACTACAGCACCCCGAACACACCTTTATGCTCGCCAATCTCGACCGGGAGGTGGTGGGTCACCCCGACGGCCCCGGCATCCTCGAAATCAAGACCGCCAGCTATCACAGTGCCCCGCAGTGGGAGGAAGGTGTGCCGGTCGCCTACCAGTGTCAGGTACTTCATCAGCTCGCCGTCACCGGCCATGCCTGGGCGGAGGTAGCTGTGCTGATCGGGGGTCAGGATTTTCGGATTTATCGCATCGAGCGCGACGAGGAGAAGGTCCGGGATCTCACCGAGCGTGAAGCACAGTTCTGGCATCAGGTCACCAGCAACCAGCAGCCCGAGCCCGATGGCTCTGAGGATGCAGGCTCGGCGTTGGCTTGGCTATTTCCCCGCGATGACGGAGAGACCGTCGATCTCTCCGATTCCCCCGAGTTCAACCAGCTGTTCGGGGAGTTACTGCATCTGCGCGAGCACAAGGAGGAAGTGGAGCTACGCGAGTCGCAGATCAAGCAGCGGCTACAGGCCACGCTGGGCGAGGCCACGGCAGGGCTCTTCGCCGACGGCAAGATCACTTGGAAACGCAGCAAGGATCGGCTGGCGCCGGACTTGGAACGGCTCGGGCAGGATCATCCCGACCTGCTCAGCCACTACGTCAAACCGGTGCCCGGCTCACGCCGTTTCACCATTCAGGCCACTCATGCTGGCAGGAGTTAAACACCATGATCAAAGGACTGGCAATTACCCCGCCCGTGATCGGGCGGATCTGTATCGGCAGGCTGGTACAGAAAGACGGGAAATGGGTGCCGGAGAAGGATGACAGTTTCACCCTCACCACCCAGGTGCAGCAGAAAGGGGGATGGTTACTCCATCCCTTGCATCAGCAGTTCGCTCAAGGGCATGAGCAGGCCAAGATCCGCGCCATCCCGGTACGTGTGCTGTTCAATGACAGCGATCTGAACCTGCGGGCAGAGTACAGCGCCTTTGACCGCCAGACTGGGCGACCGCTCTGTGTCGGCAATGGAGAGATGGCAAAACGGGTGGGGGCACAAGGGATGGAGGAGGTCAGTTGCCCCGGTCCAGAGCGCTGTCCCTACGGCCAGCAACAGGGCTGTAAGTTGTACGGACGACTGAACCTATTTGTGGAGGGACAGGGGGATGAACTCGGCAGCTTTATCTTTCGTACCACCGGCTATAACTCGGTACGAACCCTGGCGGCACGGCTCAAGTATTTCGAGGCAGTGAGCGGTGGATTGACCCGCTATCTGCCACTGACCTTGAGGTTGCGGGCCAAGAGCACCACCCAGTCCTACCGTACCCCGGTCTACTACGTGGACTTGACGCTGCGTGACGAACTGACCCTGACCGAGGCAGTCGGTCAGGCACGGCAGGAAGCGATGCAGGATGATGAAGCTGGGCTGACGATTAGCGAAATGGAAGCCGTGGCGCGGGCGCTACTGCGCAATGGTCAGTTCGAGGAGGTGGATGAAGAGGTGCCAATGCTGCTGGAGGAGTTTTACCCCCAGGTGGAGGAAGGGGAACATTCGACTGCCGAACCGGCTCTGCAAGCGGAGACCAGACCACGGGGAACGCGAACTCGGGCATCCCCGTTAACCAACAAATTGGGTAAAGGCGCGGCACCGGCACCCGGTGCGCTCTAACTCAGGATCTGGCCAGACGCTCGACCAATCGCTCAAACGTCTCCAGCGGCAATGCCCGGTCGGCACTGTCCAGTCGGGCTAGCTTCTGCCCCAAGACTGTACCCTGCTCGGTTGGGCGCGGGCGGGTCTCATACATCTTTTCACACCGACTCCAGGGCACCCATTAGGTGCCCTGTTGCGTTTATATGCCTGACCACAAGGAGTTAACTTCATGTCTCGATTCACCCCAGGCGATCATTTGGTGACCGTTCGCCTCGGTTATACCCACCACGGCCTCTATGTCGGGGGCAACCATGTCATCCACTATCAGGGGCCTAATCTCGGCCTACCCGGTGAAATAGTGATGACCTCTCTGGATGAGTTTTCCGATGGTAAACCGGTCTGGTGCAAGCCTTGCCCTGCCAGGCTGTATGGCCGAACAGAGAGCCTCGAACGTGCCCGTACTCGGCTGGGCGAGCATCGGTACGATGTATTATTCAGTAACTGTGAACACTTCGTGATGTGGTGCATCCACGGTATCCATCACTCGACACAGGTTAGCCAAGCAGCGGCGGCGGTGGCGAAAGCGGCCCTCCGCACTCAGCAGACCACCATCATGCCCCCAGCTACAACCGTGTTGACCCGAGAACGCACAGCATCTGATTGCATGACGCTCGCCACCTCAGCTATCACCCTGACCACCCTTGCGACATCGCCAAGCTGGGTCCCCTTGGCAACCGGCGTATTAGCCGCTCACGCAGTAAGCCGCCTCTGGTCCTGGCTCACCGACTGAGCCACTGCCGCTACCTCACACTTTCAAGGATCACTACCATGACTATTCCCTTTCACCGGGACGGCATCAGCCTGCCTGTCTGCCAAGCACTGTTGGCTCTACTCAGCCAGGAAGCCGAACGAACCGACCTCGACCTGGGACGCTGTACCCAGCTGACCTTCAACTTCCGTAACCCCGGTTACAGCGCCGAACAAGGCGGCGTTCACCCGGTCGAAATACGCCTGGTGCGTGGTCTTGACGACTGGTTGTTCGATTACGTCACCGACTTCAGCTACCAAGGGCTGGGGCAAGATGCCGAGCTCTGCAAGGAGCTCGATTTCAACTTTCTCGATGGGGAGCACACCATGTTGGGCTGGGGACCGTTGCGACTGGCCGAAGCGCGGGAGTTGTTCGATATATGGCAGAGCAACTTCATTGCCTACTACCGGTTGGAATGTTTCAGCATCACGGTCAGCGGCGATTAGGAGGTGTGAAATGCCACATGAATTAGCGCTCTCCCACTACTCACGCCAATGGCTAGAACTAGTTGCAGCCAAAGCCAGGTTACAACCTGTACACAGCGGCAAACACTGGCTGCTGCACATCACCCCCGATAGCCCACATGTCCGAACGGTGACTCTACAAGTTCGCTGGTCTGGGGTTCAGTGGCAACTGCTCACCATCAGCAATGCTGACGACTGGCGCACTATGAACCAGCCTGTGAATGAGATCTGCGTTGATCCCAAGCGCAGGTGTTTCTGGCATTGCCAGGCAGGGCCGGTCCCGCTCACTGAACAGCCCAGGGTACTGGCCAGCTTTCTGGCTGACCTGCAGCGCATTTGTATTCATCGCGGTTTTACCGTGGAGAGTGACCCCTTACCCCATGAGGAAGGTGCCGATGACCAGAACACTGCTCGCCCTTGAGCTGGAGGGGGTTCACGATAGCGGGGGGCAGATCCAAGTAGTGCGGGACTACGGTCTACGGGTAGATGGCTACGCCCTCTACCTGCGCTATCAGACCGAACAGGGTTACGCACTGGCCGAATGGCTGTGCGATCACCCACAGCGGGAGTGGCTGTATGGCATCGGCAACCTGCTGGCCACCAGTTACCACCTCCCGTTGCACGACCTGACACCGCAAGGGCTGGCCCAGGCCCCCCACTGACCCACTCGCCGCAATCACCACCCCCTTTATTGCAAAAAAGCACACCCCACCAGCCCATAGGCCAGTGGGGCGAACGCTTTTGGAGGATCCATCATGTTGCATCAGAAACTCATCGCCGGGGAGGAACCCGGCACTTATCGCGTGCCCGGCCTCGTTACCGACGACGATTTGCTGATCATTGCCCAGATGATTGCCCGCCAGAAACTGGCCAAGGGCGTTGCCATTACCGATAAGCACTTGGCCCTGCAAGGGCTGCTGCAAGCACGAGATCGCGAAGTCTTTGCAGCGTTGTTCCTCGATAACCAGCACCGGATCCTGGCCTATGAAGAGCTGTTTCTCGGCACCCTGTCCGCAGCGACCATCTACCCCCGCGACGTGGTCAAGCGGGTACTGCACCACAATGCCGCAGCGCTGATGCTGGTGCATAACCACCCGTCGGGTTACCCGGAGCCCAGCAGTGCAGATATCGAGATCACCCAGCGGCTACAAAGTGCCTTGGCACTCGTGGATATCCGAACTCTGGATCATCTGGTGGTCGGGACGGAGGGCGTGGTGTCGCTGGCAGAGCGGGGGCATTTGTAACGGTCACGCCGGTCAAGCGGCCCGTTCGGGGAGTAATAAAGCATGGTCAGCAGTGACTAATGCAATGACTCACCATCATTCGGAGTAAACAGAGTATGAGCACAATAGGCAGTTGGGGATTACATACCCAGGTCCAACCACGCTTTGGCGCACGTGCCATTGTCGAGAGAAGCGGAGTCTCCCTGCTATGGGATCGCAGCGGCGTCTATGGCGAGGCTGACGAGCAGTGGCTTACCGATATCGACACCGTTTTACCGGGGTTTATTGAGCGTCTTAGCAAGCTCTTTCAACAAGGGGAACTGCTGAGCGACCAAGATAAATTGGTGACGTTGAGGCAGGGGGATTGGGTCTGCCTGGCCAATCCAAGGGCCAGCTATGGTTACCTCTATCTGGATGTCTACCGGCAAGAAAGCGGCAATGTTCAAGCCACAGAGGCGTGAAACCGACACAAAGGGTGAGCCACATGCTCACCCTCTGCCTGAGACTTATTTTTTTGCCTGACTACTGAACCCCAAATGCCTTACATACGGTATCCACGGACCGGCAACATGATCGACTTCAGCTATCAGGGGGCAGAATGCGGAACTGTGCCAGGAGCTCGATTTAAACTTCTGGAGGACGATCACTACATGCTGGAGTGGGGGCCGCTGCCGCAGGCTAGTGCCATAGAACTGTTTGTTGTATGGCAATCCAATTTCATCACTGGTGTTACGCCGCAACTCCCAGTACAGCAGGAATTCAGATAAAATGTGCAACACTCATGGTTAAGCGGCGAGAGATAGTGATATGTGCGGTCAGAATGTGAAGAGCAGTGAGGTAATGCTGTCCATGCTCGATTCGATGGCGCCCATGCCCGGCTTGCCGCCTTGTCTGTATTACATGATGCCGTTGGAGAACTTCCGGACGGTACGCAAGCACGGCCTTGTGTCCCGCAGTACTGCGATGGCGCAAGGGCTGCACATTCAGGATTATTCGGATCTGGAGGTGCAATCTCGGCGCGCCAAAAGGCGCGAGCCGGTTTTTCAGCGCTGTTTGCATGATTACGTACCGTTATACCTGAACCCCAGAAATCCCATGCTGTACCGACTCAGGGATCGGGCTGCAGATCTAGTTGTGCTGGGGCTTACGCCAAGTCTTTTGGATTACCATGATCAGCACTGTTTTACGGATGGCAATGCGGCCAGTGAACTGACGCTATTTGCGAAAGGCCCATCGGTGGTTCTGCCTTCACTAGAAGCTCTCAAGGCAGTGTACTGGAACGATGTGCCGGATGGTAAGCGTCGACGCTGCGCTGAGGTACTTGTAGCGCCTAGTATCGCCCCCGGATTTATCGAGGTCGCGATCTGCTCAAACGCCGAAACAGCTGCGGCTGTTAATGATGCGGGGCTTTATCTAGATGACCGACTGATTGTCGATCCGAGCTTCTTTTTTGCGGGGGCTTTTAGGTGAGTAATGTCTCAGTGGTTACGGGCAATATCTTTTGCTCTCGCGCCCAGACGTGCGTCAACACCATTAACTGTGTTGGTGTGATGGGAGCAGGCATCGCATTCGAGTACCGTTTGCGTTATCCGGACATGTTCCAGCAGTACCGTGCCCTGTGCGAGCAAGGGCAGTTTAGTATTGGGAAGTTATGGATTTACAAAGCAGCGGATCGCTGGGTGTTGAATTTCCCGACCAAGAAGCACTGGCGCTACCCGAGCCAGGAAGATTTCTTGCACGCCGGGCTAGAGAAATTCATGAGGACCTACGAATCTCGCGGGATTAGCTCTGTTGCCTTCCCGCTACTAGGGGCTCAGATGGGGGGGGTATCGGCTGAGCGCTCATTGGAAATCATGCTGCATCACCTTGGCACTTGTGCGATTCCGGTGGAGATTTATCGCTATGACCCTGTTGCACCAGATGATCTGTACGAAGTATTCAAGACTAGATTCTTGAAACTGAGCTCCGAGCAGATCAAGTTCAGCAGTGGTTTGCGTTCTCAGTCTATCGAGGCAATTAGGACAGCGTTGGCGGACGAGCGGGTCTGTCAGCTGAATCAGCTATTGCAATTCGAGGGGATTGGAGACAAGACCTTGGAAAAGGCTTACAGCTTTGTCACGCAGGTGTTGAGGGGATCGGAACAGAGAGCACCGACGCAAGCATCATTGCTCTAACTGTGGCCTCGGAATCAACGGAAAAGTAAAAAATACTGCGTGAATATAAATATTCATGTTGATCTGGATGCCGTCGATTTCATAAATCTCTGCTTCAGCAATCTATTAATAGCAATTTTTACAATTGGCATGCATTTCACCCGTACTTCTAGAGAATCAACAAGGAAAGTACCCATGTCAGAACTCAAAAAGTTCCAAGTCCAAACCGCTCGCCCGCTGCCGGTCATCGTGTTGGCCGACACCAGTGGCAGCATGTCGGTCGATGGAAAGATCGAAGCCTTGAACAAGGGACTCAAAGACATGATCAGCAGTTTTGCCAGCGAGAGCCGTCTGCGTGCAGAGATCCAGGTCAGTGTGATCACCTTTGGAGGTAGCCAGGCAGAGTTGAACCTACCTCTGACTCCGGCTCATCAGTTGCAAAGCTTCACACCGCTGGTGGCAGATGGTATGACCCCACTGGGCGGTGCTCTTTCGCTAGTTTGTGAGATGATCGAAGACAAAGACAGCATTCCTTCCCGCGCCTACAAGCCGGTGATCGTGCTGGTCTCCGATGGCTATCCCAATGATGACTGGCAAGGCCCATTTGCCAGCCTGGTCAATGGCGAACGCTCATCCAAGGCCACGCGCCTTGCTATGGCCATTGGTGCGGATTCGGATGAGATCATGCTCGGCGACTTCACCAACGACCCTGAGGCGCCGCTGTTCCATGCCGAGAATGCCCGCGACATTCACCGTTTCTTCCGTGCAGTGACCATGAGTGTCAGTGCGCGCAGTCAGTCGGCCACACCTAATCAGCACACGCCATTGCAGATCCCTAGTGCAGACGATCAAGACTGGGAATTCTGATGCGCATGCTGGCAGGCGGGGCTTCAGTGCGAGGCCCCGCACATCAGTTGGACGGCACTCCTAATCAGGATGCTCTGTGCGTAAGTGGTCTACGCGGCGGCTTGTGTATCGCCGTGGCAGATGGGCTAGGCAGTCGTCCACTTAGCCATCTTGGCTCCCGGAAAGCTGTCCAGCTGTTCAGGCAACTTGCCCGTCAGCGACAAGGAATGCTGCATGGCACGGTTGCTCTGACCCTGCGTGATGCCTGGCTTGCCCACTTTGGTGATCGATACAGGGCTCATGAAACGACCTGTTTGTGGGCTCAAGTGGATATTTATGGGCAAGGTATGGCTGGTCAGGTTGGGGATGGCATGCTGCTGGTTAGAAGTCAGGGTGTGTTCAAGGTGCTGACTAATCGGCGCCAAGGCTTTGGCAATCAGACGGCCACCTTGGCACAGGTGAATTCTCAGGATGGCTGCAGCGCCGAATTCGTGCTGACCCAGCCAGGCGATGGTGTATTACTGATGACTGACGGCATATCGGATGACCTGATTCCGGAACAGTTGGAGTCATTCTTCGATGCGATTTGCCAGCGCCAGTTGCGCAGCAGCAAACGCCGTATGCGCAAGTGGCTGACACGAGAACTGCACGGTTGGTCCACACCACGTCACGGCGATGATAAGACCATCGCTGGAATTTTCAGAACGGATTGAAGCAGATGACCGCGACTACGACAGCGCAGAAGAAACGTGTAGTGTATGACACCAAAGGCTCGGTTTATGAACTGCGGCAGGAATTGAGCCGGGGTGGCCAAGGGATCGTATACCGGACCCAGTATCCCCAGGCTTTGATCAAGGGCTTCACCAACAAGGATGAGCACGCTCGCCTGCGTTGGCAGCGGCATATCGCTTGGCTGATTCGTCAGAATCTCAGTGATCTGAAACTGGCCAGGCCATTGGCACTGCTGGCTGAGCCACGCTTCGGTTATGTCATGGAACTGATGGATGGTCTGGTTCCGTTGCAAGGCCTGCTCGACAGTTTCATCAATGCAGAAAATGAGGCGTCTGCCGATTATCTTCGGCAGGGTGGTCTGCGCCGGCGTATCCGTATTCTGAGCCAGCTGGCCAGAACACTGAATCAATTGCATGCGCGCGGCATGCTTTACGGCGATCTATCCCCGAGCAACATCTTCGTATCAGATGACCCCATCCATGCGGAAACCTGGCTGATCGACTGCGACAACATCAGTCTGGAAACGCACAGCGGCTTGACTTTGCACACGGCTGACTATGGTGCTCCAGAAGTGGTGCGCGGTGACGCGCTGCTGTCCAGCCTGACGGACAGTTGGAGTTTTGCGGTCATCGCCTATCAGTTGCTGACCCATAACCACCCCTTCAAGGGCGAGTTGGTAAGCAACGGTGAGCCAAATGAAGAGGAGGCTGCGCTGCGTGGTGAGCACCCTTGGATCTACGACACGCAGGATGATACCAATCAGTGTTTTGCCAATCTGCCGATTCAACTGGTGGAGCACAGCAAATTACCTGCACTTTTTTGCCGTTGTTTCGAGCAGGGGCTATGCAGCCCCTGCGAGCGCCCAAGCATGGCTGAGTGGCTCGAAGCCTTGGCTGAAATTGACGAGCACCTTTACTGCTGCGACGGTTGCGGCGGCACTACCTTGCTGCCTGCTGAGCTTGATTCACTCAATGAGGCGTCATGCTTTTTCTGCGACGAACCTGCCGATAGCCGGCTGGTGTTGTTCGAGGAGTTTATCACTCTGCCGGACGAAGCGGAGGGTTCGTCTGAGGAGCCTGGCAACATGATTGCCACCGGCCGTAAGGTATGGTTGCAACCGGGGGGAGATCTGGAGCTCAAGCGTTTGATGCCCACCTTCAGCTATGACCGCTGGCCTGCGGACCATCTCCGCATCGAGTACTCAGATCAGGGACTCGTCATCTACCCGCTGTCGCAGAGCAAGTTGCATCTGCAGCGGGGCTCAGTGAAGAAGCCACTGGAGCGTTACCAGGGACTCAAGGAAAGTCTGCGCGGACAGCACGAGGAGCCCTATCGGCTACATGTGGGTGAGCTGGCAGAGTCCCATGTCATTTGGCAGTTCCGGTGGTGATTACATATGGAATTTAAAGACTTTCCCCTGCTGTCCGAGGATGTGCTGGCGCTCTTTACAGATGAGCAAATCGACGGTTTTCAGGCTGGTCAGGTGATTTTTCTCCAGAGCTATCAGGATGAGTGGCTGGCGATACAGGGTGACTTACGTGTCAGGGTGAACTGCGCTCCGACTGATCATGGTCTCTTTAGCCGCCTGGTAATACGCGATCAGAGCCGCTGGCTGCTGACCAGCAAACAGAGCTGCCAGCTACTGGTGCAGTACTGCGCACCAGTCGAAGTGTCCACCATGCAGCTTGAACTTGGGGTCGACGAACTGATTACCGATGATCTCTACGGTAAACAGGAAATTGCCGATAAGAGCATCGACCTTGCCTGCCGATGGTTCGCGGAGCAGTTCCTGGTACGTGGGCAGGCCGAGGGTGACTGGCTCACCGTCGCACGCTTTAGCAACAGTGCCTCCAAGGGAGGCTTCCAATTGCTGGGCAATGGTTGGCGCGCCGATGTGGAGCAACGGCAGGACCGTGGACTGCTGATCAAGCGCCTTACCCGCCACTTGCGCCGTGACAGCGCGTTTTCTTTGCTGATCGGCCAGTTTGAGTTCCGTGATGCCTCTGTTGTCGCGGTTCTCAACAGCGGCAGTCAACAGGCGATACTGGATACTGCGCTGCGAGACAATGCCAGTTATTTGGAATTATGGAATCTCTACAACGATAAGGAATGGCAGAGTGCATTGCAGCAAGCCGAGAGCCTGCGTTCACTGCGCTTTGTGCAATGTGAAGGCGGCGAAGATGGACGTGAAAACCTCTGGCGTCTGACTCCGAAGTCACAGGACGACTACCGGGAGTTTCGTCAACGTTGGCGCAATCTCGAATTGCCAAGCGACACCCAGTTTGACCTGGGTACTGAGCGTCCCGACTGGGCGGAGGAGCTGAGCACCGACGAGGCAAAGACAGCCGCGAGTACACCGCGCGGCACCATCCGTTTTGAGCCTGACTGTGTTGTATTCAAGACGGCCTCGAACCGGCGTGATGTTCGCCCGAAACAGGATGAAGGTTGGCTCTACCTCTCGCTGGCAGGCCAGCGATCCGTAGGCAAGCGACGCCTTGCGGCAAAGCAGTCCATTGACTCGGGCAAGCGCTTGCCGCAGTTGAAGTGGCTCTTGGAGGGTATTGCGGTGCCAGCAGCCCGGCGGCGCCCCATCAAAGGGCTTACACCCTATGCGCAGGAAACCTTCAAGGGGGGAAAGCCTACAGAGAAACAGGCACTGGCTCTGGATGCTGCGCTCAATACTCCAGACCTGGCCATCATCATTGGCCCACCTGGTACGGGCAAAACGCAGGTAATCGCTGCGTTGCAGCGTCGCCTGGCTGAAGAGGCTGAAGAACGGGACATTTCCGCGCAGGTCCTGATCAGCAGCTTTCAGCACGATGCTGTAGACAACGCTCTGGATCGTAGCGATGTGTTCGGTTTGCCTGGAGCGCGCGTGGGCGGTAAGCGTGGTGCGAACGATGAGGCGTCGCTGATCGATCCCTGGCTAGAGCGGCATGCGGCCCATTTGCAGGAAAAAATTTCTACGGAGTACAGCAAGTACCCGGAACTGGAGTGCATCAGGGATCTATCGACCAGGTTGGCGATGGCCCGAGTTGTCGGTGCATCGCCAGTTCAACAGGCGGAAGCATTCGAC
Organism: Aeromonas simiae; assembly: GCF_000820125.1. Classification (GTDB taxonomy): domain Bacteria; phylum Pseudomonadota; class Gammaproteobacteria; order Enterobacterales; family Aeromonadaceae; genus Aeromonas; species Aeromonas simiae. The sequence continues at coordinate 15,931 of NZ_CDBY01000047.1, read as the reverse complement.
CGCATTCTGGACGGATTGCGAGGCTTGGACCAGAGCGGTCTGGTATTGCCGCCCAAGCTGGAACATCAGCTCGAAGACTATATCGAGCAACTAAAGACGCAGGCGCCCAGCTTGGCCGAGAACCGGCCGGATGAGCAAGCCTTGCGACGCATTCGAGCACTACGTGTCGAGGCCTCTTCATTTGCAGATGATGGCCCAGATCGAGCCTGGAATTTGCTCAGTTGGTTGAAACGTCATAGCCAAGGCAGCAGTGCCGAGTTGCTGACATTGCTGCAAAACGCTGCGGATAGCTCGCAACTGGCGGAATCTGACCTACATGCGCTTGCGGACTGCCAGGCTCGTCTACTCAAACTGTATTTGCCCGACTACCGGCCTACGGAGTTGAAGCGTCAAGCCGACCCTGAGGGTCAGACTCTGCTTAATGAAGTCGACAGGCATCTAGAGCGCAAGTTGCGCCAGCGCAAACAGGGTGTAGCGTGGGTGCTAGAGCAGCTAGCCGACAGCCTGGCGATGGACCGTAATGCTGCTCAGGCTGTTGTCAATGAGTACTCCATGGTGGTGGGCGCAACCTGTCAGCAAGCTGCAGGCCGGCAGATGGCGAGTCTGAAGTCAGTGGCTGGGTTGAATAGCACCGATATTGAGTTCGACACCGTGGTGATCGATGAGGCCGCCCGTGCCAACCCTCTGGATCTGTTTGTGCCGATGTCCATGGCGAAGCGGCGCATCGTTCTGGTGGGCGATGACAGGCAGTTACCGCACATGCTCGAGCCTGACATTGAAGGGCAATTGCAGGAGGAGCACGAGCTGACCGAGCTGCAATTGGCTGCATTTCGATCCAGCCTGTTCGAGCGAATGCGCATAAAGCTGCAAGATCTGGAGAAGCAGGACACGATTCGCCGAGTCGTAATGCTGGACACTCAATTTCGAATGAACCCGACCCTGGGGGCGTTCATAAGTAAACAATTCTACGAGGCTGTTGGTCTAGGGACGGTACGCTCCGGCAGGGCTGCAGAGGATTTTGTCTTCTCCCATGATTTGCTGAACGCTCTTGGGGAGCTTGAGCCCCACTACCGAGGCCGAGTATGCCAATGGATCGACGTACCCGCTTCCCAGGGCAAGGACCATCGCCCTGGGATCGGAACGAGCAGGATCAGGGATATTGAGGCTCAGCGCATTGCTGAAGAAGTGGTAAGGCTGATGCAGGCCGGTGGTGACAGCCTTTCAATTGGCATCATCACCTTCTATGCGGCGCAACGTGATCTGATCATGGAGAAACTTTCTCGGCAGCAGATTGAAGGGGTTGCGTTGATGGAACAACGCAACGGCACCTATGAGCCACACGAGCATTTCAAATGGGCCAGAAAGGTACGAGGCGATGGCTCAGTCAGCCTCGAAGAGCGATTGCGTGTAGGCTCAGTCGACGCCTTTCAAGGCAAGGAGTTTGATATCGTCTTGCTCTCGTGCGTACGCACCTATCAGCAGGCAAGGCCTGGGCAATCGAGCGGCGATGTAGTCGCTGATCGTGAAAGGCAATTGAATCGCCAGTTTGGCTTCCTGCGTTTGCCGAACCGAATGAACGTGGCCATGAGTCGCCAGCGGCAAATGCTGATTTGTGTGGGTGATTCGGCACTGGCAACCAGTCCCGAGGCAGAGGAGGCGGTACCGGCATTGGCGGCCTTCTACCAGATGTGTGGAGGTGAACATGGCAGCCTTCGTTGAAACTGGCACATACCTCAGGTTCGGAGCCGCCCCGAGGGGCAAGAAAAAGCCGGTGCTCTGGCCTGTGCTGGTGTACCGAGTGTTGTATCCAGATGCCAAAAGGTCACAGTTAAATCTGTTTCAGCGTGCGGTACTGGGATTGATTCGTGCGCGCACTGTCCGTGGCGAGGCAATCGCGGATCTGACCGGACTTCACCAGAACCTGATTAAGCTGATATTGGCTCAAGGCGTGAGTAATGGCTGGCTGGTAGAGAATGCTCAAGCATTGACGGACAAGGGTGAGCGCCTGCTAGACGACGAGGAGACAGACGAGGCCAACCTGAAAACCGGCTATTTGCTGCAGGACGCGCTGACGGGGCAGTTTTGGCCGCGCCTTGTTGCTCAACTAAATCAACTGGAGCCAAAGGATCCGCTGGCTCACTACCCAGAATTCCTGGATGAAAGAAAGACCGGGTATAACATCAGACCGTACATGATCGCGAGCGGGAGAGCTGACCTACCTGCACTCGATCATGAGTCCTTGACGCTAGCCTACCGGAATTATCGCGAAGACTATCGCGCAAGCCAGCAGCTTGGCCAAGACAACCAACTGCCGAAACAAATCAGTTTGCAGGGCGTGCAGCGACTAGATGATGTACCGCAATCTGCGCGGGCGCTTATCTGGGTGACTGCTGATGACGATGGTGGTGGCCTGTGGTCAATCAACGATCCATTTGAACTGCGCGAGAATGCCTGGTGGCTGCAGGACACACTTCTTCAGGTGATTGAGGGTGACGCTAAACTGCTCGCTCGTCTTGAACCATTAGTGAATGTGCCGCGTGCCGACAACCAGAGTGTCGAGCAGTGGCTGGAGGCATTGCGGAAGCAGACTGAACTGCAGGTGCTAATTGAGTTCCCCTGGGTGGAACGTCAGCCTGATATCAAACGCCATTTGGCAGCACTGCTGGTCCGTAGAGAGAAGCTTCTTCAGGGCGACAGCCACGACCAAGAGCTGGACGCGGCAATGATGGAGTGCCAGAAACTGCTTGAGGTTGTCATGCAATGGCTGATTCGCAAGTACCCAGCCGATGCTGGGCAGCTACCAATACAACAACGGCCCGATCCGAAGCTCAATCAGCGAATTCTCTCAGCGTTGCAGATTCCTGCATTCACTGAGGAAGTTATCAGGCTGCTGTCTAGGCAGAGGATCGCTCAAGTTATCAGGGCCTGCTCCAGGCCTAGCGACTCACTTAAGGCACTACTGTTTGCCGCATCCATGGGCACTCTTAATGCTCAGCAACACCCGCTCAAGGTACTGGGTGATCGGGAGCTGCAGTTGGCCAAGCTCATGGAGCTCGCGGACCTTCGTAACCAGAGCAGTCACGCCCAGAGTCGTTTTACCGGACGAGATTCAACTCAACTTACTAGTAGCATGGCCTTGGGCAGTATCCAGTACGCCCTAAGCTTCACCGCATGTTTTAAGGAATGGATGTAATGGCGAAGAAGTTCTCAAACAAATTTGGTCCTCCCCAGATACCAGTGGCCGCATCTGTCACAAAAGGATCGCAACGTCCTTCGCTAGAGAAGCATGTCCCTACTTGGGTTGCTTCATTTGAGAATGCATCCAAGGTCTACCAATCGTTTAATATGAGTCTTGATATCCATGTCGAGCCTGATTGGTTACGCAGCGTGTTCGAGCGTTTCCAGTCCAACGGTGACACTGATCTTGCACTGTGGATTGAGCAGTTTGCGGATGTGAGCAAAGAGCTTGTGCAGTTCAAGGAACGTCTACGCGACGAAGCTGCCGAGCGTTGGGATGAGGCTAATAGGCTCGCTTTAGCTGTGGAAGTAAGGGAGCAAGCAATTTCGACAGCACAGCACACCCTTGAGCAAGAAACTGCTGTTTTGCAGCACGACAAGGCTGAGTTAGCGAGTGAGCAATCGCTGTTCTCCAAGAAGAAGTCGGAGCTGCTTGATAGCGAGCGCTCCCTGAACTTGCGCGAAGCAAACGCGCAGGCAGGTTTCGTTGAGCAAAACGAGCAAGCGTTACGCCAGTTGGAGGATCGTCAGCACCAACTGACGCAGCAGCATGAAGCTCATCTACAGCAGTTGCAGGAAGAGAAACGCCAGCTCGATAGCGAGCTCACGCACACAGCTAGGCACCTGGCCGCGGTAAAGTACAACTGTACTGAGGAGGAGGCTGAGCGTACCCGGCAGTTGGACCAGCGCGAGCAGGAAATAAAACAGAGCAAGATGGAGCTTGATCGTGTGCGTAGCAGGCTTGATCGTGAGTGGGATGAAATCAAGGTTGCGGAGAATGCCCTTGAGCAGCGCATCGCTGCTGATATGGAAGCCGAGCGTGCGAGTCATGAGCACGCAATTTCCAGGTTGGAGCGTCAACGTGACACCGCTTGGAGAAAATCCGAAGAATGGAGGGAGCAGCTGGCGGACATTCAGGAGCTCAAGCAGGCACTGGGTGAGCAATCTGGCAGAGAGATTTTGGAGCAGCTTGAAAGCTTGCGACAGGAAAACAGATCCCTCAAACGTAGTCTGGAGCAGTCGGACACTGCTGAGCTGCAGCGGGAAAATGAATACCTGCGCAGTAGCAAGGCCGATCTTGAGCGTGATATTTCGATGCTGAGGCCCGAGCTGGATGAGCTACGGCGCGAGCTGAGCATCAAGCGCGTCGCATCAACTGAGCTAGAGGCTGTGGCGCGGGAGAAGCGTGTGCTGGAGCAGCACAAAAATACGCTGGCCGTGCATATTGATGATCTTGAAAGCCGTATTGAGCAGCTTACCAACGCACAGAAAACCCAGACACCTTTCCCAGCCATGTCGCTTATGGACTCCGATCGTGAGTACCGAGCCAGCATGGAATTGGAAGAAGTCCCCGATCTCAAGTTGTTTGCTGTGGAACTGCAGCACCGGATCGCCAAGGCTGAAAAGCATGTAGAGCTGTTCTACCCACTCGAAGATATTCGCGTGCTGCTTGGCGGCTTGGCCATGAGCCAATTGCATGTCTTCCAGGGCATCAGCGGGACTGGCAAAACCAGCCTGGCCAAGGCTTTTGCCAAGGCTATGGGGGGCTTCTGTACAGACATCGCCGTGCAAGCCGGTTGGCGTGATCGCGATGATCTGCTGGGGCATTACAACGCGTTCGAGCGGCGTTTCTACGAGAAGGACTGCCTGCAGGCCCTGTACAAGGCACAGACACCTCGGTGGCAGGACACCTGCAACGTCATCCTGCTGGATGAAATGAACCTTTCGCGCCCCGAACAATACTTTGCCGAGTTCCTCTCGGCGCTGGAGAAGAACAATCGGGATGAGCGCTTGATCAGTCTGTCCGAGACGGCCTTACCAAATGCACCAGCCATGCTGCATGAGGGGCGCAAGATTCTGGTTCCAGGTAATGTCTGGTTTATTGGTACGGCCAACCACGATGAAACCACCAATGAGCTGGCTGATAAAACCTATGACCGTGCTCATGTGATGACGCTGCCCAAGCAGGATCATCGTTTCAATATCAAGAAACTGGAGTCTGCGAGCTATTCCTATTCCTCCCTTCGCAAGGCATTTGTCCGCGCCCGCACAGAGCGAAAGGGGGAAGTTATTGAATTGCTACAGCGCTTGACCGGGGACGGCTTCACTGAGCAGTTGGGTAGCCAATTTGCGCTTGGGTGGGGCAATCGCTTCGAAAAGCAGGCGATGGATTTCATCCCGGTGATGCTGGCAAGCGGTGCCTCTTCAGGCGATGCACTGGATCACTTGCTGTCTACTCGAGTCATGCGTTCGGGCAAGGTCACTGGTCGCTACAACGTTGGTGTTGATGCAGTCAGAAGCTTGAAAGACGCCTTGGAGACTTTGTGGATCAAGGCTGATCTTGATGGGGAACCGGTAAAATCCCTCGAGATGCTGGATGCAGATATTCGACGCCTGGAAGGTCGTAACTGATGTGGCTTGACCGACTCACAGGGGAGCAATGTCGTCAGTTACCACCTGTAATCGAGCAGGGGCGCTATCAACTTGCAGCCAGTAGCCATACCTTCAATGGGCACACACCTGCTTTTTCTGGTGTTCTGGTGAGCGATGGAGGCGAGCGGTGCCAATTGGGAGGTGAGGTGTGCTCTTTTGTTATGCCGCAGCAAGCTCAGGCCGTCCAATTGGATCAGCTGTGCAAAGCAATAGAGACCATTGACGCTGATATACGTCGAACCGAGTTGATGTCGCCGTTGATGCCTGCAGCGATCATTGACACCCAAAGTCACCTACTTTCCTTTGAGGAGTGCTTGCTTGACGTGGTGCAACAAGGGCATTTACATCAGATATCACAACGACCACGTCTGGATTTGCACTATCAGGATGAGGTAGCTGATGTCGCGCGTGCACGGCGACTGGCAAAAGGGGCTCTGGTGCATCTGGCATCGCATTCAGAGTGCTGGCAGCGGCAGACGCTGAGCGGTGTGATTCCCAAAAAAGTGCTTGCTCGATTTAGCGAAGATGACTATGGGATCTATGAGAACCGTGTTTTTGCCAGGCTACTGGACAAAATCGAGCGTCACTTGTGGAGCCGCCTGTTAGCGCTGAAGAACCTGCAGGCAACCCTGAGTCAGGCGCTGGAGTTTTATCGATCAGAAGAGATTGACTACCGTCTTTCCCACGAGGTTTGCCGGCTCTGGGGGATGGCATTTGACCAAGCTACGACCAGCAGGACTTCTGAGCTTCTTGGCAAAACACTAGGGACTCTTCAGCGCCTGCACCGAACCATTTCGGGGTTGCAGCAAAGCGGCCTATACCTGCTAGTCAGCCGGCAAGCACAGGTCACGGGCTCGTTGCATCTGACCAACGTTCTTAGCCATGACCCTCATTATCGGCATTTAGCGATTCTTTGGGATCTTCTGGACAAGACGACGCTCAGTACTCGAACAACACCCGAAGAGCGGTTCCGGCAGAACCAGTACCTGGCACATGCCTATTCGCGTTATGCAGGCCTGGTACTGCGTCATGCGTTGCACCCGTATCTGCATGGGAATGACGAGGGTATATGGGCGGGTAGAACCATACAGCTCCAGCAAAGTGGGCTTGAGTGGCGGCTGGTGAGCATTGCTTCAGGTGAGCACTATGCTGACGAAACCTTGCTCACGGTGGTGCCTTGGTTGAGCAGTACACCTGTATCAGAGGAGCTTCAGCAACTCCCTGTGGATAGATTCATTGCTTGGCCAAATATTGGCCAGGAGTCTCATCAGGCTGCACATCAGGTGCAGTGGATTACACTATCCCCTTCTGACATGTACTGCGTGGAGCGCTTTGGCCTGCTCATTGATCAAGTTCTTTACCGTAAGGTGCTGCAGGCTTATGGGAAACCTCTCAACAAAATTCCAGCAACGGTGCTGGCATTGGCTGATGGGATTCCCGGTTTACATGTTGACCATCGGGCGCACGCACTGGAAGTACGAGAGGTCGTGTCCGACGAGGCCGTTGATATGTTGAAAAATGCCTTGATTGCGGTAAACGCAACTCATCAGGGAGTCGCTCTGGAGCGGCTCAATCATGGGCTGCTCGCCTTGGAAACATGCCCGGTCTGTAGGACAAGGGCAGATCTGTTTTATCAGGATCCTGCTGGCTTCAGGGCGAACTGCGAAGGATGTGGTACTGTACGCTATCTGCGACAGCAAAATGATCTATTAGTATTTGATCAGATTGTTTCAGGGCGCATGGACTTTCGAACCTTGGGGCGCAGAGCTTTTTCTATGCAGATTTAGTTCTGAGGTGTTGAACACCCAGAGCAGTTGATCAGCGCGCAAAAATGACCAAGTTTCCGGGGATTTCAGCGTCCATAGTTGGCCACCCCGGTTTGCCAAGCCTTCAATCAATGACGGTGAATCAGGTAGAGATTGCAGCCATAGATCCGGATTTTGATCGAGGCTACTGCCTCTATCCCTAATGGAATTCGCTGACCGGCTCCTATATCAATTTTTCGCACTTGAAAGTGCCTTGACGTCGATGATGCGGACGCTGGGGCATCTGGTTGGCCGATTCAAAGTGCGTCGCCTGATGAAGGAAGCGGGACTGGAGTCCAAGCAACCCGGCTCTCATGCCTACAAGGTCGCCCGGGCTGAACGACCAGACATCCCGCATCTGCTGGCGCGTGAATTTGCGGCCCCGCAGCCCAATCAGGTGTGGTGCGGCGACATCACTTACGTAGTATGGGCAGGTGGCCGCTGGCATTACCTGGCTGCGGTGCTCGACCTCCACACCAGACGGGTTGCAGCATGATGGTGCTCCATACGCCATCACCCCACCGTGTTGGACGCGGCAGGGAAGGCGATGTGTTTGGTTAATGGGTTGGCAAATGTGGTGGTGGCAACAAGATTGGCTAGCTGTGTTCAGGCTGCTAGTGTGTCCGGGGTGTAGTCGTGCAACGGAATGTGGTAACTGGTAGCTAGCAGGGTGTCTAGCTGGGTTAGCCAGCGGTGATCTGAGTTGTTGTACAGCCATTGCGTCAATACATTGCCCTGTTCGTTTTCATAGCGCATGTAGTGTAGTGGACTTGCCCTTGCTCCTGTCCAAAGAAAGCCAGACTTGTGTAACCTCAGCCAACATGTAATGGCATACCCAATGGCATACTGAAAAACACATAAAAACAAAAAACCCAACCTAATCAATAGGTTGGGCTTAATAAATGGCGGAGAGACAGGGATTCGAACCCTGGGTGGTATTGCTACCACAATTGATTTCGAGTCAATCCCGTTCGGCCACTCCGGCATCTCTCCGTGGCGCTATGTTTTACCCAAGCCGCTCCCAAAAAGCAAACAACTTTTCCTGTAGGATCAAGCAAGTGGCTGCTTTTTCATCACCGCAATCCCGCAGGCTGCCCCACCGGAGGAGCAAGCGCGCCAGCGCATCGCCATCAACCGCGCACAGGGAGCCGTGCCAGCCCCTTTCGCACAGCGGCGCCTCATCCCCCAGTCACCAGTCACCAGTCACCAGTCACCAGTCACTACAAGAGTGATACCGCCAGACATAAATGAGAATTTAAATCATTTAAACGATTGAGATGAGAATGGCTTTCATCTAGGATCTGCCCTCCCATTCAGCGCAGATAACAACAAATGAGAATAAAATCAATATTTTGCATTGCAGTCGTTGGCACAACACCTCTGCTTGGTATGGCTAATGAGGCCCCTTCGGCAGCCAGCACCACCGCATCCCCTGTGGCCGATGAGACCCTCACCGTGCTCGGCCGGGCCCGCACCCATTACCGGGTCGACGAGAGCAACCTGGCCACCGGCACTGATACCGAGCTGGCCCGCACCCCTCAGTCGGTACAGATCCTCAACCAGACCCTGATCGAGGATCAGGCCGCCCGCCAGGTGACCGATCTCTACCGCTCCATCAGCGGGGTGAGCCAGTACTCCTACTCAGGGGTCACCTTTCGCGGCTTTCGCCAGGAGGAGATCCGCTACGACGGGCTGCGCGGCGATCCCTTTGCCGGTTTTGCCATCCCCCAGCTGGCCAACATAGCGCAGGTGCAAGTGCTCAAGGGGCCAGCCGGCGCCCTGTTTGGCAGCGGCGAGCCGGGCGGCCTCATCAACTACGTGACCAAGCAGCCCTCGGCCAAGGCCAAGCGCAGCCTCAAGGTGACTGGCGGTAACCAGGACTTTCTCGGCACCCAGCTCGACATGACCGGCCCCCTCGATGAAGCCGGTGAGCACAGCTATCGCCTCGGTTTCTATCAGGATCACGAGAACCCATCACGCTGGAACAGCGACACCCGCAACCGCATCATCGATCTCGGCTACGGCTGGCAGATGAGCGACGCCACCCGCCTCACCGCCCAGTACACCCACATCGACCAGATGCTCGGCGGGGCGCGGCTGCGCGGGGTGCCGACCGATGACGATGGCAACTTCCTGGCCAATATCGACTGGAATGCCAACGAAGCGAGCGATCACCAACGTCTCGCGGCCAACGTCTACCAGCTGCGCCTCGGCCATGAGTTCAGCGATACCCTGAGCGGCGAGCTGGCCGGGCGTTACTATCGCAACGAGGAGCGTCAGGCCTATCACGAGCCCTCGGCGCTCAAAGACAGCAACGACGACGAGATCAACGACTGGGTCGACAGGGAGTTTCGCAACCAGCGCTACCAGCACGACGGCCTGACCCTGGCCGGTCACCTCACCGCCCGGCTTGGCGCTCACACCCTGCTGACCGGGGCCGACTACTACCGCTATCACCAAGACTACCTCTACTACCGGGCACGCAAGAAAGACGGGGTAGGAGGGCTGAGCCTGACCGACCCTCAATACGGCAGCAGCAGCGCCAGCTATAAGCAGTCGCTCGCCAAGTCCAGCGACACCACCTCGGAGCGCTACGGCCTGTTTGTGCAGGATCAGTGGGCACTCACCTCGCGCTGGGATGTGCTGGGGGGTGTGCGCCTCGACGGCTACCGAGATCGCATCGATGACAGGGTGAGCCTGCGCCGCGACAGCGACAGTGGCAGCGCCCCGAGTTATCGCCTTGGCACCACCTACGAGCTGAGCCAGCAGCTGCGCCCCTACACCCTCTGGTCGACCGGTTATGTGCCGCAGGATGCCGGCAGCCAGGCCAGCAGCAAGGGGGGCCCTTTCGATCCGCAAAAGAGCAACCTGTGGGAAGGGGGCGTGCGCAGCTACTGGTTTGATGATGCCATCAACCTCAACCTGGCCACCTACCGCATCGTCAAACAGAACGTGCTGCAAACCGACCCCAACGACACCGACCGCATGGTGGCCTATGGCAAGGTGCTGAGCAAAGGGGTCGAGGTAGACCTGATGGGGGACATCGCCGAGTACTGGGTGATGAACCTCTCCTATGCCTACAACGACACCCGCATCAAGCAGGCCTATGAGGGGATGAGTGGCGCGGTCGGCCAGCGCTTTGCCAATGCCCCGCACCAGCAGTTCGGGGCATGGACCCGCTATGATCTGCCGCTGATCGACTCTGCCGTCTCGTTTGGCATGGATTACGTGAGCGATCAGCTCAACCAGAGCGGCCAGAAGGTCAAACCCTACAGCGTCTTCGACGCCGCCTGGCAGACCAAATGGCAGGCATGGGAGGTGCAGCTCAACGTGAAGAACCTGTTTGACAAGGAGTACGCGGTGAGCGGCTTTATCGACCGCACCGGCCACTTCCCAGGCGAGGGGCGCCGGGTCTATCTGGGGGTCACCCGCCAGTTCTGAGCCAAGCCCCACCAGCTCACCTCAAGCAAGGGCGGGATCCCCGCCCTTTCATGCCACTTTGTCGGAATTTTCCTACCCAATGCAGGCCAACTTTGATGTGATCACGCAGTTTAACCGCCAAGCTGGGATAGAATAACCACATCACCATTTCGATGACCCCCTATGTTGCGATCCCTGCTGCCACTGCTCCTGCTGCTCACAACCCTGCCGGCCTTAGCCCTGACCCTCGATAACCGCGACTACGTCATCCCCAAACTACATGGGGAGACGCCGTCTGCCCGTCACTGGCTCGAGCGCAATGGCACGCTGCGGGTCGGCCTGCTTGAAAACCCCTACCGCCCCTTTAGCATCATGACGCCGGATCGCCGCCTTGAGGGGATCACCGCCGACTACCTCGGCCTGCTCGAAGGGGCGCTGCACCGCACGCTGACGCTGCGCTCCTATGCCAGCCAGGAGGCGGCACTTGCGGCGCTGCACCGGGGTGATATCGACATCTATCACCTTGGCAACCGGCTGCTGCGCGGCGAGGCCCGCCAGGGACTGCGCCTGAGCACCCGCTACTTCAGCAACAACGCCAGCTTCTTCGCCAGCCAGCCAGGGGCCCCACTTCCGCTCGGCAAGCCCCAGAAGGTGGCCGCCGTGCAAGGGCAAGTCGACGTCGAGCGCTTCACCCGCGCCTACCCGAACTGGACGCTGCTCTTCTACCCCGACAACCAGCAGGCGCTCGATTCCCTCTATTTCGGCCAGAGCGATCTGCTGCTGTGCGATCTCCACTCGGCCTACTACCTCGGCAGCGCCCGCTTCGACAAATTGCAGACACTGGGCGATGCCTATCCCGGCCTCACCAGCAGTGGCTTTCGTTTCGTCACCCGCGCCGGAGATCACGAGCTGACCGACCTGCTCAATCAAGCGCTGGAGCAGGTGGACGAGCAGACCCGCCACCTCATCTTCAACAACTGGAGCGGCCCCCAACCTCACGGCCACAGCGATGAGGCGCAGATCTACAGCGCCGACGAGCGAGCCTGGCTGGCCCAGGCCCCCCCCATCAAGGTCTGGTTGATGGAGGATCTCTACCCCTATGGGCTGCGCGATCAGGATGGCGAGCGCATCGGCATGACCATCGATCTGCTTGAGCACATCAGCCGGCGCAGCGGCTTGCGCTTTGAATTCGTGCGCTATGACACCGAGGCCAAACTGGTGCGCGCCATGGAGAGCGGCAAGGTGGATCTGATCGGTGCCATCTCCCGCGAGGTGGCGCAAGAGTTCAACCTGCTCCCCTCCATGCCCTACTCGTCGAGCGACATCTATGTGATCGTCGGCAAGCCGGAGCGACCGGCTCGTCAGCTCAGCGAGCTGGCCGGCGAACGGGTGGCGCTGAGCCGCTATAACCCGCTGCGCAACCGGCTGACCGGCAGCGAGCTGCACTATGCCGACACGCCGCAGCAGGCCATGGCCTGGGTGGCGTCCGGCGAGGTGGAGCACGCCATCGTGCCCCTCTATTTCGCCCGCCACGGGTTGGGGGAAGGGAGCAAACTGCCGTTGCAGATCCAGGCCAGGGCCAGTGACGAGCCCCTCAACATGGGCATGGCGGTGCAGCCAAGCCGGCAGCGCCTGTTGCAGATCATCAACAAGACCCTGCGCGCCATGCCGCCCAACGAGCTAGCGCTGCTCAACCATAACTGGCAACGCCAGAAGATCCCGCAACCGAGTTTGCTGGAGCGCCATCAGCAGGCGCTGACTCTGCTGCTGCTGCTGCTGGCAGCCGCCATCTTGTTGCTGCTCTATCGCAACCGCCTGCTGCGCCGGCTGGCCCAGAGCCAGCAGCACCAGCAAAACCAGCTCAAGGAGCACCTGCGCTTCATCGAGGCGCTGATAGAATCACTCCCCCACCCCATCATGTTGCGGGACAAGGCCGGCCATGTGCTGCGCTGCAACCAGCACTATCTCGATTTCATGGGTAAGGAGCGCTCGCAGATCACCGGCCGCGAGTTTGCCGCCACCCTCGGCAATACCCTCGACGAGCAGACGGTCAACGAGCTGGAAGCCGACTTTGCCGCCGTGCTGCAACGCCGCCGCGGCATCTTCCGCGATCGGCTGTTCCGGGGCCCTAACGGCAGAGAGCAACAGGTCTATCACTGGACCGTGCCCTATTTTGATCACGACAAGCGCTTAAGTGGGGTCATCAACGGCTGGATTGACATCAGCGAGCGCAAGCGCCTTGAGACCGAGCTCATCGCCGCCAAGCAGCAGGCCGATGCGGCCAACCAGGCCAAGAGCCACTTCCTCGCCACCATGAGCCACGAGATCCGCACCCCCATGAACGCCCTGCTCGGGGTGCTTGAGCTGGCCATGCACGATGGGGGAAAGGCCGATCGCGATTATCTGAACCTGGCCTCTGACGCCGCCCACAGCCTGCAAGCCCTGCTCGGGGATATCCTCGACATCTCGACCATAGAGGCGGGACAGATTGCGCTGCACCCGACCCGCTGTGACCCGGTAGCCCTGATTGGCTCTCTGGTTACCCTGTTCCAGACCGAGGCCAGCCGCAAGGGCATCAGCCTCGCTTTAAACGCCACCGCCCCTGAGCCACCGCTCTGGGTCATGGCCGACGGGCAACGGCTGCGCCAGATTGTTACCAACCTGCTCAGCAACGCCATCAAGTTCACCAAGGCGGGGGGCGTCGAGGTAACGCTGACCCTGAACCCCGGCGACCCGACCCGTCTCGCCCTCTGCGTCAGCGACAGCGGCAGCGGCATCGCCCCCGAGCATCTGGCGCACCTTTCCACCCCCTTCTACCGGGGCGGCGCCGCGCGCCATGTTCCGGGAACCGGGCTTGGTCTTAACATCGCCCGCCAACTGTGCGAGCTGATGGGCGGGGAGTTGCAGCTAGAGAGCACGCCCGGCGTGGGCACCCGTGCCAGCCTCACCCTGCCGCTGCCGATGGCCGATGGCCCGGCGCAGCCGCCACGCCCCTCACAGACGGGCGCCGTACAAGGGCTGCGGCTGCTGGTGGTGGACGATCACACCCCAAACCTCATCTTGCTGCGCCAGCAGCTCAAGCATCTGGGGCACGAGGCCATTCTCTGCACCAGCGCCGCCGAGGCGCTACAGAAGCTGGCACGCGAGCCCGTACAGCTGATCGTCACCGACTGCCAGATGCCGGAGATGGACGGCTTTGCCCTCACCCGCGAGCTGCGAAGCCGCGGCGTCACCACGCCCATCTGGGGTTATACCGCCCACGCCATGGCCGAGGAGCGCGAGCGCTGCCTGGAAGCCGGCATGGACGAGTGCCTGTTCAAGCCCATCTCGCTCGCCCGCCTGAAGGCCCAGCTCGAACGCCAGTTCGGCTGACTACTCGTAGGCCCGCAGCCAGCGCCGCAGCAAGTCGGCCAGCTGGCGCTGCTCGGCCTCGCTCAGGGGGTCGAGCAGGCGCCACTCGTTGTGCACATGGGCCGCCACCGCCTTGTCGATCACCGCGCGCCCCTCGTCGGTGAGCGCCACCAGCAGGCTGCGCCGATCGCAAGGAGAGGGCTGGCGGGCGATCCACCCCTGGCGCTCGAGCTTGTCGAGGCGCGCCGTCATGGCGCCCGAGGTGAGCATGGTGCTCTGGTAAAGCGCCGTGGGCGTCAGCGGCTCGCCGGCCCGGCGCAAGGTGGCGAGCACGTCAAACTCGCCGCTGGCCAGCCCCTGCTCCTTGATCCCCTCGTCAATATCGCGTCCGGCCAGGGCCGCCATGCGCGCCACCCGGCCAAAGATGGCCATGGGCCAGCAGTCGAGATCCGGCCGCTCGCGGGCCCACTGGGCCAGCAGGGCGTCAACATGATCCCGCTCATCGGATTGTTCGTGGTTCATGATGAATTTGTCTTTATGAAAAGATACTTGATGATAAAGCAACTCCCCTCTAGATTAGCTTCACATCAAGATACTTAAAGGAAAGCAACCTGTGGCCTACCTCATCGCCCTCATCGCACCGCTCACCTGGGGCAGCACCTATGCCCTGGTGAGCCTGAGCCTAGACGGGCTCTCGCCGTACTGGGTCGCCTGCTGGCGCGCCCTGCCGGCGGGGCTGTTACTGCTACTGCTGCGCCCGCGCCTGCCCGAACTCGGCTGGGGCAGGCTCTTGCTGCTGGCCTTTTGCAACATCGCCGCCTTCTTCGCCCTGCTGTTTCTCGGCGCCTATCGCCTGCCAGGGGCGGTGGCGGGCACCCTTGGCGCCACCCTGCCGCTGATCTTGCTGCTGCTCGCCTGGCTACTCGACGGCAGTCGCCCATCCCTGCGCTGGGTGCTGCTGGCACTGCTCGGGCTCGCCGGCGTCTTGCTGCTGCTCAACCCCTCGGCCAGATTGGACCCGATCGGCGTGGCCTGCGCCCTCGCCGCCGCCCTGCTGATCGGCATTTCGGCGCGCTGGATGCAGCGCTGGCCACTCGGTGACTTGCTCACCCTCACCGGCTGGCAGCTGCTGCTGGGGGGGCTGATGCTCATCCCCATCGCCTGGACCCTGGCCGGCCCCATGCCGCTGCCAAGCGCCCACGCCCTGCCGGGGCTTAGCTATCTGGTGCTGGTCAACACGGCGCTCGCCTACTGGGCTTGGCTGTGGGGGCTGCGCCGCCTCGGCGCCCAGGTGATGAGCATGTTGGCCCTGACCAACCCCGTGGTGGCGGTGAGCCTCGGCGTGCTGCTGGTGGGCGAAACCCTCGGCCCCCTGCAATGGGGCGGCATCGCGCTGATCCTGCTCTCGCTGCTGCTGATGAAACTGCCGCTTAAACGGCGCGCCGCCTAAGGACTTATCCCTCCAAGCGAGCGCACAGCTCCATTGCGATAAGGCCGTTTGCTAGGCCCGGGGCTTCTTCCGCCCAGTGAGGGCGCAATCTTCCCGGCCAGTGAGGGCGCCATCAGACGCCATGCCATCAAAGATGGGCGCCCCTTAAGGCGCCCTCGGTCTGCTTTTACACCGCCACTTTATATCGCCACCCAACCGTAAGCCCTGCCGCCCTCTGGCCCTCCCCGGTCAGAGT
>NZ_CDBY01000046.1 GCF_000820125.1 Aeromonas simiae | reverse complement strand
GCACAAGGGGTGGGGGCGGGGCTGCTCACCGCCCGCCTTGGGATCAAGGTGATGGAGACCTGCCGCCCCATTCCCTGGCAGGGCGAGGAGCGGCCCAGGCTGGCCCAGTACCGCAAGGCGCTGGTGGAGAAGGTGACCGGCTACCTCACCCGCCGTCCCGACGCGTCATAGTTGTAACGATATTGTTACGTCTTGTCCTGGCAGCCATCGTTCGCGGTGGCTGCTGTTTTTCGGGCCGAGCCGGTATCTTGAGCCATAAGACCTGTCGATGTGGAAGCGGCCATGAAAGCGACTCCTTATGTGGCTCACGCGCCCGGCCCGGATGGTCGGATCCCTTGGAGCGAGGTGGAAAACGCCACCTGGCAGACCCTGATCGCCCGGCAAAGTGCCGAGTTGCCGGGGCGGGCCTGTGACGAGTACTGCGCCGGGTTGGCCCGCCTGAACTTGCCGCGAACCCGGGTGCCGCAACTGGCCGAGGTGGGGCAGGTGCTGGAGGCCACCACCGGCTGGTCGGTGGCGGCGGTGCCGGCGCTCATCTCGTTTGATCGCTTTTTCTCGCTGCTGGCGCAGCGCCGCTTCCCGGTGGCCACCTTCATCCGCCGCCCGGAAGATCTCGATTACCTGCAAGAGCCCGACATCTTCCACGAGATCTACGGCCACTGCCCTTTGCTCACCAACCCGGCGTTTGCCCACTTCACCCAGGTCTATGGGCAGTTGGGGCTGGCAGCGTGCAAGGAGGAGCGGGTCTATCTGGCGCGTCTTTACTGGTTCACGGTGGAGTTTGGCCTGCTGCGCACTGCCGCTGGGCTGCGCATTTATGGCGGGGGGATCCTCTCTTCCATCGGCGAGACCCGTTACGCCCTCGGCGCCGTCCCCCAGGTGGCGGAATTTGATCTCATCGAGGTGCTGCGCACCCCGTATCGCATCGACATCATGCAGCCGCTCTATTTTGCCCTGGGCCGCCTGGACGATCTGTTCGAGCTGGCCGAGCGCGACATCATGGGGGCGGTGCACCAGGCGATGCGCCTCGGGCTGCGGGCGCCCCTGTTTCCCCCTAAGCCGGCGCTGGCTGGTTGAGCACAACGAGAAGGAGTGACCCTATGACCGAACTGGCCGCCCAACATTGCGATGCCTGCCGCGCCGATGCCCCCAGGGTGAGCGAGGCCGAGCTGGCGGAGCTGATGCACGCCATCCCTGACTGGCAACCGGTGGAAGAGGAGGGGGTATTGATGCTCAGGCGCGTCTTCACCTTTCGCAACTTCAAAGAGGCGCTGGCCTTTACCAACCGGCTTGGGGCGCTGGCCGAGGCCGAGTTTCACCACCCCGCCATCCTGACCGAATGGGGAAGGGTGACCGTCACCTGGTGGACCCACAAGATAGGGGGGCTGCATCGCAACGACTTCATCATGGCGGCGCGCAGCGACCAACTGTTCTGATTGTGTCCACTTCTGTCCGGGTTCGCCGCGTGATCCGTGGCGAACCCGCATTTTTTCCGGCCAAGGCTCGAACCTGGTCAGGTGAGTCTGTATCATCCGCGGATAATGCTACCGTCTGCAAGGATACGAACCTTACATGCGTCTCGAAGTGAGCTGCGAAGACCGCCTGGGCCTGACCCGTGAGCTGCTCGATCGCCTGGTGGAGCGCAATATCGATCTGCGGGGTATCGAGATCGACACCACGGGCATCATCTATCTGAACTTTCCCGAGCTCGATTTCGCCGATTTTCAACACCTGATGCCGGAAATCCGCCGCATTCCCGGCGTTTATGACGTCAAGACCATCCCCTTCATGCCCTCGGAGCGCGAGCACCACGAGATCCGTGCCCTGCTCAAGGCGCTGCCCGATCTCATCTTCTCGCTCGATGCGCGTGGCCGTATCAATCAGGCCAACCAGGCTGCGCTGTCGGCGCTCGGCTCGAGCCTGGAGGAGCTCAAAGGGGCGGCCCTTGGCCACCACATCAAGGGGTTTGCCTTCAGCCGCTGGCTCGAGTCGGGCGATCCCAAGGCGCAGACCTGCAAGCTGGGCTTTGCCGGCGAGGAGTACTTGGCCGATCTCATTCCGCTCTATGTGCCGGGGGAGCGCGAGGGACAGGCGCTGGCCGGTGCCGTGGTGGTGCTGAAATCGGCGCGCCGGGTGGGGATGCACTTCAACGCCCTGCATGCGGACGAAATCGGCGGTTTTGAGCACATCCAGACCCAGAGCAACCGCATGAAGCAGGTGCTGGCCGAGGCGGCCAAGCTGGCCATGCAGGATGCCCCCTTGCTGCTGATGGGTGAAACCGGTACCGGCAAGGAGTTGCTGGCCCGAGCCTGCCACGGCGCCAGCCTGCGCTCGAGCCGCCCCTTCATGGCACTCAACTGCGCCGCCATGCCCGACAACGTGGCCGAGAGCGAGCTGTTTGGCTATGCGCCGGGCGCCTTTGGCAACAACACCGAGGGCAAGCGCGGCGTGCTGGATCTGGCCAGTGGCGGCACCCTGATGCTCGACGAGATTGGTGACATGTCGCCGCACTTGCAGACCAAGTTCCTGCGGGTGTTGCAAGATGGGGTCTTTCGCCGGGTGGGGGACGAGCAGGAGGTGCAGGTCAACGTGCGCTTCATCTGCACCACCCAGAAGAACCTGCTGGAGTTGGTGGGCCAGGGCAAGTTTCGCGAGGATCTCTTCTATCGCCTCAACGTGCTGAGCCTGACCCTGCCCCCCTTGCGCGAGCGCAAGGCCGATATCGTGCCGCTGGCCCAGGAGTTCGTGGCGCGCTTTGCCACCGAGTTGCAGCGCAGCCGGCCGCGCTTTAGCCGCAATCTGGGTGACTACCTGCAAGCCTATCGCTGGCCGGGCAACGTGCGGCAGCTGCGCAACAGCCTCTATCGCGCCATGACGCTGCTCGATGGGGATGAGCTCGGCCCCGAGCAGATCGATCTGCCGGCGGATAGCGAGCCGATGCCTGCCATCGACGAGTGGTTCGAAGGGGATCTCGACGAGGCGGTCAAGCGCTTCGAGCGGCGCCTGCTCGAGCGGCTCTATCCACAGTTTCCTTCGACCCGCCAACTGGCCAAACGGCTGGGGGTCTCCCACACGGCGATCGCCAACAAATTGCGTGAATATGGTCTTGGTAAGAAATAAGGGGTGGCTGCGAGCGCTGCTCGTGGTCACTGGGCTGCTGTTGCCCTCCTTGCCGGCCAGCCTGGCGGCGGAGGCCATGAGTGCCGAGCTTTGCGCGGTCGCCGTCAACGACGTGGTCATCGATATCATCACCTATACCCGCTGGCCGCATCCCATCTCTGCCTTGCAGATGTGCATTGCGGGGCAAACCGCCTATGCCGGCAGCCTGCTCGGTCTTAAGCACAACCATGAGGGGCGGGTGCTCGTCACCCGCCGCATCGATCTGGCCGAGCCGGCGCCGTTCGATGGCTGTGATGTCGTCTATCTGGGAAAGATGGACTCTGCGCAGCGGGAGGCCTTACCGGATCTGCTCAATGGGCGCGGTGTATTAGCGATTGAAGAGGATAATCCGGGTTGTGAACGGGGTGGGATCTTCTGCCTGCGTTTGGGGGAGGATCGCGTCAGTTTCAGTGTCAATCTCGATTCGCTTTCGCGTAGCGGTCTCAAAGTACACCCAGGTGTGCTTAAACTGGGGCGCAAGGGAAGGGGGGCGCAATGAATCACTCGGTTTCACTGCATACCCTGCTGCGGCGGGCCAATCTTGGCAGCATGGCGATGGCGGTCGGACTGGCCACCATTGGCTTGACCCTGGCGGCGCTGTGGGCGTTGCGCGGTTATGCGGTGCACAATCTGGAGCTGGTGGCCCGCTCCATCAGCTATACCACCGAAGCGGCCGTGGTGTTTGGGGATCGGGAAGCGGCGCTGGGCATGGTGCGCGAGATTGCGCGTCGTGAAGAGGTCTCCGATGTCATGTTGCGCCTGCCCGATGGCAGTGAGTTTGTGCACTGGCGCCGTCCCAACCGGGGTAACTTCGACGCCTTGAGCCGTCAGTTGGCCGGCTGGATCTTACCCAAGCAGATCAGCATGCCGATCCACAGTGAGGAGCGGGTGGTGGCCACCTTGGATCTCGAAGCCCATGGCACGACGCTGCTCACCTTCACCATCATTGTGATGATCGCCATCATCGGCTGTTTGCTGATCAGCGGAGGGGGGGCTTATGTGGTCTCCCAACGCACCCAGCTGCACATCCTCGGCCCACTGCAACAGCTGGCCAAACTGGCCCATGAGGTTCGGCGCAAGCGGGATTTCAGTCAGCGCCTGCCGAGCACCTCGATTGCCGAGTTGGATCAGCTCAATGAGGATTTTAACGCCCTGCTGGGCGAGCTGGAGCGCTGGCAATCCTGGCAAGAAGAGGTGCACGCCACCCTGCGCCATCAGGCCACCCACGACAACCTGACCGGCCTTGCCAACCGGGCGCTGCTCGAAGAGCGCATGGAGCAAGCGCTGGCGCGTTGCCGCAGCGAGCAGCGACCTTTGTGCCTGCTCTACATGGATTGCAACCGCTTCAAGCTGATCAATGACACCTATGGTCACGCGGCCGGTGATGCCGTGCTGGTGACCATTGCCGAGCGACTGCGCACCACGCTGCCCACCTCGGCACTGCCTTCACTGCTGGGAGGGGATGAGTTCGCCATCCTGCTCCAAGGAGAGGATGCCGCCATGGCATCACAACTGGTTGAAGCCTTGCATCAGGTCATGGGGCAGGGGATCACCTTGCCTGACGGGCGGTCACTGGTGGCCACCCTGAGCATCGGCCACAGCCATTGTCCGCCGGTACTGCGCGATATCGACGAGTTGATGCGCGAGGCGGATGAGGAGATGTACCGTGCCAAACAGGCAGCAAGAAACAACAAGGGGGTACACCATCAAACCAAGCAAGACGATACGGCATATGCTGCCGCTACTGTGGATCGGCCTTCTGGGACTGAGCGGGTGCCAGAGTCTTCCTGAGGGGCGTCTCAACCCGACTCAGGTGACCGTGCTCAAAGCGCAAGGCTTTCAGGAGATTGAAGAGGGCTGGGAGCTGGGGTTAAGCAGCAAGGTGCTGTTTGCCAACGAATCCAGCCAGCTCAATGCTCAGAGCAGAGCCAGCGTGCTGCAATTGGGTAAGACGCTCAAGGCGGCCAAGATCGATTGGGCCCGGCTCGACGGCCACACCGACTCTTACGGTGATGCGGAATATAACCAGCAGCTCTCGTTGCGCCGTGCCCAGTCGGTGGCCGACGTGCTGGAAGAGTCGGGCATGCCGCGCGCCAACTTGCAGGTGCGCGGGCTGGGGGCCGATTTTCCGGTCGAGAGCAACGCGAGCCGGGCCAGCCGCAGCCAGAATCGGCGGGTGGCCATCGTCATCACCGATTGAGCACACTGCATTGCAATAAAAAAAGAGCGCCATGGGGCGCTCTTTTACTTTCTGCCGGGATCAGGCCTGCGGCTTGCCGAGGTGGCCGCGCAGGCGAATGTTGATCATCTCGACTGTCAGCGAGAAGGCCATGGCGAAGTAGATGTAGCCCTTCGGAATGTGCAGATCCAACCCTTCTGCCATCAGGGCAAACCCGACCAGCACCAGGAAGGAGAGGGCCAGCATCTTGAGGGTCGGGTGCAGATCGACGAAGTCGCCGATCGGTTTGGCGGCGAACATCATGATGCCGACCGCGATGACGATGGCCATCACCATGACCGGTACGTGGTCGGCCATGCCGACTGCGGTGATCACCGAGTCGAGGCTAAAGACGATATCGAGGATGGCGATCTGGATCAGGGTCGAGACAAAGCCGGCGCCGGCCTTGGCCAGACCGCTCTCGCCCTCTTCACCCCCTTCCATGCTCTGGTGGATCTCGTGGGTACTCTTGGCGATGAGAAACAGCCCCCCCACCAGCAAGATGAGGTCACGCCCGGAGATCTCCTCACCGAGCACGGTGAACAGGGGCTCGGTCAGGCGCATGACCCAGGCCAGCGAGAGCAGAAGCAGGATCCGGGTGCCCATCGCCAACCCCAGCCCGATGATACGGGCCCGTTGGCGCTGCGCGGCGGGCAGACGGCCAACCAGGATGGAGATGAAGATGATGTTGTCGATGCCGAGCACGATTTCGAGCAGGGTCAGGGTCGCCAGGGCTATCCAGGCGGAGGGATCGAGGATCCATTCAAACATGTTGCATACCTTGCAGAGGAGAAACGGCGGCGATTCTAGCGCTGCCGCCTCCCTTGTTCCACTGCTATCAAGAGGTACAATGCCGCTCTCGTCATGAAGGGAGTCTGACATGTTTCGTCTGGGGCTGATTATCAATCCGATCGCCGGCATGGGGGGCACGGTGGCGCTCAAGGGCACCGACGCCATGGCCGAGCGCGCCCGCCAGCTTGGGGCGGTGCCACTGGCCGGCGAACGGGCCCGCGCCGCACTGGGGGAGCTCGTCGGGTTGCCGCTGCAACTGGTGACGGTGGCCGGTGAGATGGGAGAGCACCTGGCGCGCGAGCTGGGCTTTGCCTGTGAGGTGCTCTGGCGGCCGGCCAGTGGCGAGACGTCGGCTGAGGATACCCGGGCGGCGGCGCAGGCCATGTGCGCGGCGGGGGTCGATCTGCTGCTGTTTGCCGGTGGTGACGGCACGGCGCGCGATCTGTGCGCCGCCGTCGGCGCTGGCGTGCATGTGCTTGGCATCCCGGCCGGTTGCAAGATCCACTCCGGCGTCTATGCCGTGACGCCCCAGGCGGCGGGGCGGCTGGTCGCCCGCATGGTCCGCGGTGAGCTGCTCTCCCTGTGCGAAGGGGAGGTGATGGACATCGACGAGGCGGCCTTTCGGGCCGGTCGGGTGCGTACCCGCCATTATGGTGAGCTGCTGGTGCCCCAGGATCTGCGCTTTGTGCAGGCGGTCAAGCTGGCCGGTCGTGAGCACGCGTCGCTGGTATTGCCCGATATCGCGGCCGAGGTGGTCTCGCGCATGGAGCCCGATACCCTCTATCTGATGGGCTCGGGCAGTACGGTGGCGGCCTGCATGGATGAACTGGGTCTCGAAAACACACTGCTCGGTGTGGATCTGGTGGAAAACGGCCGGCTGATCGGGCAGGATCTGCGCGCCGACGAGATCCTTGAACGGATCGCGGGGCGGCCTTGCCGGCTGGTCATCACGCCGATCGGCGGTCAGGGCCATCTGTTTGGACGGGGTAATCAGCAGCTCAGCCCGGCGGTGATCCGCCACATCGGGCCTGAGCAGATCATGGTGGTGGCCACCAAGGCCAAGCTGGCCGCCCTCGCGGGGCGAGCGCTGTTGGTCGATACCGGGGATGAGGCGCTCGACCTTGCCCTTGAGGGGTATCGGCGCATCATCACCGGCTGGCGGGATCAGGTCATCTACCCGGTGGCCAACCCGCGCTAAACCGTCCGGGCAAGGAATCATCATTTTACGTAAGCGCCGGCGAACCCGGCCTGTGAGGCTGCATCATGTCGATTCAAAGTACGTTGTCGATCCAGGAATACGAGCAAAAGCTGCTGGCACTGATCGATCACCAGGTCGCTAGCGCAAGCGATGACGAGCTGTTTGCCGGGGGCTACCTGCGTGGCCATATCTCTCTGGCGGTGGCTCGGGCCGAGCTGGAGGGGCGCAACCTGGTGCGCGATGTCAAAAATTATGTGATGCGAAGCCTCAACGAGGCGATCTTGCAAGGGGAGCTCTCCGATGAAGATCAGGCATTGGTGCTGGCCATGTGGCAACAGTTGCAGCAGCAAGCCGAGGCGTGAGTCACATTTCAAACTCAGGAGCGAGTTTGAGCTTTTCCGATAATTAACAAATCGTTAATAATTTGGGTGCCAACCGTGTAAGGGATTAGACCATGGCCACCCACTCCAAGATTGCCCACCAATTGCCGCTCGAGATGCTCTATCACTGGGAGCGGCACTCTCCTGAACGTATCTACCTGCGCCAGACGATCCAGCGCCAATATGACGATTACAGCTGGTTTCGCGTCGCCGACGAGGCGCGGCGCATGGTGGCGGCCTTGCGCGCGCTCGGCTTGCAGCCAGGGGAGCGCATCGCCTTGCTTTCCAAGAACTGCGCCCAGTGGTTTATCGCCGATCTGGCGTTGCAGATGGGGGGGTATGTCAGCGTGCCTATCTACCCCACCGCCAACAGCGACACCATCGAATACGTGCTGCGTCACAGCGAAGCCAAGGCCATCTTCGTCGGTAAACTCGACGACTGGCAGGCCCAGGCACACGGCGTGCCCGAGGATCTGCTGCGCATCGCCTTTCCCTATCCGACCATGC
Source organism: Aeromonas simiae (assembly GCF_000820125.1). Classification (GTDB taxonomy): domain Bacteria; phylum Pseudomonadota; class Gammaproteobacteria; order Enterobacterales; family Aeromonadaceae; genus Aeromonas; species Aeromonas simiae. The sequence goes on along the minus strand of NZ_CDBY01000046.1, from coordinate 12,383 downwards.
CGGCGGCGCAGCAGTGGAACGAGCTGCTCGCGGCGCACGAGCCCATCAAGGAGAGCCCGCTGCAAGAGCCCGATGCGCTGCTGAGCCTGGTCTACACCTCGGGCAGCACCGGCAAGCCCAAGGGGGCCATGTTGAGTGTCGAGCGCTATGCCTGGTCCTGCGAGAAGCTGGTCGAGGCGGTGGGGCTCACCGCCGACGATCGCGGCTTCTCTTACCTGCCGCTCGCCCACATTACCGAGCGGGTCTATGTCTACGGCGGCAGCCTCTACAGCGGGGCGACCATCGCCTTCCCCGAGTCCCTCGACACCTTCATCGAAGATGTCAAACGCTGCCGCCCCACCGTTTTCATCTCGGTGCCGCGTCTGTGGGCCATGTTTCGCAGCAAGATCCACGAGAAGCTGCCGCCGCACAAACTGGCGCTGCTGCTGAAAATTCCGCTGCTCAGCGGCCTTATCAAGCGCAAGTTGCGCGAGGGGCTGGGGCTCGACAAGGCGCGGGTGCTCGGCTGTGGCTCGGCACCGGTAGCCCCGGCCCTGTTGCAGTGGTACCACAGCATCGGTCTTGATATCACCGAGGCGTGGGGGATGACCGAAAACCACGCCTACTCGACCCTCAACTACCCGTTTCGCGCCGACAAGATAGGCACGGTGGGGCGGGCCGGCCCCGGCGTCACCATCCGCATCTCAGAGGAGGGGGAGATCCTCTGCCGCTGCGAGGGGATGATGCTCGGTTACTACAAGGATGAGCAGAGCAGCAGGGCCGCCCTGGATGACGATGGCTGGCTGCATACGGGGGACATGGGCAAGCTCGACAGCGAGGGGTATCTCACCATCACGGGGCGGATGAAGGATCTCTTCAAGACCGCCAAGGGCAAGTACGTGGCGCCGGTGCCCATCGAGGGGATGCTGGGTCAGGAGCCGCTCATCGAGCAGCTGTGTGTGATCGGCTATGGCATGCCGCAGCCCCTGGCGCTGGTGCAACTGACCGCTCAGGCCTATCAGGAGGAGCGGGCCGCGCTCGAGCGCATCCTGGAGGCGGCCAGAGAGAAGGTCAACGACCGCCTTGAGCCGCACGCCAGGCTGCGCGGCTTGTTTGTGGTCAAAGAGCCGTGGAACATCGAAAACGGTGTGCTCACCCCCACCATGAAGATCCGCCGCCACTTGCTCGAGCAGCGCTATGCCGAGCTGGGTCATCACTGGCCTGCGGAGCGCAACGTGGTCTGGGAGCGTTAAAGGCGCATAGGAAGAGAAACAGCCCCGCACTGCGGGGCTGTTGCATATTGGCGCCCCGGCTGAGTCGGGCGCTCGATCGCTCGGCAGATCTGCGGGTGGGGGGCGAAAAGGGCGTCACACTGGGGTCGGCAGGGGGAGGCGAATTCGCGTGGGATATTGTGGAGGTCATTGCGCCTGTGATTGGTGGTTTATGAGGAGCATGTCGTGGGGTTTTTATCGGCTGACCGCATTGATGTTTCCTGTTGGTTTTTTATTTTGTTTTTGGTGTTGCGCCTAAGTTAAATTGGGTAAAAAGTCTGTGAATCCTGTCATATACTGCTCGCAGTAACCATGATATCGGCATTATATGGTGCATAGCACCAAGGTGTTGCCGATGGTTGGTAGGGTGTGCCAGTGATGGTGTGGCAGTGGGAACGACAGGAGCGTCGAGTGAGAGCAGAGATCAGTATGGAAGCACTGCACCACAACCTGGGGGTGCTGCGCGAGCGGGCCGGCGAGAGCCGGCTGATGGCGGTGCTCAAGGCCAATGCCTATGGGCACGGCATGCTGGCGCTGGCCGAGGCCTTGGTGCAGGCGGATAGCTACGGGGTGGCACGCATTGAGGAGGGGGTGGCGCTGCGGGCGGCTGGGGTGACCAAGCCAATCCTGATCCTGGGTGGCTTTCAGGGGAGCGAGGCGCTGGCGACGCTGGCCAGATTGGATCTGCAGACCTCGCTGCACTGCGAGGAGCAGTTGGTGGCGCTGGAGCAGGCATCGCTGGCCCGTCCTGTCACGGTCTGGCTCAAGCTGGACACGGGAATGAACCGGCTCGGGATCGGGGCGGCGCAGTTGGCGGATGTGATGGCGCGCCTCTCCCGTTGCCCGAATGTGGCCCAGCCGGTGCATCAGATGACCCACTTTGGTCGCGCCGACGAGCTTGACTGCGACACCACGGCAGAGCAGATCACCCGCTTCTATGCCATGACCCGTGATCTGCCGGGGGACAAGGCGCTGGCCAACTCGGCCGGCCTGCTGGCCTGGCCCGATGCCTGCGGTGACTGGGTGCGTCCCGGACTGGCTCTCTACGGCATCTCCCCCTTTGCCGGTGAGCGTGGCGCCGATCGCGGGTTACGCCCCGTGATGACCCTCAAGAGCCGGCTGATGGCGGTGCGCGAGTGCCCGGCCGGGGCGCCGGTCGGTTATGGGGGGCGCTGGATTGCCCCGCGCGCGACCCGGCTTGGGGTGGTGGCGGCCGGCTATGGGGACGGTTATCCCAGGCTGGCCCCGGAGGGGACGCCGCTGCTGCTCAATGGCCGCGAGGTGCCGATCGTTGGGCGGGTCTCGATGGACATGTTGACGGTCGATCTCGGCCCGGATGCCCGTGACAGGGTGGGGGATGAGGTGGTGCTGTGGGTGGAGGGGCTGCCGGTGGAGCGGGTGGCCGAGTTCGTTGGCACCATTCCCTATGAGTTGGTGACGCGCCTGACTGGGCGGGTGGCGCTTTACCCCACGTAAGATAGTGATCTGCCGTAAACCAAGGGCGCCTGAGGGCGCCCTTGGCGTATTCACTCGTTCGGCTTGGGGGCAAACAGGGCGAAAACCTCGGCGCCGGTGAGCTGCTTGGGCACGTCGGCAAAGCGGTAGTAGGCCGGTTTTTCGTCGATGAAAATGTCGCTGGCGAGGTGAAGGGGGGCGTCCTGAAACAGGCCTGCCGGTAGCTCATACTCACCGCTTTGCACCAACCGATAGAAGAGGTGGCTGCCGCAATGGGGGCAAAAACCCCGCTCGGCCCACTGGGATGAGCGATAGACGCTCGGGGTGGCGCCAGTAAAGTGCACGTCACTGCCGCCGTGCAGCGCCAGCAATGGGCCACCGCCCCAGCGCCGGCACATGCTGCAATGGCAGGCGCCCACCTCGGTTTGATCCGGCGCCGTCACCGTGATAGCGCCGCACAGACAGGTTCCTTGCATGATGCTCTCCTCGTCTCGGGTGAAGGGGGAGTATAGCCACGAAGTGGCGAGGAAAACCCGCAAGGGGATCGCACAAATAAAGACGCCTCCCGAAGGAGGCGTCGCGGCGGGCGGGGCCGGCTAGAACCAGAAACTGATGATAAACGAGCCCGCCAGGGTGAGCATGACGTTGGCCACCGCATAGGTGCCGGCGTAGCCGAGCGCCGGGATCGAGCTGTTGGCCGCCTCGTTGACCACGTCCATGGCCGGGGCGCAGGTGCGGGCCCCTGTGATGGCGCCGAGCAGCAGTGCCGGGTTCATCTTCAGCACCCAGACCCCAAACAGGTAACCCACCAGCACCGGGAGGGCGGTGACGATGAAGCCGGAGAAGAGCACTATGCCCCCCACCTCGCTTAAGTGGGTGAGGATGCCGCTGCCGGCCTTGAGGCCGGTGCTGACCATGAAGACGGCCAGACCCAGATCCTTGGCCAGGCGCAGCGCGCCGGGGGGCACGTAACCCACGGTCGGGTGGTTGGCGCGCAGGTAGCCCATCAGGATGCCGGCCACCAGCAGGCCGACCGCGTTGCCAAGACCGAACTCAATCTGGCCGAACACCAGCGAAACCGAGCCAATCAGCAGCCCCATCACGAAGAAGGTGGTGAAGGCGACCAGATCCGTGGTCTGGCTGTGGATGCTGATAAAACCGATCTTGCTGGCCAGCTGCTTGACCCGCAGCTTCTCGCCGCTTATCTGCAGCACGTCGCCTTTTTGCAGCATGATGTTGCGATCAAAGGGCATCTCAATCTGGGAGCGGACGATGCGGTTGAGAAAGCACCCCTTCTCGGTCAAGTTGAGCTCGGCCAGGTGGCGCCCGACGATGGCGTCGTTCTTGACCACTATCTCCTCGGTGACGATTTGCAGGTCGAGCAGATCCCGGTCGAACACCTCTTTGCCGTTGCGGTAGTTGAGATCGAGCTTCTCGTGGCTCTCCGGGTAGCCCACCAGGGCAATTTCATCGCCCTCCTGAATGATGGCGTCCCCGTCGGGGCTGGCCAGGATGCCGTTGCGGCGCAGCCGCTCCACATAGCAGCCGGTGTGCGGATAGATGCCGGTCTCGCGCAGGGTGCGCCCGCCAATCCAGGCCGCCAGCTCGGGGCCGACCCGGTAGGCGCGGATGATGGGCAGATAGGTCTTGCGGTGCTCGGTGTCGGAGAGGCCGCGCTCGCGGGCGATCTTCTGCGCCTCGGTGGTGAGATCGAGGCGGGCCATCGCCGGCAGATAGCGCACCACCACCATCAGCCCCACCAGCCCCACCAGATAGGTGAGGGCATAGCCGATGCCCATGTTGTCGAGCACCCCTTGCATGTCGGTCTGGTGCGGCAGGTTGAGCAGGCCGCTGCGCAGGGCATCCTGGGCCCCGACCAGGGCCGGGGTCGAGGTGAGCGAGCCGGCCAAGATCCCGGCGGCCATGCCGGGGCCGAGATCGAAGAACTTGGCCAAGCCTACCGTCAGCAGCAGGGCCGAGAGCAGGATCACCAGGGTCAAGGTGATGTAGTGGATGCCGTCACGCAGGAAGACGCTGAAAAAGTGCGGCCCCGCCTCGATACCGACGCAGAAGATAAACAGCATGAAGCCGACGTTCTCGGTCGAGGTGGTGAACTGAAAGCCCATCTGGCCAAACAGCAGGGCGGTGAAGAGCACCCCTATGGTGTTGCCAATCTGGAAGTTGCCGAGGCGCACCTTGCCAAGCAGCAGGCCGAAGGCCAGCACCACAAACAGCAGCAGGGAGTCGCTTTGATGAAGCAGGGTCACAAAATCAATCGTCATTGCCCGGACTAACCGAGAAGTTACAAGGGGCCGCTAGTATGCCCTGTTCATGGTGAACAAAGAAGGGTGCGACAGCGCCTTACGCCAAAAAGCGGCCAGCCGGTAGCACTATCCGCGGCCGGGGAGGGAAATCGGCCTTTAGCGCTCCGGATGGAAGGCTAGGCGCAGTGATTGTGCCGCGCGGCTAACGGGCCGAATGCTGGGATCATGATGGGGCTGCGCCAGCTCAACGAGGCGCCGTGCGCCGCTTTTTTCTGCGGCCTGCGCCGAGCCCCGTGCATTTCGATGGCCGATCGCTAGAATGGCGGCGATCTTCTTCACCGGATGCCCTCTGTGCTCAGCGAACGCTTCTCACGCCTCGACGCCCTGCTCACCGCCACCACTCCCTGCTGGCAGATCCAGCCTTATCATCACACCGCGTTGGCAGGGGCCATCGCAGATCCGGCTCTGGCCCAGGCGCTGACCGGCTTGAGCGATGCACAGGTACAGGCGCTGGAGGCCGATGCTAAGGCGCGCCAGCGCTGGCTCGCCCCTTGGGTCCCGCGAGCGAGCGAGTTGTATGCCCTGGCACAGTTAGCGCCACTCGATGGCGTGCCCGTGCAGGCCAGCGCCTTCCTGGCCCGGGATATCCCTGGGCGAAAATGGGCGCAGATCCTCGCCTTCAGTGCCGCCCTGCCGGCGCACACCGGCCCCTGGCTGGAGTGGTGCGCCGGCAAGGGGCACCTGGGGCGGCTGGTGGCCCTGACCCGGGGCGCGGCGGTGACCAGCCTGGAGTGGCAATCGGCCCTGTGCGAGGAGGGGCGAGCGTTGGCCCAGCGTGACGGCGCCTGCCAGCACTTTGTGCACGGGGATGCCTTCAGCCCCGAGGCCATGGCGCTGATCGAGGCGGAGCAGCACGCCCTGGCCCTGCATGCCTGCGGCGATCTGCACACCACCTTGATTGAGCAGGTGGTGGCCGGGCAGGCGCGGGGGGTGACCCTCTCGCCTTGCTGCTATCACCTGATCCGCGGCGATCACTACCAGCCGCTGAGCCGGGCGGGGCAGCAGAGCGCCCTGCGCCTTGGCAAGGGGGATCTGCGTCTGCCGCTACAGGAGACGGTCACCGCCGGCGCCCGGGTGAGCCGCCTGCGCGAGCAGGAGGTGGTGTGGCGCCTCGCCTTTGACAGTTTGCAGCGCGCCGTGCGCGGCGTAGATCGCTATCTGGCGGTGCCCAACGTGCAAAAAAGCCTGCTCGGGGAGGGGTTTAGCGCCTTTTGCCGCTGGGCGGCCGAGCGCCGTGATCTGACGCTGCCTGAGGTGATTGATGAGGGGTACTGGCTTGCCAAAGGGCGCGAGCGGGCCGCATTGGTTCGGCGCCTTGAGCTGGTGCAGAGCCTGTTTCGCCGTCCGCTGGAGCTGTGGCTGGTGCTGGATCGGGCGCTGCGCCTCGAAGAGGCGGGCTATGTGGTCGAGGTCGGGGAGTTTTGCGCGCGCCCCTTAACGCCGCGCAACATTCTGATCCGCGCCGTGCGTGGCTAACTGCCGCTGCGGCGCCGCTCCTGCTGCATATACTTGGGGCGGACATCAGGATGAGGAGTACCGCCATGGATCGCTATGTACTGCACGCCGACGAGCTGGCTCGGCTTGAGGGGATCCGCAAGACCCACTTTCTCAACAGCGAGGCGCGCCGGGTCAACAAGTCGCTTGGGGATCTGACCGGGCTCACCACCTTGGGGGTGCATCTCATCGAGGTGCCCCCCGGCGGCCTGAGCTCGGAGTTTCACCTGCACCACATGGAAGATGAAGCGGTGTATATCCTCGAGGGGGAGGCGCAGGCGCGCATCGGGGAGGAGACGGTGCACGTGTCGGCGGGGGACTTCATCGGCTATCGCGCCGGGGGGCTTGGCCACAACCTGCGCAATTGCGGGGAGGGGGTGCTGCGCTGCCTGGTGATCGGGGCTCGCCTGGGAAGCGACGTGTGCGACTACCCGGACAAGCAGCAGCGCTTGTTTCGCCACAGCGCCCTGCCGTGGAATCTGGTCAACATGGCCGATATCGACGAGCCGGTGGCGGGTCGCAAGATCTAGCCCGCTTTTTCCTCCCGCGATAAAGTGGCGCACGTCCATCCCCGGAGTGCGCCCCATGCCCATCCCCCTTCATCGTTATGTCGCTGCCCTGCACGGTCGCAGCGCCTTGCCCTTTGTCATCACCCAGCGTCACGCGCAGCGCACAGAGGAGGCGGGGGTGGAGACCTTCTCTGAGCAGGTGGATTACCGCTTCGAGGACGGCGTGGTGCTGCGCTACGAGCTGGAGCTAGACGACCTGGGGGCCGCGCAGGAGGGCGTCTGCGGCGAGTGCTGGATCCGCTACGCCGTGGTCGACACGCCGCAGGGGGTGAGCGTCACACCGGCCAGCAAGGTGTTTAGCAATCTCTGCCAGGCCGGCTTTTGGCTGCGCATGATGCAGGAGTGAATCACTCCTCGATATCGAGCAGCACCAGCAGGGCGCTGTCGCCGCCCCATTCGCGGGGGGCCTGGTGAAAGGCGCGCACCCTGGGGTGCTGGGCCAGCCAAGCGGGAACCCGCTCCTTGAGGATGTGCTTGCCGATGCCGTGCATCACGCAGGCCACGTGCAGGTGTTGCCGCTCGCAGGCTGACAGCAACGCGGCGAGCTCGGCTTTGGCCTGCAACTGGCTGAGGCCGTGCACGTCGAGCAGGATCTCGGGCGGGTAGTCGCCGCGGCGCAGCTTTTTTAGCTCGAACTTGGAGACATCCGCACGCACGTAGCGCATCGGCCCCTCGCTGTCGAGATGGGGGTGAAACTCATCGCTGAAATGGTGCTCAAGCCCAAGGTTTTCGCGCTCAAGACGCAGCTGGCGTTTCTGCTTGACCGGTCTGAACTCGGCACTTATGGTATCTTGCCTGATTTGACGGGTACCCTTGACCGCTTCGCGAAACAGCTGGCGTTCTTCGTCAGTCACATGGGGCGTCTTTTTCATCGGGTGCTCGTCTTTAGGCTCTTGGGTTGGAAAATCTGGGCCGGATATTACTCGACTTGGAGGTGGTTTTGGACAAGATATTTATCGACGAGGTGGTTGCCGAGATGCACACCATCCAGGACATGTTGCGCTGGGCCATGAGCCGCTTCAATGATGCCGGCATCTTTTATGGTCACGGTACCGACAACGCCTGGGATGAGGCCGTGCAACTGGTGCTGCCCGCCCTGCACCTGCCGCCGGACGTCGATCCCGAGATCCGCTACGCCAGGCTGACCCCGAGTGAGCGCCACAAGGTGGCTGAACTTATCATTCGTCGGGTACAGGAGCGCGTTCCCGCGCCCTATCTCACCAACAAGGCGTGGTACGCCGGGTGGGAGTTCTATGTGGACGAACGGGTGCTCATTCCGCGCTCGCCGATCGCCGAGCTGATCGCCCAGCGCTTCGCCCCCTTCCTCAAGCATGAGCCGACCCGGATCATGGACTTGTGCACCGGCTCGGGCTGCATCGCCATCGTCATGGCTCACGAATTCCCACACGCCGAGGTGGACGCCATCGACATCAGCGTCGATGCCCTCAACGTGGCCGAGCGCAACATCGCCGATCACGGCCTCGAGCAGCAGGTGATCCCCATCCGCTCCGATCTGTTTCGCGATCTGCCGGCCGGGGATAAGTACGATCTCATCGTCTCCAACCCCCCCTATGTGGACGCCGAGGACATGTCGGACTTGCCCGACGAGTTCCGCCACGAGCCGGAGCTGGCGCTGGCCTCGGGCTCTGATGGCCTGAAACTCACCAAGCGGATGCTGGCCCATGCCGCCGATTTCCTCAAAGAGGAGGGGGTGCTGGTGGTCGAGGTGGGCAACAGCATGGTGCATCTGGAGGCCGAGTTCCCCGAGATCCCCTTCACCTGGATCGAGTTTGAGAACGGCGGCCACGGCGTCTTCGTCATGACCCGCGACGAGCTGGTCAAGTATCAGGATTATTTCGCCATCTACAAGAATTAAGAGCAGGAGCACTCATGGCAGGGAACAGTTTTGGCCAACTCTTTCGCGTGACCACTTTCGGCGAGAGCCACGGCCTGGCGCTCGGCGCCGTGGTCGATGGCTGCCCGCCGGGGCTTGAGCTATGCGAAGCGGATTTGCAGCGCGATCTCGACCGGCGCAAGCCCGGTACCTCGCGCTACACCACCCAGCGCCGCGAGCCGGACGAGGTGAAGATCCTCTCCGGGGTGTTCGAGGGAAAAACCACCGGCACCTCGATCGGCCTGCTGATCGAGAACACCGATCAGCGCTCCAAGGACTACTCCGACATCAAGGATTTGTTCCGTCCGGGGCACGCCGATTACACCTATCACCAGAAGTACGGCCTGCGCGACTATCGCGGCGGCGGTCGCTCCTCGGCTCGTGAGACCGCGATGCGGGTGGCGGCCGGCGCCATCGCCAAGCAGTACCTTCGGAAGGTGCACGGCATCGAGATCGTGGGGTTTCTCTCCCAACTTGGCCCGATCAAGGCCGAGGCGTTCGATGCCGAGCAAATTGAGCAAAACCCCTTCTTCTTTCCGGATGCGGGCAAGCTGGAGGCGCTCGATGAGTTCATGCGGGCGCTGAAAAAAGAGGGGGACAGCATCGGCGCCAAGGTGCAGGTGGTGGCCCGCAATGTGCCGGTGGGGCTCGGCGAGCCGGTGTTTGACCGCCTCGATGCGGACATTGCCCACGCCATGATGGGGATCAACGCGGTCAAGGGGGTCGAGATCGGTGACGGCTTTGCCGTGGTCGAGCAGAAGGGCTCCCAGCACCGTGACGAGATGAACCCGGACGGTTTTGCCAGCAACCACGCCGGCGGCATCCTGGGCGGCATCTCTTCCGGGCAGGATATTGTGGTGAGCATGGCGCTCAAGCCCACCTCCAGCATCACGGTGCCGGGCAAGACCATCACCACCCATGGTGAGGCGACCGAGATGATCACCCGTGGTCGTCACGATCCGTGCGTCGGTATCCGCGCCGTGCCCATCGCCGAGGCGATGCTGGCGCTGGTGCTGATGGATCACCTGCTGCGCCACCGGGCTCAGAACCTGGGCGTGCATACCGATACGCCGCAACTGCGTTAAGAGACAACAGACGGGCCTGCGGGCCCGTCTGCGATCTCACTCACATTTTTCTCGTCTAACGACCACAAAGCCGTTACACTGCGCGCACCCGCTTGCCCCGTCCGCTCTGCATCCCCGGTGGCAACCCGATATTCCCCTGATCCGGCCGGTCGAGCCTAGCAGAGTAGCCGCACCGTCGCCGCGTCATCTTCCATCAAGGAACTTCATGCAATTTGAATCACTGGGCCTGAGCGCCCCGCTGCTGCGTGCCGTGGCCGAGCAAGGCTATACCACTCCGTCCCCGATCCAGCAGAAGGCCATCCCGGTCGTGCTCGAAGGGCGCGATCTGATGGCGGCCGCTCAGACCGGTACCGGCAAGACCGCCGGCTTTACCCTGCCGATGTTGCAGCGTCTGACCGAGAGCCAGCGCCGCGTCTCTCCGAACCAGGTGCGCGCCTTGGTGCTGGCCCCGACCCGTGAGCTGGCCGCCCAGGTGGGCGAGAGCGTACGCGAGTATGGCAAGCACCTGCCGGTGCGCAGCCACGTGGTGTTCGGTGGGGTCAGCATCAACCCGCAGATGATGGCCATGCGCCGTGGTCTGGACGTGCTGGTGGCCTGCCCGGGTCGCCTGCTCGATCTCTATAACCAGAAGGCGGTGCGTTTCGACGAGCTGGAGATCCTGGTGCTCGACGAAGCGGATCGCATGCTCGACATGGGCTTTATCCGCGACATCCGCAAGATCCTGGCCCTGCTGCCGAAAAAGCGTCAGAACCTGCTCTTCTCCGCCACCTTTGCCGACGAGATCCGCGAGCTGGCCACCGGCCTGCTCAACGATCCGGCCGTGGTCGAGGTCGCCCCGCGCAACAGTACCGCCGAGCGCATCGAGCAGCTGGTGCATCCGGTCGACAAGGCCAACAAGATCCCGCTGCTGACCCATCTGGTGAAGAGCAACGACTGGCAGCAGGTATTGGTCTTCACCCGTACCAAGCACATTGCCAACCGGGTGGCCGAGAAGCTGGAAAAAGAGGGCGTCACCGCCGCCGCCATTCACGGCAACAAGAGTCAAGGGGCCCGTACCCGCGCCCTGGCCGGTTTTAAGGATGGCTCCCTGCGCGTGCTGGTGGCGACCGACATCGCCGCCCGCGGTCTCGATATCGACAAGCTGCCGCAGGTGGTCAACTTCGAGCTGCCGAACGTGGCCGAGGACTATGTGCATCGCATCGGTCGTACCGGCCGTGCCGGCTCTGCCGGTCACGCCATCTCACTGGTGAGTGCCGATGAAGGCAAGCTCATCAAGGGGATCGAGCGCCTCATCAAGCAGACCATCGACAAGCAGCCGGTTGCCGGCTTTGAGCCCTCCCGCGAGACCCAGGAGGCCATCGCCAAGGGGATTGGCCAGCCGCCGCGCAAGGAGCCCCGTGAGCCGGGCGAGCAGCGCCAGGCACCGCGCCGTCCGCAGGCTCCCCGTGGTGAAGGCCAGCCGCGCCGTGAAGGGGCTGGCGCCCCGCGTGGCAACAATGGGGGTAACCGCCAGGGCAAACCGGCGGGTCAGCGCAGCGGTCAGGGGGCTGCCGGTGGGCGCCACAAGCCTGCCACGCGCAGCGGCAATCGCTGAGTTTCATTTCTGTGCAGCAAAAGGCCACCTTCGGGTGGCCTTTTTCATGGAAAGCGCAGAGGGGGCAGTGATTTCCTCTGTCGAGCAGGGTTCAGATAGACGGAGTCACCCGATCCAGCGGCGGAGACGCCGACCTTTATTTTCTGCTGCGGGCGATGTTTAGGTAGCGTTTTCACAGAAAAAAAAACTGGTCGTGCCAGGGAGAAGGGAGAGAGGAGGGGGCGTGTTCCCCCGGTGGAGCAGCGCACTGGCGGGACGTGGGCGTCCGTGCTCTGGGTCACGCTTTGCTGGACTCAGCAGAAAATCGTTTTTGAGATCCCCATCGACGATTTTTGGGGGGAAGAGACGGTAACCCAAGTGGGGCTTGGGCTGGCGCTAGTTACCCACAGAATCTGTGGATAACCCTGTTTATTAAAATTGAAGAAATGGCTGTAGGCCGCATGAACACTGGCTTTGACGCGCTGTAGAAAAAATAGCGCATGAAAAAACTTACATTTAAAAACAATGAGTTAAGTTTGACAGAACAAAATGCTGAAGGGCCGGATCTTAGATAAGATCGGCCAGGGGATAAGAAGATCCCGGATGTGTATTACTTTGCGGATTTGTGGTGCAGGCTGTGGAGAAGTTGCACCTGGATGGTGAGTTCTGTTGGCTCCCCCGACTGGACTCGAACCAGTGACATACGGATTAACAGTCCGCCGTTCTACCGACTGAACTA
>NZ_CDBY01000045.1:537-1097 GCF_000820125.1 Aeromonas simiae | reverse complement strand
TCGATGTCATCTTCCCAAGTGAAGGCTCGGGGTGGGACATGGAGGCGGCCGCCCTCATGAGCGCCAGCAAGCAGCCGGAGGCGGCGCGCAAGCTGCTTGATTTCATCATCTCGGAGCAGGCCAACCGCCTCTATGCCAAGTCGTTTGCCGTGGTGGCCGTGCCGCAGGCCGCCATCGCACGCGCCGACTATCCGGCCGATATCCAGGGGCAGATGATCGACAATGACTTTGCCTGGGCCGCCAGTGAACGCGACACCATCCTCCAGGAGTGGACCCAGCGCTTCGACGGTAAGTCAGAAGCCAAGCAGTGACGAAAAGGCCGGCCTGTCCGGCCTTTTTTATTCCCGCCTGTCATGCCGATGTCACACGGCCAATGCAAACTGGTATATACCAAAAGCATTGCGAGTCCACATCATGACCCACTCCTATCTGCATATCGAGCATCTCGACAAGCACTTCGGCGCCTTCCAGGCCTTGCGGAGCATCTCGCTTTCCATCGAGAAAGGGGAGTTCATCTGCTTTCTCGGCCCCTCCGGCTGTGGCAAGACCACCTTGCTGCG
>NZ_CDBY01000045.1:0-200 GCF_000820125.1 Aeromonas simiae | reverse complement strand
CAGTCTTACGCCCTGTTCCCCAACCTGACGGTGGCCCAGAATATCGCCTTTGGCCTCGAGAACCAGGGCTTGCCGCGCGAGGAGGTCGCCCTGCGGGTCGCCGAGTGGTTGAGTCTGGTGGGCTTGAGCCGGGAGTCCCACAAGTACCCGAGCCAGATCTCGGGTGGCCAGCAGCAGCGAGTGGCGCTGGCCCGCGCCCT